>NZ_CP097263.1:8567500-9182062 GCF_028622115.1 Kutzneria chonburiensis
TCCGTCAGAGCCTCCTTTGCAGGGGTGATGGCGTGCCTTTTGAAGAATGAGCCTGCGAGTTAGTGGTACGTGGCGAGGTTAACCTGTGTGGGGTAGCCGTAGCGAAAGCGAGTCCGAATAGGGCGTTTTAGTCGCGTGCTCTAGACCCGAAGCGGAGTGATCTAGCCATGGCCAGGGTGAAGCGCGGGTAAGACCGTGTGGAGGCCCGAACCCACCAGGGTTGAAAACCTGGGGGATGAGCTGTGGTTAGGGGTGAAAGGCCAATCAAACTCCGTGATAGCTGGTTCTCCCCGAAATGCATTTAGGTGCAGCGTCGCGTGTTTCGTGGTGGGGGTAGAGCACTGGATGGCCTAGGGGGCCTACAAGCTTACTGAAGTCAACCAAACTCCGAATACCATTACGTGAGAGCGCGGCAGTGAGACTGCGGGCGATAAGGTTCGTAGTCGAGAGGGAAACAGCCCAGAACACCAGCTAAGGCCCCAAAGTGTGTGCTAAGTGGGAAAGGATGTGGGGTCGCCCAGACAACCAGGAGGTTGGCTTAGAAGCAGCCACCCTTTAAAGAGTGCGTAATAGCTCACTGGTCAAGTGGTCCTGCGCCGACAATGTAGCGGGGCTTAAGCACACCGCCGAAGCTGTGTCATTCACGCATTGATCCGCGCGTTCTTTGGAGCGTGTGCAGTCGTGTGGATGGGTAGGGGAGCGTCGTGTGGGGGATGAAGCGGCAGGGGAACCTAGCCGTGGACACTACACGAGTGAGAATGCAGGCATGAGTAGCGAATGACGAGTGAGAAACTCGTCCGCCGGATGACCAAGGGTTCCTGGGCCAGGCTAATCCGCCCAGGGTAAGTCGGGACCTAAGGCGAGGCCGACAGGCGTAGTCGATGGACAACGGGTTGATATTCCCGTACCCGTGTAAACGCGTCCATGGTGAGGCTAGTGATGCTAACCGCCCGAGAGTTGTGGAATCTTCGGAGGAAGCAATAATTGCGCGGGATCCGATCTAGTAGTAGTCAAGCGATGGGGTGACGCAGGAAGGTAGCTCCGCCAGTCAGTGGTAATACTGGTGTAAGCGTGTAGGCTGTCAGGGTAGGCAAATCCGTCCTGACGTTAAGGCTGAGACGTGATGCGTAGCCGATTGAGGCGAAGTAGAGTGATCCTATGCTGTCGAGAAAAGCCTCTAGCGAGTGTTTATGCGGCCCGTACCCCAAACCGACACAGGTGGTCAGGTAGAGAATACCGAGGCGTTCGGGTGAACTGTGGTTAAGGAACTCGGCAAAATGCCCCCGTAACTTCGGGAGAAGGGGGCCGAGGGACTTGAAGCCCCTTGCGGGCTAGGGTTTTTCGGCCGCAGAGAGCAGCGAGAAGCGACTGTTTACTAAAAACACAGGTCCATGCGAAGTCGTAAGACGATGTATATGGACTGACGCCTGCCCGGTGCTGGAACGTTAAGGGGACCGGTTAGTCCTTCGGGGCGAAGCTGAGAACTTAAGCGCCAGTAAACGGCGGTGGTAACTATAACCATCCTAAGGTAGCGAAATTCCTTGTCGGGTAAGTTCCGACCTGCACGAATGGCGTAACGACTTCTCGACTGTCTCAACCACAGGCCCGGTGAAATTGCATTACGAGTAAAGATGCTCGTTACGCGCGGCAGGACGGAAAGACCCCGGGACCTTTACTATAGCTTGGTATTGGTGCTCGGTTCGGCTTGTGTAGGATAGGTGGGAGACTGTGAAGCTGGCACGCCAGTGCTGGTGGAGTCGTCGTTGAAATACCACTCTGGTCGTTCTGGGTGTCTAACCTCGGACCGTGATCCGGTTCAGGGACAGTGCCTGGTGGGTAGTTTAACTGGGGCGGTTGCCTCCCAAAGGGTAACGGAGGCGCTCAAAGGTTCCCTCAGCCTGGTTGGCAATCAGGTGTTGAGTGCAAGTGCACAAGGGGGCTTGACTGTGAGACTGACGGGTCGAGCAGGGACGAAAGTCGGAACTAGTGATCCGGCCATGGCTTGTGGAAGCGTGGTCGCTCAACGGATAAAAGGTACCCCGGGGATAACAGGCTGATCTTGCCCAAGAGTCCATATCGACGGCATGGTTTGGCACCTCGATGTCGGCTCGTCGCATCCTGGGGCTGGAGTAGGTCCCAAGGGTTGGGCTGTTCGCCCATTAAAGCGGTACGCGAGCTGGGTTTAGAACGTCGTGAGACAGTTCGGTCCCTATCCGCCGTGCGCGTTGGAGATTTGAGGAAGGCTGTCCCTAGTACGAGAGGACCGGGATGGACGGACCTCTGGTGTGCCAGTTGTCCCGCCAGGGGCATGGCTGGTTGGCTACGTTCGGGAGAGATAACCGCTGAAAGCATCTAAGCGGGAAGCTTGTTCCAAGATGAGATCTCCTACCTCCTTGAGAGGGTAAGGCCTCCTATAGACGATGGGGTTGATAGGCCAGAGATGGAAGCTCAGTAATGGGTGGAGTTGACTGGTACTAATAGGCCGAGGGCTTGTCTACAAAGACGCTTCGCATCCACTGTGTGGTTCTGAGGGAACCAATCAGGCATGACCTGGACCTGTGTGGGTCTGTGGTTGTGGTCTGTGGGTTATCTTCATAGTGTTTCGGTGGTGTTAGCGGAGGGGAAACGCCCGGTCCCATTCCGAACCCGGAAGCTAAGCCCTCCAGCGCCGATGGTACTGCACTCGTGAGGGTGTGGGAGAGTAGGACGCCGCCGGACAAAATTTGGGAGCCCCCCAGATCTGCATCGCAGGTCTGGGGGCTTTCCCTATTTCTGGCCAAAAACCGCTCGCGGTCCAGCCCAGCGCCGAGGCACAGTGGCGGCATGGAGGAGACCAGGTTCTACGACGACGTCGCCGACTTCTGGGCCGTGGCACAGGATCTGTACGAGGCCGAGCCGGCCAAGCACACCACTGCGCTCAGCGTGATCCACGCGCTGGTTGACGCTCCCCAGCCCGACGCCGCGCCGCCTGTGTTCGTCACACTGCACGACGACACCACCGGCTCGCTGCTCGGTGCCGCGCTTCGGACTCCTCCTTGGCCGATGGCCCTCAGCGGCATCCGACCTGACGGTGTCTCCTTGCTCACCAAGGAACTTCTCGCCGCTCACCCCGAGCTCGACTCCGTCATGGGTCCGCGGGATGTCGTCGATGCCTTCGCCCCGACCTGGGCTGCCGCCACCTCTCGGACCGTCCGGCCCATCCTCGATCTTCGCCTCTACCGCCTGGGCGATCTCCTTGTCCCCCAAGTAGAAGGCCGTGCCCGCTTGGCCTCCGAGGCCGACCTCGACCTGCTCGCCGAGCACTGGGTCGCCTTCTCTTCCGAGGCCAACGCCCACCGCCCCAGCACTTTCGCCGACGCTCGCGATGGCGCTCACCGCCTGTTGACCTTGGGTGCCGGCTATGTCATCTGGGAGGTCGATGGCGTTCCCGTCAGCACTGCTTGCGCCAAGTTCCCCAACGCCGGCGCTTCTCGTATCGGTCCCGTCTACACCCCTCCCGCCCATCGCCAGCACGGCTATGCGGCAGCCGCCACCGCTGCCGCCGCCAGTTGGGCCCTTTCCGCCGGCGCCACCGAGGTTTTGCTTTACACCGACCTCGCCAATCCAACCTCCAACGGCGTCTACCAGCGCATCGGCTTCCGCCCCGTTGCCGACTACGCCGAAGTCGCCTTCGACCAGCCGACCTGACCCCGCGGGTCGGCACCGACCCCACCGCGCGCCGTCGCCTGTCTCCGCAACCGGTCTCGACTTCTTCCCTGCGCTGCTTGATCGTCGGCGTGCACGGCGACCGCGGTCATGGCCTTCGGACCGCCGGCGCAACGGGCCGCTACCGCGCGGGGCCAGGGTGTCGGCGCGCGTTCGCCTTCGTTGCCGATCTGACGCCGCTGCCAAGGCGTGGTCTTGGCGTGGCGGGAAGCGGGATTAGGCTCAGTGGCGTGACTCTGCCTCGCCTGCTCGTCATCCAGCCGTCCGAACACGATCCCGTCGGCCGGCTGGGGGACTGGCTCACGGACGCCGGTGCGGAACTCGACATCGTGATGCCGGGGCGGGACGGGCTGCCGCCGCTGGACGGGTACCAAGGGGTCGTGTGCCTCGGCGGGGAGATGGGGGCGCTGGACGACGCCGAACACCCCTGGCTGGCGGAGGTGCGGCTGCTGCTGTCGAAGGCAGTGGCGACGAAGGTGCCGACGATGGCCGTGTGCCTGGGGGCGCAACTGCTGGCGGTGGCGACGGGCGGCCAGGTGCGGCGGGGTGCGCAAGGCCCGGAGGTGGGGGTGCTGCTGGTCGCGAAGAGGGACACGGCGGCGCGGGATCCGTTGTTCGCGGAGCTGCCGCTGACGCCGGACGTGCTCCAGTTCCACCACGACGAGATCGTGCTGCTGCCGCCCGGCGCGGAACTGCTGGCGTCCTCGCCGCGCTACCCGAATCAGGCATTCCGGGTCGGTTCGGTGGCCTACGGCGTGCAATTCCATATCGAGACGACGCCGGAAATCGTGCTGAAGTGGGCATCCCTGGCACCCGAAGAGGCGGCGCTGGCCCGACCTGGTCAGCTGGAGCCGGACTTCCTGGTGGAGGCGCACGTCACCCTGGCCGAAGCCTGGCAACCGTTTGCGCGTCGGTTCGTGCAGCTCAGTGCGGGCGAGCTGGAGCCGGCCCTGGGGAGTGTGAGAACGCTGCCACTGGTGTGATAACGCGCCGTCACTGTACGTTGCCGGTATGACGCCCAGCTGGTCGTCTGTCACCCCATCCGACGGTGGGGTAGCGTTCTACACATAGTTGCCCACCGCCGGAGGAATTGGTGGACGTCCCCCTACTGGTGGCCGTTGTTGTGCTGACGGCGCTGGCCTTCGATTTCACTAACGGCTTCCACGACACGGCCAACGCGATGGCCACCTCGATCGCGACCGGCGCCCTGCGACCACGAGTCGCCGTCGCCATGTCCGCAGTGCTGAACCTGGTCGGCGCCTTCCTCTCGGTCGAGGTCGCCAAGACCATCTCCGGCGGCATCGTGGACGACCTCAAGATCACTCCCGCGGTGGTGTTCGCCGGACTGGTCGGCGCCATCGTCTGGAACCTCCTGACCTGGCTGGTCGGCCTGCCCTCCAGCTCCTCGCACGCACTGTTCGGCGGCCTGATCGGCGCCACCTGGATCGCCTCGGGCGCCGACGCGGTGCACTTCGGCAAGGTCGTCGAGAAGGTGCTGATCCCGGCGGTCGCCTCGCCGCTGATCGCCGGTCTGATCGCGATGGCCGCCACCTTCCTGACCTACCGCCTGACCCGGTCGGCCGACCGCAAGGTGGTGTCCTCGGGCTTCCGGGTCGGCCAGATCGTCTCGGCCGGCCTGGTCTCGCTGGCCCACGGCACGAACGACGCCCAGAAGACGATGGGCGTGATCACGCTGACGCTGATCACCGCGGGTGCGCTGCCGGCCAACGCCGGCCCGCCGGTGTGGGTGATCGTCAGCGCCGGCACGGCGATCGCGCTCGGCACGTACTTCGGCGGCTGGCGCATCACCCAGACCCTGGGCAAGGGCCTGACCACGATCGACGGCCCCCAGGGCTTCGCGGCGCAGACCAGCGCGGCGGCGGTGATCCTCACGTCCTCGCACCTCGGCTTCGCCCTGTCCACGACGCACGTCGTGTCCGGCAGCATCCTGGGCGGCGGCCTCGGCCGGCGGGCGTCCAACGTCAAGTGGAGCACCGCGGGCCGCATGGTCCTGGCCTGGGTGCTGACGCTGCCGGCGGCGGCCGTGGTAGGCGCCATCGCCAGTTCGATCGCCAGCACCGGCACGGCCGGCGTCATCGTCGTGGCGGTCATCGGCATTGCCGTCGCGACCGGCATCTACCTGGCCTCGCGCCGCCGGCCGGTCACCCCGGACAGCGTCGTCAACGACGAGATCGTGGTCGACGAGCCGATCAAGGTGGCGGCATGAGCGTGAACTGGGCGGCGCTCGGTGAAGTGTTCATCGTCGGCCTGGTGTCGGTGGCCGCGGTGGTGGCGTTGTTCGCCACCGGCATCCGCGGCGTCTCGCAGCGAGTGGCGGCCCGGGCCCAGGGTGGCTCCGGCGCCGCCGGCCTGACGCTCGCGCTCGTGTGTTTCACGGCGTGCTCGGCCGTGGTGCTCTACGGCCTGTTCTTGATCGTCGCCCGTTAGCGAGGTGACGGGGCTCCAGCCGGGAGGACTACGGTTGGGCCCGTCATGACAGATCCACGGTCCACGTTCTCGCCGGCCAGGTTCGGGCTCACCGATCCACGGGCCGAAGACATCCTGCACGCCGGCGGCTGGTGGCGTGGCGGTCCGGTCGAAGGCGCCGAGCTCGTGCTCGGCGCCTTGTCGCGTAGTCCCGACCCGGACCTGGCGCTGCAGAGCCTCGATCGGCTGCGCGAGGCCGCCGGCGGGCAATGGCCGGCCATCGCCGAGGCGCTGAGCACCGACGGCGCGTTCCGCGGCCGGCTGATCGCCGTGCTGGGCTCGTCGACCGCGTTGGGCGACTTCGTGATCGCCAATCCCGACGAGTGGCGGCGGCTGAGCTCGGAAGCCGCGCCGGACCACGACTACACCGCGCATCTGCTGCGTACGGTCGAAGAGGGCGACGTCCGGCAGCTGCGCCGGGCCTATCGGGGGCTGCTGCTGGACATCGCGGCCGCCGACCTGGGGCACCTGGTGCAGCCGGAGATCGCCGAGCTCGGCTACGAGCAGGTGGCGGAGCAGCTGTCCGATCTGGCCGACGCCGCGCTGCGCGCATCCCTCGCACTGGCGGCGAAGCAGGTCGACAAGCCGTCCACGCTGGCCGTGATCGCCATGGGCAAGTGCGGTGGCCGCGAGCTCAACTACGTCAGCGACGTCGACGTGGTCTTCGTGATCGACAACGACGACGACCTGTCGACGGCGACCCGGCTGGCCAGCTCGATGATGCGCATCGCCGGCGAGGCCTGCTTCGAGGTGGACGCGGCGCTGCGCCCGGAGGGAAAGGCCGGCGCGCTGGTCCGGAGCCTGGACGGCCACATCGCGTACTACAAGCGCTGGGCCCGCACCTGGGAGTTCCAGGCGCTGCTCAAGGCGCGGCCGGTCGCCGGCGACGCGGAGGTCGGCCGCCGCTACGTCGAGGCGCTGGCGCCGATGGTGTGGACGGCGGCCGGACGGGAGAACTTCGTCGTCGACGTGCAGGCCATGCGCCGCCGCGTCGAGGACCACGTGCCGAAGGACATCGCCGAGCGGGAGCTGAAGCTCGGCCGCGGCGGGCTGCGAGACGTCGAATTCGCGGTGCAGCTGCTGCAACTCGTGCACGGCCGGTCGGACGAGGCACTGCGCTCGCCCACGACCATGGCGGCATTGGCCGCCCTGGGCTCCGGCGGCTACGTCGGCCGGGCCGACGCGGCTGGATTGGCCGAGTCGTACCGGTTCCTGCGCACGCTGGAGCACCGGCTCCAGTTGCAGCGGCTGCGGCGGACGCACACGTTCCCGGCCGACGACGACCGTTCGGGCCTGCGCTGGCTGGCGCGCTCGGCCGGGCTGTACCCGGACGGCCGGCGTGCGGCGGCGGATGTGCTGCTGGCCGAGTTCCGCCGGCACGGCAACCGGGTGCGTCGCCTGCACGAGAAGCTGTTCTACCGGCCACTGCTGGAATCCGTCGCCCGCGTGCCGACCGAGGGCATGCGGCTGACGACCAAGGAAGCCACGGCCCGCCTCGCCGCCCTCGGCTACACCGCGCCAGACGGCGCGCTCCGACACATCGAGGCGTTGACGTCCGGGGTCTCGCGGCGCGCGGCGATCCAGATGACGTTGCTGCCGGTGTTGCTCGACCTGCTGGCCAACACACCCGATCCGGACGGCGGCCTGCTGGCGTATCGGCGGGTGTCCGAGGCGCTGGCCGATACGCCCTGGTACCTGCGGCTGCTGCGGGACGAGGGTGCCGTGGTCGAGCGGCTCGCGGTCGTGCTGAGCACGTCGAAGCTGGTGCCGGACCTGCTCGTGCGGGCGCCGGAGGTGCTGCGGCTGCTGTCCGAAACGGCGTCGCTGGCGCACCGAAATCCCGTCGAGGTCGCGGGCTCGCTGCGCAGCGCCGTCGGCCGACACGCTGATCTCACGCAGGCCGTCGCGGCGGCGCGGTCGTTGCGCCGGCACGAGCTGCTGCGCGTCGCCTGCGCCGACCTGCTCGGGCTGATCAAGGTCGAAGAGGTGTGCGCGGCGCTGTCCGGTGTGTGGTTGGCGGTGTTGCAGTCCGCGCTGGATGTGGCCTTGCGGTCCGCCGACGGGACGGCGCCGCCGGCGACGATCGCGGTGGTCGGCATGGGTCGGCTCGGCGGCCGTGAGCTCGGCTACGGCTCGGACGCCGACGTGCTGTTCGTGTGCGAACCGCGCAACGGCGCCACCGAAGCCGAAGCCGTCAAGTACGCCAACGGCATCGCCGAGGCGGTTCGACGACTGCTCGCCGCCCCGAGCCAGGATCCGCCGCTCGTGGTCGACGCCGATCTCCGCCCCGAAGGCCGCAACGGGCCGCTGGCCCGGACCTTGAGTTCCTACCAGGCCTACTACGCGCAGTGGTCCGAGGTGTGGGAGGCGCAGGCGCTGCTGCGGGCCAGCAACGTGGCCGGCGACGAGGACCTCGGCCGGCGGTTCTGCGAGATGGTCGACCCCGTCCGCTATCCGGCCGGCGGGCTTGACCCGGCGATGGTGCGGGAGATCCGGCGGATCAAGGCCCGGGTCGACGCCGAGCGGCTGCCCCGCGGCGCGGATCCGACCACGCACACCAAGCTGGGCCGCGGCGGGCTGGCCGACATCGAGTGGACGGTGCAGCTGCTCCAGCTCCAACACGCCGGCGACCGGCCGGAGCTGCGCACCACGTCCACGCTGGAGGGCCTGGCCTTCGCCACCGAACAGGGCCTGATCACCGAGGCCGACGCGGAGGCGCTGACCTCGGCGTGGCTGATGGCGACCAGGGCACGTAACGCTGTGACGCTGGTGCGGGGCAAGCCGACCGACCAGGTGCCAACATCGGGGCGTGAGCTCGCATCCGTGGCGGCCGCGATGGGGTACCCGCAGGGCACCGATCCGGGGGAATTCCTGGACGACTACCGGCGTACCACCCGTCGGGCGCGCAGTGTGGTGGAGCGGATCTTCTACGACGGGCAGTGACGAGCAGCGGAGGTTGTTGTGAAGGCGATCGCGCAGAACGAGTTCGGCGACGCGGGGGTGCTGTCACTCCAGGAGCTGCCGGACCCGCTGGTCGGCCCGGACCAGGTGCTGGTGGCCGTGAAGGCGGCCAGCGTGAACCCGGTGGACTACAAGATCCGCGAGGGCTACGTGCAGGGCGCGCTGCCGCACCACTTCCCGCTCATCCAGGGCTGGGACGCCGCCGGCGTGGTCGTCGCGGTCGGCCCGGCGGCCGACGGCTACGCGCCCGGCGACGAGGTGTTCGGCTACCTGCGCAAGGACCACGTGCAGAACGGCACGTTCGCCGAGCTGGTGGCCGCGCCGGAGCGGGGCCTGGCCCACAAGCCGGCCGGCATCACGTTCGAGCAGGCGGCGGCGCTGCCGCTGGCCGGGCTGACGGCGTTGCAGCTGCTGAAGAAGGTCGGCGTCGGCGAGGGCGACACCGTGCTGGTGCACGCCGCGGCCGGCGGCGTCGGTCACCTGGCCGTGCAGATCGCACGGGCGCTCGGCGCTTCGCGGGTCATCGGCACGGCGTCGGAGCGCAACCACGACTTCCTGCGCTCGCTCGGCGCGGAGCCGGTGACCTACGGCGACGGCCTCGAGGACCGGGTGGCGGCGCTGCTGGGCGGCGACGGCAAGGTCGACGCGGTGCTGGACCTGGTCGGCGGCGAGGCGCTGAGCGTGTCGCCCAAGCTGGTCCGCGATCCGGCCCGTATCGGCTCGATCATCGACGCCAAGGTCCGCGAGCTGGGCGGTCAGTACGTGTTCGTGAAGCCGAACAGCGAGCAGCTGTCCTGGCTGGGGGAGCTCACCGCATCGGGTGAGATCACGGTGGTCATCGAGAAGGTGTTCCCGCTGGCCGAGTCGGCCGACGCGCAGCGCCTGGTCGAGGGCGGCCATGTGCGCGGCAAGGTCGTGATCACGGTCTGAGCGCTGGGGTGGGGCGTGCGGTCACGCCCCACCTCGAGCGGTTCAGGCCACCTCGGCCTCGTCGTCGGTCTCCGCCTCGGGAACGCTGGCGAAGACGTCGACCACCCACTCCTCGACGAACGAGCCGTCGTCGGAGTCGGTGTCCGGGACGAGCCGGTTGGCCAGCGCGACGCCCAGACCGAGCAGGTCTGCGGCGCGCACCGCCTCGGCCGCCTCGGCGGCGGAGTCGAAGTAGTGGGTGGACAGCAGGTTGGTGTCATTCTCGGCCACGGGCGTGACACTAGAGGGTCACCCGAAACGCCCTGCTGTCAGCCTGCCTGCTCGATCCGCACCGGTGACGAGCCACGGTCGACCTCGAGCATGAAGTCGTCGATCCGGTGGTGATAGCGGTCCGGCACGTCCGGTTCGGCCAGCGCCAGCAGCTGCACGGCCAGGCCACGCAGGCCGGCCTTGTCGCCGCGGATGACCACCTCGCCGTGCGGCGTGACGTCGAAGTTCAGCCGGTAGTTCTGCGGCCAGGTCCGGCTCAGGCCGTGCACCGCGTCGTAGACCGGAACGGCGACGACCACCTCGCGCGTGGACTCAACGGGAATGGGTTCGGCCATCTCGCCACCTCCAGCAGCACCTGCTGTTCATCCAACCCGACCGCGCCGGTCGCCTTGTTACGCCTGTGTCACTTTTTCCCTTATGTCGTAAGCAAAAGCCGGGCCCGTCGAGACGGACCCGGCTTCTGCGCGACGTCAAGCTCCGGCGGGGTGAACCCGCCTTCGATCACACGTCGTAGTACAGCGCGAACTCGTACGGGTGCGGGCGCAGCCGCAGCGGGTCGATCTCGTTCTCACGCTTGAGCGCGATCCAGGTCTCGATCACGTCCGGCGTGAACACGCCGCCCTCGAGCAGGAAGTCGTGGTCGCGCTCGAGGTTGTCCAGCACCTCGCCCAGCGACGCCGGCACCTGCGCGACCTCGCGGGCCTCCTCGGGGGGAAGCTCGTAGAGGTCCTTGTCGACCGGGGCCGGCGGCTCGATCTTGTTCTTGATGCCGTCGAGGCCGGCCATCAGCATCGAGGCGAAGGCCAGGTACGGGTTGCCCGACGAGTCGGGGCAGCGGAACTCGACCCGCTTGGCCTTCGGGTTGTTGCCGGTGATCGGGATCCGGATGCACGCGGAGCGGTTGCGCTGCGAGTACACCAGGTTGACCGGGGCCTCGAAGCCGGGGACAAGGCGGTGGTAGGAGTTCACCGTCGGGTTGGTGAAGGCCAGCAGGCTCGGCGCGTGGTGCAGCAGGCCGCCGATGTAGTGGCGCGCGGTGTCGGACAGGCCGCCGTAGCCGGACTCGTCGTAGAACAGCGGCGCGCCGTCCTTCCACAGCGACTGGTGGCAGTGCATGCCGGAGCCGTTGTCGCCGAACAGCGGCTTGGGCATGAAGGTCGCGGTCTTGCCGGCCTGCCACGCCGTGTTCTTGACGATGTACTTGAACAGCTGCAGGTCGTCGGCCGCGTGCAGCAGCGAGTTGAACTTGTAGTTGATCTCGGCCTGACCGGCGGTGCCGACCTCGTGGTGGGCCCGCTCGACGGTGAAGCCGGAGTCGATCAGGTTCAGGGTGATCTTGTCGCGCAGGTCGGCGAAGTGGTCGGTCGGCGAGACCGGGAAGTAGCCGCCCTTGAACTTGACCTTGTAACCCTGGTTGCCGCCCTCCTCGTCACGACCGGTGTTCCACCAGCCGGCGATGGAGTCGATCTCGTGGAAGGAGGCGTTCTCGGCGCTGTCGAAGCGCACCGAGTCGAACAGGTAGAACTCCGCCTCGGCACCGAAGAACGCCTGGTCCGCGACGCCGTTCTCGGCGATGAACAGCTCGGCCTTGCGCGCGATGTTGCGCGGGTCGCGGCTGTAGGCCTCGCGGGTCAGCGGGTCGTGCACGAAGAAGTTGACGATGAGGGTCTTCTCGATGCGGAACGGGTCGATCCGCGCGGTGGCCAGGTCGGGCAGCAGCAGCATGTCCGACTCGTGGATCTGCTGGAACCCGCGCACCGACGAGCCGTCGAAGGCCAGCCCCTCGGCGATGGCATCCGCGTCGAACGACGCCGCCGGCACGGTGAAGTGCTGCATGATGCCTGGCAGGTCGCTGAACCTGACGTCGACGAACTTCACTTCCTCGTCGGAGATGAAGCGCAGGACCTCGTCGGGATTGGTGAACACCCTCGTTGGCTCCTTCGGCTCGTAGCCCGTCCCGGCACGTCGCCGGCTGTTTTCGTGACGAAACTAGGTGGGCGGTGTTGCCCGTCAGTCACCCGGGTGTTTCGCGGGTGTTAACGAGACCGCGGAAAGGGTAGTCCTCCCCCTCGTCATCGCCGGGCTGTGACCGCGGCCTTACCCTGGAGGGGTGAACAGGTGGACCGGTTCGTGGATGTCCGGGCCGCGCGCGGCCATGGAGCCGGGCGGCGGTGACTCGGCTCACCGCTACCGCGGCGAGCGCTTCGGGCTGCCCGAGACCGGCGTCGGCTCGATCCCGTCGACCGCCCGGCGGGCCGTGGCCATGCTCATCGACTGCGTGCTGGCCGGTCTCATCACCGGCCTGTTCACCATGCCCGACCTGCCGCGGAACTGGAGCCTCCTGACCTGGTTCCTGATCGGCGTGGTCGCGGTGTCCTTCTTCGGCTTCACGCCCGGCATGTACGCGATGGGCGTGCGCGTCGCCCGCATCGACGGCTCCGCCATGGTCGGCGTGCCGCGGGCACTGCTGCGCACGTTCCTGGTCGGGCTGATCATCCCGGTCGTGATCTGGGACTACGACTACCGCGGCCTGCATGACCGTCTGGTCGGCACGGTCGTGGTCCGCATGCGCTGAGCTCCTCCATAACGAAAGAGGACTTGGTGGCGTCTCACGCCACCAAGTCCTCTTTCGTGTCAGCTGGGTGTCTTCACCGGCGGCGCATGGCGCGCTGCACGTTGCGCATCTTGGCGCCGGCGGGCAGCGGGCCCTTGGGCAGCGCGGCACCGCGGCTGGCCAGCGCGGCCATGCCCTTCTCGAGCCGGTCAACGTCGGCGTTCGAGATGTTCTTGGGCAGCTTCATCATGTGCTGCTGGAGCTTGCGCAGCGGCACCTCGCCCTCGCCGTTGCCGACGATGAAGTCGTAGATCGGTGTGCTGCCGACGACCCGGGCCAGCCGCTTCTTCTCCTGCGCGAGCAGGTTCTTCACCCGGTGCGGCGCGCCCTCGCCGACCAGGATGACGCCGGGACGGCCGAGCACGCGGTGCACGGCGTCGAACTGCGTGGTGCCGGCCACCGCCTGGGTGACCCGCCAATTGCCGCCGCGCAGGTTGTCCAGGGCCCACGCGGCCGCGCCACTCTGACCCTCCGCCTTGCTGTAGACGTTGCGCGAGACGCGCCGTCCGAACAGCAGCACGGCGGCCAGCGCGCCGAGCACGACGCCGGGGCCGAGGAACAGCCACTGCATGTCCCAGATCAGGCCGATCAGGAACGCGGCGGCGGCCACCCCGACCAGTGCCGCGGCCATGAGCGGCACCAGGGCCTTGTCCTCGCGACGCTGCATCTTGAACGCCTCGAAGATCTGACCGCGCCGAGCCCGCGACTCCGCGCGCTTGGCCCGCGACGCCTCCTTGGCGGCCGCCTTGTCCTCCTGCTTACCAGCCATGTGTCCAGGATAAGGCCGGTGCGTGGACGGGTTGCGCCCTGCTCCGCATTTTCTGTCGGAGGCCTCTGCGAGGATGCGGGGCATGGATGCCGGAGGTCGACTCCTCGAAGACCTGGATCCGGAGCAGCTCGCCGCGGTCACCGCGCCGCGCGGACCGGTGTGCGTGCTGGCCGGGGCGGGCACCGGGAAGACCAGGACGATCACCAGGCGGATCGCCTACCTCGTCGACCGCGGCCACGTGGCGCCGGGCCAGGTGCTCGCCGTCACCTTCACCAAGCGGGCGGCCGGCGAGATGCGGACCCGGCTGCGGGCGCTCGGCGTGACCGGCGCGCAGGCGGTCACCTTCCACGCCGCGGCCCTCCGCCAGCTCCGCTACTTCTGGCCGCGGGTGATCGGTGACGCGCCATGGGAGCTGATCGACGGCAAGCTGCGACTCGTCGGACAGGCGGCCAACCGGCTCGGGGCCCCGACCAGCGCGGAGTCGCTGCGTGACCTGGCCAGCGAGATCGAGTGGGCCAAGGCGTCGCTGATCACCCCGGAGGACTACCCGGCGGCGGTGACCCGCGCGCGGCGTGACGTCCCGATGCCGGCCGAGCAGATCTCCCGCGTCTACCAGGGCTACGAGCAGCTCAAGACCCGGGCGCGGCTGCTCGACTTCGACGACCTGCTGCTGCACACCGCGGCGATCCTGGAGGAGCACTCCGACGTCGCCGTCGAGTTCCGCGACCGGTATCGCTGCTTCGTCGTCGACGAGTACCAGGACGTGACGCCACTTCAGCAGCGGGTGCTCAACGGCTGGCTCGGCGGCCGCGACGACCTGACCGTGGTCGGCGACGCCAACCAGACCATCTACTCCTTCGCCGGCGCCTCGCCGCGACCGCTGCTGGACTTCCCGCGGCGGTTCCCGGAGGCCGTCGTGGTGCGGCTTGAACGGGACTACCGGTCGACGCCCGAGGTGGTGGCGCTGGCCAACCGGGTGATCGGGGCGGCGCGGGACCGCCCGTCCGGGTCGCGGCTGCGCCTGATCGGGCACCGGCCGTCCGGGCCGGAGCCCAAGTTCTCCGAGTTCGACGACGAGCCGGGGGAGGCCGTCGCGGTCGCCGACAAGATCGGCGCGCTGCTGCGCAACGGGGTGCCGGCCAGCGAGGTCGCCATCCTGTACCGGGTCAACGCCCAGTCCGAGGCCTACGAGCAGGCGCTGGCCGAGGCGCAGATCCCGTACCAGGTGCGCGGCGGCGAGCGGTTCTTCAACCGGCCCGAGATCCGGCAGGCGATGGTGTCGCTGCGCGGCGCCGTCAACGGGGCGTCCGAGGCCGGGCTGCCCGAGATCGTCCGCGAGGTGCTCAAGCCGCACGGCCTGTCGCTGGAGCCGCCGACCGGCGGGGCGCAGCGTGAGCGCTGGGAGTCGCTGCTCGCGCTGGTCGAGCTGGCCGAGGAGCTCGACTCCGTGACGCCCGGTGCCGACCTGGCGCGGTTCGTGGCCGAGCTGGACCTGAGGGCCGAGGCTCAGCACCCGCCGACCGTGGAGGGCGTCACGCTGGCGTCGCTGCACGCGGCCAAGGGGCTGGAGTGGGACGCGGTGTTCCTGATCGGCCTGACCGAGGGCACCATGCCGATCCAGCACGCCGACACCGACGAGGCGGCGATCGAGGAAGAGCGCCGGCTGCTCTACGTCGGCGTCACCCGGGCGCGTGAACATCTGTGGCTGTCGTGGTCGCTGTCGCGGACCGCCGGCGGGCGACGGCACCGGCGGCGCAGCCGCTTCCTCTACGGGCTGCTGCCCGAGGACCATCCGGCTGCCCGAACGGTCGGCGGTGGCGCCCAGCGGGAGGCCGCGCCGACGCGGCGGGCCGTGCGGGTCGAGTGCCGGGTCTGCGGCGACACGCTGCTGAACACGCCGGCGATCAAGCTCGGCCGCTGTGCCACCTGTCCGTCCGATGTGGACGAAGAGCTGCTCGACCGGCTGCGCAAGTGGCGGGCGGCCCGGGCCAAGCAGCTGAGGGTTCCTCCGTACGTGGTGTTCACCGACACGACGCTGACCGCCATCGCCGAGCAGCGGCCGCGGGACACCGGGGGCCTGGTGGCGATCTCCGGCATCGGCCCGAGCAAGCTCGACAAGTACGGCGCCGACGTGATCGCCCTGGTCGAGGGGGATGCGGGTGTAGGCTCCACCTGACCGCCGAGAAGTTCTGGCGGAACTTTTCAAAAACCGGTTGCACGCCCCTGCGCAGGGGCAATAGCCTGCATAGGCCGGGCGCGAGACGCCCGAACAACACAAGACCTGAACATCACTTCGAGACCCTGGATGGGAGGCGGACGGCATGGGTACCAACGGCATCAACATTCTGGTTGCACCGGCACCGGCCTATCCGCTCGCCGGGGCTGTCGCCATGTGCGGCAACGCAAGCACGCCAGGTGCCACCAGTGTCTCCGTCGATCTGCTGCGGCCGTGGAAGGCCGAGCAGGTTGAGCGCGCCCTGACCAATGGTCAGTCGGCGTTCGTGAAGGTTCGCAAGCACGTTCTTCTCTGGTCCGCGCAGGAGCGAAGTACCTGACAGGCATGTCAGGCACGGCTCACTGAGGCCGCGGACCCGGGAACGGGACCGCGGCCTTCGTGTATTTCACGGCACTACTCGAACGGCAGGGACATGCACGCCCCGACGTACGACGACTCCACCGCCAACGACACCTGCATGAGCACCACCGAAACCGGGAGGAAGTCCACCATGTTCACCGCCACCGTTCCGATAGAGGGAACTGTGCTGCCCGACTTCGCGGCGCCCACGGGCGCCGGTGTAGCGGAGCTGCTCGACACCGCACCGGGTGCCGGGCTCGACCTGCCCTGCCGGGCCAACAACCCCGACCTGTGGTTCGCCGACGCGCCCGCCGAGCTGGAGCAGGCCAAGGCGCTGTGCGCCTCCTGCCCCGTGCTGGCCGAGTGCCTCACCGCGGCGCTTGCGCGGCGTGAGCCCTGGGGCGTCTGGGGTGGGGAGATCTTCGAGCGTGGCGCGGTCATCCCGCGCAAGCGGCCCCGTGGCCGTCCGCGCAAGAACGACCGCCTCGCCGAGGCGGGCCCCGGGACCACAGGAAAGCAGGAGGCAGCCGCGTGAACACCGTCCGTTACACCGCCGACATCCCGATGATCTCGACGTACGAACCTGAGGGGACCTCGTTCATGTTGCTCGACCAAGAACTCGCACGAATTCGATTGCACGAAGTACGCCAGGTAGCCGAGGAGCAACGCTTGGCCCGCCGGCTCTCCGCCACCTCGCGGTGGCGCAGGGTCGCCGGCTGGGCCACCAGGCGGGCGGAGCGGGCCTCGTCCGCTTACGTCTCCTGAAGAAACACAACAACATGCCGCGTGAGCACGGGACTCGGCCCCTTCGGGGCTGAGCCCCGTGCTTGCGGCGTTTCACCATGCTCACGCCCGGCCGGCGTGCTGCCCCTTGGGGGTGGTGCGCCGGCCGGGCGCGCTTGGTCCAAGGGCCGGCGTCCACTCGGACCTCCAACTCCCCGCCCGCGGCGCGCTGATCTGACTTAGCGTCGACCCCGTGGCAGACAACGAACTCGCGCACTGTTCGATCTGCGGCCGCCGCCGCGACCCCGCCGCCGCGCCCGCCGACGCCCTCGCCTGGGTGTCCGAACGTGAGCGCGGCAGCCAACGCTGGCTGTGCCCCACCTGCGCCCGTGCCCACGTCCGCGACATCGAAGGCAAGCTCCCCGCCGAATACTGGTGACGACTCACCTCGCCCGGTCGGGCAGGGCGTGGACGGGCGGTCGGACCCGGTCGGCGGCGCGGTGGAAGGCCTGGACGAGGTCGCGGCGGACGCCGAGGGGATCGGTGCGGAGGCGGGCGGGAGGGGTCCGCACGACGAGCACGCCGGCGGAAGTGAGCTGGGGCTGGGCCGAACAGAGAGGGGCCTCGGCGAGGCCGAGGCGGAAGTGGTGGGAGCCGACCTCCCAAGCCAGGGCGACGTCGTCCCACCAGGCGTCGACGACGCCGAGCAGGCAGCCGGAGACGTCGCGCAGGGGGACATTCCACCGAGGAGGGGGCACGGCGGCGCCGCGGGCGACCCGCCGGGCGAGCCCCTCGGTGAGGGAGACGACGCCGTCGGAAATGGCGCGAAGGGCGGCGCGAGGAGCGGCGGAACCGCGCTGGTTGCCGGCGTCGAGCTCGGCGCAGAGCTGGGCGACGCTGCAAGCCCCGCAGCGGACGGGGCCGGAAAGCAGGGCACGAAGGCGCAAGGCATCGCGTTCACGGCGGGCGGCGTCGACGACGGCCCGGGGCATGGGGGCGTACTGGAGACCGTCGCGGTCGATCAGGGCGGGCATCCGAGCGGTGCGCTCGACCACGACGTAGCCGTTGGTGGTGGAACGCCGAGCCTCGGGGATGAGCACGTGGACGGCCTCGTCGGCCCGTACGCCGATGTCGTGGTCGAGACCGGCGGCGTCGAGCCCGGTGATGGCGGCGCCCTCGCCGGCGTAGGCCAGGGCGGCCCGAAGCCGCTGCCGACGGCTGGGTTCGCCGCTCGACATCAGCACGACGCCGGGCAGCAGACGCTGCCACGGCCCGTCGGGTCGGCACCGGCGGCCGATGACGGGACCGGGCACGCCGGTGGCGAGCAGCTCGGCGGTGCGGACCACGCCGTCGGGCATGGTGTCCGCGAGCGTCGCCAGGTCGGGCGGCGAGGTGTGCGTCATGACCTCGATGGTCCGACCACGCCGGCCGCCGTGGAATACCGATTCGATTTCTGTGGACAACTCACCATTCGCCGGTGATTCGGGCGGTTGAGGCTGTGGACAACCCAGTCGGAGGAGCCCGTCGCCAGCCTCAGTCCCGCGAGGCCGCGCCGGTGCTTCGCACGGTTGCTGGATTTTCGATCGCCGCCACCCGGCGCACCCCACCACCGAGCCGATGCGGCGTTCGAAAATTCAGCAAGGGCGAGGCACCGGTCACGAGCGGCCTCGCCGCGACGCCGAAGGCGGCGCCAACAAGCACAGCACCGGTCACGAGCGGCCGAGCCGCGACGCCGGAGGCGGCGCCAAAAACTCAGTCGGCGAAGCCGGGCTGCCACCGTGACACGATCGCCCGCGCCGGCACCTCGGCGCCGAGCTGGCACAGGATGCCGGTCGCGCCCATCGTCACCCGGTGGATGAGCAGGTACTGCGGCGGCAGGTTGAGCGACCGCCCGGTGCGGAAGTCCTGCCCACGCAGGTCGCCGATGCGCTCGGCCTGCTGCTGGAGCCACTTACGGGTGAACTTGAAGCGCTTGGTCCGCAGCGGCTCGACGAACGGCCCGAGATAGGCGACGACGTCGTCCGGCTCGACCTCGCTGTCCGGCCGCACGAAGTGCTCGTCCCGCAGCAGCTCGAGCAGCTCCTCGGAACGGTGCTCGAGCGACAGCCGGGTCATCAGCCCCAGCGTCCGCGGCAGGCCGTTCGGCAGCTGCGCCGCCGCGCCGAAGTCGATCACGCACAGCCGGCCGTCGGCCAGCAGCATGAAGTTGCCGGGATGCGGGTCGGCGTGCAGCAGCCCGGTCCGGGCCGGCGAGGAGAAGTGGAACTCCGACAGCAGCGTGCCGGCGTGGTCGCGGGTCTCCTGCTCGCCGTCACGGATGATCGACGCCAGCGGCGTGCCGGTCACCCACTCGGAGATGACGACCATCGGCGCGCTGGCCACCACCTTGGGCACCAGCACGTGCTCGTCGCCGTCGAAGGCCTTGGCGAAGGCCCGCTGGTGCGAGGCCTCGGTCCGGTAGTCGAGTTCCTCGACCATGCGCTCACGCAGCTCGGCCAGCAACGGCTTGATCTCCGCTCCGGGCACCAGCGCCTGGAACAGCCGGCTGAATCGCTGGAGCTGCTTGAGGTCCGACAGCAGCGCCTCGTCCGCGCCCGGGTACTGGACCTTGACCGCGACCTCGCGGCCGTCGTGCCAGATGGCCCTGTGCACCTGCCCGATGCTGGCCGCGGCCGCCGGCACGTCGTCGAACTCCTGGAACCGCTTGGCCCAGCCGGCGCCGAGCTGCTCGGCCAGCACGCGGTGCACGACACGGGCCTCCAGCGGCGGCGCGGCGGCCTGGAGCTTGGTCAGCGCGTCCCGGTAGGGCGCGGCGAGCTCGTCCGGCACGGCCGCCTCGAACACGCTCAGCGCCTGCCCGAACTTCATGGCGCCGCCCTTGAGCTGGCCCAACACCGCGAACAGCTGCTCGGCCGTCTTGGCGTTGAGCTGTGAGCTGACCTCCTCGGCGCTCTGGCCGATCAGCCGCTTGCCCCAGCCGCCGACCACCCGACCGGCTACCCCGATCGGGAGACTGGCGAGCTTCGCGGTCCGCTGCACGGCATTGCGCGGGATATCGGTCACCCGGTGATTCTCCCCTTGAGCTGGGGGGCGACGTGAGTGATCTCGTCCACCCCGGCCTGCGCCCTACACGCTAGCCTCCTCGACCCCGGCCGCGCCGCAGCGGCAGTCCGGATGCGGCTCCCACGGCCGCGTCGTCACCGTGCCGGCCACGGTGTCGATCTCCAGGGCGGCGTTGCCCAAGGCCGGCTCGCCGACACCGGTGAGCCACCAGTCCAGCGTGGCCAGCGCCTGCGCGGCCGCGAAAGCGGCGGTGGCCTGGGTAGCGGCCAGGTCGCCGGGCTGCGGCTGGTCGGCGAGCTGGAGGGCCAGCATCGGCCACGTCGGGTCCAGATCCGTGCGCAGCAGGTCCATGCAGGTCGGGCAGCTCGTCCGACCGGGCACCGTCAGCGGCCCGACCACACCGGTGCCGTGACGCATCCGTACGAGCATGTACGGCACACCCTCGGCGTGCAGCGGGGCGATCAGGTCCTGCGCCGGCACCACGAGGTCGGTGAGCACGGCCAGGTCCGGCTTGCGGGACGGCGGCAGGGGACCGGTCCGCACGGTGCTGGCGGAGCGGTTGATGGCGGCGAGGCCGGCGCCCTGCCGCGGTGTGTCGACGTCGGCGTCGAGGTAGCCGGTGCCGGTGTCCTCGGCCCGTACGGTGCCGACGGCGTCGAAGTCGACGCAGCCGATGCCGGCCGCCGCGAGCAGGCAGGCGACGGCGATGCCCAACCGCCCCTCGCCCCGTACGGAGACGGCGGCCTGCTGCCGGTTGAGCGCCAGCCGGCCGTACGGCTCGCCGGTGCGCAGCGCCCACGCCGTGGCGTCCGCGGCCAGGCGGGGCGGCGTGGGCGGACCGACCGGCAGGGCGGCGTCGTCGAGCAGGCCCGCGTCGGCCAGCGAGCCCAGCATGACCAGGGCCGCCTGTCTGGACTGCGCGTCCGGCAGCCGGGACAGCAGGTCCGGCACCGTGGCCCGGCCGGTCAACCTCGGCAGCAGTTTGATCAGGTCCTCGGACATGCCGTCCAGCAGCACGCCGTGCCGGGGGTCGAGGCCGATCTGCACCTCCTGCTCGTTGCGGCGCAGCACGGCCAGGCCGGGCAGCACCCGGGGCCGCAGCGGCAGGTCCACGGAACGCTTCTGGTCCATGAACGCAGGCTGGCAGTGGCGGCCGGGACCGCAACCGGTCGTCATCCGGCGGAGTGGGTAGCCCGCGGTTCACGATCGGTCGATTGACAGTTCGTCGGAACCGTTCTATTTGTCGGCGTTCGCCGCTCGCTGACGGCACTTGACAGCACCACCCGAGTTGGTGTCCGGCCTCGCCGCGACTCCCCGAACAGCCCAGCCCAGCTGCGCAAACGTGGTCGCGGGCGGTGGTGCCGATCGGGCCGCCGGAACCACCCCCGAGGGGGAACGCGCGGGGCCGGCAGTGCCGGCCGCCACGACCCGGGGCGGATTGTCGGTGCTTGGCCGTACCGTGAACGCGTGGCTGATCCACAGGTGGAGGTTCGCCGCAGCCGGCGACGTCGTCGCACGGTGACGGCATATCGGGAGGGTGACACGGTCATCGTGCTGCTCCCGGCCCAGATGACCCGGGCCGAGGAGGAGCACTGGGTGGCTGAGATGCTGGCGCGCCTGCAGCGGAGCGAGACCCGTCGCAGGTCGCCGGCGCGTTCGTCGGACGACGCACTGCTGACGCGGTGCGCCGAGCTGTCGGCGCGACATCTGGGCAACCGGGCGACGCCCAAGAGCGTGCGTTGGGTGCCGCCGATGCGGACGCGTTGGGCGTCCTGCACGCCGGCCGACGGCACGATCCGGGTCAGCGAGCGGCTGCGTGAGGTGCCGTCGTGGGTGCTGGACTACGTGCTGGTGCACGAGCTGACGCACCTGTTGGTGCCCGGGCACGGGCCCAACTTCTGGAAGCTGGTGCGTGACTATCCACGGACCGACCGCGCGGTCGGCTACCTGGAGGGCCTGTCGGCGGCGGCAGGCTGGGGTATCACCGAGGAGGACTGAGGAAAGCGCGCCACGAAAGTCGCTTTCGTGGCGCCAGAGGCCACGAATCGTTCTTTCGCAGCGGACGATGAGGACAGCCGGCGGACCCGGGCGTGGAGGCCGGGAGGCGCCGGCCACTCGGACAACAGAGCCCGGACGGAACCCGTGGGCTCCGTCCCGGCTCTGGTCCGAGATCAGCTCTGGTCGGGGCCGTTCTCGCCCCGTTCCTTCTCCTCGCGCTCGGTGCGCTCGAGCTCGGCGATGGGATCGTCGCCGAGCTGGGAGCCGCCCAGACGCTCGGCGAACTCCATGGGGTCGTCGAGGTCCTCGGTGGTGGGGATGAGGTCGGGGTGGGCCCAGAGGCCGTCCCGCGTCTCGATGCCGTGCTGGTCGCCGACCAGACGCCAGAGGGCGGCGGCGGCGCGGAGGCGACGGGGCCGCAGCTCGAGGCCGACGAGGGTGGCGAAGGTCTGCTCGGCCGGGCCACCGCTGGCCCGACGGCGGCGCAGCGTCTCGCGAAGGGCCTCGGCCCCGGGGAGGCGCTCGCCGACGGCGTCGCCGACGACGACGTCGACCCAGCCCTCGACCAGCGCCAACAACGTCTCCAGCCGGGTGAGGGCGGCCTTCTGCTCGGGCGTGGTCTGCGGCTCGAGCAGACCGGACCGCATGGCGTCCTCGATGCTGGCGGGGTTGCTGGGGTCGATCTGCGTGGCCAGCTGCTCCAGCGCGGCGGTGTCGACCTTGATGCCCCGGGCGAACTCCTCGACCGTGGCCAGCAGGCGCTGCCGCAGCCACGGCACGTGCGTGAACAGCCGCTGGTGGGCGGCCTCGCGGGCGGCCAGGAAGACGATGACCTCGCTGGCCGGGCGCTCCAGCCCGCCGGTGAACTTCTCGATGTTGGCCGGCAGCAGCGCCGCGGTGCCCTCGGGACCGAGCGGCAGGCCGACGTCGGTGGACGTGACGACCTCGGCGGCCAGCTGCGCCAGGGCGTTGCCCAGCTGCGAGCCGAACGCCATGCCGCCCATCTGGCCGACCATGGCCAGCATCGGGCCGGCGGCGGCCTTGGCCTCCGCGGGCAGCGCGTCGACCCAGGCGCCCGACACCCGCTGCGCCACCGGGTCGAACAGCCGCTGCCAGGTCGACAGCGTCTCGTTCACCCAGTCCGTGGCGGACCAGGCCTTGGCCACCCGCGCACCGGCCGGCAGCGTGGTCGCCGGGTCCAGCCACATCTCGGCCAGGTGCACCGCGTCGGTCACCGCGCTCGTCTGGTCCGCGCCGGCCGTGCCGCCGGACTGGGCCAGCTGCTGCAGTGCGATCTGCTTGGCCAGCTCGTAGTTGACCGGCCCACCACCGGAGGTCTGGGCCTGGCTGAGCATCTGACCCAGCTGGCTGAGCATCTGGCCGAGCTGGCCCATGTCGAAGGGGACGCCCCCGGGCGGCATCCCCCGGGCGGTGTGTTGCCGCCGCCGGAGGAGCCCTCGCCGCGGTCGTCAGGGTTCGGTGACGGATTGAACCCGAACGGCAGATCGGTCATGTCTTCCACGGTACGCCGTGTCGTTGGCGCCGCCTCCGGCGTCGCGGCGAGGCCGCTCGTGACCGGTGCCTCGCCCTTGCTGAATTTCGACCGCCGCGTCGGCGTATCCGGCGGGTCGAGTCGGTAGCGGCGATCGAAATCCAGCAACCGTGCGAAGCACCGGCGCGGCCTCGCGGTCATTCGGGAGGCATGGCGAACGGGCCTCTCACAGACCAACCCGTACCCTGTCGGGTCGTGAGTCAGCAAACTGAGCGGCCTGATCAGGACACCGCTGAGCCGCAGCCTCCACGCCCGCGCCGCGGCGGCCCCGGCCGCCGGACCTGGACGCTGGTGTGGAGCTTCGTGCTGGTGGCGGTCATCGGTCTGCTCGGTGGCGTCGTCTCCATCCCGTACGTGGCGATCGGCCCTGGCCCCACGTTCAACACGCTGGGCAGCGTCGACAACACGACGGTGATCTCGGTGCAGGGTCAGAACACCTTCCCCACCAAGGGGCAGCTGCGGATGACCACGGTGTCGCTGACCGACAGCGTGACGCTGTTCGGCGCGCTGGGCCTGTGGGCGTCCGGGCGGTACTCGCTGGCCCCGCGCGAAGAGTACTTCAAGCCGGGGGAGTCGCAGCAGGACGTGCAGAAGGAGAACGTCCAGCAGTTCACCGACTCGCAGTCCAACGCGCAGGTCGCGGCGCTGCGCTATCTCGGCTACCCGATGAAGGTGCTGGTCGGCACGATCAGCAAGGGCAGCCCGGTGACCGGCGTGCTCAACGCGGGTGACCGGCTGCTGGCGGTGAACGGGGCCAAGGTCAGCACCTCGCAGCAGGTGCAGGACGCGCTCAAGAACACCAAGCCCGGACAGGCCGTGCCGGTCACGTTCCAGCGCGGCACCGCGCCCGAGCAGACGGCGACGATCACGCTCGGCCACGCCGACGACCGGACCTGGGGCTTCATGGGCATCGGCCCGATCGACCGGCCGGACGTGAACTTCCAGGTCAAGATCAGCCTGGCCGATGTCGGCGGCCCCTCGGCCGGCCTGATCTTCGCGCTCAGCATCATCGACAAGCTGACCCCGGACAACCTGGACAACGGCGGCATCATCGCCGGCACCGGCGAGATCACCGACCAGGGCGACGTGAAGCCGATCGGCGGCATCCCGTTCAAGATGATCGCGGCCCGCGAGGCCGGCGCGACGGCGTTCCTGGCGCCGGCCGACAACTGCGCCGAGGCCAAGCAGCACGTGCCGGACGGCCTGAAGCTGATCAAGGTCAGCACCCTGTCCGACGCCGTAACCGCGCTCCAGGCCCTCAAGGCCGGCAAGCCCACCCCCGGCTGCTGACCAATGCAGGGAAGGACGCCTTACCTGCATCCGATGCAGGTAAGGCGTCCTTCCCTGCATCAGGGACGCAGCGTCTGGAGGAGGGCGCCGGTGAGGTTGGGGGCGAGCTCGGGGTGCTCGACGATCTCGTCCGGACGGTCCTGGTCGCCACGCAGGCGCAGCACGCAGGCGGCGGTGCCGTCACGCAGCACGGCCGCCACGAGCCGGGCCTCGCGGCGCTGCGGGTGCTCGGCGGCGACCCGACGCAGCACGGAGGTGTCCTCGGCGTGGGCCACGGAGTCGATCTCGGCCTCGGCGTCCGGCGGCAGCACCACGATCTCCTGCGCCACGGCGCAGCCGGTGACCGCGTCGGGCCACACGATGGACGCCAGCGCGTCACCGAGGTCCTCGCCGGGCAGCTCCTCCTGCGCGATCGGCGTCAGCGCGGCGGCCGGGTCCAGCTGCGCCCGCAGCTCGGGCTGCTGGGCGATCAGCTCGGCCGTCGGGACCAGCGCGAACAGTTGCGGCGCCTGATCCCAGCCGGCTGTGGAGACGAACTCCTCGACCTCGCGGGCCAGGGCGGGCAGCAGCGTCGGCCGGGTCTGGTCGGCGTCGTCATCAGAAGGCACGCCGCCCATCGTCGCATCCGAGGTGGACACTTCCGGCGCACCCCGGCCCCGGTGTTCGCCACCGGCGTCACGCCCGTGTGTCCCGCCCGAGGAACTCAGGACACCGTCCGTAGAGTTGTCACAGGTGGCGAGGCCCGGCAGGGCCGCGTCCGCGACGCCCGCAACCGTAGGAGAGTGCCCCGTGGCTAACCGGCCTCCCGTCGGACTACCCACGCTGTCCCGACGCAGCCGCATCCTGATCGTCGTCGGGGTGGTCGTGCTGATCGGGCTGATCCTCAGCTCACGGGTGCTGTCGACATACATCGACTGGCTCTGGTTCGGCGAGGTCGGCTTCCAGTCGGTGTTCACCACCACGCTGCTCACCAAGGTGGTGCTGTTCCTCGCGGTCGGCGTCGTGGTCGGCGGCCTGGTCTGGGCCAGCCTGTTCCTGGCCTACCGCAGCCGGCCGGTGTTCGTGCCGCTGTCCGGGCCGGACGACCCGGTCTCCCGCTACCGCATGGTCGTGACCCGCAGGCTGAAGCTGTTCGGCATCGGCATCCCGGTCGTGGTCGGCTTCCTGTCCGCGGTCACCGCGACCAACGACTGGCAGCAGGCGCAGCTGTTCCTGCACGGCACCACGTTCGGCAAGACCGACCCGATCTTCAACCTCGACATCGGCTTCTTCGTGTTCACGCTGCCGTTCTACGAGTGGATGCTGAACTGGCTGTTCGTCGCGGTCGCGCTGTCCTTCTTCGGCGCGCTGATCACGCACTACCTGTTCGGCGCCATCCGGCTGGCCGGCCGCGGCGGCCAGCTGTCCGGCCCGGCCCGCATCCAGCTGTCGGTGATCGCCGGCATCTTCGTGCTGCTCAAGGCGGTCGCGTACTTCTTCGACCGGTACGACCTGCTGTTCTCGCAGAACAACCCGCAGGCCTTCGGCGCCACCTACACCGCGCTCAACGCGGTCATGCCGGCCAAGCTGATCCTGCTGTGCATCGCGGTGTTCTGCGCCGCCGCCTTCTTCGCCGGCGCGTTCCTGCGCAACCTGCAGCTGCCGGCCATCGCCACCGCGCTGCTGGTGCTGTCCAGCCTGCTGATCGGCGTGGCCTGGCCGGCCGTGCTGCAGCAGTTCTCGGTCGCGCCCAACGCGAACGAGAAGGAGTCGGTGCCGATCTCGCACAACATCGCGGCCACCAAGGACGCCTTCGGCATCGGCGACGGCAAGGTCAGCACCAAGGTCTACGACAACAAGCCGACCGCGACCAACGACCAGATTAAGAGCGACGTGTCGACGGTGGCCAACGCCCGGCTGCTCGACCCGAGCGTGCTCTACGCGACGTTCAAGCAGTTCCGGCAGGGCCGCAACTTCTACGACTTCCCGCCCAAGCT
Organism: Kutzneria chonburiensis; assembly: GCF_028622115.1. Lineage (NCBI taxonomy): Bacteria > Bacillati > Actinomycetota > Actinomycetes > Pseudonocardiales > Pseudonocardiaceae > Kutzneria > Kutzneria chonburiensis. The sequence continues at coordinate 8,594,414 of NZ_CP097263.1, forward strand.
GGACATCGACCGCTACACGGTCAACGGGGTCACCAGCGACTTCATCGTGGCCGCCCGTGAGGTCAACACCAACGGCCTGGCCGAGAGCCAGAAGAACTGGATCAACGAGCACCTGGTCTACACCCACGGCAACGGCTTCGTCGCGGCCAAGGCCAGCACCGTGACGGCCACCGGCTACCCCGACTTCACGGTCAGCGAGCTCGGCTCGGACGGCAAGGTCAGCGAGGGCGAGATCACCGTCAAGCAGCCCCGGGTCTACTACGGCGAGCTGCAGGGCGACACCAACGACTACGCCATCGTCGGCGGCCCCGACGGGCAGAAAGCCAACGAGGGCCAGGAATACGACACCGACGCGACCAAGTACACGTACCAGGGCAGCGGCGGCGTCTCCATCGGCAACTGGTTCAACCGGCTGGTGTTCGCGGCGTACTACGGCGAGCGGAACATCCTGTTCAACTCGGCCATCACCGACAACTCGAAGATCATGTACTACCGGGACCCGGCCGACCGCGTGAAGAACGTGGCGCCGTGGCTCACCCTCGACAGCGACCCGTACCCCGCGGTGATCAACGGCAACATCGAGTGGATCGTCGACGGGTACACCACACTGACCAACTACCCGTACTCGCAGCAGACCCAGCTCGGCGACGCCACCACCGACTCGACCAACGCCAACGCGAATGCGAGCGGTGCTCGGCAGCCCAACCAGGGCGTCGGCTACATCCGCAACTCGGTCAAGGCCACCGTTGACGCCTACACCGGCCAGGTGAAGCTGTACGCCGTCGACGACACCGACCCGGTGCTCAAGGCCTGGGAAGCCGTCTACCCCAACACCGTGTCGCCGAGCAGCGACATCAGCCCCGAGCTGCGCGCCCACTTCCGCTACCCGGAAGACCTGTTCAAGGTGCAGCGCGGGCTGCTGGCCAAGTACCACGTCACGAGCCCGCAGGACTTCTTCTCCAACGTCGGCTTCTGGAACGTGCCCGGCGACCCCACCGCGGTCGACAACCCGACCAACGTGCAGGCCGTCGCCGCGCAGACCACGCCGCAGCCGCCGTACTACGTGATGTCCGGCAACCCGGCCGCCACCGACTCCAAGGCCAGCTTCCAGCTGACCAGCCCGCTGGTGTTCCTCGGTCGTGACTTCATGTCGGCCTACGTGTCCGTTGCCTCCGACCCGGGGCCCAACTACGGCAAGATAACCGTGCTGCAACTGCCGACGGACACCCAGACACCGGGTCCGAAGCTGATGCAGACCCAGTTCATCACCACCTTCGCCAACCAGCTCAACCTGTTCAAACAGCAGGCCACCAACATCAAGTACGGCAACCTGCTGACCCTGCCGGTCGGCGGCGGCCTGCTCTACGTCGAACCCGTGTACGTGGAACAGAGCCAGAGTTCCAACTCCAACACGTCGTACCCGCAGCTGTCCCGAGTGCTCGTCAGCTACAACGGCGGCGTCGGCTTCGCGCCCAGCTTCACCGACGCGCTCAACCAGGCGCTCAGCGGAGCCAACACCGGCAACCCCGGGACCGGGAACACCGGTGGCACCAGCGGCAGCACCAGCACCAGCCCCACCACCACGACGGGGCAGCCGCCCGCCGGCGGCAGCCCCGACATGGCCAAGGCCGTCGCCGACATCCAGTCCGCGCTCGCCGCCATCAAGAGCGCTCAGCAGAGCGGCGACTTCCAGGCGCTCGGCAACGCCTACAAGGCGCTCGACGACGCCACCAAGGAGTTCAACACCGCCCAGAGCGCGAGCAGCACCAGCCCAACCACCACCGGCGGAAGATGATCTAGGTCACGTGGTGGACACCCGATTTGCATCGGGTGTCCACCACCCCGTATAGTTCCAATTACCGACGCGGGGTGGAGCAGCTCGGTAGCTCGCTGGGCTCATAACCCAGAGGTCGCAGGTTCAAATCCTGTCCCCGCTACAGATTGGGAGATCCCTGTTTGGCTTTCGCCAAACAGGGATCTTTCGCTTTACACTGGGGCTCCCGCCCCAGACCCCGAAGGCAGGGGGCTCCGCCCCTGCACCCCGACGGGACTTCGCTTCGCTCGTCCCTGGTGGTGGGTGCGTTGGGTGGGGCTTCGCTTCGCTCGCCGGGTGTGCCTTTTGGGGTGGTTCCTGGGGCTTCGCTTCGCTCGCCCGGGGCTGGGCTTCGCTTCGCTCGCCGGGGCTGGCTGGCTTCGGTTCTTGCTGCCAACGCTCTTCGGCGTGTCTTTGGCTGGGTGCTCTGCCTCTCTTTCCTTCCCGGCTGTCCCGGTGGGGGCTCCCTTTGCCTCAGTGCGGGTGTCCCTTGGGCCCCTTGCGTCCGGCGTTTGTGGTGGTGGGGGGCTGCTCTGCCTTCTGGCCTCCTTGCTCGTCGCTTTAGGTGCCTCGCTCCCTTCTGGGGCTTGCTCGCTCGTGCTTCCTCCTTGGCCTTCGTCCTGTTGGGTGGGCGACCCTTGGGGGCTGCCTCTCTGGGGTTTGGGCTGGTCAGGGTGGGTTTTGGGGGGTGGTTTGTAATGGGGTTGAGGGGTCGGGTAGAGTACTAATTACCGACGCGGGGTGGAGCAGCTCGGTAGCTCGCTGGGCTCATAACCCAGAGGTCGCAGGTTCAAATCCTGTCCCCGCTACAAATGAGGAGTCCCCGCTTGCGGAACACGCAAGTGGGGATTTTTCGTGTTTGGGGCCTAAAAGAAGTGCGCCGGGGAGGCCGGCGCACTACTGGGGGACTTGCTCAGCTCATGTTCTCGACCCAGAAGTGGGCGCACGCCACGGAACAGACCCGGCCCTCGCCGGTCACCTTGCGGTGCTTGCGGATGTGCTTGCCGCACACCACGCACTCGTCCTTACCGGCCTGCCCGGGAATGCCCCCAGCGGCCCACGCACGCGCGTGCTGCACAACCTTGTGCTCCATCCACTTCATGCCCACAGCGGCACCTCCGCCCATCCACTCCGGTGGACACCTGCCCACCCGCGGTGATGGTCCCGTGACAGCAGGCCCCCTCGAAGAGGGGGAGCCCAACTCCACCGATTCGGAGGATGATCGGGACACTGGGATGGGCGTACGGCGGCACAGCGAGTGACGATCCACGCCATCCGGTGCTACCGGAACACCGCAGTGGGACCGAAAAAGCTACCTGTGGTGGGCGTCACGAAGGATCGGAGCCCCGAAGGGCGGCCAGCCAGAGCGCCAGGGCGGCGGTGATGACGGAGGCGCCGAGCCAACTCCAGATGCCGCTGCCGTCCAAGAAGGCCCAGACCAGGCCGACGATCGGTGCGGGGACGATCAGGACGATGTCGGTGCGGAGCTGGCGCAGCAGGCCGCGGGTGGTTACGGCGCGTGCCCGGACGGAGGCGTCGATCTCGGACGGGTTGTCGACCCGGCGGCCTCGGGGGTCGTCCTTGGCGACCCGGCCGGAGGGATAGAGCACGACGTCGTTGACGCTGGCGGCGACCAGGCGATGGCGGCGGGGGTCGCCGTGCAGTGCGATCGTCGTGGGGGTGGGGAGGGTGACCAGGACCGGGTCGAAGTAGACGGGGATCCAGCGGCGGGGGATGTCCTCGGTCTCGAGCCACGAGCGGGCCATCAGGCCGGACTGGATACGGACCCGGCGGACGGGCACCTGGACCTGGGGGCGGCGGGTGAGGTTGAGGCGGGAGAAGAAGCGGACCAAGGTCACCAGCAGCATCAGGGCGGCGGCGATGGAGATGAACAGGAGCTCGCCGGAGGAGCGGTCGGCGGCGATGAGGGTGGTGGCGCCGGGGATGACGGCGTGCGAGGGCGCGGCGGGGTCGTAGCCGACGGGGACCTTGGTGCCGACGGCGGGCGGCGTCACGTCGAGCGGGACGACGGCGCTGCCCTGGTCCCAGGAGACGGTGACGGTGTCCGCATCCTGGTCGACAAAGGTCACGTGACCCGTGGCCCGGGCGGTGAGCGGAGCCAACGAAGCCCGCGCGGACGTCAAGGTGGCGGCCGAGAACGCGGCGACGATGGCGCATACGGCCAGCACAAGCACAGTGGCGGCCAGGCCGTGTCGCACGGCACGCGTTCGGATGCCCATGACGTCACATCCTGCCCAGCCCGCCTTCCGTAGGTTCCCGCAGGGTGGGAAACGCGCAAGACTCGACTGTCACCTGCATAGTGTGACGAACTGGGAACTGGGGGCTTCAAGGGGAAAGGCATGCTCGTGAGTCGAACGCCACGTGCGCTGCTCGCGGTCGCCGTAACGGTCACCGCGTCCGCACTGCTGTTGTCCGCCTGTGGGGGATCGGCAGGTTCCTCCGCGCCGCCGCCCACCAAGCAGATCGGCCAGAACGACATCAACCCGCTGGCGCGGGACCAGGTCAAGGACGGCGGCGTCCTGCAGTGGGGCGTGCAGGCGTACCCGGCGAACTTCAACATGCTGGCCATCGACGCCAGCAGCGGCGACATCCCGCCGGTGATCCAGTCGTTCGAGCCGACGCCGGCCATCGCCGACGCCGCCGGCAACTGGAACCCGGACCCGGACTACGTCGAGTCGTTCAAGCTGGTCTCCACCGACCCGCAGAAGGTCGAGTACAAGCTCAACCCCAAGGCCAAGTGGAGCGACGGCACGCCGATCACCTGGGAGGACTACAAGTCCGAGTGGCAGGCGCTCAACGGCAAGAACACCGCCTTCCAGCCGCTGAGCACGGCCGGCTACGCCAGCATCTCGACCATCGACAAGGGCGCCGACGACTACGCGTTCACCGTCACCTACAGCCCCAAGCTGGCCGAGTGGTCGAACCTGTTCAACGTGCTCTACCCGAAGTCGCTGACGTCCAGCCCGGACGAGTTCAACCACGGCTGGAAGGACCAGCCCAAGGTCACCGCCGGCCCGTTCAAGATCGACAACCTGGACAAGACCGGCAACAACGTGACCGTGGTGCCCGACCCGAAGTGGTGGGGTGACAAGCCCAAGCTGGACAAGATCGTCTTCAAGTACTACTCCAGCGCCAACGTCGAGGTCGACGGACTAGCCAGCGGGGCCTTCGACTTCGCGAGCGTGTCGTCCAACATCGACGCCTACAAGCGCACCTCGGCGATGAAGAACGTGACGCTGCGGCGGGCCAACCTGCCCAACTACCGCGAGATCGTGTTCAACGGGGCCGGCAACTCCATTCTCAACGACCAGAAGCTGCGCGTGGCGATCATCAAGGGCATCGATCGCGACCCGATCGCCAAGGCCGAGATCAGCCAGCTCATCCCGAACGCCAAGCCACTGGGCAACCACATCTTCCTGCCCGGCTTCGACGGCTACCAGGACAACTCCGCCGGCTACCTGTACAACCAGGACGAGGCCAAGAAGGAGTTGGACGCCGACGGCTGGACGCTGGCGTCGGGGGCCAAGTTCCGCAGCAAGAACGGCAAGCAGCTGACCATCCGCGACGCCATCTCGGCCGGCGCCAAGTCCTCGCTGGACGAGGCCCAGCTGGTGCAGCAGCAGCTCGCGGCGATCGGTGTCGACCTTCAGATCGTGCAGGACGACCCGAACACCTTCTTCGACGAGCACATCACCCCCGGCGACTTCGACATCGCCAACTTCGCGCAGATGGGCGACGGCGCGCCGCCGGTCAACAACGCGCAGAGCTGGTTCACCACCGGCGACCAGGCGCTGGGCAACTCCGGCCGGATCGGCGACGCCAGCATCAACAAGCTGCTCGACCAGGCGTCGGCCGAGCTGGACCAGACCAAGCGGTTCGCGCTGCTCAACGAGGTCGACAAGCAGGTGTGGGCGCTGGGGCACTCGCTGCCGCTCTACCAGCGGCCGTCCATCGTGGCCGTGCGCAACGGCCTGGCCAACTTCGGCAACTCGGGCCTGGCCAGCTACGACTACACCAAGATCGGCTGGGCGAAGTAACCGCAGGTCAGCACGGGGACACTGCGCGGAGACAGTGACGCGACAGTGGACCTGGGTTCAATGGAGGCCAGCACGGGCCGGGTGGTCGAGCCGCCCGCCCCGCGCTGACCAAAACTGGGGGTCAGCGCGGTGCGGATCGCAGCGCTCCCACCCGGCCCGTGCGCTGTCGTGAGCAGGGCACAGAAGAGGGCCCGCGCGTGACGCGCGGGCCCCTCCTGCTTGTCACCGGTTACTTGGTGAAACCGATGTTGATGTAGTCGATCGGGTTGGTCGCGAAGCCCATGGCGCCGTAGTTGGCGACATTGGCCTTCGTGGCGACCGCGCCGGGCAGCTGGTACAGCGGGAGCTCGCCCGCGATGTCCCAGAGCCGCTTGTCGATGTCGTTGGCCAGCTGGGCGCGCTTGGTGTCGTCGATCTCGCCGACCGCCTTGGTGAACGCGTCGTTGATGGCCTGGCTGCCGACGTGGCCGTAGTTCTGCTGGATGTTGCTCGGGTTCTGCAGATCCAGCGAGTAGATGCCCTTGCTGCCGGACATCGGGGTGCTGCTGGCGATCCAGCGGAACGTCACCAGGTCGAAGTTGCCGACGTTGACGTACTTCGGGAAGAAGTCGGCCGTGGGCACCGCGTTGATGGTGACCTTGATGCCGACCTGGGCCAGCTGCTGCTGCAGGATCTTGCCGGTGTCGTCGGAGGCCGGCGTGCTGGAGCTGACGTAGGTCACGTCGAGTTCCTTGCCGTCCTTGGACCGGAACTGGCCGTTCATCTTCCAGCCCAGCGCGTCGAGGTCCTTCTTGGCCTCGTCCACGTTGTACTTCAGGTCACCGGTGTTGTCCTGGTACTGCGGCGTGCCCTGGGCGTAGATGTGGTTGCCCAGCAGCTTCGGGTTCGGCGTGATCTTGCCGATCTCGGCGTTGGCGATGCCCTGCCGGTCAACGGCCTTGAACAGCGCCTGGCGCAGCTTCTGGTCGGCCAGGATGCGGCCCTGGCCGCCGTTGAGCGTCATGTGCACGGTGTCGGGCGCGACGGCCTGGCGCAGCTTGACGTTCTGCATCGTCTTGTACTGGGTGATCGCGGTCAGCAGGGCGTTGGTGTCGGCCACGTCGATCGCGCCGGAGGCCATGGCGTCCGGCATCGACGGACGGGTCATCACCTTGAACAGGATGCCGTCGAGGTGCGGCTTCTTGCCCCACCAGGCCGGATCCCGCACGACCTCGACGGTCTTCGCGGTGTTGTCGATCTTGCCGATCTTGAACGCGTTGGCGGTGATCTTCGGCTCGTCCACCCAGCCGGTGTTGAACTCCTTGGGGTCGGAGTTCAGCTCCTTCGGGTAGAGCGGGCTGAACAGGCCCTTCCACTCACCGAACTTGTTCTTGAAGGTGATCTTGACTTCCTGGTCGTCGGCGCCGCGCTCGACGTTGCCGATGTCCTCGTAGCCGGTGGTGCCGGTCACCTGGTAGGCCGTGTTGGTGCCGTTCATGGCCTTCCACTGGGCCTGGAAGTCCTCCCAGGTGATGGCCCGGCCGTTGGACCACTTGGCCTTCGGGTTGATCTTGAAGTCCAGCACCTGCGGGTCGGTCGACGTCACGTCGGCCGAGACCAGGTAGTCCTTGTTCAGCGAGATCGTGGCGTCGGCGTTCTCGGTGAACAGCCACGGCATCAGCGTGTTGGAGAGCCGGGCGCTGGCGACGTCGTTGCCGTCGACCTCGTTCTGGTTCCAGTTCGCGGACGGAGAGTCGATGGGGAACTGGAGCGTCCCGCCGTCCTTGATGTTGCTGTCCTGCTGCGGGTTGATGTCGTTGACACCGGCCTTGGTGTCGGTCTGCGGCAGCTGTCCGGCGCCGCCGCCTCCGCCGCCGCAGGCGCTGAGGGTGAGCGCCGCAGCGAGCGCCGGCGCCACCAGCGCCAGCACCTTCCTTCTGCCCATCGAACTGACCTCCGTTGTTCCTCCGTAACCATCCGACGTCGTCGGCTGGCCGCCTGCTGGCCCGCGGCCCGCCCCGGTCACCTGGTGTCGCCCGGTGCGTACCTTGGGTGATTCCTCCCCAGTTGTGATACTGGCCCGGCGACCGTGTGGTCGCCGGGCCAGTCGTCACGGATTCATCCGTCTGCTCACTTGAGGAAGCCCATGTTCGCGTAGTCGTACGGGAACTGCGCGAAGCCGAACGCGCCGAAGTTGGCGAGGGTGTTGCGCACCGCGTAGGCCCCCGGCACCTGGTAGGTGGGCAGCAGGTGCCCCTCCTTCCAGATCTCGGTGTCGGCCTGCTGGATCAGGTCGGTGCGCTTGGCGTCGTCCAGCTCGGAACCGGCCTGGTCGAGCAGCTTGTTGATGGTGTCGTTGCCGATCGCGCTGTAGTTCTGCTGGGTGTTGCCCGGCGTGAAGTAGAACGCGGGCGCGTTGGCCGAGATCGGCTGCGGCGGCGCGGACAGGCCGTAGGCGACCAGGTCGTAGGCGCCGCGGTAGACGTAGTTCTTGAACAGCTCGGCCGCCGGCACCGAGTTGATCTTCGCATTGACCCCGGCCAGCTTCAGCTGCGCCTGGACGAGGCCGGAGATCGAGGTGGAGATCGGGTTGCCGGCGTCGATCACGAAGTTGATGTCGAGTTCCTTGCCGTCCTTGGCCCGGTAGTCGCCGCTCTGCTTGTAGCCGAGCTCGTCCAGCTTCTTCTTCGCGGCGTCGAGGTCGAACTTGATCGGCGCCGAGTTGTCCTTGTAGTTCTTGGTGCCCTTGACGAAGAAGTGGTTGCCCAGCGGCGTCGGGTCGGTGCTCATCGGACCGAGCAGCGCCTTGGCGATCGACTTGGTGTCGACGGCCTGCTCGACCGCCACCCGGGTGGCCTGGTCGGCCAGCGGCGTGCCCTTGGCCCCGTTGAAGTCCAGCAGGTTGTACTGGGCCTCGGTGGACTGCCGGATGGTCACGTTCTGGATCGTCTTGGCCCGCTTGTACAGGTCGACGTTGGAACCGATGCGGTAGAAGTCGATCGCGCCGGAGGCCAGCGCGTCCGGCAGGGCGTTGCGGGACACCACCTTGAACAGGATCTGGTCGAGGTGCGGCTTCTTGCCCCACCAGGCCGGGTCCGGCACCACCGACACCGTCTTGGCGGTCAGGTCGATCTTGCCGATCTTGAACGCGCCCGCGGTGATCTTCGGCGCGTCCTCCCAGCCCTTGTTGAACTCGTCCGCCGTCGCGTTGAGCTCCTTGGGGGTCAGCGGGGAGAACAGGCTCTGCCACTCACCGAACGGCTTGTCGAAGGTGACCTTGACGTCCTGGTCGGTGGCGCCCTTCTCGACCTTGCCGATGTTCTCGGTGCCGGTCGTGCTGTTGCACTGGTAGGCCGTGTTCTTGCCGTTGCACGCCTTCCAGTCGGACTCGAAGTCCTCCCACGTGATCGCCCGGCCGTTGGACCACTTGGCCTTGGGGTTGATCTTGTACTCGACCACCTGCGGGCTGGTCGAGACCAGGCTCGCCGACTCCAGGTAGTCCTTGTTCATGGTCAGCGTGTTGTCCTGCTGCGCGGTGAACAGCCACGGCAGCATGGTGTTGATCATCCACTGGCCGGTCTGCGTCGACCCGTCGGTCTGCGCCGGATTCCAGTTGTCCGACAGCGCGTCGACCGGCCACTGCAGGATGCCGCCCTGCTTGACCTTGTCGTCCGGCTGCGCGTTGATGTCGTTCTTGCCGGCGATGGTGTCGTCCGATTTGAGGTTGCCGCCGCCGGAGTTCCCTCCGCCGCAGGCCGTGGCGAGCAGCGCCGCCACGGCCAGCGCCCCCAGAAGCTTCTTGTTCATCGTTTTCAGACCACCTGTTTCGTTCGGGCGAAATGACAGGCCACCTCGTGGTCCTCGCCCTGGGACTCACGGGGCGGCTCCACCTCGATGCACTTCGCCTTGTCCGAATCGGACAGTGTGGCGTGCAGGAAGCACCGGGTGCGGAACCGACAGCCGGACGGCGGGTTCGCCGGGCTGGGCAGGTCGCCGGACAGGATGATGCGCTCGCGCGCCCGCTCCTTGACCGGGTCCGGGATCGGGATCGCGGACAGCAGGGCCTGGGTGTACGGGTGGCTCGGCGCGCCGAACACCGAGTCGACGTCGCCGATTTCGATGATCTTGCCGAGGTACATCACGGCCACCCGGTCGGCGATGTGCCGGACGACGGACAGGTCGTGGGCCACGAACAGGTAGGACAGCCCCAGTTCGGCCTTGAGCTTGTCCAGCAGGTTGATCACACCGGCCTGGATGGACACGTCCAGCGCGGACACCGGCTCGTCCAGCACCAGCACCTTCGGCTCCAGCGCCAGCGCGCGGGCGATGCCGATGCGCTGCCGCTGGCCGCCGGAGAACTCGGCCGGGTAGCGGTCGGCGTGCTCGGCCCGCAGACCGACCAGGTCGAGCAGCTCGGGGATGCGCTTGCGGATGTGCGCGGTGTCGAAACCGTGCACCTGCATGGGTTCCGCGAGTACGTCGCCGACCGGCATGCGGGGATCAAGCGAGGCCAGCGGATCCTGGAACACGACCTGCATGTCCCGGCGGATCGCCTTGCGCCCCTTGGCGTCCAGAGTGGACACGTCCTTGCCCAGCACCGAGATGTTGCCGCCGGTGGGACGGGTGAGGCCGAGGATCTCCATCAGCGTCGTGGTCTTGCCGCAGCCGGATTCGCCGACCAGGCCGAGGGTTTCCTGCTCGCGCACCTCGAAGCTGACGCCGTCGACCGCGTGCACGGTGCCGACCTTGCGCTTGAGGACCACGCCCTTGGTCACCGAGAAGTGCTTGACCAGCGACTCGACGCCGAGCACGACCGGCCGCTCGCTCCGCGGCCGCAGCGCGGCCTTGGGCTCCTCGACCAGTTCCGCGCCGAACACCTCCATGGCCGCCTCGATGGCCGATGCGTTGCTGGCATCGACGCCCTCGATGTCGTCATCGGCGGCGGCCTCGGTCGCGGCCAGCTCGGCGCTGCGGATGCAGGCCGCGCGGTGACCGCTCGTGCTGTCCACTTCGGACAGCGGCGGCTCCTCGGTAAGGCAGTCGTCCACGGCCATCGGGCAGCGCGGCGCGAACGGGCAGCCCGTCGGCAGGTCGACCAGCGACGGCGGCTGTCCCTTGATCGGCACCAGCGGCAGCTTCTCGGCCGCGTCCAAGCGGGGCAGCGAGCCCAGCAGGCCGAGCGTGTACGGCATCCGCGGCTGCTGGTACACCTCGTTGACGTGCCCGGATTCCACGGCCTTGCCGGCGTACATCACCATCAGCCGGTCGGCGAAGCCGGCGACCACGCCGAGGTCGTGGGTGATGATCACGATGCCGGCGCCGGTCACCTCCTTGGCCGTCTTGAGCACCTCGAGCACCTGCGCCTGCACGGTCACGTCCAGCGCGGTGGTCGGCTCGTCGGCGATGATCAGGTCCGGGTCGTTGGCGATCGCCATGGCGATCACCGCACGCTGGCGCATACCGCCGGAGAACTCGTGCGGGAACGCCTTGGAGCGCGCCGACGCGTTCGGGATGCCGACCAGGTCGAGCAGCTCGACCGAGCGGTTGGCCGCGGCCTGCTTGGAAACCTTGCCCCGACCGTGGATGAGCAGCGCCTCCGCGATCTGGTCGCCGACGGTGTACACCGGCGTCAGCGCGGACAGCGGGTCCTGGAAGACCATGGAGATCCGGCGGCCCCGGATCTTCGACAGCTGCACATCGGAAAGGCCTAGCAGCTGCTGGCCCTGGAAGCGGATGGAACCGGTGATCCGTGCCTGTTCGGGCAGCAGACCCATCACGGCCAGCGAGGACACCGACTTGCCGGAGCCCGACTCGCCGACGATGCCCAGCACCTCGCCGCGGTCCACCTGGTAGCTCAGGCCACGCACCGCGTGCACGCGGCCGGCCTCGCTGGGGAAGGAGACGTCGAGGTCGGTGACCTCCAGCACGGCACCGTCGCCGCCGGCGTCGAGGAGCCCCTCGTCCAACGTGATCTCGGAGGCGCTCACGCCAACTTGTCCTTTCGCTTCTCCCGGCGGCGGGCGCGGGATGCCGTCGGGTCCAGCGCGTCGCGCAGGCCGTCGCCGACCACGGCGACCGACAGCAGGGTGATGATCAGCAGCACCGCCGGCGCGTAGAACAGCCACGGGAAGGTCAGCGCCGAGCCGGTGCCGACCGAGATCAGCGTGCCCAGCGAGACGTCTGGCGGCTGCACGCCGAAGCCGAAGTAGCTCAGGCCCGACTCCTGCAGCACCGCGGAGCCGACGTTGATCGTCGCGTCCACGATGAGCAGCGAGGACATGTTCGGCACGATGTGCTTGAAGATGGTGCGCCACGGGGACTGCCCCATGAAGCGCGCGGCGCTCACGTACTCCCGCGTCTTCAGGGTCAGCGTCATGCCGCGCACGATGCGAGCGGTGATCATCCACTGGAAGGCCACCAGCAGCACGACCAGGATCAGCCAGCTGGAGCCCTTGAACAGCGGGCTGGCGATGCTGATGATCAGGAACGACGGCAGCACCAGCAGCAGGTCGACGATCCACATCAGGGCCCGGTCGGTGATGCCGCCGAAGAAGCCGGCGGCCGCGCCGACGACGGCCGACAGCGCGGTCGAGATCACGCCGACCAGCAGGCCGATCGTCAGCGACTTCTGCAGACCGCGCATGCAGGCCACGAACATGTCGGTGCCGATGTTGTCGGTGCCGAACCAGTGCGTGATCGACGGCGGGTCGTAGGTCAGGCTGGTGTCGTGGAACTCGTAGCTGTACGGGGAGAACAGCGGATAGCTGAAGGCCACCACGTACAGCAGAATGATCATGACGATGCCGCCGAGGGCCCAGCGGTTGCGCATGAACCGGCGGCGCACCAGTGCGCCGCGGGATACGGGCTTGCTCTGCACGATGTCGGCCGCGGCTTCCTCAGCGGCGGCCGGGTTCACGGTGGTGCTCATGTGCTTCTGGCCTCCTACACCCGGATCCGCGGGTCGAGCAGGGCGTACAGGACGTCGGACAGCCAGCCGGACAGCAGCACGCAGACAGCGACGAACAGCGTCACCGTGGCGGTCACGTTGGTGTCCTGGTCGTTGATGCCCTGCACCAGCCAGGCCCCCATGCCCTGCCAGTTGAAGATGGTCTCGGTGAACACGCCGCCCACCACCAGCAGACCGAAACCGAAGGCGAACAACGTGGCCATCGGGATCAGCGCGGTGCGCAGGCCGTGCTTGAAGAACGCGCGCCTTCGGGTGAGGCCCTTGGCCTGCGCCGTGCGGAGGAAGTCGCTGCCCAGCACGTCGAGCATCGCGCTGCGCTGATAGCGGCTGTAGTAGGCGATCTGGCCGAGGACGATGGTCACCGTCGGCACGATCAGGAAGCGCAGCCGCTCGTCGAACGCGGCCAGCCAGCCGGCGTCGGCATCGAGCGTTCCGCTGTACTCACCGGTGAACTGGAGCCATTCGCTGCCGGTGGCGTTGTTGATCGCCTGGGCAACCTGCTTCACCAACGGGCCGAGCACCAGCACCGGAGTCGCGAGGATCACATAGGAGAAGAAAGTCGATATGTAGTCGAAGAACTTGTACTGCCGGACGGCACTGGCCACGCCGATCAGAACACCGAGCAGGATGCCGATCGTGATGCCCAGCAGGAACAACCGCAGGCTCACGCCGACCCGTCGCCACAGCTCGTCGGTGATCGCGTGATCCTTGGTCGTCTCGCCGAAGTCGCCGTGCAGCACGCCTTCGCCCCAGGTCAGGAAGCGCACCGGGATCGGCTGGTCCAGGTGCAGCTCGACGCGCTTGGCCTCGAGGGTGGCCGCGGGTGGCGGCGGGTTGTGCTGCCTGAGCAGGCTCAACGGGTCGAACGAGATCGAGGACAGCGTGAAGGACAAGAATGTCGCCACCACGCAGAGCACGATGTAATTGATCAGTCGGCGAACAAGGAAGCCGAACATCGCCTAGCTCCTCCCAACGGCGGAACGGATCCGCGCCCGTCGGTGGAAGGATGAGTATGTGGTGGTCGGAGCGGTCACCCGGGGGATTCTGCGGCTTACTCCCAGTTCTCGCCACCCTCCACCGGCCGGATTCTTGCGCCGATTGGGTAACGAACCGCATGCGCGCTGCTCCGGACGGCGCAACGGCAAGGCCATTCGGTGATCAGCCACTGTGGACTGAACGGCAGACCATTGTGGACAGCCGCTCGTTGCCGTGGCACCGTAGTGGGGTGTCTGAACTGAACGCAACTGCCGCTGCACTGCTCGGATTGCTGCACGACGGTCCCAAGACCGGCGGGCAGCTGGTCACGGCGGCCGGTGAGCGCTTCGGCGCGTTCTTCAGCGTGACCCGCAGCCAGGTCTACCGGGAGCTGCCGGCGCTGGCCGAGCAGGGCCTGCTCAAGTTGGGCAAGCAGGGCCCGCGCTCCAGCCAGCAGTACGTGATCACCGCTGCCGGCAAGAAGGCTTTCAAGACCTGGCTGACCACCGAACCCGGTCCCGACCACCTGCGCTCGCCGCTGATCCTGCGGCTGGTGCACGCCAGCTCGCTGACGCCAAAGCAGCGCGCCGGTCTGGTCGATTCCGCCAAGGTGGTCTACGGGGCGGAGCAGGAGACCCACCGGACGGCCGCCAAGTCGGCCGAGGACCCGTACGCCAAGGCGGTGGCCGAGTTCGCGCTCGCCCACGCCAAGGCCGTGCTGAAGCTCCTGGAAAGCATCCCCACGAGCTGATAGGGGAGTGAAACACTGCTGGACCGGACCGGCCCAGCAGTGTTACTCCGCCCTGACGTAATCTTGTTTGTTGTGAACCCGGACGTCGAAGCCGACCTCAAGGAACTGTCCGCGACCCTGGCGAGTGTCGAGGCCGTGATGGACCTCGACACGCTGCGCGCGGACATCGAGCGCCTGGAGGCCGACGCGGCCCGTCCGGATCTGTGGGACGACGTCGAGACCGCCCAGCAGGTCACCAGCGCGCTCTCGCACAAGCAGGGTGAGCTGCGCCGCGTCACCGGTGTTCGTGGCCGCCTCGACGACGTGGGCGTGCTCTACGAGCTGGCCGAGGACGCCGACGACGCGGACAGCGTGGCCGAGGCCGACGCCGAGCGGGCCAAGCTGCGCGAGGAGATCGCCCAGCTCGAGGTCCGCACCCTGCTCTCCGGCGAGTACGACGAGCGCCAGGCGCTGGTCACCGTGCGTTCCGAAGCCGGCGGCGTGGACGCGGCCGACTTCGCCGAGATGCTCATGCGCATGTACCTGCGCTGGGCCGAGCGCCACGGCTACCCGACCGAGGTCTACGACACCTCCTACGCGGAAGAGGCCGGCATCAAGTCGGCGACCTTCCAGGTCAAGTCGCCGTACGCCTACGGGACGCTGTCGGTCGAGCAGGGCACCCACCGGCTGGTCCGCATCTCCCCGTTCGACAACCAGGGCCGCCGGCAGACCTCGTTCGCCGGCGTCGAGGTGGTCCCGGTGGTCGAGCAGACCGACCACGTGGACATCGACGAGAAGGACCTGCGGGTCGACGTGTACCGCTCGTCCGGCCCCGGCGGCCAGGGCGTCAACACCACCGACTCGGCGGTCCGGCTGACCCACATCCCGACCGGCATCGTGGTGTCCTGCCAGAACGAGCGCTCGCAGCTGCAGAACAAGGCCTCGGCGATGACGGTGCTCCAGGCCAAGCTGCTCGAGCGGCGCCGCCAGGAGGAGCAGGCCAAGATCAACGCGCTCAAGGGCGACGGCGGCTCCAGCTGGGGAAACCAGATGCGTTCCTACGTCCTGCACCCGTACCAGATGGTCAAGGACCTGCGCACGGAGTTCGAGGTCGGCAACCCCTCGGCCGTGCTCGACGGCGACATCGACGGCTTCCTCGAGGCCGGTATCCGCTGGCGCCGCAGCTCCGGGCAGTGACCGGATGTCATGAAATCCGTGTGAGCTGAAGCTGTCGAAATCTCACCCGGACGGGGCTAGATGTCAGGCCGGTAACGGTCGCGGGTAAGCTCGCCGACCGTGATCCGGCTTGAACACGTCACCAAGGTCTACAAGACCTCGACCCGGCCCGCCCTCGACAACGTGAGTGTCGAGATGGGCAAGGGCGAGTTCGTGTTCCTCATCGGCCCCTCCGGCTCCGGCAAGTCCACCTTCCTGCGGCTGCTGCTGCGGGAAGAGGTGCCGAGCAAGGGGCGCGTCTACGTGTCCAACTTCGACGTGGCCAAGATGGCGCGGCGGCGGGTGCCGCGGCTGCGCCAGTCCATCGGCTGCGTCTTCCAGGACTTCCGGCTGCTGCCGACCAAGACGGTGGCCGAGAACGTGGCGTTCGCCCTCGAGGTCATCGGCAAGCCCCGGCACACCATCCAGAAGGTCGTGCCCGAGGTGTTGCAGCTGGTCGGCCTGGACGGCAAGGCCGACCGCATGCCGACCGAGCTCTCCGGCGGCGAGCAGCAGCGGGTGGCGATCGCGCGAGCCTTCGTCAACCGGCCGCTGGTGCTCATCGCCGACGAGCCGACCGGAAACCTGGACCCCGACACCAGCCAGGACATCATGCTGCTGCTGGAGCGGATCAACCGCACCGGCACCACGGTGCTGATGGCGACCCACGACCACTCGATCGTCGACTCCATGCGGCGGCGAGTGGTGGAGCTCGACCACGGCAGGGTCATCCGCGACGACGCCAGGGGCGTCTACGGAGTCGGCCGCTAGCGCCCGTCCCCCGCGGACGCCGAACATTCCCCGAGCCAAGGAACGTCAACCCCGATGCGTGCCAGTTTCGTCTTCAGCGAAGTGATCACCGGGCTGCGCCGGAACATCACGATGACCATCGCGATGATCCTGACCACGGCGATCTCGCTCGGCCTGCTCGGCGGTGGTCTGCTCATCGTGCGCATGATCGACAAGATGCAGCTGATCTACTCCGACAAGGTGCAGGTCATGGTGAGCCTCACCGACGACATCAGCGCCAACGACAAGAGCTGCTCAACGTCGATCTGCGCCAACCTCCAGCGTGAGCTCCAGGGCTCGTCCAACGTGGAGACCGTCACCTTCCAGAACCGGGACCAGAGCTTCCAGCGGTTCCAGCAGCTGTTCCAGGCCGAGCCGGAGCTGCTGCGGCTGACCCGGCCCGAGTCGCTGCCGGCCACGCTCCAGGTCAAGCTGACCGACCCGAGCAAGGCCGACGTGCTGGTCAAGGCGTTCACCGGCAAGCCGGGCGTGAAGACCGTCGACGACCAGGGCGTGTTCCTACAGCGCTTCTTCGGCATCCTGGACAGCGTCCGGTACGCGACGTTCCTGATCGCCCTGGTGCAGGCCGCGGCGGCGGTGCTGCTGATATCCAACACGATCCAGGTGTCGGCGTTCACCCGTCGGGTCGAGGTCGGCATCATGCGCCTGGTCGGCGCGACCCGCTGGTACACCCAGCTGCCGTTCCTCATCGAGGCCGTGGTCGCCGGCGTCGTCGGCTCCATCCTCGGCATCGTCGGACTCGGCCTGGCCAAGGTGTTCTTCCTGGACGCCGCGCTGTCCGGGCCGATCGCATCGGGCGTGCTGCCGCGGCTGGACCTGCTGGACGTGGTGGCCATCTCGCCGATCCTGGTCGGCGTGGCCGCGGTCATCTCGGCCATCACCGGCTACGTGACCCTGCGCCTGTACGTGCGGCTGTAGTAACCGGCTGGCGCGCGGACGTAAAATCGGATCATGCCCAAGGAACAGGGCCGCAAGGCCATCGCGACCAACCGCAAGGCGCGCCACGATTACTCCATCGTGGACACCTATGAGTGCGGTGTCGTCCTCATGGGCACCGAGGTGAAGAGCCTGCGGGCCGGGCGGGCGTCCCTTGTGGACGCCTTCGCCACCGTCGACGACGGCGAGGTCTGGCTGCGCGGGCTGCACATCACCGAGTACGAGATGGGCACGTGGACCAACCACGAGCCCCGCCGCAACCGGAAACTGTTGCTGCACAAGGCCGAGATCCTCAAGCTCATCGGCAAGACCAAGGAGAGCGGCCTGAGCCTCGTCCCGCTGTCCATGTACTTCAAGGACGGCAAGGTCAAGGTCGAGCTGGCGTTGGCCAAGGGCAAGAAGTCCTGGGACAAGCGCCAGACGCTGGCCAAGCGGGACGCCGAGCGCGAGACCACGCGCGCCATCGGCCGCTGGGCCAAGGGCCGTAGGGATTGAGTCTCGCCTCTGACACCGACATCGCCGGGTGGGTCCGGTCGTTGGGCCTGCCCGGCATCGTCGATCTGCACGTGCATTTCCTGCCGACGTCCGTGATGGACAAGGTGTGGGCCTATTTCGACAACGCGGCCGTGCACTACGGGGTCGAATGGCCGATCCACTACCGGCTGCCCGAGGCCGAACGGCTGGCGACGCTGCGGTCGTTCGGCGTGACCGGATTCGCGCCGCTGGTGTATCCGCACAAGCCGGGAATGGCGTCGTGGCTGACGTCGTGGGCGATGGACTTCGGGCATCGCACACCCGGCGCGGTGCCGACGGCGACGTTGTATCCGGAGCCGGGGGTTGCTGCGTACCTGGGTGACGCCGTTGCCGGCGGGGCGCGGTGCGTGAAGGCACACGTGCAGGTCGGGGCGTATGACCCGCGGGATCCGCTGCTGGAGCCGGCGTGGGGGCTGCTGGCCGAGGCCGGGGTGCCGGTGGTCATCCACTGCGGGCACGGGCCGGTGCCGGGGGAGTACACCGGGTTGAAGCTGTTCGAGCAGGTGCTGCGCCGGCACCCGCGGCTGGTCACCGTGCTGGCCCACGCCGGTATGCCCGAGTTCGACGAGGCGCTGCGGCTCGCGGCGGCGTATGAAACCGTTTTTCTGGACACCACCATGGTCGGGACGCCGTTCGCCGAGCGGATGTCGCCGGTGCCGGCGGACTGGTCGGCGCGACTGGCCGACCTCGGCGACCGGGTGGCGCTGGGCACCGACTTCCCCAACATCCCGTACGACTACGCCACGCAGCTGCGGGCCATCGAGTCGTGGGGGCTGGGGGACGACTTCCTGCGGCGGGTGCTCTACGAGACGCCGGCGCGGCTGTTGCGGCTGACGGCGTGAAGAAGCCCCCGTCCTTGGACCTGGGGGTGAACGGGGGCCTCCGGTGGGCCGTCGCTGCGGGAGTGGACGGCTCCACTGTGAAGGACAGTTTTCGCGGCCAACTCTGACGCTTCGGCCGTGGATTCACTCGAATGGAGTATCAAGGGTGTGATCTGTCCGGCATGTCGGGAAGGATTCCGTAAATACCCCGGTTGATGGATGATGTGGCCGTGGGATCGATGGTGTTTGCGCTGGTGGCGGCGCTGGGATACGGACTGAGCGACTTCGTCGGCGGCCTCGCGTCACGGCGTACCCACGTGTTGCGGGTCGTGCTCGTCACCTACCCGGTCGGCCTCGCCGGGCTGCTGCTCGTCGCCCCGCTGGCCGGCGGCCATATCGGCGGATACGACCTGCTCATCGCCATGATCGGCGGCGCCGCCAACGGGCTGGCCATCATCTGGTTCTACAGCGCGCTGGCCACCGGCCCGATGAACGTCGTGTCCCCGCTGACCGCCCTGCTCGTCGCCGGCCTGCCGCTGATCTTCGGGCTCGTCACGGGCGAATCGTTAGGTGCCGTGGCCATCGGCGGCGCACTGCTCGCCGTCATCGCCGTCGTGCTCGTCAGCCGTGAAGAACGCACCGCCGTCGACGAGACCGGGCCCGTCCGCATGACCGCCCGCGTCGGCTGGCTCACCATCGGCTCCGGGGCGGCGTTCGCCGTCTACTTCGTGCTGCTCGACCAGATGCCCCACGACAGCGGGCTCTGGCCCCTCGTCGTCTCCCGCGGCACCGCCACCGCCCTCGTGCTCGCCGCCGCGGTAGCCGCCGGCCAGTTCCGCATGCCGGAACGCTCCGCCGTCGCCCTCTCCGTCACCGCCGGGCTGCTCGACGCCGTCTGCAACACCGCGTTCCTGCTCGCCCTGCGCACCGGACTCCTGGCCGTCGTCAGCGTCCTGACCTCGCTCTATCCCGCCGCCACCGTGCTCATGGCCCGCCTGGTCCTCAAGGAACGCACCGGCCGCGTCCAGCGCTACGGCCTCGCCCTCGCCGCGATCTCCGTCACCCTCATCGCCGGCAGTTCCGCCATCGCGTGAACCGGGATGAACCGCCTGCGCTGACGCGTTATGCTTGGTGGTGTCCGACCCACTACCAGGGGGTGAACGGTTTCGACTCTGAGCGTTGAGTCAGGGGAAGCGTGTAGGTGCAGGCGAGAGACCACCTTCAAGCGTCATCGCAACCAAATAAGCGCCAAGACTAACAGTCGCGCTGACTTCGCTCTCGCTGCCTGAGCAGCCTGAGCGGGTCTGTCGGCCCGGGATCGCCTCCGACCCGGTAGCCGGCATCAGCTAGGAGGCTAAACCGCAGAACCCGGTCGCGGGGGACTGCGGGACAACCACAGCGACTGGGCCCGTCACACCGTCTCGTCTGCGGGAACGGTGGGGCCGAGCAGAGACACAGCAGACTGCACACGGAGAAGCCCTGATAAGGCGACAGAGGACCCGGGTTCGATTCCCGGCACCTCCACTTTGGACGGCCCGTGCCCGCGGAGGGCGCGGGCCGTCGTCGTGTTCGGGTGTTTTGTGGGGCTCTCGCCCCACACCCCAAGCCGGGGCTCCGCCCCTGGACCCCCGATTCGGGCTCGGCTTCGCCATCGCCACCCGGTGGGGCTTCGCTTCGCTCGCCGGCCGGGGCTCGGCTTCGCTTCGCTCGCCGCCGGGTGGGGGCTTCGCTTCGCTCGCCCTGTGGTCGCTTTGTCCTCGCCCTCGGTGCGGCTTTCCTTTGCCCTCCTTCCTTGTTCCTTCCCCCAACTCAGGTTTCTGGGGCGAAGGTCCAGATGGTGGAGGGGCGGCCGGTGGGGCGGTGGCGGATGCGGGCGGTGGTGCGGTGGAGGGTGGGGATGGCGGCCATGAGGCGGTTGAGGTTGGCGGGGTCGGGGCGCTCGCCGCGCAGGGAGGCGGTGGCGGTGACGGCGCGGGTGGCGGAGAAAGACGTGCCGAGCAGGGCCTGGGTGAAGGGGAGGTCGGACCAGAGCTTGGCGGCGAGGAGGGGACGGCAGTGGGTGATGATGCGGTTGTGGTCGAAAGCGAGGGCGGGAGGGGAGTCGAGGGGGAACCACTCGGTGGGGGAGTCGTGGGGGAAGTGACGGCCCACATGGCGATGGAGAGGGTGGGACCACGGGGATCGCGGTTGGGCTCGTCGAAGGTGACCAGCTGGCCTACGGCGGAGATGGCGGCGGCGGGAATGCCGAGCTTGGTGGTTACGGCGCGGCGGGCGTCGTCGGCCAGGCGGGCGCCGCGGGCCAAGAGGACCCCGGGGAGGGCCAGGCGGCCCTGGAAAGGGGAATGGGACCGAGGGGCGATGCCTAGCTGGATGGTCTCGTCGTCAGGCCAGAAACGCAGGGTGAGCACGTCGACGGAGACGGCTGACTGGTCCAGATCCGGGCTGTCGTTCGACACGACGGACTATCCTGCCGTACCCACCAAAGCAGTGGGGACGCGGTGGGCGCGGTCGGGGCCGTGGGCGGTGAGCACCACGGGGACGCCCAGGTGGGTGGCGATGGTGTCGGGGGTGAAGTCCTCTAGTACGGGGCGGGCAGTGGTGAGTAGCTGGGTGAGGTGCTGCTGGTGGGCTAGGTCCTGCCACGGGCCGCAGTGGATGGCGTCGATGACGCCGTTCTCGGTGAGGTAGGCGGTGGCGGACTGGACGCCGGTGTGCTGGTCGAAGTGGGTGACGGAGAGACCGTCGATGCCGCCGCAAGCCTCGATGGCGTAGCGCAGCAAGATCGGATCGAAGTGGCCGACGCGGAAAGTGCCCTGGTATTCGCCGAAGGTGTTGTGGGGCTCGGGTAGGGCCAGGGCGGGGTCCTCGGTGGGGAAAGGGCCGGCGCCGTGGCGGGTGAGGTAGGTGCGGGTCACGCCGAGTACGTACGGGCGGTCGCCGAGGGCGGTGATCATGGCGCGGGCGTGGCGAGGCTCCACTGTGGACCAAGTGGTGTGGGGGTGTAGGCCGCGCCACTCGTCGAGTAGGACGCCCTGTGCGCCTTCGAAAACTAGCTGGCCCTGGGTGGCGAACGAGGCGAGGGCGTCGGGGCCGACGATCTGTACTGCGGCGGCGAATTCGCGGTAGAGGCCGACTAGTTCGGTGATGGAGCCGACGCGGTCGCTGATCAGGGGAGCGTAGTGGTGGGCCAGGTCGTCGAGGAGTCTGGTCAGTAGGCGGATGTCCTGGCAGTCGGCGACTTTTGGGGCGCGGTGGTCGAGGGCGTAGGCGGCGGTCTCGCCGATGCCCAGGCCGCACGAGCCGTGGCGGGCGGCGCCCCGAGCGTCCTCCCGCGCCCGGTTCGCCGCCACGTGGATGGGCGTGGTGAGCAACGCGTCGCCGTCGATGTGTAGTAGTCGCAAGGGATCTGGGACGCCGAGGCGGGCAAGTGCGACCGATTCGGCGGCCAGTGCGATTGGCTCGACGAGCATGTGGCGTGACAACAACGTTGGCACGTTGGCGAATGTGCCGGAGCCGAACTGGGCGAAGCGGTGGTGCCGGCCGTCGGCGACAACGTTGTGTGCTGCCTGCGCGCCGCCGTTGAACCGCACCACCGCGCTCACGGACCCGTTGGCGCACAACCAGTCCACCGTCGCGCCCTTGCCGGCGTCGCCGAAGCCCAGGTCGACGACGATCACGTGCTCCCGCATGGTCAGACCCGAGTCGCCAGCGCGCGGCGGACCGCCTTCGCCTCGGCGTGCGAGCCCACGTCGCGCAGGTCGGCCAACCCGCCGCTCACATCGATCCGGCCTTCGCCGACGCCGACCATCAGGGCGATCAGCTCGCACACCGCGCCCGGGTCCTCCAGGCGCAGAAACCGCTCGCCGAGCAGCGTCGCCCAGTGCGCCGCGATCTCCGGGTCGTTGTAGTAGCTCGACTGCTTGGGCAGCACGTAGAAGACGTGCCAGCGCGCTGCCAGTTCCCGGTAGACGGAGGCCACCGCGACGTCCTGGCTCACCCGGTCGCCGATCACCTCGCGGACGTGGCTCGCGGCCAGACGGGGCTTGTTCAGCTCGTCGCCGATCAGGAACAGGTAGCCCTTCTTGCCGCGCTTCTCCCAGGCGTCCGTCACCACGTGCCGGACCATGAAGTACGCCGCCAGCTCGTAGCTCTCCGACTTCTGCCCGCCCCCGCCGCCTTCCAGCAGGATGTTGCGCAGCTGCTCGTCCATCCGGTTGTCCGACTCGAACTGCCCTACCTGCAACGGCACCCGGTCGCTGTCCGCGTCCCCGATCCCGCCGAACATGATCTGCGGGTCGTCCGCGTATCCCTTGTGGCGCAACAAACCGTGCAGCCGGCCCAGCTTGCTCTGCATGATTCTCGGGACCGTCCCCATGGATCCCGTGACGTCGAACAGCACCGCGATCGGCAGCGAGTTCGCGTGCTCCGCGCTGTCGCGGCACTCCCGCAGCGCGTCCCTCGGGTCCAGCGTCGGGTGCGCCCGCCAGGTCGAGTACTCCTGGCCCTGCATGTCCGCCGTGTAGCCGAAGTCATCCAGCCCCCGACTGGCCCGGAACGTCCGCGCCGCCTGGAATGCGTTGTTGTCCCAGTTGCCGTATCCCATCTCGTGCTCCCCTCTGCGGTGCCGGCGGAACCCCCTGGTCCCCGCCGGCGATGCTTTTAGTCTAGACGACCAAAACTGGGAGGGCAAGGGGGGTGGGGCGAGGGGAGGGAGGTGAGGGTGGGAAGGAGGGGGCGAGGAGGGGTGGGCGGGGGGACGAAGCGGGGAGCGGGGCCTGGGTGCTATGGCAGGGCGGCGATGGCGGCCTGCTGGTCGGCGGTGAAGGACAACGCCGCCTGGCGGAGGGTGGTGCTGGTGGCGCGGGCGAGGGTGAAGACGGTGGTGAGGATGCGGCGCATCTCGGTGCGGATCTGGTGGGTGGCCTGGGGGACGGACGCGTCGATGTCGCCGAAGAGGGTCCACCACCACCAGGCGTTGGTGCCGGAATTGGCGACGAAGTCGGGGACCACGTGGATGCCGCGGGAGGTCAGCAGGGCCTCGGCCGCCGGGAGGACGGGGAGGTTGGCGGCCTCGACGATGAGGGGTGCGGAGATGTGGTGCTGGTTGGTGGGAGTGATGCAGTACGAGATGGCGGCGGGGACCAGG
The DNA here is from genome assembly GCF_028622115.1 of Kutzneria chonburiensis. Classification (NCBI taxonomy): domain Bacteria; kingdom Bacillati; phylum Actinomycetota; class Actinomycetes; order Pseudonocardiales; family Pseudonocardiaceae; genus Kutzneria; species Kutzneria chonburiensis. The sequence goes on from NZ_CP097263.1 coordinate 8,618,398, forward strand.
ACGTCGGCGCCGATGGAGAGCCACGAAGAGAGAGGCAACGTAGTGTCGGAAGGGCGGAGGGAAGAGCGGGCGATCTCGCCGAAAGCGTTGCGGGAGCGGAGAAGGAGCTCGACGTCGAGGCCGGCGGGGTTGGTGATGACGCCGAGGGAGTCGGAGACGGCGACGATGCGGAGACCGGCCTGGGAGAGGTAACGGGCGGTGGAACCGCCCATGGAACCGAAGCCCTGGATGACGGCACGGGCGCCGTCGCAAGGGATGTCCAGCTGGGATAAGGCGGTCAGAACGGCCTCGGCTACGCCGATGCCGCCGGCGAGGTCGGGCAAGGGGATGCCGTCGACGTCCAACGAGAAGGCTCGGCGGAGGCGGGAAGTTGCGGCGGAGCGGTCGGAAAGCAACGGATAGACGGCCTGGATGGAGCTCTCCATGCCGATCTCGGTGACGACCTCGTCGATGAGCTTCTGTTGTAAGCCAAGGTCTTCGCCGGTGGTCCAATGACGTTCGAGTAGCGCCCGCACGCCCTGGAGATATCGGGTGAGGATACCTCGCATACGAGGGTCATGGGGATCGCAGTCGATGCCACCCTTGGCCCCACCCAATGGGACGTAACGGTTGGCGGGGCGGTAGTAGAGCGCCTCCTTGCGGGTCATGCCGGCGGCAAGCCCTCGAACCTCGGCGAGGGTGCAGCCGTCCCGCATGCGTAAACCGCCGGAGCAGACGCCACGCACGAGCCGGTCGATGACCAAGAAGCCCTGACGTGACGTGACGGGATCGGTCCACGTCACCTCGAGCAGTGGAGCCAAGGCCACCTCCCATGCTGAACCGCGATTCAGTATGGGATCGGCCGTGAGACGGTGTCAAGAAAACGTTTGCTAGGCCTCGGTGAACACCATGGCTGACACGGAGAGCTCCCAGGTCAGCTGGCGGATGAGCGAGGCGTGGAGCTCACGGCGGGGTAGCCGCGCCTTGTGCACGACGGAACGCACGGCGAGACCGTCCAAGAAGGACGTGAGGCGAGAAGCGGCGGCGGCGGAGTCGACGGAGGGAAACAGGTCGGCGGCAACGCCCTCGTCGATGACGGCAGCGATTGCGTCGATCCACCGCCGCTGAAGATCGGCCAACACCCGCGCCAACGCCCTGTCTCGCAAGGCAACCGACCACGCGTCGATCCAGATGGTCCAGCCGCGGGCGGGACCGGTGGGGGAGTACCAGTCGAGGGCGGCGAGGAGTCGGGCCGGCGGCGAGCCGGGGCCGCCGACGATGGAGTCCACAGTGGAGAGATCCTGGGCGCAGGCGTGCACGAGCGCCTCGGACAGCAGGTTCTCCTTGGTGCCGAAGTGGTAGATGATCAAGGCGGGGCTGACGCCGCTGGCCTCGGCGACGTCGGCGACGCGCACGGCGGCCATGCCCAATGCGCGGATCTGGGTGAGCGTCTCGTCGAGCACCTCGGCCCGCCGCGCCGTCGCGGTCTTCCTCGGCATGGCCCGCACTATCCCACCAAATGCTGCGCGCACAGGCCGATCGGTGTTGACTTCCCCGTGCGGATCACGGTGGTGGCGGTGCTGTGGCTGGTCGCGCTGGCGTCGACGGCGCTGGTCGGGGCGTTCTCGCCCTGGTGGCTGTTCCTGACGGTCCCGCTGCTGGCCGTGGCGATCCTGGGTGCCTACGACCTCATCCAGCGCAAACACTCGGTGCTGCGCAACTACCCGGTCCTCGGCCACCTGCGCTTCCTGCTGGAGGCGCTGCGCCCGGAACTCCAGCAGTACTTCGTCGAACGGAATTTCGACGGCCGCCCGTACGACCGGGACGTGCGCAGCATCGTCTACGAACGGGCCAAGGGCACGGATGCGGAGGAACCGTTCGGCACGGAACGCGACGTCTACGCCGTCGGTCACGAGTACCTCAAGGCCTCGATCGCCCCGCTGCCGGTCCCGGACGCCCCACCGAAGGTCATGATCGGTGGCCCGGACTGCTCGAAACCGTACGAAATGGCGCTGCTCAACGTGTCGGCGATGAGCTTCGGCTCGCTGTCGGCCAACGCGGTGCTGGCCCTGAACAAAGGGGCCGAACTCGGCGGATTCGCCCATGACACCGGCGAAGGCGGCCTGTCCGACTACCACCTGCGACATGGTGGCGACCTGGTGTGGGAGATCGGCACCGGCTACTTCGGCTGCCGCACCAAGGACGGCGGCTTCGACGAACAGGAGTTCGCCGACAAGGCTGCGCACGACAGCGTCCGCTGCGTGTCGCTGAAGCTGTCGCAGGGCGCGAAACCGGGCGTCGGCGGCGTGCTGCCGGGCAGCAAGGTCAACAAGGAGATCGCCGCGGTTCGCGACGTTCCGCTAGGCCGGACGGTGATCTCGCCGCCGTACCACCGGGTCTTCAGCACGCCGCGTGAACTGGTCCGATTCATCGCCCACATGCGGGAGCTCGCCGGCGGCAAGCCGACGGGTTTCAAGCTCTGCCTGGGATCCCGCCAACAGTTCCTCGCGGTGTGCAAGGCGATGCTGGCCGAGGGCACCGCCCCCGACTTCATCATCGTTGACGGCGCGGAAGGCGGCACCGGCGCGGCCCCGCTGGAGTACGCCGACAACCTCGGCACGCCGCTGACCGAAGGCCTGATCACCGTGCACAACGCGCTGGTCGGCGCCGGCCTCCGTACGAAGATCAGGATCGGCGCCAGCGGCAAGGTCGCCACCGGCAGCGACATCGTGAAACGCCTGCTGCAAGGGGCCGATTACACCAACGCGGCGCGGGCGATGATGTTCGCGGTCGGCTGCATCCAGGCGCAGCGCTGCCACACCAACCGCTGCCCGGTCGGCGTCACGACCCAGGACGCACGCCGCGCACGGGCGCTGGACGTCGAGGACAAGTCGCTGCGGGTGCAACGATTCCAGCAGTCGACGGTGCGCAGCGCCGTGCAGATCATGTCCTCGATGGGCGTACACGGCCCCGACGAGCTGCGGCCGCACATGCTCTGCCGCCGAACGGATCCCGTGACGGTTCGCACGTACGCCGAGCTCTACGAGTGGCTGCGACCCGGTGAGCTGCTGGATGAGCCGCCGCGGGGCTGGGCCGAGGACTGGGCGGCGGCCGATCCGGACCGGTTCGCGGTGTGACGAACCGGCAAATGTGAGCAACCCGTCACACTCGGCGAGCGTCATCTGGTTGGGTTGATCTATTTCCGTCGAACCGACCATGGGGGATCAGTGCGGACAACTGTCCTCGCCGGCGTGTGCGCGGCCGTCCTGTTGACGGCCGCGTGCTCAGCGGGCGGGCCAACGCCGGAGCCGCCGGGCCTCGCCGCCCGCGACACGACGATGACCACGGTGAAGCCGGCGCACCAGGACCTGAGCAACCAGGTCAGCCTGACCGGGAAGGTGGCGCTGGACCCGGTGTTCGGCATCGCGGCGCCGGTCGACGGCCAGGTGCGCTACCTGGACGTGAAGCAGCCGGACGCGACGCCGACGGCCCCGACGCCGGTGGCCAACATCTGGGCCGGCGGCAAGTCGACCCGGGTCGACGTCCCGGCCGGCGCGACGTTCAGCGGCCGCCTGGTCGACGACAAGTCGACCGTCACCGCGGGCATGCCGGCGGCCTCGGCCAAGTTCGCCGGCTACGGCATCGTGGCCGATCTCGACGGCGCGCAGGCCTACCGGATCGCGGCGGCGACCGGCACGGTGCAGGCGCAGATCAAGGACGGCCCCGGGCCGTTCCCGTGCACGATCCTCGGCACCATCGCGGCGTTGCCGGCCGGCACGCCCGCGCCGTCGACGCCGACCACCCAGGCGCCGCCGAAGTCGGGTGCGGCCGGCCCGACCTTCCTGCCGCCGGGCGTCACCCAGCAACCGCAGCAGCCGTCCGAGCCGACGGGTCTGCGCCTGGTCTGCACGGCCCCGGCCGGCGTGAAGATGATCAACGGTGTGGCGGCCACGCTCCAGGTGGTCACCGCGACCACGAAGGACGCGCTGGTGTTGCCGGTCGAGGCGGTCGCCGGCAGCCAGGGCACCGGCAAGGTGGACGTGGTGGTGGACGGCCACCGCCAGACCAAGGACGTCACGCTCGGCCTGACCGACGGCAAGAACATCGAGATCAAGTCCGGGCTGACCGGCGACGAGACGATCGCCGTGCCGGGCCCGAATTTGCCGGCGCCGCCGCAGGCCGGCGGTCCGACGCGATGACCGAACCGCTGATCCGGCTCTCCGGCGTGACGAAAACCCTTAAGGGCCAGGAAGAACCGCGAACCGTGCTGAACGGCGTCGACCTCACGCTCCACAGTGGACAGAGTGTCGCCGTGCTCGGCCGGTCCGGCTCGGGCAAGAGCACCCTGCTGTCCCTGATCGGCCTGTTCGACCGGCCCGACAACGGCCAGTATCTGTTACGGGACAACGACATCACCCGCGTGTCCGAACGCAGGGCGGCCTCGCTGCGCAGCAGCGAGTTCGGCTTCGTGTTCCAGCGGTTCTTCCTGCTCAAGCACTTGACCGCCGCGCAGAACGTGACGATGGCCCTGGTCAACGGCCAGGGCTGGCTGCCGCGCCGCAAGCGCCGGGCCAAGGTGATGGCGGCGCTGGAGCAGGTCGGCATCGCCCACCTGGCCAAGCATCGCCCGGCCCGGCTGTCCGGCGGCGAGCAGCAGCGGGTGGCCATCGCCCGCGCGCTGGTCCGCGACCCGAAGATCCTCCTGGCCGACGAGCCGACCGGTGCGCTCGACGCGGAGACCGGCAACCTGGTGGTCGAGGTGCTGCGGTCGGCGACGGATCGGGGCTGCGGCCTGATTCTCGTGACGCACGACCGTGATCACGCGGCCAAGATGGGCAGCGTGCTGCACCTGGCCGACGGCGTGCTCGGTCCGGTGACGGCATGATCCGACTGTCCGGCCGGCTGCGCTCGGCCCTGATCATCGGCCTGCAGGGCATCCGGTCCCGCAAGCTGCGCACGCTGTTGTCCATGGTCAGCCTGTTCCTCGGCGTGCTCGCGGTGGTCGCCGTGCAGGCCGGTTCGCAGATCGCGGAACGGGCGGCGCTTGGCGACGTCGAGCTGAACGAAGGCGTCGACGGCACGCTCCAGATGTACCTGCCGCAGAACGACAAGGCGCCGTCGATCGTGCTGGATACCGTGCAGGGCAAGAAGAGCGCGGTCGCGTTGAGCTCGACCCGGGCCTTCATCGGCGAGCCGAACGTCACGCCGATCAACAAGGGCGGCGGCCCGATCGACCAGCCCGGTTACGGCGGCGGCTACTACTGCACGGCCAACGGGGTGTGCAGCCAGGACGCGCCCGGCGAGCAGGGACCGCCGGGGAAGGCGATCGAGCTGACGCTCACCGCGATGACCGGCGATGTCCGGAAGTTCATGCCGTATCGGCTGCAATCGGGGCAGTGGCTGGACTTCGCCTCGGCCCCGTCGCTGGCCCCGCGCATCGTGATCAACACGAAGGCGGCAACGGCGTTCGAGCGCTACAAGGTGCCGGCGCAGATGCGGATCACCGGCGCGCCGGTGGACTCGACGCCGCAGATCATCGGCGTGGTCGACGACGGCGGATACCAGCCGGCCGCGTACGTCCGCTACGACGAGCTGGCCAACTGGCTGCCGAGCGACCCGAACTCCTCGCTGCGGGTTCTGTTGTCCCCGGCCGACACGGCGGTGCAGCAGACCCTCACGGCTCGGCTGGTCGCCGCCGGCGTGCCGGCCGACCAGGTGCACCTACAGCCGATCAACTCCAAGGAGCGTGTGGCCAAGCAGCTGGCGCTGATGCGCTGGATCTTCCTCGGCATGGCCGCGTTGGTGCTGCTCATCGGCGTCGCCGGCATTCTCAACGTCGGTCTGGCCACGGTCGGCGAACGCATCGAGGAATTCGCGCTGCGCCGGGCCCTGGGCACGCCAAGGCTTTTGCTGGCCGGCATCGTGCTGGCCGAGACGTTGCTGACCGGCCTGTTCACGTCCGTGCTGGCGATCGGAGCGGGGATTCTGGGCCTGCGGGTGGCGGTGATGATGTTCGGCCAGGGCGACCGGTTCGCGTTCCTGCGGGACATGGGCTTCCCGTGGCAGGCCGGTGTCGCCGGTGTCGTCGCCGGGCTGATCGCCGGCCTGCTCGGCGGCAGCATCCCGGCGCTGCGGGCGGCCCGCATTCCCATCGCGACGGTGATGCGGGCCTGAGAGAATCGGCCCATGGATCCAAGCGGCTCAAGGGATCGGGACGCGGCCGGTCGGGCCCGCAACGCGCGTCCGCGCGACGGGCTCGGCCGGCCGCTCGCGCACGGCGCCCCCGGCGTCGAACGCCAGCCGGAAGGCATCGTCCGCACACCGGCGCAAACGCTTGCCGAGGCCCAGGACCTGCTCGATGTCGGACGGCCGTTCCACGCCCACGAGGTGCTGGAAGACGCCTGGAAGTCGTCCGACGAGCCGCATCGGCAGCTGTGGCGGGGGATGGCCCAGCTGGCCGTCGGCCTGACCCACGCCGCTCGCGGCAACCGCGCCGGGGCGATGTCCCTGCTGCGCCGAGGGGCCGGCAACATCGAGCCGTACCGCGGGGAGAAACCGTACGGAATCGACATTGCCGGCCTGGTCGGCTGGGCCGAGCGGGTGGCCGACGACGGCGGCGTGCACACGGATCCGCCGCGACTCATGTCAGGAAGGGCCCCTTACTGACGTTGAACGCCAGTATCGGTCCCTTGATCTTGCCGGCGGCGTCGGGAAGGGGTCCTTCCTGACGTTCAACGCCAGGATCGGTCCCTTGATCTTGGGCATTAGGGGCGCGAGAGGCCAGTTCCTGGGGGTGAGAACTGGCCCCTCGCTTGATGTGTGGTCTCAGAGCCAGACGGCGACGCCGCCGTGGCCGGAGCAGGTGCCCGACCGGTGCTGGCTGAAGCTGTACGTGCCGTCCTTGCACTTCGCCGTCGCGCCGGCGGGGGACCGGGCGCGGCGACCGGGCGGTGCACGCAGACGCCGTCGACGTTGCGGTACTCGTCGGCGCCGCAGGCCGTCTGGGTGTGCGTCTGCGGAGCCGGCGCGGCGGCCTGCGTGGTTACTGGGGGTGGCGGTGCGACGGTGGTCGTCGGCGGGGGCGCGACGGTCGTCTCGGTGGTGCTCGATGTCGTCTCGGTGGTACTAGTCGTCGTGACCGTCGTCGGCGTTACGGTCGACGTGTCGGTCGTGAATCCGTTGCCGGTATTGGTGACCTGCGGGTTCGGGTCGCAGCCGGACAGTAGCGCTGTGCCGAGCACGAAGGCGCCGACAACGGCGAGAAGACGTGACATCCGGGGTGGCCTCTCCCACTCGACGGGGTGGACCACCGCATGATCGCCGGGCTAGTTCGTTGCGTTACGTGACCGCCAGCGTTCGAGGACCAAGGGGATCTCGACCCGCAGGAACTCGAAGAACTCCACCGACTCGCGCAGCCGCTCGCCGGCGTCGGTCTTCGGGCCGACCGCGTCGACACCTTCCAGCAGCGCCTCGGACCACAGCGTGAGCAGGCGCTCGCGGTTCATCGCCGACTCGTACCAGCTGTCACCGCGGACCCGGTAGTGATCACGCTTGGAGCCGGGCTCGCGCTCACGCACGACCAGGTGCACCTGGGTGAGGTAGCGCACGGCGCCGGAGACGGCGGCCGGGCTCACCGACAGCAGTTCGGCCAGCTCACCGGCGGTGAGCTGGCCGTTCTCGGACGCGAGCAGGCCGACGAAGACCCGGGCCGGCATCCGCGGCACCCCGGATTCGGCCAGCACCAGGGCGAATCGCTCGATGAACTTCGATACGGCCTCGGCGTCACGCTCGGTCACTCGGCCATCCTCTCACCCTGTCGGGTTCACTACCTTCACGAATTTGTGAAATGAGTGTAGCTTGACGGCATGACCACCGCCATCTCGGTGTCCGGCCTGCGCAAGGCGTTCGGCCGCACCCAGGCGCTCGACGGACTCGACCTCACCGTGCACACCGGCGAGGTCCACGGTTTCCTGGGCCCGAACGGCGCCGGGAAGTCCACCACCATCCGTGTCCTGCTCGGCCTGCTGCGCGCCGACGGCGGCCGCGCCGAGCTGCTCGGCGGCGACCCCTGGCGGGACGCGACCGAGCTGCACCGCCGCCTGGCCTACGTGCCGGGCGATGTCACGCTCTGGCCGACGCTGTCCGGGGGCGAGGTAATCGACCTGCTCGGCCGGCTGCGTGGCGGTCTCGATCCCAAGCGCCGCAAGGACTTGCTGGAGCGCTTCGACCTGGACCCGACCAAGAAGGGGCGGACCTACTCCAAGGGCAACCGGCAGAAGGTCGCGCTGGTCGCCGCGCTCGCGTCCGACGTGGAGCTGCTCATCCTGGACGAGCCGACCTCCGGCCTGGATCCGTTGATGGAAGAGGTGTTCCGGGACTGCATCGCCCGCGAACGCCAGGACGGCCGGACGGTGTTGCTGTCCAGCCACGTGCTGGCCGAGGTCGAGGCACTGTGTGACCGGGTGAGCATCATCCGCAGCGGCAGGACCGTCGAGTCCGGCACGCTGGCCGAGCTCCGGCATCTGACCCGTACGTCGATCACGGCCGAGCTGGCCTCGCCACTGTCCGGTGTGGACACCATGACCGGCGTGCACGACTATTCGGCCCAGGGCAACAAGGTTCAGTTCGAGGTGGACACCGCCGAGCTGGATGCCGTGCTGCGCAAGCTGACCGAGTTCGGTGTGCGCAGCCTGATCAGCCAGCCGCCGACGCTGGAGCAGCTGTTCCTGCGGCACTACGAGGTGAGCGCGTGAACACGTTGGTGGGCACGGGTTCCCTGGTGCGGCTGGTGCTGCGCCGGGAGCGGATCCAGCTGCCGGTGTGGCTGCTGGTCATCACCGGCATCGTCGCCGCGACCGCGTCCAGCTTCGCCCAGCTGTACCCGACGGTACAGTCACGGCAGGAGTTCGCGGCGACGATCGCGACCAACCCGTCGGTGCTGGCGTTGAGCGGTCCGGCCCAGGGCCTGGACACCGTCGGCGGCATGACCGAGTGGAAGTACGGCGCGGTCGCCTGCGTCCTGGTCGGGCTGATGGCCGTGTTCATGACCGTCCGGCACACGCGGGCCGACGAGGAGACCGGGCGGCACGAGCTGCTCGGGGCCGGCGTCGTCGGCCGGCACGCCAAGCTGACCGCGACCCTGATCGTGGTTTTCGGGGCCGGCCTGGTGTACGCGTTGCTGATCGGGCTTGCCCTTGCGGCACAAGGACTTCCGGCGGCCGGGTCGTTCGCGATGGGTCTGGGCATCGGCGGCTGCGTCTGGTTCTTCGCCGCCGTCACGGCCGTCGCCGTGCAGGTGAGCTCGAGTTCCCGTGCGGCCAACGGAACCGGCGGGGTCGTGATCGGCGCGGCCTACCTGTTGCGCGCCGCCGGCGACTCCTCGGCCGAGGACGGCCCGCGCTGGCTGTCCTGGCTCAGCCCGATCGGTTGGTCGCAGCAGATGCGTCCGTTCGCGGGCGAGCGGTTCTGGGTGCTGGGCCTGTACGCGGCGATTTCCGTTGTGCTGCTTGGTATCGCCTACGCCCTGGTCGGCCGTAGGGACATCGGTGCCGGCTTGGTACCCGAGCGGGCCGGCCGTCCCCAGGGGCGGTTCGGCACTTTCGGCCTGGCCTGGCGGCTGCAACGCGGCATCCTGATCGGCTGGGCCGCCGGCATCGTGGTGATGGCCGGCGCGCTGGGCGGGATCTCCCAGAGCCTGAAGAGCATCCTGGACAGCAGTCCGCAGGTTGCCCAGGCGCTGCAACAGATCGGCGGCCAGCAGTCCATTGTGGACTCATTCATGGCCGCGATACTGGACGTGATCGCCCTCGCGGTTTCGGTGTACGCCATCCAGGCGACGCTGCGGCTGCGGTCCGAGGAGTCGGCGTCGCGGGCCGAGCCCGTGCTGGCCGGTTCCGTGGCTCGACTCCGTTGGGCGGCAAGCCATTTGGTCTTCGCCATGCTGGGCAGCGCTTTCCTCCTCGCGCTTGCCGGCGCGGCCATCGGGGCGGCCGTCGGCCTGAGCCAGGGCGACATCGGAACGCAACTGCCCCGCCTGCTCGGCGCCGCCATGGTCCAGGTCCCGGCCGTCTGGGTCCTCGCCGGCATCGCCGCCGCCCTGTTCGGCCTGCTGCCCCGCTTCACCTCGTTGGCCTGGGTCGCGCTCGTCGTGTTCCTGTTGCTCGGCCAGCTCGGCTCGCTGTTCCAACTCGGCCAGTGGGCGCTCGACATCTCCCCGTTCACGCACCTGCCCAAGCTGCCCGGCGGCACCTTCACCGCCACGCCGCTGATCTGGCTCGTGGTCGTGACGGCCGCGTTGACCGTGGCCGGCCTGGCCGGTTTCCGGCGGCGCGACGTGGGTTAGCGGGTGACCAGGCCGGCGTCGTAGGCCAGCAGGCCGATCTGAGTGCGGTTGGCGCAGTCCAGCTTCACCAGCATGCGGGACACGTAGCCCTTCACGGTGGCCTCGGACAGGTGCAGCCGGGTGGCGATCTGGGCGTTGGACAGGCCTTCGCCGAGGCAGGTCAACACATCGATCTCCCGCTCGGTCAGGTCCGCGACCAGCGACGATGCCTTGTCGCGGGCGGCCTGCTCGGTGGCCGAGGCGGCGACGAGCCGTCGGGTGGCGGCGGGGGACAGCACGGTGTGCCCGTCGGCGGCCACGCGCACGAGGCTGATCAGGTCCTCGGGCGGCGTCGACTTGAGCAGGAAACCGGCGGCGCCGGCCCGCAAAGCGCGGATGACGTACTGGTCGGCGTCGAAGGTGGTCAACGCCACCACGGTCGGTGGTGATGGCAGTCCGGCGATGCGCTCGATCGCGGTGAGGCCGTCGACACCGGGCATCCGCAGGTCCATCAACACGACCCGCGGCTGGTGCCGGACGACTTCCTCGACCGCGGCGGCGCCGTCGTGGGCCGCGGCCACGACGGTGATGTCCGGCGCCGAGCCGAGGATGGTGCGCAGGTGCGCGCACACCATCGGCTCGTCGTCCACGACCAGAACCGTGATCTCGTCAGTCGCCATGACTCTCCGCTGTCGGTACGAACGCGGGCAGTATCGCATCGACCTCGAAGCCGCCGTCGGGCCGCGCGGCCGAGGTGAAACGACCGCTGACCAGCTCGACGCGCTGCTTGAGCCCCAGCAGTCCGGTGCCGGAACCGCTGTCGCCGAGCTCGCGGTCGATGGTCTCGCGGGGTGGGCCGTTACGCACGGTGAGTCGCACGCGATCGGCCCCGTAGCGCACGTGGACCCGGGTTTTCGCGCCCGGCGCGTGCTTGCGGACGTTGGTCAGCGCCTCCTGCACGACCCGGTACGCCGTGCGGCCGACGACCGGCGCGGTCAGCAGCGGATTGCCGTCGACGATCAGCTCCACGGTCATGCCCACGCCCTGCGACTCCGTGACCAGCTCGGCCAGGTCGGGCAGTCGGACCGCGTCGGTGGGCTCCTCGTCGGAGTCGCTGTGAGTTCTGAGCACGCCGACCAGGTCGCGCAGCTCCGCCAACGCCTGGCAGCCGGCCTCCCGCAGCTCCTCGGCCGCGGTCCGGGTCGCATCGTCGGGCGCGGTGATCCGCAACGCCCCGGCCTGCAACACCATCAGGCTCACGCGGTGGGTGACCACGTCGTGCATCTCGCCGGCCAGCCGCACCCGCTCGTCGGCGCGGGCCTGCTCGGCCAGCAGCTCCTGCTCGCGTTCGGCCCGTTCGGCCCGCTCGGTCAATGCCTCGATCAGCGACAACCGGTTGCCGATGTACAGCCCGAACAGCGCCGGAAAGACGGTGAACAGCAGGCCGCTGGTGAACATGGTGAACGTGGGGGCCCAGGCCCGGACGGAGATCACGATCAGCACCGCCGAGCACAACCACATCCGCCGCGACCGGGGGATCCGCTTGAACGCAATGCCCATCGCGAACGGCGTGGCCAGCGGCACGAACTGGGTGTCGTAGCGCACGTCACCGATGAACAGCTGGGGGTCGGTGTAGGCCGACACCGTCATGGCGACGGCGCAGACCGCGCACAGCGCCAGGATGGCCAGCGGCGCCTTGCGGTGCCACAGCAACGCGATCGCCGGCACCAGCTGGACGATCGTCTGCGTCCACTCGTAGAACGTCGTGGGCGGGCCGTAGCCGATCCAGATCGCGATCATGACCGCGAGCACGGTGGCGAACGGCGACAGCAGGAAGAAGGCGTCGCGCCACCGCGGTCGGGTCACCTCCCGACCATACCCACTCGGACAATCCGCCTTTGGTCGCCAGGGCACCTACGAAAGTCGCATGCCCCGAGCACTTTCCGGGCTGTCCCGGGCGGCGACCGTCCAGGTTGGATGGAGGCCATGGGGGAGACAACTTTCGCGGTGCCCAGCAGGGCTGTGGACATCGCCGCGCGGCCGGTCGCGATCATTGCCGGCCTGTTGGGCGTCGCCTTGCTGGCGACCAGTTGGCGCTACGGGTATTTCGGCGACGAGCTGTACTTCGTCGCCGCCGGGCACCATCTCGACTGGGGCTACGCCGACCAGCCGCCACTGGTGCCGCTGCTGGCGCTGATCGCCGACACGGTCGCGCCGGGATCGTTGGTGGCGCTGCGAATCCCGGCGATGCTGGTCACGGTGGCCGGGGTGTTCGTGGCGGCGCTGATCGCCCGTGATCTCGGAGGCAGCCGGCGGGCCCAGGTCATCGCCGCCGGCAGCTACGCCGTCGCGCCGTTTCTGGCCGGCGGCGGCCATCTGCTGGCCACGTCCACTGTGGACCCGTTCCTGTGGACCGTGATCACGTGGCTGGTCGTGCGCTGGGTTCGGCTGCGGGACGACAAACTGCTGCTGTGGGCCGGCGTTGTCACGGCGGTGTCGTTGCAGGTGAAGTGGCTGATCGTGTTCTTCTGGGTGATCGCCGGCGTGGCCATCTTGATCGCCGGTCCACGGGATCTGTTGCGTAGCAAGATGTTGTGGCTGGGCGCGGCTATCGCGGTGCTGACCTCGGCACCGCAGCTGCTGTGGCAGGCCCACAACGGCTGGCCGCAACTCCAGATGAGCGGGGCGATCGCCGACGAGGTACGGGCCACGATCGGCGGCCCTGGCGGCTTCCTGCTGGTCCTGGCGCTCTACACCGGACTCGTCGGCGTCCCGCTGGCCGTGTACGGGCTGGTGCGCACGCTTCGCCTGCGGGAGTTCAGGTTTCTCGGCATCACGGCCATCGGCCTGATTGTCGTGTTCATCGCCACCGGCGGCCGGCCGTACTACGCCGGCGGCATCCTGCCGGTGCTGTGGGCGTTCGGCGCGGTCGGCCTGGACGGCCGGCGGCGGTGGCTGCCCTGGGTGGCCTGGCCGGCGTTCATCGTCTCGGTGGCCTTCGTGGCTTTGGCGCTGCCCATCCGGCCGGTGGAGTCGTTGCGGGCCGGCGATGAGTACTCCGACTTCGTCGACTTCGAGAGCGTCGGCTGGCCGCAGATGGCCGACGAGGTCGCCGCCGCCTACCGGGCGCTGCCCGACAATGTCCGCGCCCATACGGCGATCGTCGGCGATGCCTACTGGTCGGCCAGCGCGATGTCCTTGTACGGCCCCGAACGCGGCCTGCCCACGCCGTACAGCCCGAACCGCGGCTACTGGTACTTCGGGGCCCCGCCGGAGAGCGCGACCAACGTCCTCTACATCGGCGACAACAACGCCGACAAGATCCGGGCGAACTTCGGCACTGTCACCAAAGTGGCCACTGTGGACAACAAGCTCGGCGTGCACAACGGCTACCAGGGCGCGCCGATCTACCTGGCCACCAACCGGACGCAGCCGTGGTCAGCCCTGTGGCCGGCGCTGCGCAACCTGTGACGGCTGGTTCACCGTCCACAGTAGAGGCTCGCCGGCCGCGTACCGCTTGACGTTGTCGGTCAGGGCGACCATCGAGTTGAACAGCACCTGCTGGGTCACGCCGCCGACGTGCGGCGTGGCGATCACCCTGGGGTGGTTGACCAACGGATCGGCCGGGTCCGCCGGCTCGACGGCCAGCACGTCGAGCCCGGCCCCGGCGATGTGCCCGGAATCCAGCGCTGCCAACAAAGCTGCTTCGTCGACCAGGCCGCCGCGGGCGACGTTCACGAACAGCGCGCCGGGCTTCATCGCGGCGAAGGCGTTGGCGTCGAAGAAGTTCCGGTTGTGCTCGCCGAAGGTCAGGGCGCTGATCACCACGTCGGCCTCGGCCAGCACCTCGGCCAGCCGGTCGACGCCGACGACCTTCGCCACCTCCGGCGGCCCGCCGAGCTCGGCCCGCGCCCGCACGGCCAGCTGCCGAACCCCGAAGCCGGCCAACCGCTTCGCCGTCGCCAGGCCGATCGCGCCCAGCCCGATGATCGCCACGGTGCTGCCGGACAACGACCGACCGGCCGGCTGCGCCCACTTGCGCTCGCGCAGCGTCTGCCGCGCCGCGTCAAGCTGCCGGCCGAGGGCCAGCGTGAGCAGGATCGCCTGCTCGGCCACGGCATCCGCGTTGCCGGTGACGTCGCCGGGCAAGTTCGCCACCCACACGCCGGCCTCGGTCGCGGCCGCCACGTCGACCGTCTCCAAGCCGACGCCGAACTGCTGCACGAAGCCGAAAGTGGCCTTGCCCAACAGGTTCGCGTCCACCTTGGCCGCGATCGGCGTGACCACGTCCATGCCGTCGGCCATCTCGGCGAAGCCGGCCGGCGAGGACTGGAACACCTCCCAGCCCGGCAGCAGGGCGCGGAGCGGGTCGAGCGGGTAGTCCTCGTAGCCGATCAGCAGTCGCATACCGCCAAAGCTAGCGCTCGGTGATGGCCGGCGGCGAGGGCATCTGGTAGCCGGAGCTGCCCACGTTGGACTGCAGGGCCGACCGCCAGGCCCCGGTGGAGATCATCTTCTGCAGCGCCGCGTCGACCTTCTCGCGGCCGGCCGAGTCGCCCTTGCGCAGCCCGATGCCGTACGAGTCCTTGGTGAACGGCTTGCCGACCACCCGCAGCAGCTCCGGGTTCTGCGCGGCGTAGCCGGCCAGGATCACGTCGTCGGTGGTGACCGCGTCGACCAGGCCGGCCAGCAGCGCGGTGACGCAGTCGGAGTAACGGCCGTACTCCACCAGGTTGGTGTTCTTGGCGAACTTGTCCTTCACCTGCTGGGCCGACGTGGAGCCGGCGACCGAGCAGAGTTTGCGGCCGTTGAGCGACTGCGGACCGTCGATCGAGTTGTCGCTCAGCCGCACCAGCAGGTCCTGCCCGACGGTGAAGTACGGGCCGGCGAAGTCGACCAGCTTCTTGCGCTTGTCGTTGATCGTGTACGCCGCGACCACCATGTCGACCTTGCCGGTGGTGAGCAAGGTCTCACGGTCGGCCGGCTGGGCTTCCTTCCACGTGATGTTGGCCGGGTCCACGCCCAGCTCGCCGGCGATGTACTTCGCCACGTCCACGTCGAAGCCCTGGTACTGGCCGTTCAGCGTCTTCTCGCCGATGCCCGGCTGGTCGAACCGGATGCCGACGGTGAGCTTGCCCTGGCCGGCGGCGCCGGTGAGGCTGTCGGCCGGCCCGCTCGTCCCGCATGCGGCGAGCAGGGCCAGCGCGGCGAGTGCGGCGGTCGCTCGTAGTGATCCCCGCATGCGCATGTTGAGGTCCCCTTAAGGTCGAGGCGGCCTGCACTGCCTAACAAATGCGAGGCCGTCAAGTCCAATCGGGCAGAGCCGGACTACATCACACTCCAGTACGCGCCAGGTTCCTTGACAGTTCGTGGTGATCTTCGGTGTTGACGTTCACATGTGAGTATCCGTCGCAGCCGCGGCGCGTTCGCGGCGCAACTGGGCGTATTCGCGGATGACCAAGATGATGATCACTACGTCGATCGCGGCGAAGATCGGCAGCGCGATGGAGTGCGTGTGCACGGCCCGGACGATCTCGTAGACGACAAATGCTCCCAACACGACACAGGCCACCGGGTAGAGCGGCAGCACCTTGCGTAGCAACGCCGCTACCAGGCCGAGTTTGATGACGGCGTGCAACAGCAGGTAGCCGATCGCGAACGCGCGGCTGCTGCCGTCGGCGAAGTCGTGCGCCGCGGTCTGCAGGTGCGTGGACAGCGTGCCGCTCGGGTCGCCGAGCAGGTCTCGCGTCACCACGTCGTTGGCAAGGCCGGTGATCAACGTGGGCGGGATGAAGATCAGCACGATGCCCAGCACGAGCTGGCCGAGGCCGTCGAGGCCCTTGATCGCGATGGCGACCTTGAACAGCTTGTCGGTGGTGGTCGAGTTCGTCACACCGACAGGATGCCTCGATCACCGCGGTTTAGTCCGGCGAGTCGGCACGGCGGTCACCGGATCTTCCGGCCAGGGGTGCTTGGGGTAGCGGCCGCGCAGCTCGGAGCGCACCTGGAGGTACCCGTTGCGCCAGAAGGACGCCAGGTCGCCGGTGACCGCCACCGGGCGGCCGGCCGGAGAGAGCAGGTGCAGCACCACCGGCACGCGGCCGTCGGCGATCGTCGGCGTGTCGGTCCAGCCGAACGTCTCCTGCACCTTGACCGGCAGGACGGGGCCGTCGGCGGTGTAGTCGACCTTGAGCTTGGAGCCGGACGGCACCTCGATGCGGTCGGGCGCGAGCTCGTCGAAACGGGCGGCGGTCGGCCAGGGCAGCATCGTCTGCAACACGTGCTGGGCGCTGATCCGGGCCAGGTCCGAGCGCTTGCGGGCGGTGCTCAGATCGACGTTCCGGATGATGGCGTCATCTGAGACGTCCGGCCAGGGATCGCCGAGGTGGGTGTGCAGGAAGGCCATGCGCTGGCGCTGCCTGGTCGCGTCCTGGCTCCAGCCGAGCAGGGATGTGCCTTCCCGGTGCAGGCCGTCGGTGAGCGCTTTGCGTAGTCCTTCCGGATCGGGGGTCTTGATCGGACGTTCGGTGAGGACGATGGCCCCGAGGCGCCTGACGCGGCGAGCGACGACGTCGCCGTTGGTCCACGTGACCTCGTCCTGCTCGGACAGCAGGGCCGGGGCGGCGCGTTCGGCCAGCTCCTGGTCGGCGCGGGCGGCGAGGCGGACGCGGCCGTGGGCGCGTCCGGGCTCACGGTCGGCGACCGCGACGGCCAGCCACTCGCTGTCGGTCGGACCGTCGGTCTCGACCGCCGTGCCGCCGGCCATCAGGTAGCTCCGCGAGCCCGGCTGACGCCTTTTCGCCAGGCGTTCCGGGTGGGCGAGGGCGACGATGAGCGCGGGGTCGTCCTTGGCGCCCCGTCCCTCGACCAGCTTCGTCAGGCGTTCGACCTCTCGCAGCCAGCTGTGCGGCCGGTCGCGCCTCAGGGCGCGGATGGCGGTCTCCACGTCGTTCGATGTCGTGACGGAGTCGTCGTCCAGCAGGGCCACGACCTCGGCGGTCGGCCTCGCGCCGAGCTCCTGCGCGCCGTCGAGCAGCGCGCGGCCGAGGCGGGGGTGCAGGCCCAGCTCGGCGATGCGGCGGCCGCGGTCGGTGACGCCGTGGTCGTCGAGGGCGCCCAGGTTCCTGAGCGTGGTCTGCCCGGCGGCGAGGGCGCCCGGCGGAGGTGCGTCCCACCAGGCCAGGTTGCTACCGTCCGGGGTACCCCAGCAGGCCAGCTCCAGCGCGAGGCGGGTCAGCTCGGCGGTGCGGATCTCCGGCTCCGGGTAGCGCGGCAGCGTCGCCTGCTCGTGCTCCGGCCAGCAGCGATAGACGTGGCCGGGGGCCTCCCGCCCGGCGCGGCCGGCGCGCTGATCGGCGACGGCTTGCGAGACGCGCGTGGTGACCAGGCCGGAGAGGCCGCGGCGGTGATCGGCCCTGGGGGACCGGGCCAGGCCGGCGTCGACGACCGTGCGGACGCCCGGCACCGTCAGGCTCGATTCCGCGACGGCCGTGGCGAGGACGATTCGGCGTTGCGTGGTTCGGCGGAGGGCGTCGTCCTGGGCCTTGGTGGCCAGGCGGCCGTGCAGGGGGAGGACGTTGAGACCGGGTAGTTGCTGGGTGACGCGGCGGATTTCCGGGACGCCGGGGAGGAAGACCAGGATGTCACCGTCCGCTTCGGACAGTGCTTTGTGGACGGTTCTGGCGACGTGCTGTTCCGGTCGCTCGCTGCGGGCGGCTGGTACGTAGGTCGTGGTGATGGGGAAGGTGCGGGCGTGGGCCTCGATGACCGGGGTGTCGGCGCCCAGGATCTGGGCGAGGCGTTGGGATGCGACGGTGGCGCTGGTGGCCAGGACCTTGAGATCGGGCCGCAGCCCCTCACGGGCGTCGAGGAGCAGCGCCAGCAGGAGATCCGCGTCGAGATGGCGCTCGTGGCACTCGTCCAGCAGTACGACATCTGTACCGGTGAGTTCAGGGTCGTGTTGCAGGCGCCGCAGCAGCAGGCCGCTCGTCACGACTTCGATCCGCGTCTTCTTCGACGTTCGGCGGTCGCCGCGGACCGCGTATCCGACCGTTTGGCCGACCGGCTCGTTGATCAGCTCGGCCATGCGGGCCGCGGCCGCCCGGGCGGCCAGCCGTCGCGGCTCCGCAACCACCACCCGCCCTGGTAGCGCCAGTGGCACCAAGGTCGTCTTTCCTGTCCCCGGCGGGGCCACCAACACGGTCGTGCCGTGCCGGGCGAGGGCGGCGTTCAGCTCGTCGAGGACCGCGCGGACCGGCAGATCGGGGAGTTGCACCCCGCTAGCCTGCCGCAGACACGCCGATCAGCAGGCCGACCAGGTAGGTCGCGCCCGCCGCGACCACGCCGAACAGCAGCTGGCGCAGGCCGTTCCACCACCACGGGCGGGTCGTGAAGCGGGCCACCAGCGCGCCCGCCACGAACAGGCCGACGCCGCCGACACCCAGGCCGGCCAGCAGCAGCTCCCAGCCGAACAGGAACGGCAGCAGCGGGAACAGCGCGCCGATCGAGAAGCACAGGAAGGACGAGACCGCCGCCACCAGCGGGGACGGCTGGTCGTTCGGATTGACGCCGAGCTCCTGCTCGATGTGCACCCGGACGGCCAATTCCTCGTCCGCGTGGATTTCCTCCGCCACCTGGCGGGCGGTTTTGTCGGACAGGCCCATTTCGGCGAACATCTGTACCAGCTCGGCCTTTTCCGCGGCCGGATTCTCCCGCAGCTCCCGGCGCTCGACCGCCACCTCGGCCTGTACCGAGTCGTTCTGCGTCTGCACCGAGGCGTATTCGCCCAAGGCCATCGAGAACGCGCCCGCGACCAGGCCTGCCATGCCCGTCAGCACGATGACGTGCGCGCTCGCGCCGCCACCGCCGACCCCCGCGACCAGTGAGATGTTGGTCACCAGGCCGTCCATCGCGCCGAACACCGCCGGCCGCAGCCAGCCGCCGGACACGTCGTTGTGGGTGTGGCCGACCTCGTTCAGCGCCGTTTCGTCAACCTGGGTCACGTTCGGAGGGTAATGGATTGACCGGGTTCTGAGGAAAGCCTTGCGAAGTGTTGCCTAGCCTTAGCGGTATGCCACACATCGATCCCGAACTCGAGCAGTTCATCGCCGCCTTCCCGGTGGCCCGGGTGTCCGGGCCCGGCGTCGACGTCGTGGAGGTCCGTGACGACCTTCAACGGCGCTGGCAGCGGATGCAGCCCGTGGTCCAGGTCGGGGAGGTGACCGACATGACGGTGCCCGTGCCCGTTCGGGTGTACCAGCCCGTGCTCGGCGCCGTCGACCTGCCGGTGGTCGTTTTCCTGCACGGTGGCGGCTGGTCCACCGGAAGTGTGGTCACCCACGACGATTTGTGCCGTCGAATCTGCCGTTCCACGCAGGCCGTTGTCGTTTCGGTCGATTATCGGTTGGCGCCCGAGCATCCTTTCCCGGCCGCCGTCGACGATTCCTTCGCGGTGTTGCAGTGGGTCGCTTCGCACGCCCGTGAGATCGGCGGTGACCCGTCGCGGATCGCCGTCGCCGGCGACAGCGCCGGCGGCAACCTCGCCGCCGTGCTCACCCAGCTCGCCCGTGACGCCGGTGGGCCCGCGCTGCGCTTCCAGCTGCTGCTCTACCCGGCCGTCGGCGGCGTTGGCGAGTTTCCCTCACGCGCCGAGAACGTCGACGCGCCGGTGCTTTCCACCGCCGACATAGAGGCCTTCCTGCGGTATTACGCCGGGCACGTCCAGGACTCGCCGGCCACGCTCTTCCCCGCGGTGGCCGCCGACCTGTCCGGGCTGCCGCCGGCCTTCATCGCCACCGTCTGGCGTGACCCGCTCCGTGACGAGGCCGAGGCCTACGGCCGGCGACTGGCCGCGGCCGGTGTGCCCGTCGAGACCGTCCGATTTGATCATCTGGTGCACTCTTTCGGCAGCTACGCGCCCCTGATCCCGGCCGCCGCCGAGGCACTCGAACAGTGCCTGTCGGCGTTGCGAAAAGGACTTCTCAGGTAGCGCTTAGGGTGCGTCGGTAGCATTTCGCCAGGCCCGCCGGGTTGGCCGGCCGCGACGAGGAGGACGGTTCATCGTGGGCGCGGCCCAGAACAACAACAAGCGTGACAGGAACAAGGCCAACGCCGCCCGGGCCGTCGCCGCCGCCCGCGGCGCGCGCAACGACCGGCGCAACATCATCATCGGCACCGCCGCCGTGATCGTGGTGGCCGTCGCCGTGATCGTCGGCGTCGTGCTCAACAGCCGGTCGTCCACCCCGCCGCCGGCCAACGGCGCCGATTCGATCGCCGTCACCAAGGCCGCCACCGAGTACACCGCCACCGTCGGCGACGACGGCACCGTGATCGCCGGGCAGGACAGCGCCAAGGCCACCATCGACGTCTACGAGGACTTCACCTGCCCCTATTGCGGGGACCTCGAGAAGCAGAGCGCCGCCCAGATCGCCAAGGCCGTCGCCGACGGCAAGCTCCGGGTGCGGTACCACCTGCTCAACATCCTCGACCGCAACACCAATCCCCCCGGCTATTCCCTCCTGGCCGCCAATGCCGCCATCGCTGCCGCCAAGCAGGGCAAGTTCGCCGACTTCCACGCTTCGCTCTATGCCCAGCAGCCCAAGGAAGGCGGGGCCGGTTACACCAAGGACCAGCTCATCTCCCTCGGTAAGCGCCTGGGCATCACCGCCGCGCAGTTCTCCACCGACGTCAACAACGGGGCTTACAACAACCTCGTCACCGCGCAGGTCGCCACCGCTTCCGGGCCGCCCGTCAACCTCCAGGGCACTCCCACCGTGCTCAACGGCTCGACGGACCTCAAGGCCCTGCAGGACCCCCAGTGGCTCGACAAGCTGCTCAACACCTGAGCCCGTGATCCACTCCCGGCCCGGCACGCTCCCCGCGTGCCGGGCCGTTCACGTTCCTGACCAGCGCAAACCCCAATCTCCACCCCCCGATTTCACTTCCCCCACCCCCGTCGTGTAGTGTTTGCCCTACGAGATGCGGGACCTACCAACCCGGGTTCCAAATCTCGGTTCGGGGCTGTGGCGCAGCTGGTAGCGCATCACACTGGCAGTGTGAGGGTCAGGGGTTCGAGTCCCCTCAGCTCCACAATTAAATGCAGTTTCTGATACGCCCCCTGACCTGGGAATCCCGGGACTGGGGGCGGTCTTCGTTTTCCGTCCCGAGTGGACGGTTGCACGCCGTTCTGGAGCAGAACTGGAGCACGGCCCCCGATTCCGGTGAAACAGGGTCAGGATTCTGCTCCAGATCTATGTCACCCACTCGGGGATTCTTCGTCATCCGCCTACAGCCGCTGACACGTTCGACGGCCGGGCCGGTATTGCCTATCCATCAGCACCACCACGACGACGGTCGCCAGCTGGTACTCGTGACCATCTCACCCGCGAGAGGCCGGGTCCCCGCCTCCAGGGAACCGGCCCTGCGCCCTTGACACGAACCTGTGAGAGCGCTCTCATAGTAGTCGCGCCGCCGCGCACCACGTCACCGCCGTGGTGCATCCTCGCGCCTCGGCCTCAACGAGGAGGTCCGACGTGGCTCACCGACGACTACCCCTGCTCGCCGCGGCCGCGGCACTGATCGCGCTGCCACTGACCACCTTCGCGGCCGTCCCGCCGCCACCGACGGGCTGGACGACGCTGTTCGCCGACGACTTCACGGGTCCGGCGGGATCCGGCGTCGACGGCGCGAACTGGCAGTACACCACCGGCACCAGCTATCCCGGTGGGCCGGCCAACTTCGGCACCGGCGAGGTCGAGTCGATGACCGCCAGCACGAACAACGTCGCGCTGGACGGCAACGGCAACCTGCGGATCACCCCGCAGCGGGACGGCGCCGGCAACTGGACGTCCGGCCGGATCGAGACCAGGCGCTCGGACTTCCAGGCCCCGGCCGGCGGCACGCTGCGGGCCGAGGCGCGCATCCAGATGCCGAACGTCACCGGCGCGGCGGCGCGCGGCTACTGGCCGGCGTTCTGGCTGCTCGGCGCGCCCTACCGGGGCAACTGGTGGAACTGGCCCGGCATCGGCGAGCTGGACATCATGGAGAACGTCCAGGGCATCAACAACAACTGGGCCACCATGCACTGCGGCACCAGCCCCGGCGGCCCCTGCAACGAGACCACCGGCATCGGCGGCCAACTGGCCTGCGCCGGCGCCACCTGCCAGGGCGGCTTCCACACCTACGCGCTGGAGTGGGACCGCAGCACCAGCCCCGAGCAGATGCGGTTCTACCTGGACGGCGTCAACTTCCACACCGTCCGGTCCAACCAGGTCGACGCCGGCACCTGGGCGGCCGCCACCAACCACGGCTTCTTCATGATCCTCAACGTGGCGATGGGCGGGCAGTTCCCGGCCGTGCTCGGCGGCGGCCCGGACGGCAACACCGCGCCCGGCCATCCCATGGTCGTCGACTACGTCAGCATCACCCAGCGCAACGGTGGCGTTCCGCCGCCCCCACCGCCGCCGACGTGCGGACCGCTTGTCTCACAGGGGAAAACCGCGACCTCGTCGGCCGTGGAGGCCGCCGATCTCGGGCCGCAGTACGCGGTCGACGGCAACCTCGCCACCCGGTGGTCCAGCGCGTTCAGCGATCCACAGTGGCTCACCGTGGACCTCGGCTCGGTGCAGCCGATCACCAGGGTGAAGCTCAGCTGGGAAGCGGCCTACGCGACGGCCTACGCCCTACAGGTCTCCGCCGACAACGTGAACTGGACGACGGCGTACAGCACCGCGGCCGGCGCGGGCGGGGTCGAGGACCTCGCGGTGACGGCCACCGGCCGCTACGTCCGGATGTACGGCACGCAGCGGGCCACCCCCTACGGCTATTCGCTGTGGGAGTTCCAGGTCTACGGCGCCTGCTCCCCGACCACGCCCCCGACGACCACCACCGGTCCGCCGCCACCGCCGGGCAACCGGGACGCCTACGGCCAGATCCAGGCCGAGTCGGCCGACCTGGTCACCGGGCCGACGCCGGAAGCCACCAGCGACACCGGCGGCGGCCAGGACCTCGCCGGCGCGACCGCGGGAATGTGGTTGTACTACAAGGGAGTCACCTTCGGCGCGACCGCGGCGACGCAGTTCTACGGCCGGGTCGCCAGCGGCGCCGCGGCCGGCGTCAGCGGCTTGGTCGAGGTGCACCTGGACAGCGCGTCCACCCCGCCGATCGGCAGCTTCTCGGTGGCCGCCACCGGCGGCTGGCAGAGCTGGCGGACGGTGCCGGCCAACATCGCCGGCACGACGGGCACGCACGACGTGTTCCTGACGTTCAGCAGCGGCCAGTCCGCTCCGTTCGTCAGCATCAACTGGTTCGACTTCGGACACTGAGGGAGCGACGATGCTCAGGTTCCTCGCCGTTGCGCTCACGGCTGCCCTGGTGTCGGCGACGCCGGCCGCCGCCGACTACACGCAGAGCGTCGCGCCGGTTTCCGCGACGCAGGCCCGGTTCACGTTCACCCCGACCACCCCGGCGGCGCTGGTGGACGTGCACTACCTGAACAACGGGACCAACCAGCAGAACTTCCGGATGACCAACAACGGCGGCGTCTGGCAGAAGACCGTGGACGGCCTCAGCGCCGGCACCGTGCTGGACTACTGGTTCACCTACGAGAAGGGCGGCCCGCTCTACGACACGCCGCACTTCACCTACACCCAGGGCGGTGGATCCGGCGGCGGCGGGACCGGCGGCTTCCCATTGGTGTTGAAGAACAACACGGGCGGCCGGTGGTCCAACAGCCAGATCTACGTGATGGTGCTGGGGCAGGTCACCCCCGGCCAGTGGTCCTACCTGAAGGCCGACGGCACCATGACGCACATCAGCCATCTCGACGCGACCGCGCCCAACCATCTGACCAAGAACGGCGTCAACTACGCCAACATGGCGTTCACGCTGGCCCAGGCGAGCACGATCTCGTTGCCCGCCAGCATGTACGGCGGCCGGATCTACCTCTCGCTGGGCACGCCGATGTACATCCCGATCTCACCGGACGACAACGGCTGGGGCGGGCCGGACCTGCGAAATCCCAACGATCCCAACGGCGACGTGTACTTCGACTGGTACGAGTACACCTACGTCAACGGCAGCGTCTCCTACGGCGGCAACACGACCCAGGTCGACATGTTCGGCTTCCCGATGACGGCCCGGTTGCAGCAGACCGCGATCGGCTACGACCAAACCGTCGGGATCACCGCCACCAGGGCCCAGGTGATGGCGCAGTACGCCGCGTCCGTCGGCCCGGCGTTCACCGGGCTGGCGAACACGTACCGGATCGTGGCGCCGCGCTCGTCCAACTCCTTCTGGCCCGGCGGCGCACAGGCCAACTACCTGCAGTCCTCTATCGACCAGGTGTGGAACCAGTACACCGCGACCCAGTTCACGCTGACCCGGCTCGGCGTGACCTTCACCGGCCGGGTCGTGAACGGCCAACTCCAGTTCACCCGCAACGGGGTCGGGCCGTTCGTGCTGGCCAAACCCACCACCACGGACGTCGTGCAGTGCGCGGGCGCGCTGGCCAACGGCGGCATGACCGATGTCGCCCGTGAACTCGGGGCGGAGTTCTGCGCCGCCTTCAACCGGGGCGTCGCGCAGAACACGGCCAACTGGTACAACCCGGCCGCCTACTACACCAATTCCGTGCAGAACGACTATGCGAAGTTCTTCCACACCGTGGGCATCGACCACCGGGCCTACGCGTTCGCCTACGACGACGTCAACGACCAGAGTTCGGTGAAGGTGCTGCCGAACGCCAATCCGCCGACCAGTCTCACCCTGACGGTCGGCTGGTAGTCAACCGCGCGACGGCGACATCGATGCCGTACGGGTCCCGGTCCCGTACGGCTCGATGTTGCCGGCTCCCCGGCGCAGCAGGAAATCGAACCGGCCGCCGCTGCGGCCGAACATCATCCCGGCCGGCCGCAGCCCCACCACGCCGGCGCCGATCGCCGGCGCGGACGTGAAAAGCCCGGTCAGCAACGTCTCGGCCAGCACGATGCCGGCCAACGGCAGCCGGGGAGTGCCCAGGGCCCGTCGCAGCGCGAACTCTGGTAACCCAGCCGTGACTCGTACCAGGCGCGGGCGAGATCGCTGACCGGCAGCTTGAGGTGGTGAACCCCGTCGAGCAACGGGGTGTCGGTGCTCATGCCGTGCTCCGGTGTGGTGCGGGCAGTTCAGGACTGCGATCCCGTCAGTTCCTGCTGGTATTTCGCCGTCATGTGCTCGATGGCCGCCAACTGGTGCTGGTTGTGGCCCGCGCGTACCGCGGCGGCGCGCTCGGCGGCGTCGAGTGTGGGCTGGGCCTGCCCTTGGAAGTGCGGAACGACCTCTTCCGCGAACAGCTGAGCGGAACGATTGGTCGCCTCGGGGGTGGCCCAGTCGTGTCCCATCGACAGCAGGGAGCCGAAGCCGTTCGACTGGTCCCACAGCCGTTGCACGTGCGCCCGCGCCTGCTCCGGAGTGCCGATGACACCCATACCCGAGTTGTTCACGAATGCGATGACCTCTTTGACGTCGCCGGTCTGCACGGCCATCTGAGGGAACGCCGCGACGTGTGCGAAGTAGCGTGACCACGCGACCAGGCCGTGCTCGACCTCCTTGCGCGCCTGTTCCTCGGTTTCGGCGATGTGGAACAGGCTGACCAGGCTCCACCGGTCACGGTCGACCGTCGTGCCGTACGCCGCGGCGCGCTCCTCCATCACATTCCAGTGGTGCGCCAGGGCATCGAAGCCCTCGACGGTGAGAGTCGCCCCGATCGACAGCAGGCCGAGGCCGTGACGTCCGGCGAGCCGGGGTCCGGTGGGCGAGGCGACGGCGGCCACCGAGATCGGGATGCCGTCGGGGTTGTAGGGGCGCAGTTGAAGCCGGGCGTCGACGAGCTGGTGCGTCGCCGTCTTCGCGGTCACCGTCTCGCCGCCCAGCAACCGGACGATGATGTCGAGGTTGTCCTCGAGGAGTTCGCGAGTATCCGTCGGATTCAGGCCGATCATCGTCGAGTCCGTCGGCAGTGAGCCGGGGCCGACGCCGAAAACGACGCGGCCGCGGGTCAGATGGTCGAGCAGCACGATCCGATCGGCTGCCCACAGGGGATTGTGGTACGACAAAGAGACGACGCCGGTGCCGAACGTGATGCGGGGGGCGCGACTCGCGGCGGCGGCGATGAACACCTCCGGCGAGGCGATGATCTCGCTGCCGGCGGAGTGGTGCTCGCCGATCCAGGCCTCGTCGTAGCCCAGCCGGTCCAGGTGCTCGACGAAGTCGAGGTCGCGGTGCAGCGCCACGGTCGGGTTGATGCCGGGGCGGTGCATCGGGGCGAGGAAGTAGCCGAATCGAAGCTTGCTCATAGTGGTTCTCCTCAGCGGTTCACGGGCTGGGCGGCGGCCTGGACGAACGGTTGCGGCAATCCCTTGACGCCGAGCTGGATCAGGGCGCGCGGCCAGTCGAACTGGTCCCAGTGCTCGTAGAGCCGCCCGCCGCGCACCGTCCAGATGTCGACGCCGTCCCACTCCAGGTGCTGCCCGCCGGCCGGTACGCCGACGAACGGGCCGCCGGTCACGGTGCCGGTGACGGTGAATCGGGAGACGACCCGGTCGTCGGTGGCGAACACGTCCCGGGAGGTGAACCTGACGTCGGGCATGACCACCCGCACGCCCCGCAGGAACGTGAGCAGTCCGTCGCGCCCCGGTGGCACGATGGCGTTGTGCTGTAGGTAGTCCGGCGACACGATGGTGTGGGCCAGGCGTTGCCGGTCGGTGGCGTCGCTGTCGTTCTCCAGCACCACGAATTCACGGCCCAGTTCGGTGTTGTGCGTGACCGGGCTGGACGGATAGGCCTGCACGCCGCCGACGACAAGGGCGCCGAGGGTCGCCGCGACGGCGATCGAGGTGGGTAGCTGCATGATTGTTCCTCAGATCTGGTCGGTGGGGCGGATGACGATCTCGGCCACGGCCCGATGGCGCGGGCTGGTGACGATGTAGGAGACGGCCTCGGCGATGTCCTCGGGTTGCAGCGGCTCGACGTCGGCGAACCGGGCGGCGATGCCCTCCTGGACGGCGGGCTGCATGTGGCCGAGCAGCTCGGTCTCCACCAGTCCCGGCTCGACCACGGAGAAGCGGACGTTGCGGCGGGCGAACTCCTGCCGCCAGGCCTCGGTCGCGGCGGTCACGCCGAACTTCGTCGCGTTGTACACCGCGGAGTTGGGCATGATCCAGCGGCCGGCGATGGAGCTGATGTTGATCACGTCGGCCACTCGTCGCGGGCTCGTCATGGCGGCGGAGACGAGGTGCGGCAGGGCGGCCTTGGTGATGTGCAGCAGCCCTTTGACGTTGACGTCGACCATCTGCTGCCACTCGGACAGCGGGGCCTGGGCCGAGCCGCCGAGCAGCATGACGCCGGCCGCGTTGACCAAGGTGTCCAGCCGGTGCAGCTGCTCGACGGTGTCGGCGACCGCGTCGGCCGCGTCGTCGGCGTCGGTCAGGTCGGCGGCCAGCGCGACGGCCTGGCCGCCCTCGTCGGCTATCTCCTTTGCCAGTGCGTCGATCCGGTCCTGGCGACGGGCGACCAGCACGACGGTCGCGCCCTCGGCGGCCAGCCGGCGGGCGGTGGCCCGGCCGATGCCGCTGCTGGCCCCGGTGACCAACGCGACGGTGGACTGCAAGGGGCTGCTCATGGCGTTCTACCTCCGGTCTCATTGCTCACCACCACTCTGCGACCGGATTTATCCTGGTGCCAGAGCGTGGTTATCCAGGTATCCGAACCACCTGGCACCGGGATACGAGTGCTGGCACAGTGGTGTCATGACCGATCACCAGCTCCGGCGGCGCGAACTGGCGGCCTTTCTGCGCAGCCGGCGCGAGCGGCTCTCGCCGGAGCAGGCGGGCATCGCCGTCACCGGCCGCCGTCGTACGCCGGGCCTGCGCCGCGAGGAGGTCGCGCAGCTCGCCGGCGTCGGCGTGACCTGGTACACGTGGCTGGAGCAGGCCCGGGACATCAACGTCTCCGAGCAGGTGCTGGCCGCTATCGCCGGCACCCTGCGGCTCGACTCCTCGGAGCGGGGCCACCTCTACACGTTGGCCGGGCATCCCGAGCCGGCGCCGGACCGCGACAGCAAGGCCATCCCGAGCGCCGTGCTGGTGATGCTGACCCAGCTGGAGCCGATCCCGGCCGCGATCATCAACGCCCGCTTCGACCTGCTCGCGTACAACCACACCTACGAGCGCATGGTCGGCGGCATCGAGCACCTGCCGTTCGACGAACGCAACTGGCTGTACCTGGTCTTCATGTCGCCGAGGTGGCGCGACGCCGTCCTGGACTGGGAGGACTCCGCTGCCCGCCTGGTCGGCCGGCTCCGGGCCGGCATGGCCGTGCACGGCGGCGAGCCGAGCTGGAAGGGCCTGGTCAAGCGGATGCGCCAGAACCCCGACTTCGTACGGCTGTGGGAGCAGCACGACGTCCGGGCACCGGAGAACTTCACCAAGCGCTACCAGCACCCCGAGGTCGGCCTGCTCACCCTGGACTACACCCAGCTCTGGCTGGGCGAGCGCTCCGAGCTCAAACTCACCACCTACACCCCGGTCGACGGGGACACGTGGGCGAAGGTGCGGCTGCTCCAGGAGACGGCGGGGCGGTGACTCGAGCGTTCTCCCGCTGGGTCAACGACGCCACGACCGAAATCTGACGGACGCAATCCAGCACGTCTGACCGCTGCTGCGACGTGGGGCGGCCCATGGCGATTTCGCGGCTGCCCTTCAGCAGAGGGAAGCCGCTGTCGTCAGATGGCCAGTTCGGCAGGTCCGCCGTCGCCGACGGAAGCCACGGCGGACGGGCCACCGTGCAGCGCGGATCCAGCAGCGACAATCGGCCGCGCGGACGGGCCTGATGTCGTCAGCGGAAACTCCGCAGCCGCAGGCTGTTGCTCACGACGAACACCGAGGAGAAGGCCATCGCGGCGCCGGCGATCATCGGGTTGAGAAGGCCGAGTGCGGCCAGCGGCAGGGCGGCGACGTTGTAGGCGAAGGCCCAACACAGGTTGCCCCTGATGGTGCTCAACGTCTTGCGGGACAACCGGATCGCGTCCACAGTCGCGCGTAGGTCGGCGCGCACCAGTGTGAGGTCGCTGGCCTCGATCGCCACGTCCGTGCCGGTGCCCATAGCCAGGCCCAGATCCGCCTTGGCCAGCGCGGCGGCGTCGTTCACGCCGTCGCCGACCATCGCCACCACCTGCCCCCGCCGCTGCAACTGGGCCACCACGTCGACCTTGCCGGCGGGTAGCACCTCGGCGATGACGTCGTCGATGCCGACCTCGGCGGCGACGGCCCGTGCGACGGAAGCGTTGTCGCCGGTGAGCAGGATCGGCTTGAGCCCCAACGACTTCAGTTGGGCGACGGCCTCGGCGGAGGTCGGCTTCACGGTGTCGGCGACCACCAGCACCGCCCGCACGGATCCGTCCCAGGCCACTGCGACCGCGGTGCGGCCGGCCCGTTCGGCCGCCTGCTTCGCCGCTGTCAGCGACGGGTCCAGCGGCAGGTCCCATCGACCGACCTGGACCTTGTGGCCCTCGACGATCCCTTGGACGCCAATGCCTTCCTCGTTGCGGAAATCGTCAACAGTGGGCAGCTCGCCGGTCCGTGCCTCCGCGCCGACGGCGATGGCCCGGGCGATCGGGTGCTCGGAGGCGTCCTCAAGGGCGCCGGCCAGCCGCAGCGCTTCGGCCTCATCGACGCCGTCGGCGACGTGCACGGAGGTCAGGCTCATCCGGCCGGTCGTGACGGTGCCGGTCTTGTCCAGCACGACGGTGTCCACCCGACGGGTGGACTCCAGCACTTCCGGCCCCTTGATCAGGATGCCCAGCTGCGCCCCACGACCGGTGCCGACCAGCAGCGCGGTCGGCGTGGCCAGGCCAAGGGCGCAGGGGCAGGCGACGATGAGGACGGCGACGGCGGCGGAGAACGCGACCTGCGGGGTGCTGTCGGTGGCGAGTTGGGCGACCAGGGTGAACAGCGCGAGCATGATCACCGCCGGCACGAACACCGCGGACACCCGGTCGGCCAGGCGCTGCACGGACGCCTTGCCGTTCTGGGCCGCCTCGACCAGCCGGGCCATCTGCGCCAGCTGGGTGTCCGCGCCGATCCAGGTCGCCCGGACGACCAGCCGGCCGCCGGCGTTCACCGTCGCGCCGACGACGGCGTCGCCGGGCCCCACTTCGGCCGGCACGGACTCGCCCGTCAGCATGCTCAGGTCGGCCGCCGAGCTGCCCTCGGTGATCACGCCGTCGGTGGCGATCTTCTCGCCGGGGCGGACCACGAACTCGTCGCCGACCCGCAGCTCGGCCAGCGGGATCCGGCGCTCGCGGCCGTCGCGCAGCACGGAGACGTCCTTCACGCCGAGCTCCAGCAGCGCCTGGAGCGCGGCCCCGGAGCGGCGCTTGGCGCGGGCTTCGAAGTAGCGGCCGGCCAGGATGAACGTGGTGACGCCGGCGGCGACCTCAAGATAGATCTGCGTGCCGGACACGGCGGTCATGGCCGCCATGCCGGTCGGGGAGGGCGTGGCGGCGTCACCGAGGAACAGCGCGTACAGCGACCACAGGTAGGCCGCGCCGACGCCCAGCGAGATCAGCGTGTCCATGGTGAACCTGCCGTAAGTGAGGTTCACCCAGGCTTTGCGGTGAAACGGCAGCGCGCCCCAGACCACCACCGGGCTCGCCAGCGTCAGGGCCAGCCACTGCCAGTCGGCGAACTGGAGCGCCGGGATCATCGACAGCAGGATCACCGGCGCCGCCAGCACCGCCGAGACCAGCAGCCGCTGACGCAGCGGCTGGGTCGGGTCGGCCTCGGCCGGCTGCTCCCGCCCGACCGGCTCGGGCAGCTCGGCGGTGTAGCCGGCGGCCGCCACGACCTGGACCAGGTCTTCCGGCGTGACGGCGGCCGGGTAGCTGACCTTGGCCTTCTCGGTGGCGTAGTTGACGGTGGCGGTGACGCCGGCCATCTTGTTGAGCTTGCGTTCGATGCGGTTGGCGCAGGAGGCGCAGGTCATGCCGCCGATCGACAGCTCGATCTCGTGCCGGACGAACTCGGGTGCGGAAGTCATGGGAGCACCTACCAGTGGCGGGCGGAGGTCATCCGACCAGCTGGTAGCCGGCCTCCTCAACGGCCGCGCGGATGTCCGCCGCCGGCACGTCGGCGTCGCTGACCACGGTCAGCCGGCCGGTGGCCAGGTCGACGTCCACATGCGACACTCCCGCGACGTCGGTGACCTCCTCGGTCACCGAGCTGACGCAGTGGCCGCAGGTCATGCCCTGCACGGTGTAGGTGTTCTCGGCCATCGGTTGGTGCTCTCCCGGGATGCAGTCGTCGATCGCGCCGTGGAGCCTGTCCACACGTGACAAGTCGGGCCAGGGCGGCCGATGGTTCCCGGCAGTTGGGATTTTTCGAGCGCGGGCGCACACCTCGACGTGATCGCCGCAGGTACGGCCGCAGACGGGTCGGCCATCCCCCGTTCGGCGGAAGACGGGTGTAATACCGTGTGCGCCGTGCCCAGAGACCATGACGCGGCCGGCGACGAACTGATCACCAAGCTCGCGTTCGAGGCGGGCCGGGGCGATCGGGCCGCGCTCGCCGCCTGGGTGCGGGCGACCCAGCGCGACGTCTGGCGGTTCGTGGCCCACCTGGCCAGCACGGCCGTGGCCGACGATCTCACCCAGGAGACATACCTCCGGGCGATCGGCTCGCTGCCCCGGTTCGCCGGTCGGTCTTCGTCACGGACCTGGGTGCTGTCCATCGCCCGGCGGGTCGTCGTCGACCAGCTGCGCACCGCGTCCACCAGGCCACGCCTGGCCGACGTGCCGGACTGGCACCAGGCGGCCGAGACCCCCGAGCGCGCCGCGCGCGGCTTCGAGGACATCGTCGAGCTGCGCGTCCTGCTCGACGCGCTGGAGCCCGAGCGGCGGGAGGCGCTGCTGCTCACCCAGGTGCTCGGGCTGTCCTACGCCGAGGCCGCCGAGGTGTGCGGCTGCCCGGTGGGCACCATCCGGTCCCGGGTGTTCCGGGCCCGTGAGGACCTCCTCGAGCTGGGCCGCGAACAAGACAACGCGATGTGACGGGAACCGAACGCCGGTGCCGAACGACTACCTCCCCGTGGACTGCATGACCTGCCGCGAGGCACTCTCCGCGCGCATGGACGGCGAGCAGGAACCGGTGCTGGCCGCCGTGACGGATCAGCACTTCGACGACTGCTCGGCGTGCCAGGCGTGGCTTGCTGACGCCAGCCGGCTGACGCGCTCGCTGCGGGTGCGGCCGGCGGTGTCGGTGCCCGATCTCACCGAGCAGATCCTGGACATCGCCCCGCCTCCGCTGCCCCGGACGCCGTGGACGCGGGTCGCGCTCGGTCTGGTCGCGCTGGCCCAGCTCGCGTTGGGGATGGCGCTGCTGTTCGGCGCCGACCAGGTGATGCCCGGCATGACCATGACCGGGCACCTGTCCAACGAGAGCACGGCGTGGAACCTGGCGTTGGGAGTGGGCCTGCTGTGGGCGGCGATGCGTCCCCGGGCGGCGGCGGGCATGCTGCCGGTGCTCACTGGCTTCCTGATCGTGTTGACCGTGTTCTCCGTGCACGATCTTGTGGACCACGAGGTCACCGTCTCCCGGATCGCCTCGCACGGCCTGCTGGTGGTGGGGCTGCTCCTGCTGTGGGCGGTGCGCCGGCAGGAGTCCGGGCAGCCGGAGCCCGGCCGTGTCCGGGAGCCGGATCTCAGCGGGACGAGCGGTGACGGTTCGACGACGTCTCAGGCGTCCGAGCAGCGCGGCAAGCGTGGCGGGCCGCTGCGGCCAACTGGGCGGCATAACGCGGCCTGAACACCGAGCCGGTGGCCCGTTCTACTCAGCTGTCGCAGCCGCAGCTGCAACCCGGTCGCGCGTGGCCAGTGGCTGTGCGCCGTAGGTGATGCGGACGACGCCGTCTTCGTGGCGGATCGTCGTTGCGTGCACACCGAACACGTCGTGCAGCACTTCGGAAGTCAGCGCGTCCAGCACGGGGCCCGCGGCGACCACTCGACCTTGATCGAGCACCACGAGCCTGTCACAGCACCGCACGGCGAGGTCGAGTTCGTGCAGCACGGCGAGCGTGGTCACGCCCAGGCCGCGCACGAGTTCCAGCAGCTCGAACCGGGCCCGGACGTCGAGGTGATTGGTGACCTCGTCCAGCACCAACAGCCGCGGGCGCTGGGCGAGGGCGCGGGCGAGGAGCACCCGCTGCCGTTCGCCACCGGACAGCGAATTGACCAGCCGTTCGGCGAACGGCGTCATGCCGGTGCGCGCCAAGGCTTCGGCGATAGCCTCACGGTCCGATGTGGACTCTCGGGTCAGCAGCCCGTGATGCGGATTCCGCCCGAGCGCGACGGTTTCGGACACGGTGAGGCCGCCGGTCCCGGCCGAATCCTGAAGCACGGCCCCGGTGCGCCGTGCGGCCGCACGGGCGGACAGGGTCCGCACGTCGTCACCGTCGATGAAAACCGCGCCGGCGACGGGCCGAACGGACTTGTAGATGGTGCGCAGCAGCGTGGACTTGCCGCTGCCATTGGGGCCGACCAGACCGACGACACTGCCCGGGTCTACGGCCAGGTTCACGTCGCGCAGCACGGGCACGCCCGCGAGGTCGACGGCGAGGCCGGCGATGTCCAGCCGGGTCACGTGGAGCCTCCGATGCTCTGGTTGCGGCGCAGCAGCCACAGGAAGAACGGCGCGCCGAAGGCGGCGGTGAAGATGCCCAGCGGCAGCTCGTTCGGCGCGTCGACGGTGCGGGAGAGCAGGTCGACGGCGACCAGGTAGGTGCCGCCGATCAGCGCCGACATGGGCAGCACCCGGCGGTGGTCGACGCCGAACGTCAGCCGGACCAGGTGCGGAATCATCAGCCCGACGAACCCGATGCCACCGGCGTTGGCGATCAGCACTCCGGTGAGCAGCGATGCCACCGCGAGCAGGCCCAGGCGCAGCGTGCGGACGTCGACGCCGAGGGCGGTGGCCTGTTCGTCGCCGGCGCTGAGGACGTTGAGCCGGCGCCCGAACAGCAGCAGGCCGCCGGTTGAGCCGAGGACCACGGCGATGACGAGCCCGAGCTGGTCCCAGGTCGCCCCGGCGACGCTGCCCAGCGTCCAGAACATGACTTCCCGCAGCTGGTTCGGATTCGCCCGCAACTGAAGGTAATTCGTCGCCGCGAGCAGCAGGTAGCCGACGGCGACGCCGGCCAGCACCACGCGCGTGGGTGCGAGCCGGCCGCGTTGTTGGCCCAGCAGCAGCACCAAGCCGACGGCGAGCATCGCGCCGAGGAACGCGGCCGACGAGGTACCGAGGCCGCCGACCGCGCCGCCGACGCCGACGATCACCGCGACCGCGCCCAGCGACGCGCCCGAGGAAAGACCGAGCACGTAAGGATCGGCGAGCGGATTGTTCACCACGGCCTGCAACACGACGCCCGCCACCGACAATCCGATGCCGCAGCAGGCGGCCAGTAGCACCCGCGGCATGCGGTACTGCCACACGATCTGGTCCAACGCGGGATCGAGGCCGGCGGTGTTGCCGGTAACGTGCGCGAGCACGACGTGCCAGGTGTCGGCCAGCGGCACGGTCACCGCCCCGACGCAGGCCGACACCAGCATCACCACGACCAACACCGCCGCGCCGACCACCAGCGCCGGGCCGATGGCGATGCCGTGCAGCGGGGCGACTGCCCGCGTGCGCACCACGTCAGAACGCATCTGGATGGACGAGACGAGCGATCTTGTCCACCGCGACGTCGTTGCTGGGCCCCAGGTAGATGGAATCGGACAGCACGAGGTAGCGCTTGTTCTTGGCGGCGTCCCACTGCGGGAACTGGGCCAGGATCTTCTTCGCCGAGCCGTCCGGGTCCGGGTTCTGGTAGTTCACCACGATCAGCGCGTCGATCGGCGTGGTGGCCAGCTTTTCCTTGCTGACGGTGGCGAACTCGTTGCCGGCCGGGTCGTTGAACGGGTTGGTCGCGCCGGCCCTGGCCAGGATGTCGTTCCACATGCCGGCGGCGGCGATGGAGCTGAAGTCGTCCGCGCCCATGCCGGGGAACACCAGCATGACGTTCTTGGCGGGCTTGCCGCGGACCTTGTCGGCGGCCGCGCCGACCTTCTGCTGGGCGGCGGCGATCACCTGGTCGGCCTTGCCCGGCACGTCGAAGATCTTGCCGAGGTCGCGCAGCAGGTCGTAGCTGTCCTGGATGGTCGGGTTGCCGGCGACCATGCCGGTGGCGCCGCAGGCGTGTTGCGGCACATACGTGTTCGCGCCGATCCTGGACAGGTCGTCCCGGGTGGCGAAGCCGTTCTGCGCGGAGAAGCCGCCCTCGTAGGTGGAGATCACGAAGTCGGGCCGCAACCCCAGCATTGCCTCGCGCGGAATGTCCTGCTGGTCGTTGAGCTTGATACCGCCGGTCGGCAGCGCCTTGATCGCGTCCAGCCGGCCCGGCACGTCCGACGCGCCGTAGTTCTGCGCGTTGGCCACGACCCGGCCGCCGAGTCCCAGTGCGAGAAGTGAGGAGACCTCGGCTACCGAGCCGCCGTTCATCACCACCACCCGACTCGGAGCCTTGGCGAACGTGTACTGCTTGCCGCAGTTGGTGATGGTGAGCGGGTAGTGCGTCTTGCCTTCGCCCGTCGACCGGGTGGCGGTGTCGGACGCGGGGGCGGCAGTCCCGCTGCCGCACGCCGTCACCGTCAGCGCGAGGGCGGCGATCACCAGCACGGCGGCGGGTTTGCGCTGCATGTCTTGCCCTTCCAGGTTTTTCGCTGTCGTCACACAGGTCGGTCGGAAACGGTGTTCGGTTCCCGGCGGGCGCACAGCAGGCTCGTGACGACCGCGAGCGTGATCAACACGAGGATCGCCGCCGAGTACGCCCACGCCTGCCCGCCGAGGGTGGTGTCCCCGCCGAGCATCAGCCGGTACCAGCTGCCGACGGCGGCGAAGCCGGTCGCCAGGCCGATCTGCGTCACGGTGGACGCCGCGCCGGAGACCGCGCCCGCGTCGTCGGGGGAGACCTGGTCGAAGATCCCCGCGATCAACGGCGACACCACCAGCCCCTGGGCCAGACCGACGACGCCGATGGTCAGCGCCAGCAACACGTTCTGGGCATCCGGAGCGGCGTGCACCACGGCCAGCTGGGTGGCGAGCACAGCGGCCAGGAACAGGCAACCGAGGGACGGCAGCCGGCGCCCGAACCGGGACGCGACCCGGCCGCTGACCCCGGAGCCGACGACAAAGCCGATGCCCAGCGGCACGAACATCAGGCCGGCGGTGAGCGCGTCGAGGCCGAGGCCGGTTTGCAGGTAGTAGGTGAAGATGAGGAAGAGGCCGGCGTTGCCGGCGAAGAAGGTCCCGATGGCGGCCAGCCCGGCGGGAAGTCCCTTGGTGGTCAACACCCTGATCGGGAACAGCGGCTCCGGCGCGGCGCGTTGCTGGCGGTACAGCACCGTCGCGAGCCCGATGCCGATGATCAGGCTGAGCCAGATCCACCCGGCCTGCTGGCCGAGGACCAGCGGCAGCAGCAGGGCCGGCAGCGCGAGCGCGGTCAGCACCGCGCCGGCCGGGTCGAGTGCGGGCGAGCCTTCGGCGTGACTTTCGGCGACGGTGCGGCCGAGCGCCAGGATCAGCGCGCCGATCGGTACGTTGATCAGGAACGCCGTGCGCCAGCCGAGACCGGCGATGTCCCACTGCACCAGCAGGCCGCCGCCGGCCAGCCCGAAGATGACCCCGAAGCCGAGTACCACGCCGTACCAGCGAATGGCTCTCGCGCGCCGCCCGTCGTCGAGGAAGATGCTGCGCACCAGGGCCAGCTCCTGCGGGATCAATGCCGCCGCGCCGATGCCCTGCACGAAACGCGCGGCGATGAGCACGGGCGCGGTGGGCGCGAGGCCACAGGCCAGCGACGCCAGGGTGAACACCGCGACACCGACCAGGAACACCCGGCGACGCCCGTAGCGGTCGCCGAGCCGGCCGCCGGTGATCAGGCCGGCGGCGCAGGCCAGCACGTAGGCCGCGCCGACCAGTTGGACCTGCCAGAAGCTCGCCGGCAGGTCGCGCTGGATCGACGGGGCCGCGATGACCACGATGAAGCCGTCGACCTGTCCCATGAACGTCGCGCCCAGCACCACGGCCAGGCCGACCCAGTCCCTGACGGTCGCTAGGGGAGTGGCGGTGGCGGTCACGGCTTTCCTCCCGGCAGTGGGAAGAATCCGCTGCGGATGAAGTGATCCAGGTAGGCGTCGAGCACCGGTCCGTCGATCTCCGGGAACGAGATGCCCGCCGCCTCGGTGTTGTTTCGCCCGAACCGGACGGTTGTCGCGGCGGGGCCTGCGTGCATGTGGGTCGCGGCCAGCGCGAGGGTGTCGTCGTGCTCGGCGGCCTCGGCCAGCCGGCGCTGCCACTCGTCCGGTTCGACTTCGGGCAGTGCGTAGCCGCGTGCGCGGAGCCGAGCCAGCACGCTCGGCACCGGCAGCGGATGCGGGCTGGTCAGGTGGAAGGTGCCGGTGTGGTCGAGGAGGCTGACGATGGCTGCGGCGACCTGGTCGGCCGGCACGAGATCGATGTCCCCGCCGCCTTCCGGGGCCGTTCCGAGGACCAGCATGGCCCGGATCAGGCTCCAGAAGGCATCGTCGGTGCTGCCGACGCCGGTCACGGAGTGGCCGCCGACGCGGCTCGGGCGGTGGACCGTCACGGGCAAGCCACGGTCGGCCGCCGCGAGGACCAATCCCTCCGACACCCACTTGCTCGCTACGTACCCGTTGGCCAGCAACGACTCCGGCGGCACTCGGCGGGTCTCGTCGAGTACCTGCGGGTTGCCGTCCATGGCGACCGCAGTGTCGCATGTGGACACAAAGTGCAGCGGAGTCCTTCCGAGGGCCGCCAGCCGGAGCATGTCGGCGGTGCCGGCCACGTTGGCCGCGCGCAGCCGGGCATAGGGCTCCAGGTGGTTCACCCACGCGCCGTTGTGCAGCACGACATCGACCTGTGCCGCCAACT
Organism: Kutzneria chonburiensis; assembly: GCF_028622115.1. Lineage (NCBI taxonomy): Bacteria > Bacillati > Actinomycetota > Actinomycetes > Pseudonocardiales > Pseudonocardiaceae > Kutzneria > Kutzneria chonburiensis. The sequence continues at coordinate 8,656,714 of NZ_CP097263.1, forward strand.
GTTGGAATGCCTCGTCGGAAAGGCCGAGCGCGGGCTGGGCGAGGTCACCGGGGACCGGCACCACGCGGCCCATGCCATTTTCGGATAATTCGTACTGGAGCAGGGATGCACGGATCCGATCGAGGGCTGTCACGTCGTCGGCCGCCCGGACCAGGCAGTGCACGCGGGCTTCGGTGCGGTCCAGCAGCTCCCGTAACAGGAACGCGCCGAGGAAGCCGGTGGCGCCGGTCAGAAACACGTCTTGCGGCGCACCGCTCCGCGGCACACCTGACGGAACGATGGCGGGGTCGAGGCTGACCTCGGCCGCAAGATCGGTGCCCTCCCAGGGATGCCGGGACGGCACCGCGTGGTCCATCCGCTCGACGAGTTGCGCCACGGTCGGTGCGTCGAAGACGTCCCGGATGCCCAGCCGCGTCCCGACCCGGTCCCGGATGCCGCGCAAAAGCCTGGCCACGAGCAGGGAATGGCCGCCGAGCGCGAAGAAATCGTCGTCGATGCCGACTTCGGGCACGCCTAACGCCTCGGCGAACAGCCCACAGAGTTCCCGTTCACGGTCCGTGCTCGGCGGCCTGCCGGTTGCCGCGGCTGTCCGTGTCGGCGCGGGCAGCGCGGCGCGATCGAGCTTGCCGCTCGTCGTGGTCGGCAGCCGGTCCACCGACACATACACCGGCGGCACCATGTAATCCGGCAGCCGCTCGGCGAGATAACGCCGCAGCGCCGCAGGGTCTGCCTCGGACACCACATAGGCGACGAGGCGATCGTCCAGTGCGAGCACCGCCGCCTGGGCGACGGCCGGATGCCCGGCCAGCGCCGCCTCGATCTCGCCGGGCTCGATCCGGAAGCCGCGGATCTTGACCTGGTCGTCGGCCCGGCCCAGGTACTCCAGCTGTCCGTCGGCACGCCAGCGGGCCAGGTCGCCGGTGCGGTAGAGCCGGCCGAACTCCGTGTGCACGAACCGTTCCGCGGTCAGCTCCGGCCGACCGTGATAGCCAGGCGCCACTGGCGTGCCGGCCAGATACAGCTCACCGGCCGCGCCCGGCGGCAGCAGCCTTCGCGTGTCGTCGAGGACGTAGCAGCGGGCGTTGGCGATCGGCCGGCCGATGATCGGCGTCGGGCTGTCGGCCAGCCGTGCCCACACGGTGTCGACGGTGCACTCGGTCGGCCCGTAGAGGTTGTACGACGCGATTTCCGGCACGGCACGCAAGTCCGACCAAAGCGCGGGCCCGGCCGCCTCGCCGCCGAGAGCGAGCACCGCCGGCCGGTGCCGACCTGGTTCGAGCAGTCCGGCGGCCACCAGCTCGGTGGCGTAGGTCGGGGTGATGTCCAGGAAGTCGATCCGATGCCGCTGCACATAGGCCAGCAGTTCGGCGGGGTCGCGGCGGATGTCGTCGTCGACGAAGTGCAGCTCATGGCCGGCCAGCAGCCACAGCAGCCCCTCCCACGAGGTGTCGAACGACAGCGAGGCGGTCAGCGCCGCCCGGGTCCGCCCCGGCGCGATCAGTTCCGCGCGGTGGTGGTGGAACAGGTTCACCATGGCGCGATGGGTGATCACCGTGCCTTTGGGCGCGCCGGTGGAGCCGGAGGTGTAGATCAGGCACAGCGGCTGGTCCGGCTCGATCACCGGCAGCGGATGCTCGACGGTCTCCAACTCGTCGAGCAACACCTTGGGGGTGTTGAGATCCCGGCCCAATGCGACGGTGCTGATCACCAGCCGTGGTTTCGCGTCGTCGGTCAAGTACTCGATGCGGCGGGCCGGATAGTCCGGATCGGCGGGCAGACAGGCCGCGCCGGTCAGCAGCACCGCGAACAAGGCGACGATCGAATCTGCGGTGCGAGGCAACAGCAGCATGATCACGTCGCCGGGGCCGGCGCCGCGTGCCAGGAGCACGCCGGCCAGGCGACGGGCCTCGCGGTCCAGCTCGCGGTAGGTCAGGGTTCGGTCGCCGGCGACGAGCGCGGTGGCGCCCGGCGTGGCCTCCACGCGGGCCTGGAGCAGGTCTGTGACGGTGCTGTCCGGCCAGGCCCGATCGGTGTCGTTCCATTCGTGCAGCAACAGGTCCCGCTCGGGGTCGAGCAGAAGGTCCGCCTCGCTGACCGGCGCGGTCGGCACGGCGAGCAAGCGCCGCAGCACCGCTGCGAACCGGCGCACGTGACGGTCCAGGTCCTCAGTGGCGTAGAGGTTCGGGTTGCCGTCCAGGGCGATGCGCAGCCCGTCGCCGTCGGCACGGTCGTAGACGTTGAAGGCCAAGTCCTCAACCAGGCCGGCCGACACGTTGCGCACCACGCTCGATCGGCCGGCGAAGCGCAGGCCGTAGTCGAACGGCATGATGTTCGCCGACGGGCCGAACAGCTTGCGCTTGCTGCCGACCAGATGCAGGTCGCGGCGCAACTGCTCGTAGCGGTAGCGGTGATGCCGACGGCTGCGCCGCAGATGGGTCGCGATCTGCGTGGTCACCTCGACCAGGCTCGGGTTGTCGGTGAAGTCGGTCCACACCTGGACGACGTTGAGCACCATGCACGGCACCCGCAGCGCCACCGAGCCGGTGCGCAGCATCACCGGCAGCGCAAGGGAGATCTCCCTCGCGCCGGTCATGCGGTGCAGGTAGGTCGCGATGGCGGCGCAGAGGACCTCGGTCCAGTTGGCCTTGGCCGCCTTCGCGACGTCTCGCAGCAGATCCGCCGTCGGCCGGTCGATGTCCGCCGTCGACCGCACCACTCTTTGCGCCAGCGGGGCCGACCGGCCGGCCAACGTCGGCGGCGCGGGACGGTCCCGCTGGTAGTCCACCCAGAACTCGCGATCCCGTTGGTGCGTGGGACCTTCCCGATACGCCACGTCCTCGTCCACGACCGACGCGAGCGTCCCGAACTCGTGCTCGCCGGGTTCCTCACCGGCGACCAAGGCGGTGTAGACCTCGGCCACCCGCCGAGCGACCAGCGCCAGGCCATAGCCGTCGAGCAGGATGTGATGCACGCGGTGGTACCACAGGAATCGGTCCTCGGCGATGCGGAACACCGCGTGCGCGAACAACACATCGGCGGCCAGATCCACCGGGGCGGCCACGTCCGCGGCCATCCACTCCAGCGCCGCCGCTTCGGTCAGGTCGGCGACGTGCACCGACCACGGGCGGGGTTGGAGGATCTGCCGGGGCCCGTCATCCGTGTCGGCGAACCGTGCCGACAGCGCCTCGGCGTCGGCCACGGCCCGCTCGATGGCCGCCACCAACAGATCCACGTCCACCGTGCCGTGGATCTCGATGTACTCAGCCGTGTTGTAGGCGGGGGACTGCGGATCGAGCTGCTGTCCGGTCCAGATGCCGTGCTGCGCGGCCGTCAACGTCAGCTCAGCCACCGGACAACACCTGCCACCACGCGTCGAGCGTCGGCCGCTCGGCCAGGTCGACGAACGCGACCTCCGCGCCGAGCTCACGCCAGCGTTCCACCAGGGTCAGCAATCCCACCGAGTCCAGGCCCTCGCCGAACAGGTCGCCGCTGGCGGCGACCTCCTCAGGTTCCATGTACAGCTGCTCGGCGATGTCCGCGCAGACGACGTCCCGCGTGAGCTGCATGATTCCCCCTTGCCTAGTTGACGTTGCGGTCGCGGTCGGCCCAGAACCGGTCCCGCAGCTCGCGGCGCAGGATCTTGCCGCTGGGATTGCGCGGCACGGCATCGACGAACTCGAACTTGGACGGGATCTTGAACGAGGCCAGCTGGTCCCGGGCGAACAGCAGCAGGTCGCGGGGTCGCAGCTGCTCGCCGGGACGTACCGTGACGAAGGCGTGCACGGCCTCGCCGAACCGGTCGTCGGGCACACCGATCACCGCCACGTCGCCGACCGCGGGGTGCTTGCCGAGCACGTTCTCGATCTCGGCGGGGTAGATGTTCTCGCCGCCGACGATGATCATGTCCTTGAGTCGGTCGCTGATGAAGACGTAGCCGTCCTCGTCCAGGTGGCCGGCGTCGCCGGTGTGCACCCACCCGTCCACCAGGGTCGCCGCCGTCGCCTCGGGCAGGCCCCAGTACTCCAGCATCCGTGCGGGCGTGCGCAGGCAGACCTCGCCGACCTCCCCGGCCGGCAGCGGCACGCCGGCCTTGTCGATCACCTTGGCTTCGACGCCCGGGTACGGCCGCCCGGCCGCGCGCAGCCGGGGGCTGCCCACGACGTGGGCTTCCGGCGGCAGGCACACGGCGGTGTTGCCGGTCTCGGTGAGACCGTAGATCTGGGCGAAGTCGCAGTCGAAGATCGCCAGCGACTCCCGCAGCAGCGCCTCCACGATCGGCGACCCACCGTAGACGATCTTGCGGATGCTCGCGAAGCTCGCCTTGTCCACGCCGGGTTCGTTCAGCAGCAGGCGCAGCATGGACGGCACCACGCAGGCGGTGGTCACGCCGAGATCGGTGATCAGCCGCACCGCGCCGGTGGGGTCGAACCGCGGCATCGCCACAGTGGTGATGCCGGCGGAGAAGCCCTGCGTGGCCCACCAGACGCCGCCGACGTGAAAGCCGGGAATGCCGATCAGGCTGCGGTCACCCGGCCGCCAGTCGATCCAGTCCAGGCCGGCGGTCGCCAAGGCGTCCCGGATTGCGAACAGACTGCGGTGCGGCAACACCACCCCCTTGGGCAGCCCGGTGGTGCCGCTGGTGTAGAGCTGCACCACCGGGTCTTCCGGTCCGATGTGGACGGTGTGATCGGCGTCCGCGTGCCATCCGGTCCAGTCTTCGAAGTCGCTGGTGCTCTTGGTGTCCGCCGCGATCTCGCCGAGCGCCGGACGCAGGTCGTCGTCGACGATCAGCAGCAGGCTGCCGGAGTCGCGGACGATGTGCTCGACCTCCGGCCCGGTCAGCCGGAAGTTGATCGGCACCAGCACCGCGCCGATCTTCGCGCAGGCGAAGAAGGTCGCGTAGTAGTCCACCGACTCCTGGCCCAGATACGCGACCCGGTCACCAACGGTGACGCCGGCGGCCAGCAGCGCGTGCCCGATGCGGTTGCTCGTCCGGTGCAGGCCGGCGTAGTCGAGCTGCCGGCCGGCGCAGATGATGGCCGGCACTTCGGGCTGCCGGCGGGCGTGGAAACCCGTGATGTCGGCCACGGTGCGCAATTCGCTGTGATAGAGCCGATTCTCAGGCACGGTTGCCTCCGTCGACGATCGCGATCCGGGCCGTTCCATCGCACGCGCCGCCCAGGTCGTCCCAGAGCCGGAACGTGGTGGCCAGCGACACCAGCGGCGCGGCGTCTGCACGCAACCGGCGCTGCGAGATCCGATCGACGATGAACTCGCCGTGGAACGACCGCGGATCGATGGGCCGGCGGAACGTGCTGCCGAAGCTCGCGATCAGGATGTCCGGCAGCTGCCGGCGCCGGAACTCCGCCATCGTCCAGCCGCTGAAGACCTCGCCGACGCCGCGGTGCACGGCGTTCGCGATCACCGCGTACAGCAGCTGGTTGTAGCAGATGTTGACCTCGACCGAGTTGAGATGGCCGGTGTCGTCGATGTAGCAGGACTCCGGGATGCTGAACTGGCCGACGCCCGTGAGGACTTCGCCGTCCACGCTGAGATCCATCGACGTGAGGTATCGGCAATGCGGCTTGTAGCACCGCAGCACCTCGTCGAGCAAGGACGTGGTGGCCTTCACGATCAGCCGGCCACGTCGTCGTAGACGGTGACGCGGAAGGAGACCGTCGGCTCCGGTGCGGTCGTGTGCACGGCCCGGTGCACCAGGCTTCGGTTGTCCCACACCAACATGTCGCCCTGCTCGAACGTCTGGAGGTGGATCGCCGGATGCTGGTGGGTGTCGTCGAGCTGGCCGGTCGCGGCGAGCAGTTCGCGCAGCATGTCCGGGCGGTCGACGCCGTTGGCGTCGGTGATCGACAGGGTGAAACCCTCGCTGAGGTAGAGGATCGTCTCGTCGGTGTGCGGATGCTGCTGCGCGGTCGGCGAGATCACCGGCGGCGTCTTGGCGTCCACTTCCTCGATGACCTCGGAGATCGGCCGGTACACGTCGGTCGGCCGGATCTTGAAGTAGCGCCGCACGCTGTGTGTCGCCGTCGTGCCCTTGACCGCGAGCTTCAGCTCCTCGCTGAGGTTCTCGTAGGCCTTGCACAGATCGATGAACAGCGTGCCCCGGTTGCGGGTCGGGATGACCTGTGGGTAGATCAGCGTGATGTCGAACGGCCGCGGCATGAACTGGTAGTCGGAGTGCCAGAACTTGCCGGTCTTCGGCACGCCGATCTGCTTGCCGTCCTTGGGGACGTTGGAGGAGACGAACACCTCCGGCACCTCGGGGTGCTGGTAGATCGGCTCGTAGTACGTCTCCGGCCTGCCTAATCTCCTGCCCAGCGCCAGGAATTCGTGCGGATCGAGGTCCTGGCCCTTGAGCACGACGATCTTGTCGCGGTACACGGCCCGCTTGAGCTGTGCGACGTCGTCATCGGAGGCGGAGTCGAAGTTCTCCACGATGACGCCGATGCCGTCCTGCGGTGAGATGCGCATCAGGATGTCTCCTTTCAGGAGGCCACGTGGGCCATGAGTCCGCCGACGGTGGTGATCTCCGGCAGCGCGTCGTCCGCAATGGTCACTCCGAGCTCCCGTTCCAGCTTGAACAGCAGGTCGACCAGGCTCAGCGAGTCGACGCCCAGCTCCGACCAGGTCTTTTCCCCGTCCGGCTCGGCGGCGTCCGGGTTGACGCCTCTGATGAACTCGGCGACCAGGGTCTGCACCCGGGCATGGTCCATCGAGAATTCCCCCTCGTTTCAACGGTTGTGCTATCTGAGATGCGGCCAGGTCAGCGTCACGGAGCCCCAGGTCGCCCCGCCGCCGAAGGCCGTCAGCAGTAGGCGGTCCCCAGCCGCCAGCTGACCTTGCGCGTGCGCGTCGGCCAGGGCCAATGGAATCGACGCCGCGACGGTGTTGCCGACCGTGGAGATGTTGCTGTAGACGCGGTTCGGTGCGACACCCAGCTCAGCGCCGACGGTCGCCAGGATGCGGGCGTTGGCTTGGTGGGCGACGAGCCGGTCGACGTCGTCGGGCCGCCATCCCTTGGCCGCCAACACTTTTCGTGACGACTCGGTCATCCGCAGCACCGCGTGCCGGTAGACCGCCTGGCCCTGCATGGAGAACCAGCGGTCCGCCCCATGTTCGGCCGTGGGCTCCCGCGAGCCCCCGGCCCGTACCGTGATCAGGTCCGCGAGGTCGCCATCGCTGCCCAGATCGATCGCGTGCACGGCCCCGAGCTCATCGGATTCCCCGGCGCGCAGCACCATTGCTCCCGCCCCGTCACCGAAGACCGCGTTCGTGCTTCGGTCGGCGGGGTTGAGGATGGTGGAGAACACGTCCGCGCCGATGAGCAGCGCCGACTTCACCACACCGCCGGCGATCATGCCTTGGGCGACGGCCAATCCGTAGACGAAGCCGGAACACACCGCGCCCACGTCGAACGCCGCGACGCCCTTGAGTCCCAGCCTTGCCGCCACGGCCGGCGCGGTGGCCGGGCAGGGATGGTCCGGCGTGCTCGTGGCCAGGATGACCAGGTCTATCGGTTCGATCGCCGCAACCGACGCCAGTGCTGCCGAACCGGCCTGGACGGCGAGGTCCGAGGTGGCCTCTCCAGGTCGGGCCACCCGCCGTTCCCCGATGCCCGTCCGGCTGCGGATCCACTCGTCCGAGGTGTCGAATCGGGTGATGAGGTCACCGTTGGTAAGGACTTGCTCGGGCACATGACCGGCGATCCCCGCGACAACAGCTACCCGCTGCTCGCCAACGGACCTTGTCGTGAGCCCGCCGCCGGCGTGTTCGACCGAAACCAGCTCGCGCATGTCCCAGTGGTCGTCGTCGGTGGGTGGTGAGTTCCCGGCGAAAGCAATGCCACGATAGTTTGAGATCCACGTCACATTCGATGTGCGGCATGGTGACTGAGCGGACGTTGTCCCGGTCGGCGGTGGAAATCGAGTGTCGATCAGAACTCCGCCGGAACCATTCGGTGTGGCCGGCCGACCACCTACTACATGGACTGTCGGCGATACATGGAGGCGTTCTCGGCCTTGGCAGACGGAGAGGCGTCTACCGTGGAGGAGGTCGCCATCAGGATCCACCTCGGCCGCTGTGTGTCGTGCCGGGCGGCGGGCGCACGTATGACTGCGGCGCTGCAAAGCTTTGATGTGGTCTTGCCCGGTCTGACGGGGGATGCCCCGCGGTCGGACGGGGCCCATGAGCACGCTCGGTTCTGGCGACGGCCGAGCTGCGTGCCGGAATACGCTGTCGTTTGGAGCGTCGGCACGGCGGTGTGCGGCTGTAGGGCGGCCTGTGGGTGCGGTTGCCAGCACGGCGGGCTCTGCCAGTGCCGCCTCTCCGTGGCCTGAGCGCACTGCCGTCCGGAAGGCGATCGAGCGGGTGCGGGCGGCCACCGCGCCGTGCGGGGCTACGACTACATATTCGACGTGGAGCCCGTCGACCTGTGGTCGTCGGCCCGGCGTTCCAGGAACACGGTGTCGCGCCAGCGGCCGTGGTGCTGGGCGATGCGCTCGCGCACGCCGACCGTGCGGAAGCCGGACTGGCGGTGCAGGGCGAGGCTGGCCTTGTTCTCCGGGAAGATCGAGGTCTGCAACGTCCACAGGCCGGCGTCGTCGGCGGCGCAGACCTGCTGGCGCAGCAACGCTTTGCCGACGCCGCGACCCCGGAAACCGTCGCCGACGTACACCGAGGTTTCGCCGACGCCGGCATAGCACTCGCGGACCGAGACCGCCGTCGCGGCGGCCCAGCCGGCCACCTCGCCGTCGACCTCGGCCACCCAGCGGTGCTCGGGGAGCCACCGCTGCTCCAGGTAGTCCCGGGCCGGGACCTCGGTCTCGAAGGTGGCGTCGCCGGTGGCGATGCCCTCGCCGTAAATGCGCAGCACCGTCGGCCAGTCGGCCTCGCGTAGCGCCCGCACCGCGACGTCCGGTGGCGCTTCGGGGCAGCACGGCCGTGCCGCGAGCATGCCCATCACCGCGTCGGCGGCATGCGGCAGGCCGACGCAACACGCCTCGTTCACCGTCACCACCGAGGCGGTGCCGCGCTTCTGTACGACGACGAAACCGACCTTGGCCAGCCACTGCACGTGGTGCGAGCACGTCGACTGCCCGATGCCCAGCAGCTCGGTCAGCTCGCCGACGGTGATGCCGCCGGGCGAGGTCGCCACGGCGTGCAGCAGCCGCACACGGGTCGGCTCGGCCAGGCAGCTGAACCAGTGCGCATACCGGGCGGCTTCCTCGGGGTCGAGCAGGCGGCGCTGCTCCTCGAACGTCGTCACCAGCCAAGTATCTATCCAGATCGATGGTTGCGTCCATTCATCGATCTGGATAGATTGAGTCGCATTGGATTGATGAACGTCAATGCAAGGGGTGAGGGATGGACGAGTTGCCCGTTGCCGTGGTCGGGGCCGGCCCGGTGGGCCTGGCCGCGGCGGCGCACCTGGTCGAGCGCGGCCTGACGCCGCTGGTGCTCGAAGCCGGGCCGCGTGCCGGTCACGCGGTGGCGCAGTGGAACCACGTGCGCCTGTTCTCGTCCTGGTCGGAGCTGGTCGACCCGGCGGCCGGACGGCTGCTGGAGCCGACCGGCTGGCAGCAACCCGCCGCCCAGGAGTACCCGACGGGCGCGCAGTGGGCGCAGCAGTACCTGGTGCCGCTGGCCGAGGCGCTCGGCGACCGCGTGCGGTTCGGCACTCGGGTCGTCGGCGTCGCTCGACGGGGCCGGGACCGCGTGGTCGACGCCGGCCGCGAGAGTGAACCGCTGACCGTGCACGTCGAGACCGAGCACGGCGAGGAGCGCATCACCGCCCGTGCGGTCATCGACGCCTCCGGCACGTTCGGCGAGCCCAACCCGCTGGGCGGTGACGGGCTGCCGGCCGTCGGCGAGCGCGCGGCGGCCGACCGCATCGTCTACCGGGTGCCCGACCTCGCCGACCCGTTGGTACGCCAGCGTTATGCCGGCAAGCGCATCGCCATCGCCGGGGCCGGCCACTCGGCGCTGACCGCCCTGGTCGCGTTGGCCGGTCTGGCCGAGGAGCACCCCGGCACCCAGATCCTGTGGCTGCTGCGGCGGGGTGCTACCGGCGCGGTCTTTGGCGGCGGCGACGCCGACCAGTTGCCGGCCCGCGGCGCGCTTGGCCAACGGGCGAAAGCCGCTGCCGAGGCCGGGCCCGTCCAGGTCGTCACGGGCTTCCGGACCGCCGAGGTGGAGGCCGGTGCCGACGGCGTCGTGTTGGTGTCGCAGGACGGCCACAAGCTGGAGCTGGTGGACGAGGTCGTGGTGCTGACCGGGTTCCGGCCTGATTTGAGCTGGCTGTCCGAGGTCCGGCTTGACCTCGACCCCGTGTTGCAGGCCCCACGGACGCTCGCGCCGCTGATCGACCCGAACGTCCACTCCTGCGGAACCGTCTACCCGCACGGCGCTCGCGAACTCACCCAGCCCGAGCCGAACGTCTACCTGGTCGGCATGAAGAGCTACGGCCGTGCGCCGACGTTTCTGGCCATGACCGGCTACGAGCAGGTCCGCAGCGTTGTCGCGGCCATTGCCGGCGACCACGAATCCGCCGCCCGCGTCGAGCTGACGCTGCCCGACACCGGCGTGTGCGGCGGTGCCGGCGTGTTCGACGAGCCGGAGCAGGTCGTCGGCGGGGGCTGCTGCGGTCCCGTCGGGCCGGTGGCCGTGTCGATCGGCGAGGCCCGCTGAACGCGTCGCGGCCAGTCGCGCAGCCCGGTGCCAGGGGGACCGGGCTGCGCGGCGTGCTCTACTACGCCTTCCCGGTGCTAGCGCCGGCCATCGCCGCCGACACCGGCTGGTCGGCGGCGATGGTGACCGGCGCGTTTCGCTCAGCCAGCTCGTCGCCGGCTGTGCTGCTGGTGCTCGTTACGGTCCTTGTCGGCGCCGTGCGCGGCATCTTCACGCTGGTGCAGGCGACAGCGGTGTCCGACCGGTGGGGGCCACCGGGATCGCGCTCGCCTGAACGCTGACGCTGGCGGATCGATCACGCGTTTGCCAACCCGCCGACGTCGGCCACGCTGGTCGGCGGCCGCACTGCCAGGAGCCTCGTCGCCGAGATCGCCACTCGCCTTCGGGCCGGCCGCCCTGCTACCGTCTGAATCGACAAATTTCGATTCAAGGGAGCGGGGATGACCGAGTCGGTCGCCGATCGGCAGCATGACCAGGCCGTGATGGGCAAACTGTCCACCCTGGACCGGTTCCTGCCGGCCTGGATCATCCTGGCCATGGTCGCCGGCCTCGGGCTCGGCCGGCTGATTCCCGGCCTGAACGCCGCGCTGGACGCGGTCAAGGTCGGCTCCGTGTCGCTGCCGATCGCGCTGGGCCTGCTGCTGATGATGTACCCCGTGCTGGCCAAGGTCCGCTACAACAAGCTGGACTCCGTCACCGGCGACAAGAAGCTGCTGGTCTCCTCGATCCTGCTCAACTGGGTCCTCGGCCCGGCCGTGATGTTCGCCCTGGCCTGGCTGCTGCTGCCCGACCTGCCCGAGTACCGCACCGGGCTGATCATCGTCGGGCTGGCCCGCTGCATCGCGATGGTGCTGATCTGGAACGACCTGGCCTGCGGCGACCGCGAGGCCGCCGCCGTGCTGGTCGCGCTGAACTCGGTGTTCCAGATCATCGCCTTCGCCGGCCTTGGCTACTTCTACCTCCAGGTGCTGCCCGGCTGGCTCGGGCTGCCGCAGTCCGCGCTGCACGTGTCCGTGTGGGACATCGCCCAGTCCGTGCTGATCTTCCTGGGAATCCCTTTGCTGCTGGGTTTCCTGACCCGCACGATCGGCGAGCGCGGCAAGGGGCGCGTCTGGTACGAGAACGCGCTGCTGCCCAAGATCGGGCCGTTCGCCTTGTACGGCTTGCTGTTCACTATCGTCGTGCTGTTCGCCTTGCAGGGTGGCACGATCACCTCGCGCCCGCTCGACGTGGCCCGCATCGCGCTGCCGCTGTTGGTCTACTTCGGACTGATGTGGGGCCTGTCGTTCCTGTTCGGCAAGCGCGTCGGCTTGGGCTACGAGCGGTCCACCACGCTGGCGTTCACCGCGGCCGGCAACAACTTCGAGCTGGCCATCGCCGTGGCGATCGGCGTGTTCGGCGTGACGTCTGGACAGGCCCTGGCCGGCGTCGTCGGCCCGCTGATCGAGGTGCCGGTGCTCGTCGCCCTGGTCTACGTCTGCTTGTGGGCGCGCCGTTTCTTTCCCGCCTGAGCTACTGGCAGCGGGACTCGCGTCCCGGCTCGTCCACCAGTGGGCCGCCGGGGCGCAGCAACGCCTCCAGCGCGTGCAGCGGTTCCGGCAGCAGTCGGTACCAACTCCAGGTGCCGCGTCGCTGCCGGGCCAGGATGCCGGCCTTGACCAGCACGCTGAGGTGGTGGCTCAGCGTCGGCTGCGGCATGTCGAACTCGGGCGCCAGGTCGCAGAAGCACGCCTCGTCGCCGGTCGAGCGGCGGATCAGCGAGAGCAGGCGGATACGGACCGGGTCCGACAATGCCTTGAACAGCTGCGCGGCCCGCTCCGCGGCGGCGTCGTCGACCTCGGCCGCCGGCCGGGTCAACGACAACGTCACCGGGACGGCGTTGGTGTGCTTGGGGGCTGCCACCCGTCCATCATCCCCGTTCCCGCTGAATTGACAAACTTCGATTCAGCTGCTGTCGTTCGTATCGACAGATCTCGATTCAGGTCAAGGAGCACCACCGTGGCCCACACTCCTGAAGTGCTGTTCGTCTGCGTGCACAACGCCGGCCGCTCCCAGATGGCCGCCGCGCTGCTCCACCACTACGCGATGGGCCGCGTCGCCGTGCGCTCCGCCGGCTCGGAGCCCGCCGAGAAGGTCAACCCAGCCGCCGCGGCCGCTGTGGCCGAGTGGGGGCTGGACATCACCGCCGAGGTGCCGAGCAAGCTGTCGGTCGACGACGTCGAGGCGTCCGACGTCGTGATCACCATGGGCTGCGGCGACACCTGCCCGGTCTTCCCCGGCAAGCGCTACCTGGACTGGAAGCTCGACGACCCCGCCGGGCAGGACGTCGACGCCGTCCGGCCCATCCGCGACGAGATCGACCGCCGTGTCCGCGCCCTGCTCGCCGAGCTGCTTCACGACTGAGAAAAGGAGTCTGCCCTGCGCCTGGTGGTCGTCGGCGGCAGCGACGCCGGCATCAGCGCGGCCCTGCGGGTTCAGGAACTCGACCCCGCCGCCGACGTGACGGCAGTTCCGGTGGTCATACGCGGAAGTCGAGGGTTCGGACTTCTAGGCCTAGTTCGGTGAAGACGAGGTAGAGGTCGTGCCGGCCGCGGCGGGGGCGAAGGGGGATGGCGACGGGGGAAGAGGAGCCGGCGGGGACGTGGGCGGTGCCGAGGAGGGGGCCGTCCGGTGTGTCGAGGCGGAGCTCGACGGCGGCGGTGGTCTGGGCGGTGTTGGTGACGGAAAGGTCGCACGTGCGGCAACTGGTGAGGTCGTAGCCGCGGTAGGCGGCCCAACCGCCGGGGCGGACGGCGGTGATGACGCTGTCGCGGTCGCAGGGGAGCTCGGCCAGGCGCACGCCGGAGGCGTCGTCGAAAGAGCGTGCGCCCAGGGTGGTGTCGGCCAACGCGCGAGGGGGTAGTGAGGTTCCCTCGACGGTGAGGACGGCGGTGGCTGATGAGGTGTTGGTGAAGACCTCATGCTGTGCGGATTCGATCACCCAGCGCTCGGCGGCGACGTCCCAGAAGGCGAGATCGTTGGCGCGTAAGCGAAAGACGACGTGCTTGGTTGCGCGGGCGGGTAGCCACACTCGGCGGAAGGCGCGCAGCTGACGGCGGGGCTGTTTGACCTGGGAGGCGAGCTGCCTGGTGTAGAGCTGCACAACCTCGGCACAGTCACGGAACCCGGTGTTGCGTACTTCTACGGTGACCGTCGTGCCGCCGTCGGCGTCGATCGCCGAGGTGTCCAACTGGACCGGGCCGTGGGTGAACGTCGTGTAGGACAAGCCATGCCCGAACGGGAACAGCGCGTCCTCGTGGTAGAGGTACGTGATGTTGGTGGCGATGATGTCGCCGTCGAGTTCGGCCGGCAGCTCCTCGGCCGTGCGGTACCAGGTCTGCGGCAGCCGCCCGGTCGGGGCGTAGTCGCCGAGCAGCACCTCGGCCAGGGCCGTGCCGGCGGTCGGCCCGTCGTGCGCCGTCCACAGCATGGCCGGCAGGTGCTCGGCCGCCCACGCCAAGGCGTAGGGATGGCTGCTGGACACGACGAGCACCGTGTTGGGATTGGCGGTGCGGACTGCTTGCAGCAGTCGTTGCTGACCGTCGCTCAGTGCCAGGGTCGTGCGCTCGACGCGGCGTCGGCTGCCCACCATCAGCACGACCACGTCGGCGCTGCGGGCCACGAGCGCGGCCTGCTCGAGATCCTCGCCGTCGTGCCGGAGGACGTTGACCTTCTCGCCCAGCGCGCGGGCCAGCGTGTCGCCGGTCGACCCGATCACCGCCAACCGCACGCCCGGACCGGTCAGCAGCGGCAACAGGCCGTCGTTGTGAAGCAGCACAACGGATTCGCGGGCGGCTTCGAGTTCGAGCGCGCGGAGTTCCGTGCCGTCCACCGGTTCCGGACGTCGGTCGAACCGGACCCGGGTGAGCAGCACGCGCCGGGCCGCCTCGGTGATCGTTTCTTCCGACAGGTCGCCGCGCCGGTGGGCCGCGACGAGGTCGGCCGAGCGAGCACCGGTGCCGACGCAGAGGTCCGCGCCCAGCCGCAGAGCCGCGGCGGCGTCGAACTCGGGCCCGCTCACCTCGCACACCACGACGATCTCCCGGTCGCTCCACGGCCGGTAGACGTTCTTGATCAACCGGTGGGCCACCGTGGGGTACTCGTCGAACAGCTCCCACGGCAGCACCACACCGACCGCGCCGCCGGTCTCCATGGTGGCGCGCAGCGCCGGCCATTCGTGTTCGTTGAGCAGCCGCATGTTGAAGCCCGGCCGGGTGACGCAGCGCAGGGCGTCCACGCCCTTGCGGATCACCGGCGCGGTCCGGATCCGCTCCGGGTCGGGGCCGCGAAGGCCGAGCGTGAAGGCGCTGCCGAGCCGGGAGCACAGCAGTGGATCCTCGGCGTAGGCGGCCCGGCCGGGGCCTCGGCGCGGATCCTGCAGCGGCCGGCCGACCGGCGCAAGCGGCAGCGGTCCACTGCCGGCGGCCAGGTAGCTGCCGATCCGGCCGGCCAGCTCGGGATTCCAGGTGCTGCCAAGGGCCAGCGCCGGCGGCAGGTCGCCGCGAACGGCCACGGTCAGGCGCAGCTCGCACGCCGGCAGCCCGAGTTCCGGCACCGGCGGCTGGACCGGCTGGGTCAGCGCGATCTTCCGCTCGAGGTCCATCCCGGCGAGTACGTCCTGGACGATGCTGTCGTCAACGGCTGGTCGGAACGTGGTGGCTCCTTGTCGGATCAAGCCGCGTGCGCAATGCGCGCATCCTTGGCGTTATTCGAGTGAGCGTCGCACGCTATTCACGCGGTTGCCGGTCGTCAAGCGGCCGGCGGTGACTACCGCAGTGCCCGCGAGATCGACGACGCGGTCCGGGCCAGGCGTCGCGCCACGGCGGAGTCGCGCGACAGCACCGGCTCGATGTCGGATCCGGACACGCAGATGGCGCCGACCACGGCATTGTGGCGGTTATGGATGACGCAGGCCAGGGCACCGATACCCGGCCGCACCTCGCCGAACGAGTACTCGACGCCGCCGGCGGCGCGGATGTCGGCCAGCCGCGCCACCAGGTCCTCGTCCTGGGCCAGCTCCGGGGTGAGGCCGACGCCGTAGGCGAGGAAGCAGCGCCCGATCGACGATCGCGGCAACGACAGCCGGGTGCCCAGGTCGATCAGGGTGCTCAGCGGCGCCTTGGACGTCCACAGCCGCTCGATGAGGATGGCGCAGTCGATCGCCGGCACAGCGAGGGAGACGATCCAGGGGGTGTCCGCGAGGGTGGTGTGCAGCTCGACCGCGTACGGCAGGGCCGCCTGCCGCAGGCCCGTCCGCTCGATGTAGGCCAGCGACAACGTCGCCGCGTGCGCACCGATCGCATACCGGCCGCCGGCCTCGCTGACCAGGCCGTTGTCGACCAGGGTGCGCAGCAGTCGGTACGTGACCGTGCGGTCAAGGCCACTGGCCCTGGCCAGGCCAAGCACGCTCGCGTCCTCGACCTCCTCGGTCGCCAGCAGCCGCAGCAGCTCGCACGCCCGGGACACCGACTGCACGCGCGACCGTGACCGCACGGTGTCGGCCTGCGCCGGCGATGCGTTCATCCAGGGCTCCTCTCTCCGTTCGGAACCCTACCGCGACGTCTGCGCGCAATGCGCACAGCTCGTGCGACTTAAGCCGCGCTCCGGGTGCGCGGCGGGACCGCGGCACTCAAGTGCGCCGCCGAACATCGTGGCGATCGAGTGCGGCGAGGTGCTGCTGCACACGTTCGGCAGCACCTTCGGGTCCATGCCGTCGATAGAGCTCCAGTGCCTCCCACCACGCAGTGCGCGCCTGCTCGTCCTTGTGTAGGGCCGCATAAGGATGCCCAAGGCGCTCGAGCGTGTCGGCGGCCAAACGAGCGTTGCCTAGGCTCCGGTAGATGGCCAAAGCGTGCTCGTAGTGATTGACGGACTCGTGGTGGTGAGCAGTGTGGTAGGCGATGTAGCCGAGGCTGTTCAGCACGTCAGCTTCGGCCTCGGCGTTGCTGTGTCGGCGTTGTAGGGCGAGGGCGGCTCGGCAGTGGTTGTCCGCCTTGGCGTAGTCGCCGAGATGGGCGGCGTACCAACCGACTTGGTTGCACGCGTCGCCCTCCCAGTCCGAGTTGCCGACGGCACGGTAGAGGTCCAGTGCCTGCGTCGCATGGCCAAGGGCTCGGTGGTGATCATCCTGTAGCCCGTGGGTGAGTGCGAGAATCCGGTGCAGGTGAGCCTGCTCGTCGAGGTCGTCGTGGCCTTCGGCGATGGCCAGGGCCTCGTGAAGGTGGAGCATCGCCTCGTCGTGGTGTCCCAACTCGGCCTGGGTACGGCCAAGCCGGCGGTGGGCGAGTATCAGGTTGGCGGGGTCGGCCAAGTGCGTGGCGGCGTCCAGCGCGGTTCGGCGTACGGCGAGAAGATCGTGGCCAGTGGCCCGCCGGCGGTGATAGGTGTTCAGGATCCCGGCAAGCTGCCACACGTCGCGGTGCCAAGCGTGGGAACTGGCGGCCTGGAGGGTGGCGAGCAAATTGGGGTGCTCGCTGTCGAACCAGGCCAATGCCGCCGACACGTCGGCGAACTCGTGCGGGCACACGCCGGTGGTGGGTGGGCTGAGTTCCGCCGGCCTGCCGTGTGGGCTCAAGAGACGTTCGCCGGCGCGCGCGGTGTGGCTGTAGAAGTCGAGAAGCCTCCGCACCGCCGTGTCGCGCTCGTCCCTGGCAAGGTGATGAGAGGCGGTGGTGGCCGCGTAGGCGCGGATCAGATCATGCATCGAGTAGCGACCGCGCGCCTGCCTGTGCACCAGAGATGCGTCCTCCAGCTCCCGCAACACCTTCCGTGCCGTCGGGAGCGGCAGCGCGGTGAGGCTGGCGGCGGCGTGCAGGCTGACGTCCACGCCGGTGGCCACGCCCAGTAGCGCGAACACCGTCCGTTGTTGCGCAGTCAGGGCGTGCAAGGACCAGGACAGCACGGCAGGCAGACTGGCGGCGGGATCGATGTCGTCCAACGCCTCCAGGCCGGACTCGCTGAGCTCGGCCGCGAACTCGGCCAGCGGGATGTCCTGACGCATGTGGGCCCGGCCGGCCACGATTGCCAAGGCCAGCGGATACCGGCCGCCTGAGGCGATCAGCTGGGCGACCGCATCGGGCTCCGCGGCCGTGCGTTTGTCGCCGAGGCGCCGCACGAGCAGCGTTTCCGCTTCGTCTTCGTCGAGGACGGCAAGTGGCACATGGTGGGCGCCGTGCCGGTGCAGCAAGGCGGTGAGCGTGCTGCGGCTGGTGATCAGCACGGTGCAGGTTGGTGTGCCTGGCAGCAGCGGGATCACTTGGTCGGCGCTGGCGGCGTTGTCCAGCACGATCAGCATTCGCTTGTCGGCGACCTGGCTTCGGTAGTGCGCCGCGTGCGCGGTCAGGCCGCCGTCGATGTGGCCGTCGAAGCCCAACGCGTCGAGGAATCCCCGGACGGCGGTGAGTGGATCGACCGGGTTGCTGTGGGGGCTGAAGCCCCGTAAGTCGACGAACAACTGCCCGTCAGGGAAACGATCCGTGTGCCGATGCGCCCAGTGCAACGCGAGCTGGGTCTTGCCGATGCCGCCTGCGCCGGCGATGGCGGCGATCACAACGGTCGGGGCGTCGCCGGTGACGACATCATGGGCTGGGACTGTGCGACAGGCTTGATCGAGGAGGGCTAGTTCGGCGTCCCGGCCGATGAAGCCGGCTGCCGCAGCGGGAAGTTGCCGTGGTGTGGACGGCGTTTCCACTGTTGTCGCTGGATTCGAGACGGTGTTCAACGCCGCTGCTGTCAGTTCGTCGCGGTCCGCTGCCGTGAGCCCCATCGCGTCGGCCAATTGCCGGATGGAGATGAGGCGAGGGTTGCTCCGGTCGCCCGTCTCCAGCCCGCGGATCGTGCGTACCGACACGCCGGAACGCTCGGCCAGCGCCTCTTGCGTCAGGCCGCTACGCCGCCGTAACCGTCGGAGTACCGAGCCGCCCTGGTCGCCCACGCCCACCCCCGCTGGCTGCCACAGTCCGTAGTCGGACGTTAGCGCACGAACCGGCCACGGAGGGCAGGTTGGTGCTACGTCTGGCGATTACCACCCGCCGACTGCCTCGTTGATGTGCTGGAGGCGGGCGCTGGCGCGAGTGCCGTGCGTGTTGGCTCGGTGGATGGTTGCCGCGAGCCGGGCGAGGGGACGGTCCGAGCCGACCGTGCCGATCAGCGGCGCGAGTTGGAGCGCCGTCGATTCGGCGTCCGACCACGACCTCAGTTCGATCTGGGCGTGCAACAACGCGCAGAGGTAGAGAAACCGGTCTCGTGTCGCGCCGGCCGGAGTGGCCTCCAGCGCGCGGCCCAGCGGTTCGATCGACCGACGCCAGTCGCCGAGGCTGCCGTGCATGGCCGCGGTCGCGAAGTCCATGCCCCGCGTCGAGATCCACCAGGACCAGCCCGGGTCGCGGTCGGACACACCGTCGAACAGCAGGCAACGGGCCTGGTCGAGCAGCCGGAACGCCTCACCCGGCAGGCCCATCTGGGCATGAACGCGGGCTGCCCGCAGCCGGAACATCGATTCCAGTCGCGACGTGAGTCCGCCTCGGTCCAACACCGGCTCGATCAGGTCGAGGGCGTACCGCGGCTGACGCAGATACGTCGCCTGGAGGCTGATGTTGTGCGTCACGAACAATTCCATCAAGCGGTCTCCGCCGGCGCGCGCCAGCCGCAGCGACACCTCGTTGGCCCGGTGTGCCTGGCGGTGGCGATTGGCGTCGATCAGCAGCCACCCGGTGACTTCGGCCAGTTCGGCCAGGGCGACGGTGACATCGCGGGCCAATGGGCGCCCCGCCGCATCGAGGCGTGATCGGCGCAGTTGGGTGCTCAACGTCCGGGTGGCATGTCGTGATGCCTCGTTGCCGCCGGCGCGGACGTCCATTGCCACGAGGTGACCGATGGTGCCGTGGATCGCCGCGGCGTAGTCGTCCCGCCGCGTCGGGTCGGCCGGCGAGAGGTGCGACAGCGGAAACGCGATCGCGTCAGGATCTGTCGGTGAGCCGATCTCCGTTGGCTGAACCATGTCCGGAGTCCTCCACTGGCTCGTCGCCGACCGTTGCCGCCGTGGTCGTCCGTCGGAATGCCGTGGCCAGCGCGGCAAGTCGCTTGACCTCGTTGGTCAGACTGCCGTCGGGCAGCAGTGTCTGATCGGGCGCGGGCTCGCCCAGCGGCGGCCGGCCCTCGCCCTTGATGCGCAGTGCTCTGCGCACCTGGGCCGCTTCGCGGGCGTAGTCGTCGGCTGCCGATTCGGAGCCGACGGGTTCCAGATACGGTCGCAGTGACCGCCGGCCGTCGAGGATCTCGATCACGCGGCGGTACAGAAGATGATCGAGGTTGCGGACGAGCACCAGGTCGGCCAGGCGCGACCGGGGCGCCTCCAGCGCGATGTCCGGGGTGGCCCGGTGCAGCGCCTCCCACAGCGGCCGCAGCCGTTGGTACCGGACGTAGTTGACCAGCCACCGGCGGGCGGCGGAGAGCACGGGGCCCCAGCCCGGTGCGGTCAGGCCGAGCACTTCGAGCAGTGAGCCGATGTCACCGGCCAGCCACTCGATCGGGTTCCACGGTGTCATGTCGGCGCCGAGGTTGGTGCCCACGATCTCGGCCAGTCGCATGGCGCTGTACACGAGGATGCACAGGGCGCCGGCGGCGAGAGTGATCATGCTGCGGCGCAGCCAGGCGCGGTCGGTGACCTTGCTGTAGCCCCAGGCCATCCGCAGCGTGACGACTTGTCCGACGGCGGCGGCGACCGTGAAGAGGATCAGGTAGGCGGCAAAGTACTTGTTGGTCATGTTCAACAAGCTGGACGTCGCGGAGGTGCCGTCCCGGTGCGTCGGCTGGACCCAGAAGAACACGATGATCATCGCGACGAGCACGAGGCCGAACACCGCGCACCGCCTCGCGGCGGTCCGGCGGGCCGTCTCCGGCGGTTGAGCCCAGTAGATCAGCGCGACCTGCTGGGCCGCGGTCAACACGATGACGGCCCCGTGCGACAGGATGATCGTGATGTTCGGGGTGTTGAAGAACGCGGCCAGGTACCCCGAGATGGCGTCGAGGCCGACGAAGAAACTGAGGAACGAGAACAGGAAGTAGACCGTCAGCGCCACCTGTGCCGGGTTGTGGTCGGATCTGAATACGGTGATCCATCGGTAGCTGAAGGCGATGAGCGCGACAATGGTGCAGGTCCACTCGAGAACCGCGTAGATCATGAGTGTTCCCGTCTGCGGGAGTTGGCCGTCGTGTCGGTCTTCAGCTCATCGGCGGGGACGAGGCACCTGGTAGGTCAGGGTTCGCGCGATCCGCGTGACCTCATCGGTCGCGGTGTCGGTGTCGACGGCCTCCGCCGTCGATGCCGACTCCGGGTGGCGCTTGGTGATCCGCTCCATGATCAGGGAAGCCAGCATCTCGGCTTCCTCCTCCTGGCGGTCGGAATAGCTGGCCCGGTGCAGCATGTCGCGAACCAGATCCGGATCGAGATCGGGGAACAACAGCCGCGCACTCTCGTCGGTGAGTGCCGTGCTGCCGCGGTGGCAGCAGATGATGTGGGCGAGTTCGTGCGCGATGATGTGCTCCTGATGGATTCTGCTCGTGCCCGATTCGTAGACGATGAAGTCGATGTGTTCGGTGGAGACCCAGAACCCGCAGGGATGCATCGCGCTCATCGCGACGGGGACGCGGCAGATACGCCGGTTCGTCTGCTCGGCGACCAGATCGCACAGGCCGTCGATGTCCCAGCTCGCGGGCGTGCCCAGTGCGGCCAACCGGGACTCGCAGTCGCTTTGCAGCTGCCGGTGGCGCATCCGGCCGGTGGAGCCCCGCAGGCGCGAGAACGGTGTCATGGTTTGGGGTGATCCTCGTCAACCGACGGCAGGCCTTGCAGCTTGCGCATCTGGTCGAGGACAGCGGTGACGACGGCGAGGCTGTCGGGCGGCAACCCGGCGGCCCGCAGCGCGACTCCGCGCACCCCGGCCTGTCGCAGCTCGTCGAGCGCCGCCAACTGCTGGGTGACCCGGTCGGCATGGTCCGGGTCGACGAAGTATCCCGGCGCGACACCGAAGAACTTGGCCAGTTCCACCAGCAGTTCATGTGACGGCTGCCGGCGTTTGCCGTTACGCAGTGCGGAGAGGTACGCGCCGCTGACCTTCACCGAAGGGTGAAGCTTCTTGATGGCGGCCGCGACTTCGTCGTTCGTCCATGAACGACCGCCTGGCCTGCTCACCGTGAAAAGCTGATTCAAGCGGTCGGCCAAGACCGAATCGAGCGCTTCATCGTCCGTCACGTCCACCTCCTGACTCTTTCCTTCCTAGCGGGGTCCGATCGGGGGTGTCAACTGACAGTCGATTCAGGTCAACTGTGAAGACAACGGGCCACGCGACGTGACCCGTCGCGGTATGGTCACGGTCAACTGGTGGTTGGAGGGGGTCAACTGTTGGTTATGGCAGCGTGCTCGGCCCGGTGGGGTTCATGGGCGCTGGTCGGCGGCCTCACCTCGCCGTTCGGGCCGAACCCGGTCGAGGACCTGCCCGTACCTGGCGATCTCCGCGCCGGTGGTGTGGCCCGTACCCGCATACGCGGGTGCGATGTCCGGGTGATCGCCGCCAGAGGGGAGCGGCGATCACCCGGACGCCACTGGGGCGGATCCGCAACCACCTTGGCGACTTTGCCGCGCCCTAGTCCAAGAGTTCGACAAGGTGCAGCCGATCCTGGACGGACCACTCCTTCTTGACGCCGCCGAGGAACTCCACCTCGCTCCGACCATCGACCTCTGCCGCGACCGCCGCGACCTCGCCGACGGGACCGATCGAGCCGTGCAGCCGCACCCAGTCGCCGACCCGCAGCTCCGCCACGGTCACCGTGGCCACGTTGCGGCTGCCGGACGATGGCAGCAGCCGTTTCGTCAGGGCCCGCCAGGACAGGTAGCAGGCCGTCGGCAGCAACGGGAGCAGGCCGCTGATACCGACGAAGACCGGCAGCACCCGGATCGTGATCATGACGGCCGCCAGCAGGCCGACCGCCGCCGCAACCAGTGCCGAGTCGACGGGCCGCTTGCCGAACTGGAGCCAGCCGGTGGTGCGCACCAGGCCGTCCGGGGTCAACCCGAGCGGACGGCTGCCGTCGGGCAGCGTCAGATTGGGCGGCGTCGTCTTGCGCCGATGGGCGAAGGCGGTGAAGAACTCGTCGACGGCGAGGTCGGTCTCGCGCTCCGCGGTCACGACTTGCGCCACCGATCGTTGCCGCCCGGGCCCCGCACGCAGGTCACGGCCTGCCCCTGGGCGGTGACGTCGGTCGCGCCCTCCGGCGAGCACGGCTGGCCCACCCGCGCGTGTCCATCGCCGGAAGTCGTCGTGACGGGTGGTTCGTCCGAGGTGGACGTGGCCGGCGGTGGGGAGGCCGTGGACTGCTGGGCGGATGTCGTGGTGGTGGAGCCGGTCGGCGTCGTCTGGGTGGTGGTTGATCCCGCGCTGGGCGTCGGCGCGCACGACGAACCCCACAGGCCACGGTGGTCGTGCTGGGAGTCGGCCTCCGCGGCCGCGAAGGCCGCCTGACCGGGCCCGGTGTCGGCCCGAGCCGCCCCCGCGTGCACCATGGTGAGCGCGTAGTCGTGGCGATCGGGCAGCAGGACCTGGGCGGTGACGTGAGCCTGTCCGGCGGGCGCGTGGACCAGCCACACGTGCTTGCCCAGCAGAGCCTGCTTCGCCTGTGCCGTCGATTCGGCCGACCAGCATCCCGTCAGGGCAACGATGCCGTGCACGCGAACCGCCACCGCGTGGCCGGCACTGTCGACTCCCTCGAACTGGGCCACCGTCGACACTGTCGTCACGGTGATCGCGGCGTCTTCCGGCGTTGGCGGGACAACCGGTATCGCGGAGTCCGCGGTCGTGGTTTCGTGCGGCGAGTCGGTTGTCGTCGTGGCACCGCCGAGGAAGGCGGGCCGGGCGACGGGCGGGAACAGCGCCGCGCCGGACAGCACCAACCCGACCGTCGTGGCCACGCCGGTCACCGCCAGTCGCTGGAGCTGGGAACTGCGCCACCACAAGCCACGTGGCCAACCCGGAGCGGACAGGCTGCCACGGATCATCACGACGTCCCCAGGTCTTCGATCGGATGCGGGGCGGCGTGCATCGATCTTGGCTGACAGAGCTGTCGGAGTCTGGCAGCCGTTCGACCATTCGTGCATCCCCTTAGGGGGTGAATGTACCGCACTGTGATCACTCAGGGTGACCGTCACAGGGGTGGTGCCGCGCACCCGCGGGGCGGGTGCGCGGCGAGACCGATCAAGAGGTGCGGCGGCTGAAGATCATGTGCGAGACGCCCTTGGGGGAGGAGGCGGTCTCGACGGTGAAGCGCTGCTCGAGGCCTTCCAGGCTGTCCCACAGGCGGACGCCGCGGCCAAGCACGATCGGCACGATCACGACGTGGAGGTGGTCGACGAGGTCGGCGGCGAGGAAGTCGCGGACGACGGTGGGGCCGCCGCCGATGCGCACGTCGAGGCCGTTGGCCGCCTTCTTGGCCTCGGCGAGGACGTCCTGCGGGGAAGCGTCGCGGAAGTGGAAGACGGTGCCGCCCTCCATTTCCAGCGACGGCCGGGGGTAGTGGGTGAGGACGTAGACGGGAGTGTGGAAAGGCGGCTCCTCGCCCCACCAGCCGCGCCACGACTCGTCCTCCCACGGCCCGCGCTGGTAGCCGAACTTGTTGCGGCCCATGATCTCCGCGCCGACACCCCGGAAGGCGCTCTCGGTCAGGGCGTTGTCCACACCCCGGCTGCCGCCCGGGCCGCTGCCCCACATCTCGTGGGCCCATGCGGTGTCGAAGAACCACTCGGTCAGCCGCTGCCCGGCGTGCCCGAACGGCGTTTCCCGCGACTGCCCCTCGCCGGTGGCGAACCCGTCGATCGACACGCCCAGGTTGTGCACCCGGACCAGCTGCTCCCCGGCCGGTGATGTCGTCATGACTACCCCTTCCCATCTGCGGTTTCACCCACAGGTCGGATGCCGACGACGATTCTCTACATCGGCCGGGGATTTTTCTCGACGAACCTTCGACATGGCCTCTGACCTGGTGGTTCCGCGGGATTGCCGTGGGGGCGTTGCACCTGCGGACCTGACGTAGCCGTCAGCAATACCCGCACAAGTACGGACCGTGCGGCCTAGTATCGGCGGATGATCGTGGTGGCTGGGGCGACCGGGAACGTGGGGCGTGAAGTGGTCCGCCACCTGCTTGAGGCGGACGAAGCGGTGACGGCGCTGGTGCGGGATCCGGCGAAAGGGGTGCCGGCGGGGGCGAAGGCGGTGGCGGGGGATCTGACGGACCCGGCGACGCTCGGGCCGGGGCTGACGGGGGCGGACGCGCTGTTCCTGCTCAGCGGATACTCGCCGGACATCTTCACGGAGGCGGAGAAGGCCGGCGTGCGGCGGGTGGTGCTGCTGTCGGGCGGCTCGGCGGAGACGGGTGATCGGACGAACGCGGTCGCGCGCTACATGATCGACACGGAAGACGCGCTGCGAGCGTCGGGGCTGGCCTGGACGATGGTGCGGCCACGCATGTTCATGACGAACGCGTTCCAGTGGACGGAACAGATCAAGCGGGGCGTGGTGCGGGCGCCATGGGCGGACGTGCCGTCGGCGGTGATCGACCCGGCGGACATCGCGGCGGTGGCGGCGAAAGCGCTGGTGTCGGCGGAGCACGAAGGCCGCGAATATGCGGTGACCGGGCCGGAAGCGCTGCGGCCGGGGGATCGTGTCCGGATCCTCGGCGAGGCGCTGGGGCGGGAATTGCGCTACGAGGCGCAGCCGGACGACGAGGCCCGCGCGGACATGCTGGCGCAGATGCCGGCCGAGTACGTGGACGCCTTCTTCGGCTTCTACTCGGACGGAAAGCTCGACGAGGCAACGGTTTTCCCGACCGTGGAGCAGGTGACCGGCCGCCCGCCGCGGACGTTCGCGGACTGGGCCGCGGCCAACGTGGCCCGGTTCAAGTGACGTAGCGCAGCCCTGTCGCGCGGGGTAGTCGGCCGCTAGCATTCGTCCGTCTGGAGGTGAGACGAATGCTTCCGACGAACGACCGCGAGCTGCGCAGACTGCTGCGCCACGGCACGTTCGCCCAGGCGCTCGATCGTGCGATGACCGTGCGGGGCTTGAGCCTCGACCGCGTGCAGCAGCACCTCGCGGCGCGGGACGTGCGGGTGAGCCGGGCGGCGCTGAGCTACTGGCGCCGAGGCCGCAGCCGTCCCGAGCGGACGGAGTCGTTACGGGCGATCCGGGCGCTGGAGGATCTGCTCGGCCTGCCGGCGGAATCCTTGGTGGCACTGCTCGGACCGCCCCGCCCGCGCGGACGTACCGTGGGATCCGAGGCAGCCTCGGTTGACCGGCGCCGGCTGTGGACGGCCTGCGGGCCGCTGCTGGCCGACATCTCGGCCCCGCCGGAAGGCCAGGTGCGTTATCTGGCCGTGCACGAACACGTCTCGGTCGACGGCGACCGGTATCTGCGGTCGGTGCGGACCAGGCTGGTGCTGGAGGCGGCGGTGGACCGGGTCGACCGGTGCGTGGTCTACCAGTGGGCCGAGGATCCGGTGCGGCCGAGCCTGGACGGGCTGGCCTACTGCCGGCCCGGCCGGATCCGGGTGGACGCCTCGAACGCGGCGATGGTGTGCGAACTCCTGCTGGAGCAACGACTCGGGGCCGGCGAGCGGACGGTCGTCGAGTACGGCTTCACCTATCCCGCCGGCCTGCCGCTGACCTCCTACGACCGGCGGTTCACCCGGGCCAGCCGGCAGTACCTGCTACAGGTGGCGTTCAACGACGACGTGCCGGCGAGCTGCATGCCGTACCACCAGGCAGCGCCGGGTGCGCCCCGGCACGTGGAAGGCCCGCTGTGGCTGGGTGCTTCGGCGACCGCGCACCTGGTGGTGCCGGACGCCGGCCCGGGAATCGTCGGTCTGCGCTGGGAATGGGGCGAGCGGGCCGCCGCAGCCTCGTGAGCTGCGACGGCCCTTTCCGGAACCCGCCTGCCCGAGTGCCGGAGTCGGTCCTCAGTAGACGAACCAGTACACGGTGGTCTTGCCGCTGGCCCCGGCGGTGTCGGTCGCGGTGACGGGTGACTGGTACGAGCCGGTGGCCGGCCGGCCGGTGATCACCCCGGTGGCGGGATCGAGGGACAGGCCGGGCGGCAGGCCGGTGGCCGACCACCGGTAGCTCCCGGTGCCGCCGCTGGCCTTCAGCGACAGGGTGACGGTTTGGTTGTGCACCAACTGGAAGCCGGGATCGGCCACCGTGACGGGGCCGGAACTGCCCGGCTGCACGGTGAGGCTGATCGTGGCGGTGTGGGTGTGTTGGGCGTTCTTGCCGGTCACGGTGCCTTGTAGGTACCGGCCGGCGTCGACGAACTGGTGGCGATGGTCAGCGTCGACGACCCGCCGGCGTCGACCGAGCCGGGGGAGAAGGACGCGGTCGCGCCGGCCGGCAATCCGTCGGCGCTCAGCGCGATGCCGCCGGTCCCGCTGGTCGGCAGCTGGGCCTTGATCTCGTCGGCGTAGGTGGTGACGCGGGCGTACACACCGTAGGTGTTGCAGGCGTTGGACATCCACGAGAAGAAGCCGATGATCTGGTTGCCCACCAGGAACGGGCTGCCGCTGTCACCGACGCAGACGCCCTTGTGGCCGTCGGCGTAACCGGTGCACAGCATGGACCCGTCGTTCTTCCAGTACGACGACTCGTCGGTCTGGTTGGCGCAGCCCGAGTCCTCGGCCACCGGGAACTCCGCCGTGCGCAACACATCGGAGTAGGTGTCGGCGCCGGTCTTGCCCCAGCCGAGGGCCCGGCCCATGGTGCCGGGCTTGTTCAGCGAGGTGTCGGTGGCGATGGTCGGATACTGGATGCCGGCCGGCACCGGGACGTCCCGGTCCAGCGTGATCACGGCGACGTCGTGGCCGTTCTCCCAGCTGGTGTAGGCCGGATCGGTCCAGGACGACGCGATGTCGGCCCGGAACCCGGTGTCGTTGAGATTGGTCGCGCCGTAGACGAACCACTTCGTGCCGGCCTTCTCCAGCAGGCAGTGCGCGGCGCCGACCACGGTGTGCGGTCCGACCAGCGCCATGCTGCACGACTGCTGGCCGGGGAACACGCTGCCGTCCCGGCGCATCGAGATCATGAACGGGTACTGGTCGACGGTGGTCGGCTCGCCGCCGACCACATTCGACCTGACGGCGGCCGCGGTCTTCACGGTCGCCTGCGCGGACTGTCCTATTGCGACACTCAACGAGGTCGGATCGGTGCTGAGCGAGAAGTCGCCGGTTCCGGTGCCGTTGACGGTGAGCGCGACGGTCGTCGTGTGGGTGGCGTCGGATCCCTTGCCGGTCACGGTGATCGTCGCATTGCCGGCGGCCGCGGACGCCGATGCGGCCAACGTGAGGGTGGCACTTTGGCCGGCTGTGACGGAAGTCGGCGAGAACGTCGCGGTGACGCCGGCCGGCAGACCGCCGGCGGTGAGGTCGACGGATTGCGCCGAGCCCTTGGTGATCGTCGAGCTGATGGTGGCGGTCACCGACTTGCCCGGGTCGACGCTGACCGAGGACGGGTCCGCGGCGAGCGAGAAGTCGTTGCTGGGCGCGGGACCCGTGCCGTTGATCAGCGGGTCGGCCAGGTTGTCACCTCGCATCGATCCCCAGCCGGTGCACAGGTCGTAGCCGGTGCCGGCGCTGTAGGTGCCGTTGTTGCCGGTGGTGACGTCGTGGAAGGTGTTGGCGTACTGGGAAGAGCCGGCGATGGCGTACAGGGTGGGGTTCATCGCGCCGACGGTGTTCTTGTCGCCGGCCTTGGCCTTCTGATTGACCATCGCGACGTAGCCGGCCCACAGCGGGGAGGAGAGGCTGGTGCCGCCGACGTCCTGCCAGCCGCCGTTCATGTACACCGACAGCGCGCCGGCGCCGTAGTCCGCGTCCAGCGCGACATCGGGCACCGAGCGGTGCGCGTTGGTGCCGGTCTGCCAGCTGGGGCGGTCGAACAGCTGGGAGTAGCCGCCGCCGGAACGCGTGTTGCCGGAGCTGCCCTGGTTCCAGCACGACTCGGACTGGTAGGTGCCGGCACTGTCGCTGGTACGCAGCTGCGTGCCGCCGACGCCGGTGAACAGCGGGTCGCTCGGCGGATAGTCGGCCTGCACGGTGGAATTGTCGCCGTTGTAGCCGCAACCCGTTGCGCCCCAGTCGCCCGAGGCCGACAGCAGCGTGACGCCCTGGGCGGCCAGCTGCGAGTACGAGTCGTGCGAGGGATTGATCGGGTCGGCCTCGCACTTCTCGCCCAGCAGCCAGGAGTTGGACAGCACGGTGACCGCGTTGTCGCCGGCGATCTTGGCCATCTCGTCGACCCACGCCTTGTCGCTGTTCGGCGCCTCGTAGACGACCTGTGCGGCGCCGGGCGCGGTGGCGGCGACCGCCTCCACGTCCAGCGTCACCTCCAGCTGGTCGCTGCCCGGCGAGGAGACGCCGCCGTCGACCGGGACCACCTTGGGGCTGACCGACGGCTGCTTGAAGTACTGGGTCCACGAGTTCAGGTCGGACTGCTTGAACGCGTCGAACTCGATCAGGCCGACGGTCTGCCCGGATCCGTTGTAGGAGCCCGAGATGCTGCTCATGCCGTACGCGGTGCGGAACTGGGCCGGCGTGTAACCACCGCCAGGGCCGCCGGGGCCGCCCGGTGCGGCGGACCGGTGCGCGGCCGTTCGGTCCGACAGTCCGGCGACGCCGCGGACGATGCCGGCCAGGGTGCTCGGGATCGTCGGTGCGGTGTCGTTGGCGTGGAACCGTTCGCCGCCGGCGGTGTAGGTGCTCAGCCGCGTGCCGAACGCCGCCTCGACCTTGTCGGCCGGGCCGGCCGCGTCAACGACCTGCCGGTTGGCCGACCTGGACGTGATCGAAAGTCCTTGTGCCTGAAGGAAATCCGTCACCTGTCGAACGTCAGATGCGGTGGGCGCGAACCGGTCGTTGTACTGGGCGCTCGTGAGGTGGTGGCGGTACTGCGGCGAGCGTGGATCGCTGACCGCGGCGACGAACCGGTTCAGGCCGGCCTGGTCGTGCGGCTTGAGGGAGATCGCCAGATCGACCCGGGTGTCACCGGCGAGCCGGGCTCCGCGCTGCGCCCCGGCCGGGGCCGTCGAAGCGCCGGTCAGCGGCACCCGCCCGGGCTGTGCGGTCGCCGTCGGCGTTGACAGGGCCGCCGTCGCCAGTACCAGGCCGGTCGCCGCGGCGACCAGCCTCCCGAAATGCAGGGATAAGGGCATGCCTTCCTCCTGAGATTGCCGTGTTCGGCGACGCTAACGAGAGGAATTGCCCGACGAATCCCCTGAGTGGAAATTCAGTTCCGTCAACAGCTCGGGTCTACTCTTCGGGATTTCCGCAGCTCAGGGTGGTCATTGGTGACCAGGCGTCCACAGTTTCCCGCGGTGTTCAACCGTTCCGACGGAGGGTGTGCGGCCTGTGGGCCGGCGAACTCGTCCGGGGCGGAAGTTCGCCGATCGGCCGTGCGGCGACGGTCGGTGGCCTACCGTTGCCGTGAGGACGAGCCGGCTGGGGGACCCGTGAGCAAGATCAATATTCACCCGGACCATCTGCGCAGTTCGGGCGGCAAGCTCAGTGCCTTCGGCGGGAAGCTGGCTGAGGGCGGGCAGAAGCTGGAGTCGGCCGGCCAGAGCCTGGTCTCGCACGCCGGCGGGGACCGCTCCGGGATCGGCGCCGTGGTGGCCAAGGCGTTCGGCAAGGGCGTGCAGATCACCGGCAAGGTGTTCAGCGAGGGCGGCCGGGTCGTGGAAGGCGCCGGCAAGCGGCTGCACACGACCGCGAACCTGCACGAGGACGCCGACAACCACGCCGCCGGTCTGCTCAAGCGGCATCACTCGGGCGGCAAGGGCGACATCGACCCGAAGGGCGGCGGCCGCCGCAGCGCCACCCGGGTGGGCAGCGGCGGCAGCGGCAAGCCGTCCCGGGCACGGCGGCTGCTCGGCGGCAACGCCCGCCGGTCCGCGGTGCCCAACGGCAAGAAATGCACCGGCGGCGACCCCATCGACATGGCCACGGGTGACGTGCTGCTCACCCACATCGACGTCGAACTGCCCGGCACGCTGCCCCTGGTCCTGGCCAGGACCCACCTGTCGTCCTATCGGGCCGGCCGCCGGTTCGGCCCGAGCTGGGCGTCCACTGTGGACCAACGGTTGGAGATCGACGCCGACGGCGTCGTCTTCGTGACCGACGACGGCATGCTGCTGTCCTATCCGACACCGTCCGCCGACGGCGACGCGGTGCTGCCGGTGGAAGGTCCGCGCTGGCCACTGAGCCGCGTCGAGGACGGCTACCGGGTACGGATCCCGGAAACCGGGCTGACGCTGGACTTCGCGGGCGACGACGAGCTGGCGCCGTTGACCTCGATCTCCAACCGCGCGGCCGACCGGATCGACATCGAGCACGGGCCGGGTGGCATACCGGTGGCCGTCCGGCATACGGGCGGCTACCACGTCGTCGTCGGCACGAGCGGCGAACTGATCACCGGGCTGGCGGTGCGCACCGAGGACGGCGACGTCACGGTCCGGCGGTTCGGCTACGACGACCAGGACCGGCTGACCGAGGTGTTCAACGCCGCCGACCAGCCGCTACGGCTGGCCTACGACGCGGAAGGCCGGCTCACCGAGTGGATCGACCGCAACGGCATGTCCTACCGCTACGGCTACGACGCCGTCGGCCGGTGCGTGCGCGGCGAAGGCGACGGCGGCCATCTCGACTACACGTTCGACTACGACACCGTCGGCCTGGTCACCACGGCGACGAACTCGTTGGGGCACAGCACGCGCTACCACCTGAACGAGGCGTTGCAGGTCGTCAGGATCGTCGACCCGGTCGGCGGGGAGATCGTCTCGGAGTTCGACCGCTACGACCGGGTGTCCGCCCGCACCGATCCACTGGGGCGCACGACCCGGTTCGAGCGCACCGACGACGGCGACGTGCTGCGGGTGACGCGCCCCGACGGTTCGCAGACGTTGGCCGAATACAACGACTTCCGTCTGCCGATCACGTTGGTCGACCCGGACGGGGCGGTCTCCCGCTGGGAGTACGACGCCGTCGGCTCGGTCGTGGCCGAGACCGACCCGCTCGGCGCCACGACCCGCTTCGGCTACGACGAGAGCAATCACCTGGCCTCGGTCACCGACGCGCTCGGTGCGGTGACCAGGATCGTCTGCGACCGGGCCGGTCTGCCGGTCGCGGTGACGGATCCGTTGGGAGCGAACACAAGCTACGTCCGTGACGCGTTCGGCCGGGTCACCGCCGTCGTGGATCCCTTGGGCGGCACCACGGAGCTGGGATGGACCGCCGACGGCAAGCCGGCGTGGCGGCGTGAGCCCGACGGCGCGGTGCAGCGCTGGTCCTATGACGGGGAAGGAAACCAGGTCGAGCACGTCGACGCGCTCGGCCAGCTCGAACGCACCGAGTACGGCCCGTTCGACCTGCCGGTCGCCCATGTCGACCGCAACGGCGAACGGACCGGGTTCACCTACAACACCGAACTGGGCCTGGTCGCGGTGACCAACCCGGCCGGCCTGGTGTGGCGCTACGACTACGATCCGGCCGGCGACCTGATCGGTGAGACCGACTTCAACGGCCGCACCGTGCGCTACGAGCGCGATGCCGCCGGACAGCTGGCCGCCCGGACCAACGGGGCCGGCCAGACGGTCACGTTCAGCCGGGATGCGTTGGGGCGCGTGGTCGAGCGCCGCGCCGGCGACAACGTGACCACGCTGGCCTATGACGCGGCCGACCGGATCGTACGTGCCACCAACCGCGACGCGGATGTGGTGTCCGCGTACGACCCGCTGGGACGGCTCGTCGCCCAGACCACCAACGGCCGTACCGTGTCCAACGGTTATGACGCGGTCGGGCGCCGGGTCCGACGGATCACCGCCAGCGGTGCGGAAACCCGCTGGCACTTCGATCCGGCCGGCAATCTGACCACTGTGGACACTGCTGCGCGGCGGCTGGAGTTCGGCTACGACACGGCCGGGCGGGAGGTGTCCCGCCGCCTCGGCGCCCTGACGCTCGACCAGACCTGGGACGCCAACCACCGCTTGCGCACCCAGGCGTTGACCGCCCCGGCCCGGCCGGTCGGCGGCTTCTCCAGCGGCGTGCGTACACCTACCGCGCCGACGACGCCGTCACCAACATCGTCGACCAGCTGGCCGGTGTCCGGCAGTTCGACCTGGATCCGCTCGGCCGGGTCACCGAGATGCAGGGCGTCGAGCGTCGGGAAAGCTATCGCTACGACGCCAGCGGCAACGTCGAACAGGGGCAGGTCACCGGCACGCTGGTCCGCGCCGCCGGCAACGTCCGCTACGACCACGACGGCCAGGGCCGGGTGATCATGCGGCAGGCCCGGACCCTGTCCGGCCAGGTTCGCGTCTGGCGTTACTCGTGGGACGCCGACGACCGCCTGGCCTCGGTCACCACCCCCGACGGGGTCGTCTGGCGCTACGGGTATGACGCCTACGGCCGTCGCGTGCACAAGCTGCGGCTCGCCGCCGACGGGCAGATCGCCGAACGCACCGACTTCACCTGGGACGGCGCGACCCTGGCCGAGCAGGCCCATTCCGGCGGGCACATCACGACCTGGACCCACCGGCCGGACGGCGTCACGCCGCTCACCCAGGCCGATCGTGTGCGCGACGCGTCGCAGGGCTGGATCGACCGGCAGTTCTACGCGATCGTCACCGATCTCGTCGGCGCGCCGGCCGAACTGGTCGACGATCGCGGCGAGGTGGCCTGGCGGGCCGACACCACGCTCTGGGGCGCAGTGCTGGGCCAGCCGGCCCGGTGCCCGCTCCGGTTTCCCGGGCAGTACCACGACGGGGAGACCGGGCACGACTACAACCTGTACCGCTACTACGATCCCGCCGCCGGCGGCTATCTCTCACCGGATCCGCTCGGCCTCGACGGCGGCCCCAATCCGCACGCCTACGTGCCCAACCCGATCACCTGGTTCGATCCGCTCGGCCTGAAGTGCCAGCCGAAGCGGATCTACGACGACTCCTCGTACGGCAAGCACGGCCGCAGCGAACGGCAGACCTCGCGGGGCGTGTCGAGCCGTCGGCCGACCAACGGCCAGGCCGCGCTGGACCGGTCGATCGACCCCGACCCGGACAACCCCGCGGTGTTCCGCCGCTACGGTGTCGACCACGAGAACGGCGAGATCGTCGTGCTCGACCGGCACCACTACGAGGAGGACAAGGACGGCAACATCACCAAGGAGTACTACCACGGGCACGTGCCCGATCCGGACACCATCCCGTCCAAGATCATGACCATGCTCAAGCGGAACGGCATGGTCGGCAAGAAGAACCGGGTCCTGCCCCCGGACAGCGACTAGGAAACGGAACCGTGGACGACATCGACTGGGCGACCGGGCGTGGGCTGCTGGCCGTCGACGACCCGGCGGAGGTGGACGACGCCTTCGCCCGCAAGGAGAAACACGTCGGCATCGCGGTCGTGGGGCTGGCCTTGAACAACGAGGACCTCGACGCCGTCGCACCGCGGGTGGTGCGGGCCATCGAGTCCGACGACGTGGAAACCCGGCGGCTCGGATTCACTGCCGCCGGGCACAGCGCCCGGCTGTTCCAGACGCTGGACCCGCGGATCGGGGAAGTGCTGCACCGCTTCCGCAAGGACGGCATCGCCTCGACCGCGCTCGACGACGTCCTGTCGTTCGTGCCGTTTCGACAGCTGCCACGGTGGCTCAAGGTCGAGTCGGTTCGGCGCAAGCTGCGGTGGCTGGTGCTCCGGCGCTGAACCACGGCCGCGGCGCGTGCGGCGATGGAACGTTGACCCGTTGTAGCGCAAGAAAAAGGACGGGCGGCGGTGGGCTGGGGGTACACATCGCCGCCCGTCCGTCATGCGGCGCGGGGAGGGAGGCCCGGGCGCCGCAGGTCTGACGAGCTCAATGGCCCGGATGCGTGGTCGGTGGACCAGTGGGATGGTCCGGACCAGGATCCGGGTGCGTGCTCGGCGGGCCGTGACCCTGGCCGCCGTGGTCCTTCTCCTTGGTGGTGGTGGTCGTCGTCGGTGTGGCCGAGCCCTTTTCCTGTTTGCCGGCAAGCAGATCGGCGCAGTAGGCGTCGACCTTGTCCCGTCCGCCGGCGGCGGTGATCAGGGCGGAGAACGCCGGGTTGTCCAGGGCTTTGCCGTGGTCCGAACCGGCGCCGGCGGTGAAGGCGTTGCACAGCCCGGTCAAGGACGGGGACGGCGAGCCCGATGTCGGCGCGGCACCGTTCTCGTGTTCGGTGGTTGTCGGGTGGCTCGTCGGCGGTGGGGCAACCGCCGACGAGCCGGGATCTCCGGTGCGGGATGGTGGTGCGACGTGGGAGTTCCCGCCCAGTGGTCCCGGCAGGTAGCCGATGACGGCGGCCGTGGCGACGCCGCCCGCGGCGACGGCGAGTACGGCGACGACGGCCGCGAGCTTGGCGCTGAACAACTTCGCCAGCAACGGTCTCCGGGGCTGCGCTGCGCTGGTGAGACGAGCGGCGCGGAATGCCGCGACCGCAGCGTGTTCACCCGCCAGCTCGCTGTCACGGGCTGGGGCGGCCGCGACGGCGAGCAGGGCGTTCAGCGGGTGGCCGCCCGCAGCCGGCGCACCGTCGAGCATCTCCTCAGCGGTGCGCCGATCTGGGCGGCGGTCGTGCGTGCTCATCTCACCTGCTTCAGCGTCGGGGTGGACAGATGTGTCACACCACCCGCTGACCTGCGGGTTTCCGGCAGCAGATCGGCCAGCGTGCGCAGTCCGCGATGGGCCGCCATGCGCACGGCGCCGGCACGCTTGCCGAGGACCTTGGCCGCGGCCGTGGCATCGAGGCCCATGACCGCACGCAGCAGGACCGCTTCGGCCTGGTCACGGGGCAGTTTCGCGATCAACGCCAGGGCCGCGTCGGTGTCCATCGCGGTCACCGCGGACTCGGCCGTGTCCTCGCGGGCCGGCACCTCGGACAGCTGCTCGTCGGTGGCCGCGCTGACCGGGCGTCTGCGCTGGTGGCGCAGGTGATCCAGGGCTCGGTTGCGGGCGATCGTGGCGGCCCAGCCGCGGAAGCCGTCCTCGTCGCCCTTGAAGGTCGACAAGTCCCGCGCGATGTGCAGCCACGCCTCCGAGGCGACGTCCTCGGCATCGGTGCCGACCAGCACACGGAGGTAGCGCAGCAGGCCCGGTTGAACCGCGCGGTACAGCACCCGGAAGGCGTCCTCGTCCCCGTCCTCCCGCGCCGCCCGCAACGCCGCCGACACCTCTCCGTGGTGCTCCGACACCAGCGCCTCACCGCCTCTCCCGCCGCGCCATCATGGTGCATGCGGGGCCGCAACGGAACCACTGCGGAGCGTGGTGTCCACAAACCGTGTCGTCTAACGAAAAGCTAACGACACTGTCCATTGCGGAGCGAGCGGCGCAAGATGCCGCGTCATAGCCTTCCGCCCGCTTCCTGGAGTCCACCATGGTCAAAACCGGTCTGCTCAGAGTCGCCACCGCGGTGCTGCTCACGCTCGGCGCCACGCTCGTGGCGTCCGGTGTGGCCGCCGCGGCCACGGACACCCCGCCCCCGTCAGGGGATGATCGGGCGGTTGTCCACTCCGGCAACGCCGTCACGTGCGAGCAGGCCCACCTGGCCGGCACCATCATCAAGGTCACCGCGAAGGTGGACGCCAGCAACACCTACGTCACCGTGACCGGTGTGCCCGACGGCACCACCGTCACCGGCATCGTGGTCAAGGGCAGCGACGCCTTCAACGTCTACGCGCCCGGCAAGCTCGGCCCGTTGCCGTGGACGAACCTGCACTCGCCCATCGCCGGCAACAGCGGCAAGCCGGCCACCATCAGCCACTGGTTCGCCTGCGGCACCGAGACCACGACGACCAGCAAGACGCCGTGCCCGCCCAGCAGCACCAGTGTCACCAGCTCCACCAGCAGCACGAGCAGCACCAGCAACACGAGCACCACCACCGCGCCGTCGTCGACCACCACCACGACCGCCCCGGTGACGACCACCACGACCGCTGTGGCCGCGGCGACCACGACCACGGACTCCGCTGACACCACCCCGCTGGCCTACACCGGCTTCAGCGGCGGCTGGCTGGTCATCCTCGCCGCCATCCTGCTGCTCGGTGGCGCGGCCCTCATCGCCATTCCCAAGCTCCGCGCCCGCCGTCGCTGAGTAATCCTCATATAGGTAGGCCGTGACCCGCATCACGTGACGTGGTGCGGGTCACGGCTTTTCCGGCTCCAGCTGTCCAGTTTTGGGGACGGCACGCACTGAGCGCGACCCCTTGGCAGGGCGGGACCCATGGTCAATAATTAGGAAACTTTCCTAACCGTGGGCCAGCCGCCAGCCCTGCACTGGAGGACCCATGCGTGTTGCAGCAGCGGCCATGGCCGTGGTCGCGTCGGTGAGCTTGGCGGTGCCGGCGGCGGCCGCGACGACAACGGCTCAGATTCGGGTGGACCAGGTCGGTTATGCGACCGGGGAGGCCAAGGCGGCCTATCTGATGGGGACGACGGTGAACGCCGGTGCGGCGTTCACCGTCACCGACGCCGCCGGCAAGTCCGTGCTGACCGGCAAAGTCGGTGCCAGCACCGGGAAGTGGAGCACGGCGTACTCGGCGGTCTACCCGATCGACATCTCGGCGCTGAAGACCGTCGGCACGTACCAGATCAAGGTCGGCAGCACGGTCTCGCCGTCGTTCAAGGTGGACAGTGCGAACGCGCTGTTCGGGCCGCTGGCCGACGACACCGTGACGTTCTTCCAGATGCAGCGGGACGGCGTGGACGTCATCCCGGGCATCATGGATCGCAAGCCCAGTCACCTCACCGACCGCACGGCCGCGGTCTACGAGGCGCCGAAGTTCAACGACGAGACGATCACCAGCAAGATGACCAAGACCGGCGCGACGATCGACGCGTCCGGCGGGTGGTTCGACGCCGGCGACTTCCTCAAGTTCACCGCCACGGCTTCGTACACCGTGACGAATCTGCTGCTGTCGCAGCGATCCCACCCCAACGCGGCGCTGACCGCCGAGGCGCAGTACGGCCTCGATTACCTGAACAAGATGTGGGACGCCAAGAACGGCGTGCTGTACGCGCAGGTCGGCATCGGGGTCGGCAACGGCAAGGACTTCGTCGGCGACCACGAGGTGTGGCGGCTGCCCGAGGCCGACGACGCGTTGACCGTCAAGCCGGGCGACAAGGACTACTTCATCAAGTACCGCCCGGTGTTCGCGGCCAACAAGGCTGGCGAGAAGATCAGCCCCAACCTGGCCGGCCGGATGGCCGCGGCTTTCGCGCTGGCGGCGCAGAACACTTCCGACAAGGTGAAGGCCAAGCAGTACCTGGCCTCCGCCGCGTCGATCTACGCGTTGGCCAACACCGCCGGCGGCAGCATCGTCTCGGTCTTCCCGCACGGCTACTACCCGGAGTCGTCCTATTTGGACGATATGGAGCTCGGCGCCACCGAACTTTCCCTTGCGGCCACGGCACTGGGCGACAACCGTGCCGACGGCTGGGCGGTCGACGCCGGCACGTATGCCAAGGCGTACCTGGCCAGTAGCAACAAGGACTCGCTCAACCTGTACGACACCAGCGCGCTCGCCCACGCCGACCTCATCCAGCTGCTGCGCCGGCCCAACGCGCCCAAGCTGGCCGTCACCGAGGCCAAGCTCACCGCCGACCTCGCCCGTCAGCTCTCCGCCGGCGCCGCCCAGGCCGCCAAGAGCCCCTTCCGCACCGGCGCTCCGATCCAGGACGGCGACGGCGCTACGCACACCTTCGGGCTGCTCACCACCGCCTTGCTGTACGGAAAGCTCACCGGCAAGCACGACTACGACGCCTTCGCCACCCAGCAGCGTGACTACATCCTCGGCTCGAACGCTTGGGGCATCTCGATGTTCGTCGGCGTCGGCAATGCGCCGAAGTGCGTGCACAACCAGGTCGCCAACCTGTCCGGCAGCCTCACCGGCACCGGCAAGCTCGCCGTCGGCGGCGTCGCCAGCGGCCCCACCAACGCCCACCAGTTCGACACCATCGACCCGCTGCCCGACGGCTACCGGGCGTGCAGCGACCCGTCGTACAAGACCTACGACTCCAGCACGGTCCGCTACCTGGACAACATCCTCACCTGGGCCACCAACGAGCCGGCCGACGACTACACCTCGACCGGCACCCTCGCCCTGAGCCTCACCGCGGCCGGCTGAGTCGATACGGCATTCGGCGCAATTCCCCCGGTATCGGTCACATGGGTGGCTCCCGGCCCGATGTACTGGGCGGGGAGCCACCGTCGGTGGTGGCACGGATCTTTGCGGGGGGATGAACGATGCTGCTCTCGCAGCGATTACTGACGCATGCCCGGACCACGGCGGTCGCCGTGGCCGCCGCCGTGTCGGCGGTGCTGGCGCCGGGCGTGGCGCATGCCGCGACGCCGCCGGCCAACGACGACTTCGACAACGCGACGGCCATCACGGCGTTGCCGTTCAGCACGCAGGAGGACACCAGCGCGGCCACCAAGGCCAGCGACGATCCGTACTGGTGCGACAACTTCGCGATGGTCGGCTCGGTGTGGTTCCGGTACACCGCCACCGAGGACGGGTGGCTGCGCGCCACTTCGGCCGGCAGTGACGGCTCGAGGATCCTGTCGGCCAACACCGGGGAGCGGGACAACCTCAGCGGCGTGGACAACGGCTGCGAGAGCGGCGCCAACGCCACCATGGCGTTCCGGGCCACCGCCGGGACGACCTACTACTTCATGGTCGCCGGCTACTACGTCGCGGGCGGCGTGCTGTCGTTCGCCGTCGACCGCGCCGCACCGCCGGCCAACGACAACTTCGCCAACGCCACGCCGGTCAGCACGCTGCCGCAGACCCTGCAGCCCGATCTGACGACCGGCTCGATCGAGGCCGACGAGCCGCAGTCGACGTGCGACAGCGACCGGACCAGGCCCTCGGTCTGGTACTCCTACACCGCGACCGGCGCGGCGACCTCGGTCACCGCGAAGATCGACGGTTTCGACTCGTTCGTCACGGTGTACAGCGGGGACTCGCTGCCGGCGCTGAAACAGGTCGGGTGCACCCAGTACGCCATGGGGGCCACGGTCTTCCGCACGAATCCCGGTGCGACCAGCTACATCCGGGTCACCGGGAGCCGCTCGACGGCCCCGCCGACCCTGACCCTGGCCGAGGCGCCGGCGCTGGACCCGGAGTTCAGCATCTCGCCGTCCGAGCCGACGGTCTACGACAACATCTCCCTCGCCGCCCACTCGTGGAACTCGTTCGACACGCCGATCACCGCCTCCTGGGACTTCGGCGACGGCACCTCGGCGCCGGCCGGCACCGATCCCGTGCACCACAACTACAAGGTCGACGGCGTCTACCAGCTGACCATGCACGCCAGTTCCCCGGACGGCCGGACGGTCACCAAGACCACGCCGCTGACGGTGAACACCCACGACGTGGGCATCACCAAGTTCGACGTGCCCAGCTCGGCCCGTGACGGCCAGCAGAAGTCGATCACCGTGCACGTGTCCAACACGCGGTACGCCGAGAAGCCGACGGTCACGCTGTACAAGTTCGACGGCAACTTCTCGACCACAGTCGGCACGCTCACGCTCGACGTGCCCGCGCGGGCCAGGGGCAGCGTGGCCTTCCCCTTCGCCTACACGTTCACACCGGACGACGCGCTGGTGGGCAAGGTGACCTTCCGCGCCGTCGTGCAGCTGCCCTACCCGGTGCGGGACGCCCGGGCGGCGGACAACGAAGTGATCGCGATCGCCACGACCGTGAATCCGCGGACCGTCCGCCAAGCCAGCTGATTTCGAAGGGGGAGAACGAGATGACGCTGTCCATCAGACGCATGAGCGCATCGGTCGTCGGCCTGGTGGCCGTGGCGACCGTGCTGTTCCCCGGCATCGCGAACGCCGCGCCGCCGTCCAATGACGACATCGACACCGCGACGGCCATCACCGCCCTGCCGTTCGCCGCAACGCAGGACACGACCCAGGCCACCAAGGCCACCGACGACCCGACCTCGTGCTACGCCTACGGCCAGCGGAGCACGTGGTACGACTACACCGCACCGGCCGACGGCGTCGTGCTGGCCACGGTGTCCGCCACCGGGTCGACGCCGGTGCTCGCGGCGTACACCGGTGCCCGCGACGCCCTGACCCAGGTGACCGATTCCTGCACCAGCTACAACCACCCGCCGTCGAGCACCTTCCACGTCACGGCCGGCACCACGTATCACCTCCTGGTGCTCGACCTCTACGCCGGCAGCCAGGTCACCTTCCGCCTCAACCTGGTGCCGGCGTCGCCCAACGACAACTTCGCCGCGGCGATCGTGCCGGCCTTTCCCGGCGACCTGACCGGGGACCTGGCGCGGGCGTCGGCCGAGCCGGGTGAGACCCCGCCGAGCTGCGACGCCACCGTGGACCATTCCGTCTGGTACCGCTACACGCCGGAGCGCACGCGGTCGGTGAGCGTGGAGCAGGTGAGCTACTTCGACGCGCCCTCGATCAGCGTGTACCAGGGCACGAGCGTTGACAGGTTGACCGAGGTGGACTGCGTGCGGTCGCAGGATCGCCTGAACTCGGTCTTCACCGCGGTGGCCGGGCAGACCTACTACATCCGGGTGGCCGCGGGCGCCGACCATGCGCGCTCGTTCGACCTGAGCATCGCGACCGCGCCGGCCCTCGCGCCCGGCTTCTCCGCCAATCCCGAGCGTCCGTCGGTTTTCAGCGACATCCAGTTCTACACCTACCCGGGTGATCCGCTCGGTCGGAAGTTCGCCAGCGGACAGATCTCCTTCGGCGACGGCACGTCCGCGCCGCTCACCGGCGACCCGATCCATCACCAGTACACAAAGGACGGTCAGTACCAGGTCACGGTCAGCGGCGCCACCAACGACGGCCGCACCGGCTCGACCGTGCGGACGCTCAAGGTCGAGACGCACGACGTCAGCGTCGCCAACCTTGTCGTGCCGGCCTCGGCCCGTGCCGGCCAGACCAAGTCGATCAAGGTGTCGGTGGTCGACACCCGCTACGACGAGGACGTCACCGTCACGCTGTCCCGGCTGTACGAGAACGGTGTGTACAACAGCATCGGCTCCCTCACCCAGCGGGTCGCCGCCGGCCACACGGTCGAGTTCCCGTTCGCCTACACCTACACCGCCGCAGACGTCGCGGCCGGCAAGGTGACCTTCCAGGTGAGCGCCGGCTTGCCCAACCACTATCCCGCCGACGACCATCCGGACGACAACCAGCTGGTCGGCGTGACGACCAGCGTGCGGTCCTAGCTCCGAGCCGTCGCCGCTGAGGCTCTGCCTCAGCGGCGACGAGCTTGTGCTCGTCAAGCGGGCGTGGGTGGGGCAGACTGCGCCGATGGAGCGAGTCACGGGTATTGGCGGGATCTTCCTTCGGGCGCGGGACGGGGAGGCGCTGCGGGCCTGGTATGCGGAGCATCTGGGCGTGGACATGGGGGAGTGGGGCGGCAAGCAGTTCGAGTGGACGGCGGGCGGCTCGACGACGTGGGCGGTGTTCGACGCGGATGCGGAGCACCTCGGCGAGCCGACGCAGAGCTTCATGGTGAACTACCGGGTCGCGGATCTGGACGCGATGCTGGCGCAGTTGCGGGCGGCCGGCGTCAAGGTGTCGGACGAGGTGAGCGACACGGACTACGGGCGCTTCGGGTGGGCGCACGACATCGAAGGCAACAAGTTCGAGCTGTGGCAGCCGCCGGCCGGGGAATGAGCAAGTAGCCGATCGGCCACAAAGCCGGACGAAACACCGCCGATCGGCCCGGGTCACTCCGCCGTTGGAGTGATCGGCGCGCGTAGTTTCGCCGGTGTTCAACGTAAGATCATGTTGCTGGACATGAGCATTCCCCCTGCCAGGGAAGTGTGGCTTCCGTTTGCCCTCTACCTGGGAGAGGTTCGCGTGAACGAATCGCGTACAAGCCGTCGTGTCCTGGTCGTGCTGATCGGAGCGGCGTTAGCCATGAGCGGGGCGGCAACCGCCGACGCGGCGACGGCGGTGGCCTGGCCGGGCAGCAGCTCGGTGTCCACGGCGGATGCCGCCAACGCCTTCGGTGAAGACATGAGCGGCCTCTACCAAGAGGGCAACGTGCTCTGGGTGGCCCAGAACTCCGGCATGCTGTGGCGCCTG
Organism: Kutzneria chonburiensis; assembly: GCF_028622115.1. Classification (NCBI taxonomy): domain Bacteria; kingdom Bacillati; phylum Actinomycetota; class Actinomycetes; order Pseudonocardiales; family Pseudonocardiaceae; genus Kutzneria; species Kutzneria chonburiensis. The sequence continues at coordinate 8,699,632 of NZ_CP097263.1, forward strand.
AAGCGAAACGGGTCGAGCTGGACCCCGGACACGGCCAACGGCTGGTCCAAGGGCAAGACGCTGCACTACCCGAACGGCTCCGGCACGCCTGACGACGAGGGCGTGACGCTCACGGGCGCCGGCGCGGCCGGCGGCGTTTTCGTGTCCACGGAACGAAACGGCGACAAGTCGGGCACCAGCCGCACCTCGGTGCTGCGTTACGACGTGAGCGGCACGAGCTCGACGCTGACCGCTACGAAGGAATGGAACCTGACCGCGGACCTGCCGCCGGTCGACCCCAACCTCGGCTTCGAAGGCATCACCTGGATCCCCGACGCCACGCTCACCGCGGCCGGCTTCAAGGACTCCTCGACCGGTGCCGCGTACAACCCGAGCGGCTACGGCCCCCACACCGCCGGCGTGTTCTTCGTCAGCGAGGAGGCCACGGGCATGATCTACGGCTACGTCCTGCAGGACTCCGGTGCGTTCAAGCGCATCGCCTCGTTCAGCAGCGGCATGAGCGCCGTGATGGAGCTCCAGTGGGAGCCGCAGGCGTCGCGGCTGTGGGCCGTCTGCGACAACCACTGCAACGGCCAGCACCGGACCATGAAGATCAACGCCTCCGGCCTCTTCGCCGCCGATGCCGTCTACAACCGGCCGTCCGGCATGCCCAACTACAACAACGAGGGCTTCGCCATCGCCGGCGCCGACGAGTGCGTGAGCGGCAGCAAGCCCGTGTACTGGTCGGACGACAGCGACGACGGCAACCACGCGCTGCGCCGCGGCACCATCACCTGCTGACCTCAACGGCCCCGCGGCCGAAAGCCGCGGGGCCGCAAGGGTTGTCAGTACGGCCAGCCCGGCACGTTCAGCCGAATGCCGTACAGGCCGTAGTTCCCGGTGTCGCCGCCGCTCGACGGACGGCCGGAGGTGATGTACAGGGTGCGGCCGTCCGGCCCGCCGAACGCGGCGTTGGTGGCGTTCTGACCGGCGCTGATGGTGCCGAGAGCCTGTCCGGCCGGCGAGAAGACATGGATCTTCCCGTCGCTGAAGGTGATCTGGTAGACGTTGCCGGCGCAGTCGACCGTGCCGCCGTCGGTGCCGCCGAGCGCGGCGAAATCGCTGCGGGGGCCGGTGCTGCCGTCGGCGTTGACCGGGTACTTGTAGATCTTGCCGGTGGCGTTGCCGCCGACGTACAGGGTGCGGCCGTCGGGGGACAGCTCGATGCCGTTGGGCTCACGGATCGAGTCGTCGATCAACGACACCACACCGTTCTTCACGCGGAAGACGTCGGTGTGGCCGGACATCTGGTCGGGCCGGTCGGCCCGCTGGAAGTCGGGGTCGGTGAAGTACACGGTGCCGTCCGCGCCGACGGTGACGTCGTTGGGCGAGTTGAACTGGTGCCCCTGATAGTTGGCGGCCAGCGTGGTGCGCTGCTTGGTGGCCAGGTCGTACGCCGACACGCTGCGCTGGTCGTGGGTCGCGGCGATGACCGTCTTCCCGTCCCGGCTCAGGGAAAGCCCGTTGCTGCCGGAGTTGGCGACCCACGTGGAGAAGCTTCCGGTGGACGGTGTGAACCGCAGGATGTCCGACGCCTGCACGTTCTGCGGGCCGGAGCCGTCATGCATGTTCGTCAGCAGCAGGGTCTGGCTGGCCGCGTCCCAGACCGGGCCCTCCAGGAAGTTGTAGCCGTCCTTGATCTTCGTGGCGGTCAGGTTCTGCGACGGCAGCGGATTGCCGAACGGGCCGCTCGGGCAGGGGCCGCCGGCCGGAGGGTGGTGGTGGCCGGCAGCGTCCACTGCTGGTTCGCGCCGCCGCCGCACGTCCAGATCTGCAACGGCGTGCCGTCGGCGCTGCTCACGCCGGTGGCGTCGAGGCATTTGCCGGAGCCGGCGTTGACCAGCTGCCCGCCGGACGACGTCCACCGCTGCGCCGCGGTGCCGTTGCAGTCATAGATCTGCACCTTGGCGCCGTTCAGGGTGGACCCGCCGGCGACGTCCAGGCATTTGCCCAGCGCCCGGAGCGAGCCGTCGTCGCCGGTGGTCCACTGCTGGGACGGGCCGCCGGTGCACGTCCACAGCTGGACCCGGGTGCCGTTGGCGCTGGTGCCCCCGGTGACGTCGACGCATTTGCCGCCGTAGCCGGTGATCGTGCCGGTGGCCGCCTGGGCGGTCGGGACACCGAGCGCCGCGACGGCGATGGCCGCCGCGGCGACGGCGAAGGTTCTGGTGAGATGGCGAGTTCTCATGGGCCTTCCACGGGTGGCAGGGTTCGTGGGGCGCCTCGCCGTGGCGGCTCGCCGAGACAGATCTTCTGTCTACACGACGAATCGCCTGTTTCAATGTGTTACTACTGCCCGGGCCGGACGATCTGCTGCAACGCCCAGTGGTTGCCGTCGGGGTCGTCGAAGAACACGAAGCGCCCCCAGGCCAGGTCCTGCACCTCGCTGACCTCGGCCCCGCGCTCGACCAGCTCGGCCCGCACCTTGTCGGCGTCGTCGACCACGGCCTGGAGGCCCTTGACCGTGCCGGGCGCGGCGTCGGTGAGGCCCTTGCCGAAGGCGATCGAGCAGGCCGAGCCGGGCGGCGTGAGCTGAACGAAGCGGATCTCGTCGCTGACCGTGTGGTCGTGGTCGAGGTTGAAGCCGATCTTGTCGACGTAGAAGTCCCGGGCCCGGTCGATGTCGGTCACGGGCAGGATCACGAGCTCGATTCTGATCTCCATGTCGACGACGATAGCCGCCATTGCGGACAGCTTCGGTCCTCAATGGGAAAGTTTTGACCCTCCTGTAAGGGGAGGGCCGATGATGCGTGCATGGCGGTCCTGCTGTCCATCGGCGACTTCTCGCGGATGACCTATCTCAGCGTCAAGGCGCTGCGGCACTACCACGAGCTCGGCCTGCTGGTGCCGGCCGAGATCGACCCGGCCACCGGCTACCGGCTGTACGGGCCGGAGCAGGCGCGGACGGCGCAGGTGATCCGGCGGTTCCGGGACCTGGGCATGCCGTTGGACGAGGTCAGGGCGATGCTGGCGGCCCCGGACGTGGCGGCCCGCAACGCGGTGATCGCCGCGCACCTGCGGCGGGTCGAGCACCAGCTCGAACGGACCCAGGCGGCGGTCAGCTCGCTGCGGTCGCTGCTGGAGCAGGAGGCCTCGCCCATCGAAGTCGAGTGCCGCTCGGTTCCGGCGATGACGGTGCTGGCCGTCGGCGACCACATCGCCATGGACGACAGCGAACGCTGGTGGGCCGAGGCTTTCGAGCGGCTGGAGGCAGTGGTCGGCCCGCACCGGGCGGGACCGCTCGGCTGCCTGTACCACGAGGAGTTCTTCACCGACGACGCCGGCGACGTGCTCGCGTACATCCCCGTGCACGGCGAACCGGTCGGACACGGCGTCGAGCTGCTGGAACTGCCGGCCGCCGACCTGGCCGTGACGCTGCACCGGGGGCCGTTCGGCGAGCTGGACCGGACCTACAGCGCACTCGGCACGTACGTCGCCGGCCGGCAGATCGGCGTGCCCGGACCCATCCGCGAGACCTATCTGGTCACCGCGGGCGGCGAGTCCGCGCACCGCACCGAGGTCGGCTGGCCCGTCTTCCCCATCACCGATTAGGAGCACACCATGGGTAGCACTGTCTTCGCGGTCACCTTCGACTGCGCCAACGCCGCCGAGCTGGCCGGGTTCTGGGCCCGGGTCACCGACCGCGAGGTCGACGCCGACGGTTCGGCCGCCTTCGCGTCCGTCGGCATCGCCGCCGAGCAGCCGGGCCTGCCGCGGATGATGTTCTTCGCCGTTCCGGAGGGCAAGTCGGCCAAGAACCGAGTGCACCTCGACCTGGTCGCCGCCGACCTGGAGGCCGAGTTGGCCCGCCTGGTGTCGTTGGGTGCGACCAAGGGCGCCGAGTTCGACGAGGGCGGCGCGCGCTGGATCACGCTGGCCGACCCCGAGGGCAACGAGTTCGATCTCGTCGCGGCCTGACCGGGCGCGGCCCGCCGGCATGACGCGGGTCACGCAACGCGGTGACGGCGGCCGGGAACACCTGGTCATGACGACCAAGAAGCTGACTCTGGCCCTGGCCGCGGCGGCCGCGATCGGCGCTCTCGCCGTCGGCGGGGCGGTGGCCTTCGCCGCCGTGCCGGGCACCACCACCGACGCCGCCACCCAGGTGGCCCCGGCCGCCACCGGCAACGCGAAGATCATGTTCGAGTGCCTGGCCGCCGACCAGGTGGCCAACCGCGCCGCGTGGCGGCCCGGCGCCCGTGTCGACGTCGACGCCACGCACGGGTTCCTGGTGATCCGCACCGACAAGAACGCCGCGGTGTGCGTGGTCGAGGACGGTCACGGCACCGGTCTGATGGGCGGCCTGATCGACAACCACGACTACGGCAAGCTCACCGCGCAGCGCCCGTTCGACTACCTGACGTCCATGAACTACCCGCACCAGTCCGTCCACTTCGGAATCTCCACTGCGGACGTCACCGGCGTGTCGCTGGTCGGCCCGGACGGCAAGTCGGTTGCCGCCACGGTCAAGGACGGCACGTTCGCCGTGCTGGCCAAGGACGGCGAGAACAGCAACGAGTCGACGACCAACCACATCCGAGCGACACTCGCCAACGGCCAGACCGTCGCCGGCCCGTTCCGCGGCTAGGATGAGAGCCGGCCGTGCCGCAGGTCCGCGGTGCGGCCGGTGGTCTCGTCTCGCGCAGGCATGCAACGCCGTCGGGGCGACCGGGAACTAGCCCGGTGTGACGATGGCTGGAGAGCACGTGCGGCTGGTCGATCCGCCCGAATGGGACGATCTGCCGCCGAGCGACGACCAGACGCTGTGGGAGCAGGCGGCGCGCGGCGACAAGGCGGCGTTCGGCGAGCTGTACCGGCGGCATGCCGAGGCGGTGTGGAACTACGCCTACCGGCTGACCGGGTCCTGGGCCACGGCCGAGGACCTGACGTCCAACACCTTTCTCGCCGCGTGGCGCAAGCTGGGCGAGATGACGCTGGTCAACGCCAGCGCCCGGCCGTGGCTGTACACCGTGGCCGGCAATCTGGCCCGTCACGAGTACCGGCGGGTCGGTAGGTTCTCGCGGGTGCTGACGCGGCTGCCGCTCAACGACACCGCCCGGGACCACGCCGAGGACGTGGCCGCGCAGATCGACGCCGACCGGCGGCTGCGGACTGTGCTCGAGGCCGTCGACAAGTTGCCGAAGGGGGAGCGGCAGGCCGTGGAGCTGTGCCTGCTCGGCGAGCTGTCCACCGCCGACGCCGCCGAGGTGTTGGGTATCGCCGAGGTCAGCGTGCGGGCGCGGGTCTCGCGGGCGCGCAGCCGGCTGCGTGGTCTGCTCGGCGGCGTGGGCCTGGAGGAGGGGCGATGAACGACATCCCGAAGCGGCGGGAGATGCCCGAGGCTCTGCGTGAGCGGCTCTGGACCGAGGACATCGAGCCCCAGCTCGCGCCGCGGCACCGGTTCGGCTCCATGCGCGCACCCCTGGCCGTCGCCGCGTCGGTCGTCGTGTTGGCCGCCCTGGTCGCCATCGGTTTCACCCAGCTGCGCGGCACCGACACCAACGTCGCCTCCGGCCAGTCCCAGCTGGTCAAGGACTGCGTCCGCACCACCCGCAACATGCCCGACCCCACCAGTTGGCGCGCCGCCGCCCGCTACGACCTCAGTTCCCAGCTGGGCTTCGTGGTCATCCGCAACAGCCGGACCGCCGCGGCGTGCGTCATCGAGAACGGCAAGGCCACCGGCGTCATCGGCGGCGCCCCCGGCTCGACCGACCTCTACGGTCAGCTCACGCCAGAACGGCCGTTCGACTACCTCACGTCGATGAACTACCCCAAGGAGTCCATCCACTTCGGCATCACCACCGACGACGTGGTCGGCCTGTCCCTGATCGGGCCGGACAACTCCGTGTCGCCGGGCGTCGTCGCCGACGGGACGTTCATCGTGCGGGACCCCATCGGCGAGAACAGCGGCCAGCCCACGACCAACTACGTCCGGGCCACGCTGGCCAACGGGCAGACCGTCCAGGGCCCGCTGCGGAACTAGTCCGCCAGCAACCCCGCCCCGATCACGTCCTTGCACACCTCCACCGAGTAGGCCATCAGCCCGCCGGCCTGCGCGTCCCGGAACAGCCGCTCGATCGGCGACGACCGCAGGTAGCCCGCCGACGCGCCGCCGACCCGTACGGCCAGCTGCGCCGCGTCCACGGCGATCACGTTGGCCAGCTGCTTGGCCCGCATGGTCGCGGGGATGAAGTCGGCCGAGTTCTGGTCGGCCAGCCAGCACATGTGGTGCGCGTACATCCCGGCCGCTTCCAGCCGAGTGTGCACGTCGGCGGCCTCGAACCGCAGCCACTGCATCTCGGCCAGCGGCTTTCCGGTGGTCGGAATGACGCGCTTGCGGGCGTGCGCCACCAGCGCCGTCACCGCCGCGTCCGCGATGCCGAGCGACAGGAACGCCAAACCGGCCCCGATGTGGTTCGGGTGCGGCCCGGTCGACGGTGGGCACAGCCGGTCGGCCCGCAGCAGCGTGCCGGTGAACTCGATGAGCTGGCTGCGGCTGGCCCGCAGGCCCATGGTGTCCCAGATCGGGATGTACGCCATGGTCGACGGGTCGGCGGCCAGGCCGAAGAAGGCGGGCTGCCCGTCGACCAGGGCGTTGATCAGGAAGTGGTCGGCGATCTCGCAGCCGGAGGCGAACCGCTTGGCCCCGGTCAGCTCGTAGCCGCCGGGCACCGGCGCGGCATGCTGCAACGGCATCAGGAACAGGTTGCCGCCGGTGGGCTCGGACAGGGCGTTGGCGAACCGCCGCCCGGCGATCAGCTCGTCGGCGTAGAAGCGGGCGACGTCCGGGGTTGACCGGGTGACCAGGCCGGTAGCGGCGCCGATGTGCATGACCCAGATGCATGCCGTCGACGGGCAGGCGGCGCCGAGCAGACGGACGATCGTGCCGAAGCTGCGGTAGCTCAGCGATTCCCCGCCGTACTCCGCCGGCAGCAACGCCACATCGAGCCCGCTGGCGTGCAGCGCCTGTAGGTTGGCCAGCGGCAGCTCGGCGCTCTCGTCGTACTCGGCGGCGGTTTTGGCGAACTCGGCCGCCAGCTCGGTCGCGGTGTCGATCCAGCGCTGCTCGTGCGACGGCGGCGCGAACGGGTGGCCGGCGGCGATCACGCCGACCTCTTTCCCGGCAGTCTGTCCATCTTTGTATGGATACCAGCAACGTCTTCGGCGAGCTCGGGGTTCGGCGGCCAAGCCGTTGCGACAAGCAGGTGACGGCTGGGCGGCCGGACGGCGAAATGTCGCAATGGGCACGGGCGGACGGGTTGAGCAGCGGGGACGCGGGTGCCAAACATGAAAGGCGTCCAGCCCTGCGAACGTCCTGGAGGCCCGACCATGGCGAAGACCGGTTCCTTATCCCTGGCCCTGCTGACCTGTGCGGCGATGACGGTGGGGCTGGCGCCGTCGGCGGGGGCGACCCCTCCGGGTATTCCGAGTGCGGCGACGGCGAAGTCCGAGCTGAGCGCGTTGACCGTCAAAGCGGAGGGGTCGATGTCCGGCTACTCCCGGGATCGTTTCCCGCACTGGATCATCATCTCGGGTACCTGCGACACCCGGGAGACGGTGCTCAAGCGGGACGGCAAGAACGTGACGACGAACAGCGCCTGCTCGGCGACGTCCGGCAGCTGGTACAGCCCCTATGACGGCGCGACCTGGACGGCGGCGTCGGACGTGGACATCGACCACGTGGTGCCGCTGGCCGAGGCGTGGCGCTCGGGCGCGTCGAGCTGGACGGACGCCAAGCGCCAGCAGTACGCCAACGACCTGACCGACCCGCAGCTGATCGCCGTGACGGATAACGTGAACCAGTCCAAGGGCGACCAGGACCCGTCGACCTGGCAGCCGTCTCGCACGGCCTACCGCTGCACGTACGCGGAGATGTGGGTCCGGGTGAAGTACGTGTGGAAGTTGACGCTGCAATCGTCGGAGAAGTCGGCGCTGACGACCATGCTCAACGGCTGCTGAGCACCGCGCTCGGGGCCGGTCGAAAGACCGGCCTCGAGTGATCCTCGACCGGTTCTTGAGCCCGAAACACCGCCCTGACCAGGGAAAACGCCTCAAGATCCGACATGATCGGGTGATAGGACGTCTGCTGCCGTTGACGCCTTCCGGCGCGGCTGCCACACTGTGATCACTATGGTTTACTGACTTCGCACCCAGCCCGCGACCGCGGCCCGCGACCTCACCTGTGCGTGAGGCGCAGACGGCCCGGCGGGCTCTCCGCATCCCCCAGCTCCTTCTGCGGTAGGTGTCGCATGTCAAACATTCCCTTTCTGCACGCCCGCGACCTGGTCAAGGCCTACGGCGACCGGCGCGTACTGGACGGTGTCAGCCTGACGGCGTCGCCGGGCCAGCGGCTCGGCCTGGTCGGCGACAACGGCGTGGGCAAGTCCACGCTGCTGCGCCTGCTGGCCGGCGACGAGGAGCCGGACGCTGGCACGGTCAGCCGGCCGCCGGACTGCGGATTCCTGTTGCAGGAGCTGCCTTTCGGCCCGGACAGCACGGTGCGGCACGTCATCGACGACGCGCTGGCCGAGATCCGGGCGGCCCGGCAGCGGCTGGACGACCTCGGCCGGAAGATGGCCGACGACCCGGACAACACCGAGCTGCTGGCCGAGTACGGCGACGTGCTGGACTGGGCCCAGGACCACGACGTGTGGGACGCGGACCGCCGGGCGGAGCTGGTGCTGACCGGGCTCGGACTGTCCGATGTGGACCCGAACCGGCGGCTGTCGGCGTTCTCCGGCGGCCAGCGGTCCCGGCTGGGCCTTGCCGCCCTGCTGATCCGCCAGCCGCGGGCGATGCTGCTGGACGAGCCGACCAACCACCTCGACGACGAGGCGGTGACCTTCCTCGAGCAGCAGCTGAGCCGGCTGCCGGGCACGGTCGTGGTGGCCTCGCACGACCGCGTCTTCCTGGACGCGGTGTGCACGGACATCCTCGACCTGGACCCGGCCCGCGGCGGGGTGACCCGCTTCGGCGGCGCCTATAGCGACTATCTGGCGGCCAAGCGCTCCGAGCGGGCCCGCTGGGAGCAGCAGTACGTCGAGGAGCAGCAGGAGCTGGCCGAGCTCAAGGAGTCGGTGAACGTCACCGCGCACCAGGTGAACCATCACCGGGTGATCAAGGACAACAACAAGGTCGGCTACGACCGGCACGGCGGGCGGGTGCAGAAGCAGATCTCCCGCCGGGTCCGCAACGCCCAGCAGCGGCTGGACGAGCTGACCAGGACGCAGGTGCAGCGCCCGCCGCTGCCGCTGCGGTTCAAGGCCGACCTGACCGGCAAGCCGGTGCAGGACCAGCTGGCCGTGTCGTTGCGGCACGTGCAGCTGCCGGGCCGGTTGCAGCTGGACCAGCTGGACGTCACGACCTCGGCCCGGCTGATGGTGCAGGGCGGCAACGGGGCCGGCAAGTCCACGCTGCTGAAGGTGTTGGCGGGCAAGCTGACGCCGGAGAGCGGCGTGGTGCACCGGGCTCGTGGTGTGCGGGTCGGACTGCTGGAGCAGGACGTCACGTTCGCCGACTTGACGAAGTCACCGCGGCAGATCTACGCCGCGGCCGCCGGGCCGGGCGCGGTGGCATTGTCCCAGTTGGGTTTGCTGGCCGGGCGGGACCTGGACCGGCCGGTCGGGCAGCTGTCGATCGGGCAGCGGCGGCGGCTGGCGCTGGCGGTGCTGATCGCCCGCCCGCCGGAGGTGCTGCTGCTGGACGAGCCGACCAACCACCTGTCCCTCGGCCTGGCCGAGGAACTGGAGCAGGCCCTGCGCAGCGCGCCGGGCGCGGTGGTCATCGCGTCGCACGACCGGTGGCTGCGCAAGACATGGGAGGGCGCCGAACTGGTGCTCGCCGACGGCAAGGTCGCATGACGACCTGAGTTACGAGTGCAAGGAGGGCCGAGCAGTGTTCACGCATCCGCGGCCACGTCCGACCGTCCACATCGAACTCAGGAGGCCATTTTGTCAGCTCAGCTCACCATTCGCAGTGCCAGCTTGGCTTTCGCGCACCGCCGTGTCCTTGACGCCGTCTCCGCGACGGTCCGTCCGGGCGAGCGGGTCGGTGTCGTCGGCGACAACGGTTCCGGCAAGTCCACGCTGCTGCGGCTGATCGCCGGCCAGGAGCGGCCGGACGACGGCGAGATCATCGTCGAGGCGCCGGGCGGCGTCGGGCACCTCGGGCAGGTGCTCGACCTGTCGCCGACGGCCACGGTCGGGGACGCGATCGATGCCGCGCTGGCCGAGATCCGTTCCCTGCAACGGCAGATCGCCGACGCGGAGCAGACTCTCGGCGACGCCGACGAGGCCGGCCTCGCGGCGTACGGGGAACTGCTGACGGCGCTGGAACTTCGAGACGGCTACCGGGCCGACTCGAAGGTTGCGGCGGCGATGTCCGCGCTGGGCATCGGCCATCTCGACCGTGACCGTCCACTCGGGACGATCTCCGGCGGGCAGCAGGCCCGGCTGGCGCTGGCCGGCGTGCTGTCGGCCGAGCCGGAGCTGCTGCTGCTCGACGAGCCGACCAACCATCTCGACGCGCAGGCGCTGAGCTGGCTGGAGGACCGGCTGCTGGCCCACCGCGGCACGCTCGTCGTGGTCACGCACGACCGGCTGCTGCTGGAGCGGGTGGCCACCGCGATCATCGAGGTGGACGGCGACCGCCGGACAATCACCCGCTACGGCAACGGATACGTCGGCTATCTCGACGAGAAGCGGGCTGCCCGGCAGCGCTGGGAGCAGCAGTACGCCGAGTGGGTCGGCGAGATCGACCACTGGGAGTCGTGGGGCGCGACCACGGCCTACCGGGTCGCCCCGGGCCGGCCGATCAAAGATCACAACAAGTGCAAGTACAACGGGGACGGCCAGCGGGTGATGGCCAGCATCACGACCCGGGTGAAGAACGCGGCCGAACGGCTCGACCGGCTGCGGGCCGATCCGGTGCCGAAGCCGCCGGATCCGTTGCGGCTCAACGCCCCGCTGTCCGGTGGCGTCGAGGACGGCACGGTGCTGGAGCTGTCCGACGTCACGGTGGCCGGCCGGCTCACGGTCGACCACCTGACTGTGTCGGCCGGCGAGCGGCTGTTCGTCTCCGGGCCGAACGGGGCCGGCAAGTCCACGCTGCTCGCGGTGCTGGCCGGCTCGCTGCAACCGGATTCCGGCACGGTCACGCGCAACGGCCGGATCGGCTACCTGCCGCAGGAGAACACGGTCCGGCACCCGGAGCGCAGCGTGCTGGCCACGTTCGCCCAGGGCCTGGTCGGCACGGCCGACGAGCACGTCGAGCGGCTGCTGTCGCTCGGCCTGTTCGCCGAGTCCGACCTGCGCACACCGGTGGGCTCGCTGTCCATCGGGCAGCAGCGCCGGCTGGCGCTGGCCCGGCTGCTGGTGCGGGAGGTCGACGTGCTGCTGCTGGACGAGCCGACCAACCACCTGTCGCTGTCGCTGGTCGAGGAGATGGAGGCCGCGCTGGCCGACTACTCCGGCGCGGTGGTGGTTGTCTCGCACGACCGGCTGCTGCGCAACCGGTGGCGGGGCGAGGAGCTGCCTTTGTGTGACGGCCGGCCGCTCGCACTGCGGGTGGCGGCCTGAAATGGGGTCGAAGGGCGCTCGAAACGGTGACGAGCGCCCTTCGGCTGCCCGCATGGTGGGGCGACCATGGCCGGTGTGAGCGGCACTTTCTCGACATACCAAGGCAAACTGCTGCGTGACGCGGCGGCGGGTCATCCGCCGCCGTGCCCGTGCGACGGCACCGAGCTGGAGGACGCCGCCGCGAAGGTGCTCGCGCCCGGGCCCTTCGGCTACGTGGCCGGCGGCGCCGGCAGCGGGGACACGCTGCGGGCCAACCGCGCGGCGTTCGCCCGCTACCGGCTGGTGCCGCGGATGCTGCGCAAGACCCAGCCGGAGCTGAGAACCTCCTTGCTGGGCAAGGAGATGGCCGCGCCGGTGCTGCTGGCCCCGATCGGCGTGCAGTCCATCGTCCATCCCGAAGGCGAGCTGGCCGTGGCCCGTGCGGCGGCCGAAACCGGCGTGACGATGATCGTCGCGTCGCCGGCCTCGTACAGCCTGGAGGAAGTCGCGGCGGCCAACGGCGACGGCGACCGCTGGTACCAGCTCTATCAGCCCGACGACCCCGAGGTGTGCCTGAGCATCCTCGACCGGGCCAAGCGGGCCGGCTTCACGGCGCTGGTCGTCACGGTCGACACGCCGCGTTTCGGCTGGCGGCCCAGCGACCTCGACCAGGGCTTCGCGCCCACGCTCCGGGGCATCGGCGCGGCCACCGCGTTCAGCGACCCCGTCTTCCGCGCCCGGTTGGCCCAGCCGCCCGAGCAGGACCTCGACGCGGCCGTGCGCCTGTGGCAGCAGATGTTCACCGGCACCGGCCGCAGCTGGGACGAGCTGGCCTTTCTCCGTGCGAACTGGGCCGGTCCGCTGCTGGTCAAGGGCATCCTGCACGCCGACGACGCCCGGGCGGCGCGCGACGCCGGGGCCGACGGCGTAGTGGTCTCCAACCACGGCGGCCGGCAGATCGATGGCGCCCTCGCCGCCCTGGACGCCCTGCCGGCCGTCGCCAAGGCCGTCGGCGACGAGCTGGCGGTGCTGCTGGACTCGGGCGTACGGACCGGCTCGGACGTCTTGAAGGCCCTCGCGCTGGGCGCCGACGCGGTCGCTGTCGGACGGCCGTATCTGTACGGACTTGCGCTGAACGGACAGTCCGGCGTCGGTCACGTCATCCGATCGGTGCTCGCCGACGCAGAAGTCACGCTCGGCCTGCTCGGCGCGGAAACCGTCCTTGACCTGGGCGAACGCCACCTCCACAAGATCGGCGGGTGATCACGTACAGAAAAAACCGACCGCCCGCCCCGGTTTGGGATTGAAACCGGGCGGTCGGTTTTGTAGTCTTCGGAGGTCGGTCGAACGGGGTCGCCGGGGGCGGCAGCGCGATCGACGACGGGAGGACCGGATCATGGACGTCGAAGTCTTGGGACCGTTAGCCGCACGGTTGGGCGGCAAGCCGGTGACGCCGACCGCGGCCAAGCCGCGCAAGGTGTTCGCGATGCTCGCGGTGCACGCCAACGAGGTGGTGCCGAACGCGTCGCTGTTCGAGGAGCTGTGGGGCCCGGACATGCCCCGCAGTGCCAACACGACCCTGCAGACCTACATCCTGCACCTGCGCACCCTGATCGGGGCCGCGGTGGCGCAGGACCCCGACGCCCCGGTCCGCGACCCGAAGCGGATCCTGGTCACCCAGCCCGGCGGCTACCTGCTCGACACCGCGGGGGGCGCGGTCGACGTGCAGCAGTTCGAGCGGCTGGCCGAGGCCGGGCACCGGGCCCGCGAGGCCGGCGAGTGGCACGAGGCGTCCGCCCGCTTCCGCGCCGCCCTGTCGGTGTGGCGCGGCAGCGCGCTGGCCGACGTGCAGGTCGGGGCGATGCTCGAGGTGGACATGCATCGCCTCGAGGAGGCTCGGCTCAACGTGCTCGACCGGCGCATCGACGCCGACCTCCGCCTCGGCCGGCACCACGAGCTGCTGTCCGAGCTGACCGCCCTGGTCGCGCGCAACCGCACCCACGAGGGGCTCTACGCGCACCTGATGCTGGCCCTCTACCGCTCGGGCCGGCGTGGCGAGGCGATCGACTGCTACCGGCGGCTGCGCACGTGCCTGGTCGACGAGCTCGGCCTCGAGCCCTCGCCGTCGCTGCACCAGTTGCAGCGCATGATCCTCACCACCGACCCGCGACTGTCCCTTTCGGACAACAACGGGATCCGGCTGGAAAACGTCGGCTGACACACAACTACATGAACCGCATGGAGACGGACAGACGGTGGTCAGGCAGCAGAGAGCCGAACTGACGCGGGCGAGGCTGATCGCCTCGGCGGCGGAGTTGTTCGACCGCAACGGTTTCATCGGCACCAACATCGACGACATCAGCCGTGCGGCCGGCGTGACCAAGGGGGCGCTGTACTTCCACTTCCCGGCCAAGAGCGACATCGTCGCCGCGGTCCAGGAGCCCGGCCGGGACCTGTTACGGCGGGCGGCGGCGGCCTCGGCCGGCGCGGCCTCCGGCGTGCAGGCGATGATCGACCTCAGTCAGCTGGTCGCCGGGTGGTTACGTGACGAGGCCGCGGTGCGGGCCAGCTTCCGGGTGGCTCGGGAGTGCGCCGAGCAGGGCCGCCCGTTCATCGACTTCTTCCTTGAGTGGCAGAACATCCTGCACCGGCTGGCCAGCCGGGCGGCGGCGGCGGGGGAGTTGGCCGAGGGGGTGGCCGTCGACGGCGCGGTCACGGTCGTGCTGGCGCTGTGCATGGGGATCGAGATGCTGTGGGCGTCGGCCATGTCCCGGGACAAGGTGGCGCGGACGCTGGCCGAGTCGTGGGCGATGATCCTGCCCGGGCTGACCGGCCGGGCGGCGATCGGCGGCCTCGACCTCACCGGGTCGACCGCCCGTATCGCCCCGCCGGACTGAAGGCGGCCCCAAGACTGAGAAACCGGCTGGGGACACCGCGATCCGGTGTCCCCAGCCGGCTTCTCGTGCGGGGGTTTTTCGTGCCGGTCAGTTCAGCGTCGTGTCCGGTGGCAGCGTTCCCTCCGAGATGAACTTGGCCAGCCGGCGGGGCGGCACCATACCGGGCAGCAGCAGCCGCCACATGATGGTCACGCGATCGGTCACGTCCTCCCGGCCGGTGAGCACCTCGGACGAGATCTGCACGCCGGTGAAGGAGGCGATGACCAGGTGCGCGGCGTCGTCCGGGTGCACCTCGGGCCGCAGGTCGCCCTTGGCCGCGGCCTTCTCAAGGCAGGACCGCACGACGCTGATCCACTGCTGGTAGGAGTCCGGTTTGGGGTCGGTGAACGTGCCCTGCTCGATGACCAGCCGGATGCTGGCCCGCACCCGCACGTCGTGCTGCAGGCTGCGAGCCATGTTGTGGGTCAGGTCGATCACCGTCTGCACGCCGATGTCCTTGGCCCCGGCCAGCGGCTCCCACACCTCGAACTGCTCCGCGACGATGGCGTGGGCGATCTTCTCCTTGGACGAGAAGTGAAAGTACATCGCCCCCTTGGTCACGTTCGCGACGGCGATGATGTCCGACAGCGTCGCACCCGCGTAGCCGCGGTCGTCGAAGACGGCAGCGGCGGCGTCCAAGATGGCGGCCCGGGTCCGTTCTGCCCGCTCCTGTAGAGCCAACGCAGTACTCTCCTTGCTATCCAGCGGCGGTCTTCTCGCCGCGTCGGAAGAAAATCCTACCCCCGCACCGTGACTCTTGCGTGCAAAAACAAACCGGGCGACTAGTATGGTTCTCATCGGTGCGGCTGGGGGCCGCATCGGGGGGACGTTCACTCAATCGGAGGGTTTCCGATGACTGCCATGATCAGGACGAACGCGGCCGAAATCCGTGAGTTCGACTCATCGTTCCAGGTGAGGGGGTTCGGGAGGGTCAGGCTTTCCCGGCATCGGTGGGCAGCGAGGGACGAGTGCTGTTCGACCGGACGGTGCCGAGGAGCCTGGTGCACCGGGCCGCCGTTTCGGAGGTGTTTCTGACCGACCTGTGCGTGACCGGTGAGAACACCTTCCAGGTCGGGGCCCAGTGGCCCCGCGCGCACAGCTTCTACTCGCCGGCCACCCTGCCCCGGCACGATCCGATGCTGTTCGCCGAGAGCCTTCGGCAGGCCACGCTGGTGCTGGCGCACCAGGTGTTCGACGTGCCGATGGACTGGAAGTTCCTGTCGCACGAGAAGAGCTACCAGATCTCGGAGGGTGCTCTGGTGCTCGGCGACCGTCCCGCGGACATCCTGTTCGCGGTCACGACGCGCGAGGTCAAGCGCCGTGGCGGCACGGTGAGCAGCATGATCACCGACTTCGACTGCTATCGGGACGGGGAGCGCGTCGGCTCCGCGTCGGTGCGCTGGAGCTGCGTGTCGCCCGCGGCGTACCGGCGGCTGCGGGGCGGCCGGGACGTGCCGCCGCCGGTCACCGGCGTCCTGCCGGCGGCGGTCACGCCGCAGTCGGTGGGCCGGCTCAGCGAGCGGGACGTCGTGCTGTCCGCGGGGGCGGACGGGCACAGCTGGCAGGTCCGCGTCGACCGTGACCATCCGGTGCTTTTCGACCACCCCGTCGACCATGTCCCCGGTATGGTCCTGATGGAGGCCGGTCGCCAGGCGGCCAAGCTGGTGCACGGACGTACCGACCTGCTCCCGGTGGGCTGCCGGTTCTCGTTCGAGCGCTACGTCGAGCTGGACACGCCGGTCGTGGTCACGGCCCTGCCCGTGCGGTCCGAGGTGCCCGGTGCGCTCGGCGTCGAGGCCGTCTTCGACCAGGACGGCCGGCGGGTCGCCCGCGGCCACCTGGACATGCTGGTCTGCGGCTGACCGCCACGGGGGGCGTCGACAGTGGACAACACAGTTCTGGGGGGAATGGCAGTGCAGGGGGAATGGGACCGCCGAAGAGGGGTCGGCGCCGTCCTGGTTACCGGGGCGACCGGTTTCGTTGGCTCGGCGATGATGACCGACCTGCTGTCCGGGCCGCGGGAGCACCGGCCCGAGATCCGCGTGCTCACCCGCAGCGGCGTGCCGCACTGGATGAGCGAGGCCGGTGTGGTCGAGGTCCGTGGCGATCTGGTGGAACCGTCGACCATGCGAGGGGCATGCGACGGCGTGACCACCGTGCTGCACCTGGGGTCGCAGATCGGCGGCAGCGCCGACCTCTGTGACGCAGTGAACCGGGACGGCACCCGGGTCCTGTTGGAAGAGGCCACGCGGGCCGGTGTCAACCGGTTCGTCTACCTGAGTACGACATCCGTTTACGGCAGCGGTGTGCACCGCGGCAGTGGTGAGTCGTTGCTGGCACCCGCGCCGGCATCGCCCACCAGTGCCAGCAAGCTCGCCGCCGAACGTTCCGTCCGGTCGTTCGGCGGGGTGGTGCTGCGGCCGCACCTGGTCTACGGGGCCGGCGACATCTGGTTCGTGCCGACACTGCTGCGGCTGCTGGAGAAGATCCCGGCGCTGATCGACTCGGGCGGCGCCCGCACCTCGGTCGTCGCCGTGACCGACCTGGCCCGGGTGATCGCCGCGCTGGCCCGGATGGCCTGGGGCCGCGCCCCCGGCGCCGTCTTCCACGTCAGCGACCCGCGGCCGGTGCGGATGCGGGAGCTGATCGGGCTGCTGTGTGCCCGGCTCGGGCACGCCATGCCGGAGGAAAGCCTGCCGGCGCCGGCGCATCGGGAGCTCACCCGGCAGGAGTTGCCCTCGATGACCGACCACCAGTTCGAACTGCTGGCGTACGACCACTTCTACGACAGCGAGCGGATCTGGCGGCACACCGGGGTGCGGCCGGGTCCGGGTGTGCGGGAGCGGATCGACGCCCCGGTCGCGCAGTGGTACCGGGAGCGTGTCGCCGCTTAGTGTTTTCCGTTGTGTGGGCCCGCCGGCTGTGTGCCGGCGGGCCCTCTTTGTCCTTTGTGGACGTAGTCCCTTCTGGTGAGGTTCTCATCCCCGCGGGGGAGTGCCTCTGGTTGCCCTCCCCCTCGGCGCGTAACAGGGCGACCGGTTTGTTTTGGGTCGCGGAAGCGATGTGGCCGACCCGGCCTGGAAAGCAGAATTCTCGGTGTTCGGCTTTCTCGTCGAGGGGACGTCATGAGCAACTCCGACCGCGCCGACCTGGTGGCCCGCATGATGCTCTCCCGCGAGTGCGACCGCAGGTCGGGTCTGACCCTGCGCCAGGGCAACGCCTGGTTCGCCATCTCGTCGGCCGGCCACGAGGCGTTCGCCGCGCTCGGCGACGTGCTGACCGCGGCCGACCACATCTTCCCGCACTACCGAGACCGCGCCATCGTGATGGCCCGCGGCATGACCGTCGAGGACGTCGCCCGTGACCTGATGGGCAAGGCCGACTCGCACTCCGGCGGCCGTTCGATGACCTCCCACTTCAGCCACCGCCCCGGCAACGTCGTGTCGGTCGCCAGCCCGACCGCCAGCCAGTGTCTGCCGGCGGCGGGGGCGGCGTGGGCGGCCAAGCTGCGTGGCGACGGCAGTGCGGTGCTGTGCTCGCTCGGCGAGGCGTCGAGCCGTCAGGGCGAGTTCTTCGAGGCGCTGGCCTTCGCCGTGCAGAACCAGCTGCCGCTGGTGTTTCTCATTGCCGACAACGGATACGGCATCAGCACGCCCACCCATGACATGAACCCACGGCACCTGGGCCTGCTGCCGGCCGAGCGGCTTTCCGTCGTCGACGGCTCGGATCCCGACGCCGTCCGGGCCGCCGGCCAGGACGCCTTCGACCGGGCGCGCGGCGGGTTCGGGCCGGTGGTGCTGTGGTGCGAGCTGGACCGGCTGGAGTCGCACAGCTCCTCCGACGACCACAAGCTGTACCGGCCGAAGGCCGAGCTGGCGTCGCTGCGGGACCCGATTTCCCGTTACGCCGCAAGGCTTGTCGCCGATGGCGTTGTGACGCAGGAGTGGGTGGACGCCCGTCGTCTTGAGATCGCCGACGAAGTGGAGCAGACGTTCACGCGGGTCGCGTCGGAGCCCGCCGCAGACGTGAAGTCGGTGAGCGAGCACGTGTTCGGGAGTTCGTCGGTAGCGCTGCCGGCGCCGCAGGTGTCCGGCGGGACGATGGTCGCCGCGGTCAACACCGCGCTGCGCGCCGGGCTCGACCGCTACCCGGAGATGATCGTCTTCGGCGAGGACGTGGCCGACCCCAAGGGCGGTGTCTTCGGCTTCACCAAGGGACTCGACCGTTCGCGCGTGATCAACTCGCCACTGGCCGAGGCCACCATCGTCGGGGCCGCCGTCGGCCTGGCCGCCGCCGGCATGCGGCCGGTGGTCGAGCTCCAGTTCGTCGACTTCGTCGGGCCGGCGTGGAACCAGATCACCGGGCAGCTGACCACGCTGCGCTGGCGGTCGCTGTCCGACTGGACCTGCCCGGTCGTGATGTACGCGCCGTGGGGCGCCTACCTGCCCGGCGGCGGCATCTGGCACAGCCAGAGCAACGAGAGCCTGTTCACCCACCTGCCCGGGTTGCGGGTCGTCGTGCCGTCAACGCCGGAGGACACGGAAGCGGCGTTTCTGACGGCCTTCGCCGGCGAGGATCCGACGCTGATCCTGTTGCCCAAGCACCTGATGCGCCGTCGATGCGAGCCCGTCGCGAGCTCCGGTGTCGGAGCACGGATCGTTCGTCCCGGATCTGACGTGACCATCGTGACCTGGGGAAACGGGGTCGAGCTTGCCGTCGAGGCGGCCGACCGGCTCGAGGTCTCGCCCGAGATCATCGACCTTCGGTGGCTGGTCCCGTGGGACCGGGAGACCGTGGCCGCGTCGCTGCGCCGGACCGGGCGGCTGGTCGTCGTGCAGGAGGACGGCCGGACCAGCAGCTTCGGCGCCACCGTGATCGCCGAGCTGTCCGGGGCCGACGACGACTTCTACTCGCTGCTCGCGCCGCCCCGGCTGGTGGCCAAGGACGACGTGCACATCCCCTTCCATCCCGACCTCGAACGCGCCGTCCTGCCCAGTGTTGACGACGTCGTCGCCGCGGTCCGCTCGGTCCTGATCTGAAAGGCGTCCACACACATGACCAGGTTGGCCGTGCCGCAACTGGGCGAGGGCATCGTCGAGGTCCGCATCCTCAGCCTGCGCAAGCAGCCGGGGGAGCGGGTGGCCAAGGACGAGGTCGTCTACGAGATGGAGCACGACAAGGCGGCCGTGGAGATCGAGTCCCCGGCGGACGGCGTGCTGACCCGCTGGCTGGTGGCCGAGGGCGACACCGTGCCGATCGGCGCAGTGGTCGCGGAGCTCTCGGCAGCCCCGGTAGAGGTTCCCGCTGCCGCTCCCGTCGCCAAGGTTCGGGTGCCACCGCGCACCCGGCTGATGGCCCGTCGCGCCGGCCTCGCCGACGAGCAGTTGCCGTCCATCCCCGCCGCCAGCTCCGTTTTGATGCCCGAGGACGTTCAGCGGTACCTGGAATCCCAGCGCTCGCAGGAACTCAGCACCCGTCAGCAGCAGCTGAACACCGCCATGCGCTCGGCCAAGGTCGTGCCGGCCGTCGTCGCCATGCCCCTCGACGCCGATTCCCTCGACCAGATCACGGCCACCCTCGGTGCGGAGACGGCGTTCCAGGGCTTCGCCCTGCTGGCCGCCCGAACGGCCATGGCGTACAAGGGATTCCGGTCGCGGCACGCAGCCGACAACAAGGTGCAGGTGCATGATCGGATCAACCTCGGAATCGCCGTGGCCACCGACTCCGACGACCTGACCGTCGCCGTCGTGCGGGCCGCCGACCAACTGTCCAATGAGGACTTTCACGCGCAGTACGTGCAGTCGGTTGAGCGGGCTCGTGACGGCCAGTCGCAGGCCGACGGCACGGTGTCGCTGATCCTTTCCCACCTCGGCGAGGAGTCGGCGACCTTCGCCGTGCCGGTGGTCGTGCCGCCGGCCGTGGCAACCCTGTTCCTCGGCTCGGTCGACCGGGGCAGCCGCCAGATGGTGCTGACCTTCGACCACACCCTGGTCAACGGCCGCGAGGCCGCCGCCTTACTGTCCGCGATCCGTGACGCCGCAACGATTTCGCCGGTCGTGGCGGAGCAGGCCGACCTGACTTCGATCCTCGCCGTGACGGAATCCGTGCTGGGACACGCTGTCGACCCCGATCGCCCGTTGGGCGAGCAGGGCATGGACTCCGCCGCCGCCGTCCGTCTGGTCCGCGAACTCGGCGTGCCGCTGGCGACGGTCTGGCGGCACCCTCGGCTCCGCGACCTGGCCGCTCACGTTCACGCTCCTGCCGAAGAGTCCACAAAGGATTTTGCTGCCGAGGTTGCCGACGACATCGCCGTGATCGGCATGTCGTGCCGCGTTCCCGGTGCCGACGACGTCGACGCGTACTGGGATCTGGTCGCCCGGGCCGAATGCCGCATCGGCACGACCACCCGTGCCGGCGTCCCGGAGCGAGCCGGTCTGCTGGACCGCATCGACCTCTTCGACGCCGAGTTCTTCGGCGTCACACCGCGTCAGGCCGCCTCCATGGATCCGCAGCAGCGCATGCTGCTCGAGCTCAGCTGGCACGCCCTCGAGCACGCCGGCGTCAACCCCGATGCCTTGGCCGGCACCGATGTCGGCGTCTTCGTCGCCGCGTGCAGCTATGACTACCGTGAGCAGCTCGTCGCCACCGACGCAGCCGACGGATACGCCACCATCGGCACCTTCCCCGCGTTCTTGGCCAACCGGGTCTCGCACTTCTACGACTTCACCGGCCCCAGCGTCACACTCGACACCGCCTGCTCCGGCTCCCTGACCGCCTTGGCCTCCGCCGTCTCCGCTCTACGGGCCGGCGATTGCACCACCGCCATGGTCGGCGCCGCCAACCTGCTCAGCAATCCCTTCAACACCACCGCGTACCAGCAGGCCGGCATGCTTTCTCCCGCCGGCCACAGCCACGTCTTCGACGCCTCCGCCGACGGTTTCGTCCGCGGCGAGGGCGCCGCTTGGGTCGTGCTCAAGCCCCTTCGCCAGGCTGTGGCTGACGGCGACCCCGTCCTCGCCGTCATCAAGGGCGTCGCCGTCAACCACGGCGGTCGGGCTGCCAGTCTCACCGCCCCCAACCCCGCCGCCCAGACCCGCGTGATCCGCCGGGCCCTGTCCCGTGCCGGTCTGCACGCCAGCGACCTCGGCTACCTCGAGGCTCACGGCACCGGCACCGCCCTCGGCGACCCCATCGAGATCGACGGCATCCTGAATGCCTTCGCCGACCCTTCCACGGCTGGTCCTTCGGCCGCCGGTCCTTCCGGCCGGCTGTGGATCGGCTCCGTCAAGGCCAACCTCGGCCACCTCGAAGGCGCTTCCGGTCTCGCCGGCCTCATCAAGGCCGTGCAGGCCTTGCGTCACAACATGATTCCCGCGACCCCCAACTTCACCACCCTCAACCCCAACATCGACCTGACTTCCACCCCCTCGCCATCGCTTCCCACTCCGTCCCGTGGACCGGCTCTTCCCGCTACGCCGCCGTCAGCTCTTTCGGCTTAGGCGGCTCCAACGCCCACGTGGTAATCGGTTCCGCCCCGGTCACCCCCGCCGAGCTCACCGCCCCCACCGCGGTCGCCTCGGCCACCCCTGCCGAGCTCGCCGCCTCCTGTGCGGTCGCCTCGGCCTCGCCTTCCGCAGTCGCCTCGACCACCTCCGCCGAGCTCGCCGCGCCCCGCGCAGTCGCCTCGGTCGAGTCGTCTGAGCTCGCTGCACCTTCCGCGGTCGCCTCGGGCAATCGTGCCGAGCTCACCGCATTCGTTGTCCCCCTTTCCGCCGCCACCCCGGAGGCACTGGCCGAGCTGGCGTCCCGTCTGGCCGATGTCGTCGAGTCCAGCACTGCGGACCTCGCCGACATCGTCTGGACCCTTCAGACCGGCCGCCGGGCACTGCGGCATCGCAAGATCGTCATCGCGCGGTCTCGTGCCGAGTTGGTTCGAGCCTTGCGGTCGGGCGATTTCGCCGATGCGCCAAGCGAACTTGCCGGCTGGCTGGGCGGCGGGAACGTGGACTGGACGGCGTTCTGGCCCAAGGGCACACCCGAGCGTCGAGTGCCCCTGGCCCCCTATCCCTTCCAACGCAAGTCGTTCTGGCTGCCCGGCACCCAACACGACCTGCATGACCACACGGTCGCCGGTCGTCGAGTGCGGCCGGGGGCCGAGCTGATCGACGCCTTCGCGGCGACCGACCTGGCCCGGATCCGGTTCCTGCGGCCGGTCCCGGTGACGGCGAACCTTGTGGCTGACGGCCTGACCCTCACCGCCGACGGCGAGGTTTGTGCCACGGCCATGGTGGCCAACGAGCCGATTGCCGGCGTGGAATGGCCGAGCGAGGAGACGTCCGAGCCGCTTGACCTTTATGGGCTGCTGGCCGGGCGAGGCATCGAGGTCGGGCCGGTTTACCGGGTGCTGCAACGAATCCGACGCAGCGGCACGCAGGCGTGGGCCGACATCGTGGCCGGGCCGGGCGACGAGCGAACCCGCCGGATCGCCTGGCTGGATGCGGCGCTGCAAGCCTCGCACGCCGTGCTCGACGACAACCGAACCTACATCGCGGCCGGTATCGACCGGCTCAGCTGGCAGCGGTCCGTGCCGGAGCGCGCCGAACTTCGGGTCCGCCGCACCGGCGACACCGTGATCGACATCGATGTTCCTGGAGTGCTTACCGTGCGCGGACTTCGCCTGCTGCCCGCCGACACCGTGCGGATGCTCGTGCCGACCTGGCAGGACATCCCGCCCTACCCGGCGACGCCCCCGACCAACACCCTCCTGCTGCACGACCGAAACACCACCGTTGCCGGCGGCGTCGACATCGCCGACCCGCAGCTGGCCGAGCGCATCGCCGGTTACACCGACGTGCAACTGATCGTCGGGGGCGCTCACTGGACCGACGACGCGTCCGGTGTCGCGGCGCTGCGGGAGTGGCTGCTGGCCCTCGTCACCACGGCGCGGACTCTGGGCGGTACGGGTGTCCCGGCGACGATCCGCCTTGTCACCACTGGGCTTTCGTCGCCGACACCGGGTGCTGCGCTTCAGGGTGCGCTGCTGGGCGCTCTCCGTAGCATCCCCATGGAGCTGCCCACGATCTCCATCGCCGCCGTCGATCTCGACCCGTCCTACGCGCTGCTGTCCGAAGTGGGAGACGTTCCGACGGGCCCTTCGCTTGTCTCCCTGCGCCCCGAAGGTCGACGCCGTCAGGTCTTCGTGGACCAGCCGGTCGACGCCGGCGTTCGGTCCTTCAAGCAGAACGGCGTCTACATCCTGTTCGGCGGCACCGGCGGCATCGGCACCGAGATCGCCCGTCATCTCGCCGCCGACTACAACGCCCGCTTGGTCCTCGTCGGCCGGTCGCCGGCCACGGTGTCGGTGCCCGGTGCCGTGTTCCACCCGGGCGACGTCACCAACCCGGCTGACGTTGAGGCAGTGTTGGCCTTCTGCCGCAACACCTTCGGTGAGCCCGACGGCTTCGTGCACACCGTGGGCTCAGTGAGCGCCGCCCTGATCGGCTCGCTCAGTCCGTCCGAAGTGGACGCTGTGCTGGCCACCAAGGTGACGGCCGTCCAGCACCTTCGTCGCCTCGCCGGTGACAAGCTGCTGGTGCTTTCCTCCTCGGTCGCCGGTCTCTTCGGCAGCCAGGGTGGTCTCAACTACGCCGCCGCCAACAGCTTCCTCGGCTACTACGCCCAGGCGGCCGGCGGCCGCGTGCGGACCCTCGACTGGGGTTTGTGGCGTGACACCGGCTTGGCCAAGCAGTACACGGATCACGTCCTGCGCAGCTACCCCGGATTGGCCGAGTACAGCCCGGCCGACGGCATCGCCGCACTGGAAACGGCGGTCGCCGGACAGCATCCCCATGCGGCTGTAGTGGCCGGCCAGCCCCAGGCATTGACCGCGCACCAGCCCCAAGCCACCGAGAGTGTTTCGGAGAGTGCCGCGCGGCGCATGGACTTCTACGCCCGGGCGCACCTTTCCCGTCGCATGGCGGAGATCGGCCTCGGCGACGCGCTCACCCCGCCGGCCACCTTCGGCGAGATCACCGAACGTCTCGGTGTTGTGCCGGAGCACCACCGACTTCTCGCCGCGGTGCTGGACCTGCTGGCGTCCGACGGCCTCGTCAACCAGGACGGCGGCAAGTTCGCCGGCCTGCGGACGTTCGAGCCGCCGAGCCGGGAGGCGCTGCTGGCCGACCACCCGGATCTGGCCGGCCACCTCGACCTCCTCGACCGCGCGCTGGCCTCGTACGGACCGGTGCTGCGCGGCGACCAGCGGGCCGCCGACGTGCTGTTCCCCGGCGGCGACCTGTCCGGCGTGACAGGGATCTACAGCGGCAACTCGTTGTTCGACCCGGTCAACCAGGTCGCGGCGCAGACCGTGGCGGCACTGGTCGCCGAGGGCCGGCAGAGCGTCCTGGAGATCGGTGCGGGCGTCGGCGGCACGACGGCCGGAGTGCTAGCAGCGCTAGCTTCGCCGGTGGAGTACGTCTACACCGACCTGTCCCAGGCGTTCCTCAACCACGGCCGCCGCCGCTTCGGCGACAAGATCAGCACCAGCCTGCTCAACATCGAGCACGACCCGGCCGAGCAGGGCTTTTACGGCCGGCGGTTCGACGTGATCGTGGCCAGCAACGTGGTGCACGCGACGCGGGACCTGGAGACCTCGCTCACCCACATCGGCCGGCTGCTCAACCCCGGCGGCCGCCTGGTGCTGTCCGAGATGGTGGCCCCCGCCGCCGTCTACACGCTGATCTTCGGCCTCACCGACGGCTGGTGGCGCTACGTCGATCCCGAGCGCCGGCTGCCCCACGGGCCGCTGCTCGACGTCCCCCGCTGGCAGCGCCTGCTCGCCGACCACGACTGGACCCTCAGCGCCAGCCCCACCGCCGACGACCCCGGCGTCGTCGCCGTCCTCACCTGCGCACCTCCATCGCCGGCCGCCGCCGTGCCGGCCGCCCAGTCCGGAGAGACCGTGACCGCCATCGCCGACGGCCTGCGCGACATCGTCCGCACCTTGATCGCCGACCCCACGGTGACCATCCCCGGCAACGTCCCGTGGCAGCAGCTCGGCATCGACTCCCTGCTCAACAACGAGCTGGTCGCCGAGGTGTCGAGCCGGTTCACGCCGGTGTCCTCGACGGTGTTGTTCGAGCACCGGACGGTCGATGCCCTGGCGGCCTTCCTTGCCGCCAAGCTGGAGCCGGCGACCCCGACTTTGACAACACCTGTTGTCACCCCGGTTGTGTCGGAGCCGACCCCGGCGGTCGTTCCAGTGACAACATCTGTTGTCAAGCCGCCGGTGGCTGCTCCTGTAGTCGCAGCGGCGAAGCCGATCCGTGAGCCCAAGGCCGGCGAGCCGATCGCGATTGTCGGCGTAGCCGGCCGCTACCCCGGAGCGGCCGACGTGGACGAGTTCTGGCGGCTGCTGGCCACCGGCGGCTCGCCGGTCCGTGAGGTTCCGGCCGACCGCTGGGACTGGCGCACGGCCCAGGGCTACGCCCGCTACGGCTGCTTCATCGACGACTGGGACGGCTTCGACCCGGAGATCTTCCGCATCTCGCCCCGTGACGCGGCGACGATGGACCCGCAGGAGCGGGTGTTCCTCGAAGTGGCCTGGGAGGCCTTCGAAACGGCGGGCTACGCACGCCGCGAGCTGTCCGGCGGGAAGGTCGGCGTCTTCGCCGGAGTGACCGGCACCAGCAACATCCTCGCTGGTCGGGACGCGCGGCTGGCCGGCTACGACAACCCCGAATACGCCGTGACGGCGTTGGCCTCGGTGGCCAACCGGGTCTCGCACGCGTTCGACCTGGCCGGCCCGAGCTTCACAGTCGACACGATGTGCTCCTCCTCGCTCACGGCCGTGCACCTGGCGTGCCGCGCACTGGAGAGCGGCGACGCGGACATGGCGCTGGCCGGCGGCGTGAACCTCTACCTGCACCCGGACCGCTTTGCCGGCCTGTGCGCGCTGGGCATGCCCTCGCATGGCAAGCACACCAGGGCTTTCGGCGCTGGCGGCGACGGTTTCATCCCCGGCGAAGGCGTTGGCGCGATCGTCCTCAAGCGACTGTCCGACGCCGAAGCCGACGGAGACACGGTGTACGCCGTGATCCGTGGCAGCGGCATCAACCATGGCGGCGGCACCGGCGGTTACACCGTGCCGAATCCGGTGGCCCAGGCGGCACTCATCGCCGAGACGCTCAAGCGGTCCACAGTGGACCCACGCACGATCGACTACATCGAGGCTCACGGTACGGGGACCGAACTGGGGGACCCGATCGAGCTCCGGGCGCTGGCGATCGCCTTCGCCGAGGCGAAGACGCTGCGAGTCGGCTCGGTCAAGTCCAACATCGGCCACGGCGAGGCAGCGGCCGGTATTGCCGGGCTGACCAAGGTGATCCTCCAGCTGCGCAACGGCCAGCTGGCGCCGACCCTGCACGCCGAACCGCTCAACCCCAAGCTGGAGTTGGCCGGTACCCCGCTGACCATCCAGCACCGGGCCGAGGTGTGGCCGGCCGGCGACCGCCCGCGTCGCGCGGCGATCAGCTCCTTCGGGGCCGGCGGCGCCAACGCCCACGTGATCATCGAGGAGTATCGGCAGCCGGCCACGGTCGAGAGCACCGAGACCGTGATGGTGCCGCTGTCCGCGCCGGACCGGACCCGCCTGGCTGAGACGGCTCGCCGCCTGGCCGCGAGCCTTCCTTTGAACCTCAACGACATTGCCCATACGCTGACCGTCGGCCGCGAGCGCTTTGATGAGCGGGCCGCCATCGTCTGCCGCACCCGGGGCGAGCTGATCGCCGCCTGCGAGGCGCTGGCCACGGGTGCATCGCATCCCAGCCTTGAGTCTGACCTTGAGTCGGCCCAACGTTGGCTGTCCGGCGGCGAACCGGACGTGACGACCGGACGGCGGATTGCCCTGCCGACAACGCCTTTCGCCCGCGCCGAGCGGCCGGAGCTGCCGCATCGGGGCAGCGATCTGCCGCTGGTGCAGTCGATCGAGGTGCCCACGACTCGTACCGCCAGCCTCACGCTGACCGCCGGTTCGCGGCTGCTCGCCGACCACGTCGTCGACGGTGTCGCGCTGCTGCCCGGGGCCGTGCACCCGGAGCTGGTGTTCGAGACCCTGTTGTCCGCCAGGCAATCCCCGTACGGCATGGCGATCAGGAGCCTGGCCTGGCCGGAGCCGGCCACCGGCGCGCCGATGGAGATCAAGGTGCAGCTGGACGGTGCCGCTTTCCGTGTCACGGCCAACGGCCGCACCGCCGCCGAAGGCACCGTGCAGGCCGTCGAATCGGGGCTGCGCATGGCCTACGACCCGGCTGACCTGGAGCGGCGGTTGACCGGCGACGCGACCGAGTTCTACCGTGCTTTCGAGGCCGCCGGCTTTGCCTACGGCCCGCTGTATCGGACGGTCACGGCCGTCGGCCGCGCCGGCGACGAGGTGATCAGTCGCCTGGCCCTGCCGGCCGGCGAGGACCCGGACGGACGCCAGGTGCTGCACCCGGCCATGCTCGACGGCGCCTGCCAGACCGCCGCCTACCGGCTGCTGTCCGACGATCCGACCCGTCGCTATCGTCCGCTCGGCGTGGACCGCATCACCGTGCACCGTCCGGTGACCGGCGGCTACGTGCATGCCCGGTCGGTCGGCCAGGACCAGCGTCGCGGCGTGCACACCTTCGACCTGCGGCTGATCGGCACCGACGGCAGTGTGCTGGCGGAGATCGACGGTTTCATGGTCCGCGCCGATGATCGGCCGGCAGTCGGCAAACCCGTTGTGGCCAAGGCGAAGTCGCCGGTCGCGGCGTACAAATTGGACTGGATCCCGTTGCCTTCCACCGGTGTCCAGGTGCCGCCGGCCGGCACGCTGGCGCTCGGCGACGGCACCGTGGCGCGCACGTTCGGTGCGAACCCGTTGCCCGGCTGGGGCGATGAGGTGAAGCCGGACGAGACTCCGCGTGACGTGATCGTCGACCTGACCACCGCGGTGTCGACGGACGCGATCTTCGCTGCACTGCGAGCGCTGGTGCGCAGCCGAAACATCGACGGTGCTCGGGTGCACGTGGTCACCGCAGCCGACGGTGAGCCCGCGCCGCTGCTCTACGGCCTCCACGGCCTGGTCCGCACCATCGCGGGCGAGACCGCCCGCTTCGGCATCCGGCTTGTCACGCTCGACACCCATTGGCTGGCAACGGATCCGGCCGGCGCTGCCGGCGCGATCGTCGGCGACGAGGACTTCACCGGACCGGCTTGGGTGCGCCTTGCGCCCGGTCGCCGCGAGGTCGCGACCCTCGTGCCCGACACCTCGGCGGCGGGCGACGCCGGGCAGTTCCTGTCTCCCAACGGTTGCTATCTGCTGGTCGGCGGTGCTGGCGGACTGGGCCGCGAGGTCGCGGCCAGCATCCTCAACGCTCAGCCGCAGGCTCGGGTCGTGTTGGTTGGCCGCTCGGCGCAGCCAGCCGGTTTGCCGTCCACTGTGGAGTACCGTAGTTGTGACGTGACCGACCGTGCTGCGGTGGAGGAGCTGGCGCGCTCGCTGCCGGACGTGCGAGGCATTGTGTACCTGGCCGGGCAGCTGCGTGACGGCTTCCTCAGGGCCAAGACGCCGGCCGCGGTGCAGGCTGTCTGCGACGCCAAGATCCTCGGCGCGACACTGATCGACGAGGCGTTTGCCGGCCACCGGCTGGACTTCTTCGTGCTGGCGTCGTCGCTGGCGGCGTTGGCCGGCAACCAGGGGCAGTCCGACTACGCCTTCGCCAACGGCTACCTGGACGGCTTTGCCGCCGCCCGGGCGGCGCGGCGGCCGGGGCGGACGCTGTCCATCGGCTGGCCGATCCTGGCCGGCGACGGCATGAGCCCCAACGAGGATTCGCTGCGCTACCTGGCCGAAACGCTGGGCCTCACGCCGCTGCCGATGGCTGAAGCGGCGGCCGAGCTCTGGCGTCGACTGCCGGACAGCGGATCGCACGTGGCACTCGTGCACGGCAACACGGCGGTGTGGGAGGCCGCGCTCGGCGTCGGAAGCTCCACTGTCGAGAGTGACGATCTGCTGGAGTGGCTGCGGGACCGTGTTGCCCAGTCCGTCGGCATCGCCGCCGACAAGCTGGACGCCGACCGCGACTTGATCGCCTACGGCGTGGACTCGGTCGCCCTGATGCGGCTGAACCGCATGCTGGAGTCGGACATCGGACGGCTGCCGATGACCACGCTGCTGGACAGCACCACTTTGCGCGACCTGGCTTCGCGGCTGCGCACCGACCACGCCGACCAGGTCAGTGGGTTCGGGCAGCGCTCGCCGGAACCCGTTGCGGTCGAGCGTGGGCCGGCCCCGCTGACCGAACGGCTGATGGGCATCTGGGCCGCGGACCAGCTGGCCGCGCCGCAGACCCCTTACAACATCTCGATGTCCTGGCAGCTTTCATCCACTGTGGACGTGCAGTGGCTTTCCAGGGCGGTCGACGCGCTGGTTCGCCGGCACCCGGCGCTGGGCAGCGTCGTCCGGCCGCATGGCGGCGAGCTGGCCTTCGTGCCGGCCGATCAGCTGCCACGCCTGGAGATCCGCGACGGTTCCGATGTTGTGGAGGAAGCCGACCGTCGGTTCCGGCTCGACGCCGAGGCACCGCTGCGCGTGGTGCTGCACCGGTCGTCGAACGTGCTTCAGCTCGTCACGCATCACCTGGTGGTCGACGGTCGATCGGCTGAGCTGCTGCGTGATGATCTCGACGCACTCTACCGGGGCGCGGAGTTGCCGCCGGTGACCGGTCGGTTCGCTGACTCGCTGCACGCCGAACAGGCCGTCTCAGCCGAGCGGCTGGCCGAGTGCGCCGAGTTCTGGAAGTCCCGGCTGGCCGGCGTTTCCGGGCAGCCACTATTCGTCGGCTCGGCCGATCGCTCTGGTGCGCACCGTGAGTACACCATTCCGGCTTACGGTGACCGGTCCTTTGTGTTGCTGCTGGCCGCCTTCGCCACTGCGCTGGCCCGCAAGACCGGGCAGCGGAGCCTGCTGATCTCCGTGCCGACCTACGGCCGCAGCTCGGCCGATCTGGACGACGCGGTGGGCTGCTTCGTGAACTCCGTGCCGCTGCGAATCGAGTTCGACCGGAGCAAGTCCACTGTGGACTTCCTCGCCGAGCTGCGGGAGCAGGTGCGGGGCGCGGTCGCGCACGCCGACCTGCCGTATCCGAAGATCGCCGAGCTGTGCGGCGACGCCGCCCCGACCGTCACCTTCGCCTTCCAGAACTGGCGGCGAGCCGAGGATCGGCGCGAGCTGCTCACCGACTTGGTGCACCAGCGCGGCCAGCAGGGCCACTTCGATCTCGGCCTCGAGGTCACGGAAACCGCTGCGGGACTGGAGATCCTGGCCAACCACCGCACGGCTGTGCTGTCCGGCGACGAGGTCGACCGGCTCGTGGACGACATGCGCAAGTTCGCCGCCGAGCTGTCCGGCAACGCCGTGCGGACCGTCGCCGACCTGCTCGACCCGGCCGCCGGCACGCTGGTCGGCCGCTTCGAGGCGGTCGTTGATCGCACGCCGGATGCCATCGCCGTCGAGGACGCCCAACAGCGCCTGACCTACCGTGAACTGGACGATCTCGTCCGCCGGGTGGCCACTGCGGTCACTGCGGAGACCCAGCCCGGCGAGCCGGTGGCCGTGCTGCTCGACCGAGACGTTGCGATGCCGGGTGTGCTGCTCGGTGTGCTGGCCGCCGGCAGCCCGTACGTGCCGCTGGACAGCTCGTATCCGGCGGAGCGACTGGCCCTCGTGCTCGAAGGCGCCGGCTGTAAGGTCGCCGTCGTCACCGCCGAGCAGGTTCACCTGCTGCCGGCGGATGTCACGCCGTTGCTGGTCGAGGACCTCGGTCCGGCGCTGCCCAGCGAGCGCCGACCTGCGCCGGATGAGTTGGCGTACCTCATGTTCACGTCCGGCAGCACCGGCAAGCCCAAGGGCGTCGGCGTCACGCACGGCAACGTGATCCACACTGTGGACGCCATCGGCGCGCGTGTCGGCTGGACCGAGCGGGACCGCCTGCTCGCCGTGACCACCGTCTGTTTCGACATCTCGGTGCTGGAGATCTTCCTGCCGTTGATCACCGGCGGCACCCTCGTCGTGGCCGATCGAACGACCATTGTGGACGCTCGGCGATTGGCTTCTGTGTTGGAGGACAAGCGGATCAGCGTTATGCAGGCCACGCCGGCCGGTTGGCAGCTGTTGCTGGACGGCGGCTGGGCCGGCAAGTCCGACCTGGTCGCGCTGTGCGGCGGCGAGGCGTTGCCCGAGCACCTGGCCCAGGCCTTGGTGTCGCGGACGCGGCGGCTGTGGAACGTGTACGGGCCGACCGAGGCGACCATCTGGTCCACCATCGCCGCGATCGATCCCGCCGGTCCCGTGCACCTCGGCGACCCCATCGGCGGCACCGACCTGGTGATCACGCCCAGCGGCGAGCTGTGGATCGGCGGTCCGGCCGTCGCCACCGGGTATTGGCAGCAGCCCGACCTGACCGCCCAGCGCTTCGGCCCCCACCCGTTGCGTCCCGACGCCGGCGGCCGCTACTTCCGCACCGGTGACCTCGTTCGGCTCGACGACCAGGGCCGGCTCCTGTTCATCGGCCGGGCCGACAACCAGGTCAAGATCCGTGGGCACCGCGTCGAACTCGGCGAGATCGAGGCCGTGCTCGACGCCCACCCGGATGTCGCTCGGTCCATCGTGACCTTGGTCGGGGAAGGGGCCGACGTTCGGCTCACCGCAACCGTCGTCGCGGATCCCGTGCCCAGCCTGGACGTTCTACGCCGGTTCGCCGAAACGCGGCTGCCGTCGTGGATGCTGCCGGACCGCCTGGTCGTGGTCGACGCGATGCCGCTCACGCCGAACGGCAAGATCGACCGCAAGGCGGTCGCCGCCCAGCTGGAGGCTCCGGCCGAGCCGACAACGGTGGTGGAGTCCCTCGATGGCGTGGCGACCGCCTGGGCGGAGGTGCTCGGCCTGGACGACCCGCCGCGCGACCGCAAGTTCTTCGATCTCGGTGGCAACTCGCTGCTGCTCGGCCGGCTCTTCGCCCGGCTGGCGGCGCTGTACCCGACCGCGGGCATCGAGGTGGCGGACCTGTTCGCCCGGCCGACGATGGCCGACCAGATCGAGCTGATCAGCCAGCGGCTGGGCGGCCCGTCCGCCCCGGCCGCCCCCGTTCGCGCCGCGAGCTGCGGCGTGCCTTCAAGACCGTGACCACTGGAGACCTGCGATGAGCGAGTTCACCGATCCCAACGCGGTGGCCGTGGTCGGCGTCGCCTGCCGGTTCGGGCCCGCGTCGACCGTGACCGAGCTGTGGGACCTGCTTGCCGCCGGGCGCAGCGGGATCCGCGAGCACACCGACGAGGAGCTGCTCCGCCTCGGTCACGCGCCGGAGACGTTGCGGCGACCGGGTTTCGTGCGGGCGGGCAGCGTGCTGGCCGACGCGGAGACGTTCGACGCCGAGTTCTTCGGCTACAGCCCGCAACACGCGGAGTGGCTGGAGCCGCAGCAGCGGCTGCTGCTCCAGACCTGTTGGCACGCACTGGAAGACGCGGCGATCCCGCCGCGCGGCGGCGACCTGCGCACCGGCGTGTTCGTGTCGGTCGGCCAGCCGACCAACCCGGCACTGGGCATCACCGACCTGGACGCGGCCGGCATGATCCGGTTTTCCTCGTCGGACAAGGACTTCGCGGCCACCCGGGTGTCGTACAAGCTCGGGCTGACCGGTCCGTCGCTGACCGTGCAGACGGCGTGCTCGTCCTCGTTGGTCGGCGTGCACCTGGCGGCGGAGAGCCTGATCAACGAGGAGTGCGACGTCGCCGTGGTCGGCGGCGTGTCGCTGCACTACCCGCAGGCCGGCTACCTGGCCAGCCGCGACATGATCCTTTCGCCGACCGGCGCCTGCCGCCCGTTCGACGACGAGGCCGACGGCACGGTGTTCGGCAACGGCGTCGGCGCGGTGGTGCTGCGCCGCCTGTCCGACGCGATCGCCGACGGGGACCCGATCCGCGCGGTGATCCGCGGCAGCGCCGTGAACAACGACGGCGGCCGGAAGATGGATTTCCACGCGCCGTCGCCGGAGGGCCAGGAGGCCGTGATCCGCGAGGCGCTCGCGGTTGCGGGCGTGGACGCGGGGACCGTCGGCTACGTCGAGACGCACGGCACCGGCACGCATCTGGGCGACCCGATCGAGCATGCGGCGCTGGCCAAGGTGTACGGCCGCGACGGTGACTGCCTGCTCGGCTCGGTGAAGAATGTCATCGGGCACACCAACACCGCGGCCGGTGTCGCCGGTCTGATCAAGGCTGTTTTGCTGCTGGAACACGGTGAAGTGCCGGCGCAGCAAGGATTTGGCCGGCCGAATACGCGCCTGGTGCCGTCGGGTTTGAAGGTTGGCGTCGGTAGCGAGTCGTGGCCGGTCGACGGTCTGCGGCGTGCGGCGGTCAGCTCGTTCGGGATTGGCGGAACCAACGCGCATGTCGTGCTGGAACAGGCTCCTTCGCGCGCAGTGTCCGAGGTTGCGCCCGGTCCGTACGTCTTCGAGCTCTCGGCCCGTACGCCGAATGCGTTGAAGGAGAACGCTTCTCAGCTGGCTGACTGGGTTGAGGCCACCCAACCGCGAATCGCCGATGTGGCAACAACGCTGGCCGATGGACGTAGCGAGGAGCGCGAGCGGCTGACTGTCGCGGCGTCCACTGTGGACGAGCTGGTGACCAAGCTTCGGACCGGTGCGCACGAGTCGGCGGAGTTTGAGCCGATCGACGGTGCGCAGAGGATCTCGGCGCCGGGCTATCCCTTCGCCCGCCGGATCTGGCCGCGCCCGGTCACGCCCAATCCAGCCGGCATGATCGACCGTAACGTGTCCACACTGGACTCCGTACGTTTCGAGCGGGTGCTGTCACCGCAGGAACCCGTTGTCGCCGAGCATGTTGTCGCCGGCGGGGCAGTGCTGCCGGCGGCCGCGCAGCTGGAGATGGCTCTTGGCGCGGCGAGTGAGGCGTTGGGGCGTCCGGTCGTTGGATTGCAGGACATCACGTTCCACCAACCGGTTCGGGTGACCGAGTCGACGCGGCTGATCGCCGAGGTCGTCAAGGACGACCGGGGCGTGCGGGTCCGGATCCTGTCCGACGTCCTGCACGCCGAAGCCCGGGTGCTCGACTCCGTCTCCACGGCAACGGATTCCGCCGTGGTCGGCGAGACTGTGGTTCCGCCGGCCGAGCTGTACCGGACGTTTGCCGCCAACGGCGTCGAGTACGGGCCGGCGTTCCAGGTCATCGGCTCGCTGTCCCGGGGCGCGGCCGGTGCCCAGGCTCGGATCAGCTGGAACCCGGGCGTGGACGGCCGGACCTACCGGGTGTCGCCGTTCCTGCTCGACGGCGTGCTCCAGACGGTGATCGGCTGTCTGTTCGGCGAGGACCTCGGCGGCGAGACGTTCATCCCGTACTCCTTGGCCCGTCTGGAGGTTCTGGCCGACCCCGGCAGCAGCCTCCAGGTGTCGGTGCGTCCGGTGCCGTTGGCCGGCGGGGGCAAGCGGGTCCGCAAGTTCGATCTCACGGCCGTGGGCGACGACGGCTCCGTGGTGCTGCGGCTGACCGGCCTGGCGCTCCGGCCGATCGGCGCGACCAAGCCGGCGGTGCACGTCTACGCGCCGGTCGAAACGACGCGAGGTCCGCTGCCGGGTGCCGGCGAGCCCATCGTGTGGTCCCCGCCGAAGTCCGCTGCGGAACCCGCCGTGGCGGCTCGAGATGCCGCCGTGGCGGCGATCGAGTTCCTCAAGCCGTTGCTGCGGGAGCACGGTCGACGCGGTGCCCACGTCGTCGTTCCCTGCGACGACGATCTGACCGGCCGGCTCATCGGCAGTGGCCTTGCGGCCTTCGGCCGGTCGCTGACCGCCGAGAACCCTCGCTTCGCGCTGACCACCGTCACCGATCCGGTCCAGCTCACCGGAATCGACGAGGTCTACCGGCCGGTGCGGTTTGCTAGCGGCGCTAGCGCCTTCGTCGACGGTGGCCGTTACTGGATCAACGGCATGGGCCACTTGGCCGAGGCCGTCGCGGCGCACCTGGTGCGCCGGTACAACGCCCACGTCGTGCTGACCGGCCGCTCGGACCGGACGGTCGATCACCTGGGCAGTTCGGTCGAGTACCACCAGCTCGACTGCACCGATGCCGCCGCCGTTCGTGCTTTCGCCGCCGGCCTGGAGCCCGTTCGTGGCGTCGTGCACTGCGCCGGCGTGCTGCGGGATTCCTTCGTGCTGCGCAAGTCCGCTGAGGCCGCTGCCGAGGTCATCGACCCCAAGCTGCTCGGCGCGGCCCTGCTCGACGAGGTCACCGCGGGTTGGCCGCTCGACCTGTTCGTGGTGTTCTCCTCGGTGTCCGGCGTGCTCGGCAGCCCCGGGCAGGCCGATTACGCCTTCGCCAACGCCGCTGCGGACCAGTTCGCCCGTCACCGTGCCACCGTTCGCGGCGGCCGGACGCTGTCGGTGGCCTGGCCGTACTGGGCCGAGGGCGGCATGGGCGACGCCACGGTCGAGGAGGTTCTCGCCGGTCTCGGCATGCGGCCGCTCAGCACAGCCGACGGCATCGCCACGCTCGAATCCCTGCTGTCCGACCCGAATGCCCCGATCACGCCGCTGGTCTTGTGCGGGGACAAGCAGAAGCTGCACGAGACGTTCCCGCAGCTGGGCACTGCTCAATCAGCGGAACCAGTGGTGGCGGATGCCCCGGCCGCACCGGAACCGCAACCGGAGACCGTGGCGGTTGTCGGCGACCTTCGGCCGGCGTTGGAGCTGCGGCTCGCGGCCGTGGTCGGCGAGGCCACGCGCACGCCGGTCGCCGAGGTCCGGCCCGACCGGTACTTCGAGGACCTCGGCATCGACTCGCTGCTCGTGGTCCGCATCGTCGAGCTGCTGGAACGCGACTTCGGCCAGCTGTCCAAGACGCTGCTCTTCGAATGCCAGACAGTGGCCGAGCTGGCCGACTACTTCCTGGCCGAGCAGCCGGACCGGTGTGTCGAACTGTGCGGCGTCAAGCAGCCCGTGACAACACCTGTTGTCAAGGCTGAGATCGTCGAAGAACCGCCCGTCCAGCCCATCGCCGGGGACAGCCGGGACATCGCCATCATCGGCGTCGCCGGTCGTTTCCCGGGTGGCGAGGAGCCGGACGAGTTCTGGCAGACCCTGTTGGCCGGCAAGGACCTCGTGACCGAGGTGCCGGCGGATCGCTGGGACGCCAACGCCATCTACGACGCCGACGCCACGCGCGTCGACCGCACGCACACGAAGTGGGGCTCGTTCCTCAACAACGTGCAGGACTTCGACGCACCGCTGTTCAACATCTCCCCGCGCGAGGCCGGCATCGTCGACCCGCAGGCACGGCTGTTCCTGGAGAGCTGCTGGACGGTACTGGAGGACGCCGGCTACCGGCCCGACCAGGTCGTCACGCGGGCCGATGACCTGCACCGACGGGACGTCGGCGTGTTCGTCGGCGCGATGTACGGCGAATACCAGCTGCACGAGGCCGAGGAACGCCTGCGCGGCAACCCGATCCTGGCCAACAGCGCGTACTGGTCGATCGCCAACCGGGTCTCGTACTTCTTCAACTTCCAGGGGCCGAGCGTCGCCGTGGACACGGCATGCTCCTCGGCGCTGACCGCGATCCACATGGCCAGCGAGGCGATTCGGGCCGGCAGCTGCAAGGTGGCGATCGCCGGCGGCGTGAACACGCTGATCCACCCCAACAAGTACTACATGCTCAGCCAGGGGCGGTTCGCCGCGAGTGACGGCCGGTGCCGCAGCTTCGGCGCAGGCGGCGACGGCTACGTGCCGGGCGAGGGTGTCGGATCCGTGCTGCTCAAGCCGCTGGCCGACGCGCTGGCCGACGGCGACCACATCCACGCGGTGATCAAGGGGACGTCCGCCAATCACGGCGGCCGGACTAATGGATACACC
Organism: Kutzneria chonburiensis; assembly: GCF_028622115.1. Classification (NCBI taxonomy): domain Bacteria; kingdom Bacillati; phylum Actinomycetota; class Actinomycetes; order Pseudonocardiales; family Pseudonocardiaceae; genus Kutzneria; species Kutzneria chonburiensis. Next base: position 8,737,102 of record NZ_CP097263.1, read on the forward strand.
GTGCCCAATCCGAAGGCGCAGGCCGATCTGATCACGAAGGCGCTGCGGGACGCCGGCCTGGACGCCGGCTCGCTCGACTACATCGAGGCCCACGGCACCGGCACGTCCCTCGGGGACCCGATCGAGATCCGGGGCCTGACCAGCGCGTTCAACCGCGACGGTGTGCGGGCGAGGGGGATCTGCCCGATCGGCTCGGTGAAGTCGAACCTCGGGCACCTGGAGTCGGCCGCCGGTGTGGTGGCGCTGAGCAAGGTGTTGTTGCAGCTCAAGCACCGCACGCTGGTGCCGTCGATCCACTCGGAGCCGCCCAACCCGGAGATCGACTTCGCCCGCACGCCCTTTGTCGTGCAGAAGCAGGTCGCGCCGTGGCAGCCGCGGACGACCGGGCAGCCGCTGCGGGCCGGCATCAGCTCCTTCGGTGCGGGCGGAGCTAACGCGCATGTCGTTATCGAAGAGGCTCCGGCGCGGCCCGCACGCGATGCCGTTGCCGGTCCCGTCGTGCTGTTCTTGTCGGCACGGACCGAGACCGCCCTCGCCGCCTACGCCACGTCGCTTCGGGAGCACATCTCACGGCACGGCGGCGACCTGGGCGACATCGCCTACACCTTCGCCGTCGGCCGCGTCGATCTGGCCAAGCGCCGGGCGATCCGGGCGGCGAGCATCGAGGAACTGCTGGCCGGTCTGGCCGGTGCCGGTAGCGAGTTCGGTGCGGATGACCCGGTCACGCAGTGGCTCTCCGGCGGCAGCATCGACCGCGAGACTGCCTGCGGCGCTGCCGGGTATGGACGGCGGATTCCGTTGCCGCACTACCCGTTCGAGCGGGTGCGCTGCTGGTACGACCTGCAGATCGCCCACCTGGACCCGAAGCGGGACCCGGTCGAGCTGCCGCACCTGCGCGACTTCGGACAGGCCGTGCCGGCGGCACCGCAACCCGCCGCACCACAGCCGGCCGCACCGAAGCCCGAGCCGGTCGCCGCAGCACCCAAGCCGGTCGCCGTCGCGCCGATCCGGCTGCGCAAGGAAACCACGAACCGCCTGGAGGGCAAGTCGATGCCACGCGACCAGAAGATCTCCCTGCGCCGACTCGGCGGCGCACCGACCCCGCCTCAGCCTCCGGTCGTCCCGGCGCCGGCCCCAGCTACTCCGGTGGCCGTGACGTCCGAAGTGGACAGTGAGCTGACCGCGATGCTGAGCGAGGTCCTCTACCTCGCGGCCGGCGAGCTCGACGCCGACCAGTCCTTCCAGGACCTCGGCGTTGACTCCATCCTCGGCGTCGAGTTCGTCGGCGCGGTCAACCGCCGTTTCCAGCTGGCGATCAAGGCCACCGAGCTGTACGACTTCCCGACGCCGGCCACGTTCGCCGCACACGTCGCGGCACAACTCGGAACCGCACCGGCCGAGCCGAAACCCGTTGTCGCACAGCCGAAGGCCGACACCACGGCGGAGATCCGGGCCACCCTGCGGGCCCAGCTGGCCGAGGTGCTCTACACCTCGGTCGACGAGATCGACGACGACGAGACCTTCAACGCGCTCGGCCTCGACTCCATCCTCGGTGTGGAGTTCGTCGCCTTCGTCAACCGCACCTACGGCCTGGACGAGAAGGCCGGCGTGCTCTACGACCACCCGAGCCTCGGCCGCCTGGCCACCCACGTCGCCGGCCTGCGCGACGTGACCGGCGAGCTGGATGCCCTGCTCGCCGCCGTCCGTGACAACCAGCTCAGCGTCGACGACGCCATGAGCCTGCTGGGAAAGTGAGCGCGAACCCGTGACCGAGCAGGAGATCTTCGACGTGGTCCGGCGGCACCTCGCCGAGGTGCTGCCCGACCTGGACACCGCCCGCGTCCAGCCGGACGTGAGCATGCGCGAGCTGGGCGCCAACTCGATCGACCGGATGGACCTGGTCATCGGCGTGCAGGACGAGCTCGGCATCACCGTGCCCAACCACGAGCTGACCAGCGTGCACAACCTGCGCTCCCTGGTCGCGGCCATCCAGGCGCACGTGTGATGACCGGCCTCGATCGCGTGCTGCTGACCTCGGCGGCGGTGCTCTGCCCGCTCGCCGAGGACCTGGCCGGCTTCGCGGACGCCCTGCTCGCCGGCCGGCGCGGGGCGGCCCCGCTGACCGGCTTCGGCCTGGCGGACTGGACCGCCCGGCACCTGCCCGACGACCCGGACGCGGCCGCGCGGCTGCGCAAGGTCGTCTGGCGGGCGGCGACGCCGGCCCAGACTGCCGCCTGCGTCGCGGTCGAGGCCGTCACCCGCTCCGGCGCCAAGCTCGGTGACCGCAGCGGGCTGATCGTGGCCGGCGGCAACCTGGCGCTGGCCCACCAAGCTCGTACGGCGCTGGACTTCGACGCCAAGCCGGGCGGCCTGCGCGCGTCGTATGCCTTGACCCATATGGATGTCGACGTGGTCGGGGCGGTCAGCGAGCTGACCGGGATCCGCGGCGAGGGCTGGGTTCTGGGCGGTGGATCGGCCAGCGGCACGCTCGCGGTCGTGCAGGCGGCGCGGATGCTCGCGGCCGGGTGGCTCGACCATTGCCTCGTGGTCGCGCCGTTGGCCGAGCTGTCCGCCGCCGAGATCGAGGCGTTCCGGCGTACGGGCGCGATGTCGCCGACTGGCGAGTGTCGGCCGTTCGACGTTGCGCGGCAAGGATTTGTGTACGGCCAGGCGGCCGCTGCCGTATTGTTGGAGCGGGCGAGCGTCGCCGACAAGCGTGGCGCGACGGTGTTGGCCGAGATCGCCGGTTACGGCCAGTGCCTGGATGCCAAGCGTGGCACCGAACCCGACAGCGCGGGCCAGGTGACCGCGATGCGGGCGGCGCTGCGTGTCGCCGGAGTCGAGGCTTCGGCGGTCGACTACGTCAACGCGCATGGCACTGGCTCGGTGCTCGGTGACGAAACCGAGGCACGCTCGATTCGAACGGTGTTCGGGCTGCGGCCGTCGCTGCGCGTCAACTCGACCAAACCCCTTGTCGGGCACTGCCTTTCCGCCGCCGGACTGATCGAGCTGATCGCCACCGTCGCGCAGCAGAAGGCCGGCTCCTGCCACCCCAACCCCAACCTCGACACCCCGCTCGACCCCGAACTGGCCCTGGTCGGCCGGTCGGCCGAGGCCCATCCCATCCGCACCGCGCTGTCCAACAGTTTCGCATTCGGCGGCATCAACGCGTCGGTCCTGGTCCGGGCCGCGTGACCTGGAGGAGAGAAGTCATGAAGCACGTCGGGATCGAAGCCATCAACGCCTACTGCGGCGAGACCTATGTGGACGTGCCGACCCTGTTCGCGGCACGCGGCCTTGACACCAGCCGGCTGGACAACCTGATGATGAGCCGCAAGAGCGTGGCGCTGCACTGCGAGGACGCGGTGTCGTTCGCTGTGAACGCGGCCAAACCCATCGTGGACGCGCTCACGCCGGAGCAGCGGGACTCCATCGAGCTGCTGATCGTCGGCACCGAGTCCGGTGTGGACTTCGGCAAGTCGCTGGCCACCTACGTGCACGACGCGTTGGGACTGAGCCGAAACTGCCGGCTGTTCGAGACCAAGCAGGCCTGCTACAGCGGCACCGCCGCCATGCAGATGGCCGCCGCGGTCGTCGCGGCCAGCCCGTTCGAGGGCGTGCGGGCCCTGGTGATCTCCAGTGACGTCGCCCGCCCGGTGCCGCACACCTACGTCGAGCCCAGCCAGGGCGCCGGCGCGATGGCCATGCTGATCAGCGACAACCCCGTGGTGGCAGCGTTCGACCACGGCGCCAACGGCTACTTCAGCTACGAGGTCATGGACACCTGCCGGCCGACGCCGGAGGCCGAGGCCGGCGACGTCGACCTCTCGCTGCTGACCTACATCGACTGCCTGCGCGGCTCGTTCACCGACTACGCCAGCAAGGTCGACGGCGCCGACATCGTCGACTCCTTCGACCTGCTGGCCATGCACACCCCGTTCCCGGGCATGGTCAAGGGCGCGCACCGCACGGTGCTGCGCCGGCTCAAGAAGATGTCGCCGCAGGCGCTGGAGGACGACTTCAACCGCCGCCTCGGCCCGGCCATCACCTACCCGCGCGAGGTCGGCAACATCTACGCCGGCACGGTTTTCCTGGCCCTGGCCAGCACTATCGACAACGCGCGCATCGACCGCGAGACGCGGCTGGGCATCTTCTCCTATGGTTCCGGCTGCGCCTCGGAGTTCTACAGCGCGGTCGTCACGCCGGAGTCGCAGCGCGCGGTGGCGCAGATGGGCATCACCCAGCGGCTCAACGGCCGCTACCAGCTGGCCATGGAGGAGTACGACGAGCTGCTGGCCGCCACCGCCGAGCTGAAGTTCGGCACCCCTGACTTCACCTTCGACCTCGACCGCTTCCCGCAGATCATGAAGTCACAGCTGGTCAACCGGAAGCTGCTGGTGCTGTCCGAGGTTCGCGGCCACCACCGCGAGTACGTGTGGCTCGGCGGTGAGGGCTGATGCCGCCGTACGCGGGGTATGTGCTGGACCGGCCGGGCCGGCGCAACACTATCGACGAGGCCATGCTGGCCGCCATCGACCGTGCCCTGACCGCCGCCGAGTCCTCTTCGGACAATCGAGTCTTCGTGATCTCGGCTGCGGGCGAGGACTTCTGCGCCGGGATGGACCTGGACACCGCGCCGCCGGCCGGCCCGGTGGTCGGCGAGCTGCCGTACTGGAAGTTGCTGCGACGCCTGACCACCTCGCCGCTCGTCACTGTGTCTGTTGTGGACGGTGCTGCGACCGCCGGCGGCGTGGGACTGGCGGCGGCCTGTGATGTGGTGCTCGCCGGGCGCGACGCCCGTTTCCGGCTCACCGAAACGCTTCTCGGACTGGTGCCGGCGATGGCGCTGCCGTTCGTCGCGCGCCGGACCGGAGAGCAGCGGGCGTTCAACGCCGCCCTGCTTGCTGACGACATCGACGCCGAGGCCGCACTGGGGCTCGGCCTCGTCGATCGGGTCGGCGCGAGCGGGCAGGAGCTGCTGCGCCCGCTGCTCGTCGGTCTGCGTCGCGTGCAACGGGAAACCGTTGCCGCACTGAAGAACTACCGCAACACGGCGTTCGGGTGGCGGGATGATCTCGGCACCGTTGCCGGGCAGGCGTTCCTGGACCGTATGGACTCCGATCTGGTGCGGACGATGGTGAAGGCGGTGGCGTCGTGAGCTCCGTGGTGCACCTGGAGTTCGAGGGTCCGGTGGCCGTGGTCCGGATGGCGGACACGGGCCGTCGCAACACGTTCAGCGCCGACCTCGCCGCTGGTCTGGTGGCGAGGTTCGACGAGGCGGTGGCCCGCGAGGACACCCGGGTCGTGCTCGTCGAGGGTCTGCCGGAGCTGTTCTGTGCCGGCGGTTCGCAGACCGAGCTGCTCAACTTTGCCGAGGGCAATGGGACTTTCGACACCGACGACTTCTTCCGCGTGTTCGCGCACTGCCCGCTTCCGGTCGTCGCGGCCGTGCAGGGGCACGCCATCGGCGGGGGTCTTGTGCTCGCGCTGTACGCGGATATGCTTGTGCTGTCGGAACGTTCCGTCTACGCCGCGAACTTCATGCGGTACGGCTTCACGCCCGGCATGGGCGCGACGCACCTGCTGCCGACTCGGTTCGGGCCGGTGCTGGGGCAGGAGATGCTCTACAGCGCGAAGAACTACCGCGGCGCCGAGCTGGCCGCCCGCGGCGTCAGCGTTCCAGTCGTCCCACACGCCGAAGTCCCTTCGGTGGCAAGGGAACTGGCCGCATCGGTGGCTCGCGCCCCGCGCGTTTCGCTGGAACTGCTCAAGCGGGAACTGTCCCGGCCGCTGCTGGTCGCCAGCGAGGGCGCCATTGCCCGCGAGGTCGACATGCACGGTGTCTCCTTTCATCTGCCGGAAGTGCGCGATCGCATCACCGCCGCCTACGCGAAGGGCGGCGCAGCCCGATGACCACCCCGAACCACGACAGGGCCGAGGAAAAATGGACGCACGCGAGATCCTGAACCGCGTCCGCAGCGGTGAACTGGACCTGGGGTCCGCGTCCGCCCAGCTGCGCGGCACGGAGACCGAGGCGCCGACACGCGAGCCGATCGCCGTGATCGGTTGCAGCGCACGGTTTCCCGGTGCCGAGGATGCCGAGCAGTTCTGGAACCTGCTGCTGGACGGCGCCGACCTGGTCACCGAGGTGCCGGCCGACCGTTGGTCCGCCTCGAGCTACTTCGACGCCGACCCGGCCGCCGCCGGCAAGTCCACGTCCAAGTGGGGCGCTTTCGTGTCCGATGCGGACGCTTTCGACGCCGACTTCTTCCGCATGACGCCGCGCGAGGCCGAGCTCACCGACCCGCAGGCTCGACTGTTCCTTCAGGAGTCCTGGCGGGCCTTGGAGAACGCCGGCCTCGCTCCGGCAACGCTGGCCGGTGCGCGCTGCGGCGTCTACGCCGGCGTGATGCTCAACGACTACCTCCAGCGGATCGAGCGGGGGAGCGAGCACTCTCGGCTGCCGCAGGTGATGCAGGGCAACTCCAACTCGATGCTGGCCGCCCGGCTGGCGTACGAGCTGGACCTGCGCGGGCCGACGGCCACTGTGGACACTGCCTGTTCGTCGTCGCTCGTCGCCCTGCACCTGGCCTGCCAGTCGCTGTGGCTCGGCGAGGCCGACCTGATGGTCGCCGGCGGCGTCACGCTGTACCTGACTGAACTCCCGTATGTTTACATGAGTAAGGCTGGCATGCTGTCGGCGCACGGCCAGGAGCGCGCTTTCGACGCCGCCGCCGACGGCATCGTGCCCGGCGAGGGCTGCGCCGTCGTTGTGCTCAAGCCGTTGGCCAAGGCCCTGGCCGACGGTGACCCCGTGCAGGCGATAATCCGGGCGACCGGTATCAATTCCGACGGGCGCACCAACGGCATCACGGCGCCCAGTGGCCGTTCGCAGGCCGCGCTGATCTCCGACACGTACCAGCGTTTCGGCATCGATCCGTCTACTGTGGACTACGTCGAGTGTCACGGCACCGGCACCCCGCTCGGTGACCCGATCGAGGTCGCCGCGCTGAACGAGGTGTTCGCGCCGGCCGGTCTCGCCGCCGGCAGCGTGCCCATCGGCTCCGTGAAGACCAACGTCGGCCACACCTCGGCCGCGGCCGGGCTGGCCGGCTTGATCAAGGCCATCGGTGTCGTCAGCACCGGTGACGTGCCGCCGACCCTGCATCTGACGTCGCCCAACCCGCGGATTCCCTTCGCCGAGGGGCCTTTCACTCCCGTCACCTCTCGTCGGCGGCTGCCGGCCACCGGCCGTCAGCGTCGGGCTGCCGTCAGTGCCTTCGGTTTCAGTGGTACCAACGCGCACGTTGTCGTCGAGGCCCCGCCGGCCCGTCCGGCTTCGCCTCGGCAGACCGGTCCCTTTGTCGTTGCCCTGTCCGGTCGTCGTCCCGACCGTATTGCCGCCATCGCTCGCGATCTTCGTCGTTGGCTCGATGGTGCCGGCGCCACCAGCTCCGTCGCCGATGTCGCCTACACCCTGGCCGTCGCTCGTAGCCACTACCAGCACCGCGCCGCCCTTGTGGTCAGCGATCTGGCCGAGCTTCGTGCCGGTCTGGACCGCCTGATCGCCGGTTCGCCCGTCGAGGAATCTCATGACGTCGCGCGCCAATACCTTTCCGGTGCGCAGGTCGACTGGGCTTCGGTGTTCGCCGACGGCGGTTTCCGCCGGCTGGCGATGCCCGGTTATGTCTTCGCCAAGGACCGCCACTTCGTGTCCGTTGCGCCGCAGGCAACTCCCGACATCGACGCCCTCGACCTGAACCGCCCGGTATGGGTTCCCGCTTCGCCTTCCTCAGAGGCCTTCGAGGCCGGTATGGTCCGCATTTTCGACCCTTCTGGCGAGCTGACCGGCCTCGGCGTCGAGTCGGATCACCCCGACACTCTCGTGCTCCGCTTCGACCAGGGCACTGTCGCCGAGGCCTTTGAGCTCGCCGCCGCCGTGCTGCGGGCCGCTCCTCGCGACCAGTTGATTCGCGTTGTCGCCGTGTCGACCGACCTGCCCAATGCGTTCGCCGGCAACGCTTTCATCCGTTCCCTCGCTCAGGAGAACCCTCGCGTCTCCGGCGCTTCCCTCTTGGTCGACTCGGGCCCTGCCGGCTTGGCCCAGCTTCGCGCCGAGCTCTCCGTCCGCTCTTCCGGTCTCCTTGACCTCCGTGGCGGCGGGCGTTCCTCTCTCGTGTTGGAGTCTTTCCGCCCCGCCGCTCCCGTTTCGCTGCGTGACGGCGGCGTTTATCTCATCACCGGCGGCATGGGTGGCATCGGCTCCGTTCTCGCCGAGCACCTTGTCTCACAGCACAACGCCCGCGTCGTTCTTTGCGGACGCAGTGCCGTTTCCCTTCCCGACGGCCCCATTCGTTACGTACAGGCCGACGTTTCCGACCCTGCGCAGGTTTCGGCTTTGGTGCGTTCCGTTCTCGCCACCGAGGGCTCGCTGCACGGCGTTTTCCACGCCGCCGGCGTCGTTCGGGACGCTTTCCTCACCCGGAAGCGGGCCTCCGATGTCGAAGCAGTGTTGGCACCCAAGACTTCCGGCGTCGTCGCACTCGATGCCGCCACCGCCGACCTTCCCCTCGACCTGTTCGTGCTGTTCTCTTCCGTCGCCGCCGTGACCGGCAATATCGGGCAGACCGATTACGCCTTCGGCAACGGCTTCCTCGACGGTTTCGCTTTGCAGCGCGCTGAGCTCGTTTCCGCCGGCCGTCGTCATGGCGTCACCCTTTCCGTGGATTGGCCGCTGTGGGACGGCACCGGCATGACCGTGCCCGAGCCGGTGCTGCGGGTTGTCGAGGAGCAGGTCGGCATGACCCCGCTCCCCGCCCCGCTCGCCCTCGCTTCCCTGCCGCACCTGCTCGGCGCCGGCGCCCCCGTCGTCTCTGTCTTCCACGGCAACCGCGACACCTGGCATCGCCACCTGACATCGCACGGCCTGCTCACCGCCGAGGTTGATTCGCCGGCTGCCGCTCAGCCTGATTCGCCGGGCGGCGCTTCGACCAAGGCTGATTCGCCCGGCGGCGCTTCGCTCGCGGCGGCTCAGGCTGGCCCGCTCAGCGGCGCGTCACCCACCACCGCCCCGGCTCGGACTCACTCCACTTCGCCGTCGGTCACCGCTGCGGTCCTGGCTGCCGTCGCTTCCGCTCTCGGTCGATCCGCCGACGAGCTCAGCCTCGGCACTTCGCTCGAGTCCCTCGGCCTCGACTCGCTCATGATCCGGACGCTCGCCGCCGAGCTCAGCCGCCGCGTCGCCCCCGTCGGTCCCGAGGAGCTCTTCGGCCTCCGCGACCTCGCGGAGCTGGCCACACTCCTGGCCCAACGCTCCGCACCTTCACCAGCGCCACACACCCCCGCCGACGCCGCGCCCACCGCCGAACCGCAGCCCCACCTCGGCACAAAAAACGCATCCCCCTCCGCTCCCAGGGGGGCGACCCCGGAGCCATCGTATCGCCGGGAGGGGCGGGTTGATCTTGGTGGCGGGGTGGCTGTGGATAAGTCGGGGGATGTGGACAACGCGGTGTGGGAGGGGGAGCTGAGGGGGAGCGCGGGGGACGTTGCGGTGATCGGGGTGTCGGGGCGGTATCCCGGCGCGTCGGATCTGGATGCCTTCTGGCGCAACCTTTCCGGGCGGGCCGACACCGTGTCGGAGCTGCCTACGGATCGGTGGGCGGATGCGGGCGGGGTGGAGGCAAGGGGTCATTTCCTGCTGGGGATAGACCGCTTCGACCCGGAGTTCTTCGGTCTCTCGGCGCACGACGCGGCGATGACGGACCCGCAGGAACGGCTGTTCCTGGAAGTGGCCTGGGAGGCGCTGGAAGACGCGGGCTACGCGGGCGATCGCCTGAACGAACTGGTGGCCCCGGACGGGGAGAAGCGCAGCCTCGGGGTGTTCGTGGGGGTGACGTCGGGGGACTACCAGCTGCTGGGTGCGCAACAGTGGGCGCACGGAAGCAGGACGATGCCGGCGGCGCACCAGTGGAGCGTGGCGAACCGGCTGTCGTACCTGCTGGACCTGCGAGGCCCGAGCCAACCGGTGGACACGGCGTGCTCGTCGTCGCTGGTGGCGCTGCACCTGGCGGCGGAGAGCATCCGCCGCGGCGAATGCGCGGCGGCGCTGGTCGGCGGGGTGAACCTGTACCTGCACCCGTCCCGGTTCCGCATGCTGCGGCAGTCGGGCTTCCTCGCCGAAGACGGCCGCTGCCGGAGCTTCGGCGCGGGCGGTACGGGCTTCGGCCCGGGCGAAGGCGCGGGCGCGGTGCTGGTGAAGCCGCTGGCCCAGGCGCTGAAGGACGGCGACAACGTGCTGGCGGTGATCAAGGGCAGCGCGGTGGCGCACGGCGGCCGTACGAACGGCTACACCGCGCCGAGCCCGCACGCGCAAGCCCGGGTGATCCGCCAGGCGCTGACGAAGGCGCAGGTCGACCCGGCCTCGGTCACGGTGATCGAGGCCCACGGCACGGGCACGGAGCTGGGCGACCCGGTGGAGCTGGCCGGCCTGATGGCCACGTACGGCAGCACGCGGAACGCGCCGCGCTGCTCGGTGGGCTCGGTGAAGTCGAACATCGGCCACGGCGAGTCGGTCGCCGGCCTGGCGGCGTTGACCAAGGTGCTGCTCCAGCTCAAGCACCGCACGCTGCTGCCGACCCTGCACGCGGAGGAGATCAACCCGAACCTCCGCCTGGCCGACACGCGCTTCGACCTCCAGCGCGAAGCGGCGCCGTGGGTGCCGCTGCTGGACGACGAGGGCCGGCAGCTGCCCCGCCGCGCGGGCGTGAGCTCGTTCGGCGCTGGTGGGGTCAACGCCCACGTGGTGCTCGAAGAATTCATCGACGAACAGCCGAAGACAACGACCGACAAGCCGCAGCTGTTCGTGCTGTCGGCCCCGACCAAGGAGCACCTCAAAGCGTCGGCCCAGCGGCTGGCGGAGTGGGTGCGGGCCAACGCCGACACGATCGACCTGGCCGCAGTGGCCCGGACGCTGCGTGAAGGCCGGGCGGCCAAGGACTGCCGGCTGATCGTGGTCGCGAGCACTGCGGCGGAGTTGGCGGACGGCCTGCTCAACGCCATGATCGGCGAGCGGCCGCGCGGGGAACACGCGCTCGCCGCGGCGCCGGAGACGGCGGCGTTCCTCGCCCAGCTCTGGAACAACGGCCGGCTGAGCCAGGTCGGCCGCCTGTGGCTGGACGGCCTGGACGTGCCGTGGCGGGAGCTCGACGGAAGCACCGGCCGGCTGGTGTCGCTGCCGCCGTCGGCGTTCCTGGACCGGCCGCTGTGGTTCAACGACCGGCAGCCGACCGAGACCATCCCGACAACAGTTGTTGTCGAACGGCAGCCGGTCGTCCCGACAGCGGTCGAAAAGCCTGTTGTGGCCGAGGCGAATCCGGTGCTCGAGCGGCTGCTCGAGTTCGCGGAGGCGACGGCGGTCGGCGTGACCGGCCCGATCGACCCGGCGCGGGCCCTGCCCGAGCTGGGCGTCGACTCGATCAACCTGATGAACCTGCGCTTCGAGATCGACGACCGCTACGGGTTGTCCATCCCGCTCGACGAGCTCGCCGAGCGCACCGTGACCGAACTGGCCGACACCATCCTCGCCGCGGCCGGAGGGGAGACCGATGAGGACGTTGCTCACGCCCGACCCGGAGAACGGCTGGTGGCCGTTCCCGCTCAACGAGATCCAGGAGTCCTTCTACGTCGGCCGCCGCCTCGGCGACGGCACCGGCATCGGCACCCAGGTCCAGGTCGAGTTCGAGGCAGACCTGGACGTGGACCGGCTGGAGTCGAGCTGGAACGAGCTGGTCAACCGCACCGGAATGCTGCGCGCGGTGGTGCTGCCGGACGCCACCCAGGAGATCCGCGACATCGTGCCGTACTACCGGGTCGAGACGGTGGACGTCGCCTCGCCCGAGGACCTGAACAGCCTGCGGGAGGCCAACTCCGGCAGCGGGTTCGACCCGCACACCTGGCCGATGTTCTCGATCAAGGTGGCGCGGCGGCCGGACGGCCGCAGCCGGGTGTTCTTCGCGGTGGACGAGATGATCGCCGACGGCCCGAGTGTGTCGCTGCTGCTGCGCCAGTGGTACGCGCTGTACCGGGGCGAGCAGCCGCAGCTGCCGGAGATCAGCTTCCGGGATTACGTGCTGGGCACGCAGGTGCGGTCCGATCGCCTGAACACGGCGCTGGAGTACTGGCGCGGCAAGCTGGCCGACGCCGATCTGGATCGGCCGGCCCCGCTGCTGGCGGCAAAGCCCGGTGAGGAACGGGCTCGTACCCGGCGCTCGCTGAAGCTGGCCGAGACGCAGTGGTCTACGGTGAAACAGGCCGCGATGGCCGGCCGCGCAACGCCTTCGGCGCTGCTGTTGGCGCTCTACACGGCGGCAGTGTCCATTGAGGACGGCACGAGCGGGCTGCCGGTGGTGCTCACCACGTACAACCGGAACCCGGTGCACCCCGATGTCGCGCACCTGGTCGGGCCGTTCATCTCGACCTCGGTGTTCCTGGCCCCGGCGGCGACCGGCAGCCTCGGCGACCTGCTCGCCGCGGTCCGCAGCCAGCTGTGGCGCGACCTGGAGCACTCGACGGTCGGCGGCGTACGGGCGCAGCGGGAGTGGGCGCGCCGCGATCGGTCGCGGGCCGGCGGCACAATTCCGTTGGTGTACACGAGTTTGCTGGGCAGCCTCACCCAGGCCGGCTCGGACGTGGACCTGGACAGCTGGGCGATGCTGGTCGACGACGAGTCGACCAGCACCTACACCCCGGGGTATATCTGGAGCAAGTCGTCCAGGAACGGGCCGGCGAGCTGACCCTGTCCTGGGACGTGGCGGCCGATGTGCTGGACGACGTCGCGGTGGAGCGGGCCTTCGGCCGGCTGGCCAAGGCGCTCAACCGGATCGCGGAGTCCGGGGCCGACGCGCTCACCCTCGGACTCGCCGAACTCCTTGCGGCACCGGCGGTTCAGCAGGACAAGCTGCCGCTGACCGAGGTGCAGTCGGCCTACCTGGTCGGACGGATCGGGGATCTGGCCGGCACCGCGGAAACCCGGGTGTACCAGGAGTTTCTGCTGCACGGACACGACGTGGACCGAATCGAGGCGGGCTGGCGCCAGCTGATCGGGCACCACCCGATGCTGCGCGGCATCGTGCACGAGGACGGCACGCTGTCGGTGCAGGCCACCACTCCCGACTACGCGATCGCCCGGCACGACCTGAGCGGGCTGGATGCCCCGGGCGTGGAGCGAGAGCTGGCGACGATCGCGGATCGGCTGCGGGCCACGGTGTTCGGCGTCGGGCGCTGGCCGATGTTCGTGATGGAAGCCAGCACGCTGCCGGGCGGCGACGTCATTCTGCACGTGGTGCTGGACGCGCTGATGGCCGATGCGCAGAGCTTCGCGTTGCTGTTCGGGCAGCTGTTCGCCTTGCACGACGGCAAGAACGAGGTGCTGAAGAGCGGTGCGGACGGCCTAGCGCGGCACCTGACGGCCATGGCGGAGCTGGCGGCGAGCCCGGCCGCCGACAAGGTCAGCCAGGAGTGGAAAGCGAAGTTCGAGCAGCTGCCGGCGGGGCCGCCGCTGCCGGACGGCGGGCCCGGCGCCGAACGGGTGCATCGACGGTTCGACCTGGACTCGTGGACAGCGTTGTGCGCCAAGGCGGACGAGGTCGGCGTGCCGGCGGACATGCTCATGCTGACCGCCTACACGGACGCGCTGCGTGAGCAGTTCCCGCAGCCGTTCACCATTGTCGTGGTTTCCTGGGACCGACCGGCTGGCACGGAGCAGATCGTCGGCGACTTCACCGGTCTGTCCTGGCTCGTGGTCGACGACACGCTGCCGACCGGTTTCGAGGACCGTGCAAGGGAAATCTGGGCTCGCGTGCAGCTTGACCTGGAGCGCGCGGCCGTGAAGCCGGGCCTGGCCCAGCTGCGGCAGCGGGTGTTCCGCGCCCGTGGCGCACTCCGTCTGCCGGTGGTGTTCACCCGGATCCCGGATGTGCCGAAGGAACTGCACAGCGACGCGGTCGAGGTGCGGCAGAGCCAGTCGCAGACGGCCCAGGTGGCGCTGGACAACGTGCCGCTGCTGGTCGGTGACACGGTGGTCTGCCAGTGGGACGCGGCGGTCGGCGCACTGCCGGACGACCAGCTCACCAAGATGTTCGCGACCTACGAGCGTCGGATGCGCTCGCTGGTGGCACAAGCGAATCCACAGTGGACTGTCGTCGACCTGTTGGCGCAGAGCTTCAAGTGCAACGGCGACGAGCCGGCGATCCGGTGGAACGGTGAGGTGATCAGCTACGCTGACCTTGACCGGCGCAGTGCGCAGCTGGCCAATCACCTGATCCGCCACGGCCTCAAGCCGGGCGAGCACGTTGCCGTCCACATGGACCGCACGGACAACCTCGTGGTCGCGCTGGTCGCTGTGGTCCGGGCCGGCGCGGTGTACGTGCCGGTGGACCCGGTGAACCCGGCCGACCGTGTGCGGTTCCTCATCGAGGATTCGGGTGCCAAGCTGGTGATCGCCGACGGCGCTCGCGCCGACATCCCGGGTGTCCACGTGGTCTGCCCGGACCGTGATGCGGCAGTGCTGGCGGCCGAATCGGCTACGGCGCCGTCGGTCACGGTGGGTCCGCTCGACCCGGTCTACATGATCTACACCTCTGGCACCACCGGCCTGCCCAAGGGCTGCCGCAACACGCAGCGCGGTGTGGCCAACCGGCTGCTGTGGATGCAGGACACGTTCCCGCTGTCCACAGAGGACCGCGTCCTCCAGAAGACCCCGTACGGCTTCGACGTGTCCGCGTGGGAGTTCTTCTGGCCGCTGCTGGTCGGCGCGTCGATCGTGGTGGCCCGCCCGGGCGGCCACGTCGACACCGCCTACCTGGCCGGCCTGATCCGGGACGAACAGGTCACGATCACCCACTTCGTGCCGTCGGTGCTCGGCATGTTCCTGCGCGACCCGGCGGCGGCCGGCTGCACCAGCCTGCGGTACGTCTTCGCCAGCGGCGAGGCGCTGCCGGTCGGCACCATGCGCACGTTCTTCGACGTGCTGGCCGAGGCCGAGCTGCACAACCTGTACGGCCCGACCGAGGCGGCGATCGACGTCACGCACTGGGCCTGCCGCAGGGACTGGGACGAGCCGACTGTCCCCATTGGACACGCGGTGGCCAACACCCGGATCCACATCGTCGACGAGCAGCTGCGGGACGTGCCGAACGGCACCCCGGGCGAGATCGTCATCGCCGGCCACCAGGTCGCGCTGGGCTACCACAACCGGCCGGAGCTCAACGCCGAGAAGTTCGTCGGTGGCCGCTACCGCACGGGTGATCTCGGTGTCGTCGCCGAGGACGGCGAGATCCGCTACCTGGGGCGCATCGACAACCAGTTCAAGCTGCGTGGCCTTCGCATCGAACCGGAGGAGATCGAAGCCGCGCTGGTGTCGAAGGCCGGCCTGGCCGACGCCCGCGTGCTGCCGGTGACCGCCGCCGACGGCGACGCGAACCTGGCCGCGGTGTGCGTGCCGAACGGCGCGCCACCGGCCGTGTCGGCGATCCGCAAGGCGCTCGGCGAGGCCCTGCCCAAGTACATGGTGCCCAACCTGTACCGGTTCGTGACCGACCTTCCGCTGACCCCCAACGGAAAGCTCGACCGCGGCAAGGCGACCGAGCTGTTCACCGACAAGCCGGCCGAGACCCCGAGCAACACAGCGGTCGGCCTCACGGCCGAGGCGGTGGCGGAGATCGCCGCCGGCCTGCTCGGGGCGGCCGACCTGGCCGTCGATGCCGACCTGTTCGACCTGGGCGCGACCTCGTTCACGATGATCCGGCTGGCCCAGGCCCTGGCCGACAAGCACGGCGTTGACGTGCCGGTGAACATCCTGATCGACAGCCCGACGCCGGCCGGGATCGTCGCCGGCCTCGGCGACAGCGTCCCGGCGACCAAGCCGGCCGACATTCGGATCGCGTTCGACCCGGCGGCCAAGAAAGCGTTCAAGGAAGCCAAGATCGCCCAGCGCGAGCTGGCCGTGGACGCGGAAAGGGTGGCCCTGCCCGAAGGCGGCGCACAGGAGACGGTGGAGCTGTTCGACGCCCGGTCGTTCCGCGACTTCGTCGAGACGCCGATGGACGCCAAGGCGCTGACCGACCTGCTGACGTTGGCCGCGGCCGGTCAGCTGGGCGGCAACGCCAAGCGCCGCTACCCGTCGGCCGGCGGCTTCTACCCGGTGCAGGTCTACCTGTACGCGCGGCACAACCGGATCGCCGGCGTCGAGGGCGGGCTGTACTTCCTGCACCCGGAGGAGCGCAGCCTGGTGCGGCTGGACCCGGAGCTGCGTGTCAGCGCGGAAACCCAGGTGCAGCACAACAAGGCGATCGTCGGAGGCGCGGCGTTCGGCCTGTTCCTGGTCTCGACCCCCGCGGCCATCGCGCCGGCCTACGGCGAGCGGCTGGCCACGCGGTACAGCGGCATCGAGGCCGGGCACATCTCCCAGCTGCTCATGACCGCCGCGCCGGCCAAGGGCCTAGGTCTGTGCCCGGTCGGCGAGATGGACTTCGAGTCGATCAGGCACCACTTCCGACTGGACGAGGACCAGGAGCTGCTGGTCTCGCTGTGGGGCGGCGCGCTCACGGCCACGGATCTGGAGCAGCGGGCCGAGCTGGCGGAATCCGGCGCGAAGGTGCAGGCCGGCGCGAAAACCAATGCGGCGGGTGCCGGGGTGGCGGGTGGCAATGCGGTGGCTGGCGCGGCGGGTGCCGGGGTGCGGAGTGCTGGCGCGGCGGGCGTTGTCGAGCCGATCGCGATCATCGGGTTTGCGGCCAAGCTGCCGGGGGCTGACACCCTTGAGGAGTTCGACGAGCTCCTTTCCGGTGGTGGCACGGCCATCGGGCCGGCGCCGCTCCAGCGCTGGGCGCCGTTGAAGCCGCGGGGTGAGCGGCAAGGGATAGAGGTCGGGGGATACCTGACCGACGTGCACGCGTTCGAGGCCGACGAGTTCCGGATCAGCGAGGGCGACGCCAAGGCGGTCGACCCGCAGGAGCACCTGCTGCTGGCCACGACGCGGAAGTGCCTGGAAGACGCGGGAATCACGGCCGAGCGGCTCAGCGAACAGGGCCAGGTCGGGGTGTTCGTGGGGGCGATGTGGGCGGACCACGCGCTGCACGGGGTGCCGGCGCGGGCACGGGGCGAGGCCGGGACGCACGCGACGCGGGGTGGTCTGGCGCACCGGATCTCCCACACGTTCAACCTGACCGGCCCGAGCGTGGTGCTGGACACGGGGTGTGTCTCCGGTCTGGCGGCGATCGATGCGGCGGTAAGGGCGATCCGCGCCGGACAGTGCACGACGGCCGTCGCGGCGGCCAGCAACCTGGTGCTGCACCCGGATCACCTGGACGTGCTCAGCGAACTCGGCCTGGTGGCGGAGGAAACCGACTCGTGCGCGTTCACCGACCGGGCCAGCGGCTGGATCGTCGGTGAGGGCGTGGGCACGGTGCTGCTGAAGCCGTTGCAGCAGGCCGTCAACGACGGCGACCCGATCCACGCGGTGATCCGCGGCGGCGCAGTGCAGCATTCGGGCACCACGCGACAGTTCGGGCTGCCCAACCGCAAGCGCCAGGAGGAGACGTTCCGTGCGGCGCTGACCGACGCCGGTCTGCCGGCGACGGCGATCGGCTATGTGGAGGCGGCGGCCAGCGGCGCGGCCCTGGCCGACATGCTCGAAGTGGCCGGCCTGAACAAGGTGTTCGCTGACAACAAGAACCCGGTGCTGGTCGGCTCGGTCAAGCCGGTCACCGGCCACCTGGAGGCGGCGTCGGTGTTCGGCCAGCTGGGCAAGCTGATCTGCCAGTTCCGGGCCGGCCATGTGTACGCGACGCGGCTGACCTCGGACCCCAACCCGGGGGTGCTCAGCGCCGATCACGTGGAGCTGGCTCGCCGCACGGTGAAGTGGAAGCGCGAGGCCGACGAGCCGCGTCGCGCCCTGGTCAACGGCTTCGCCGGCGGCGGTTCGTACGGCTGCCTCGTCGTGGAGGAGCCGCCGGAGTTCGAGGCGCGGGACAACGGGGGCCGGCACGTGCTGCCGATCTCCGCTGACACCCCGGAAAACCTGGCGCAACTGGCCGATACGTTGGCCGACGCGATTGATCGTGACCCGGCCCCGGCGCTGTCCTCGGTCGCCAAAACGCTGACCGAGGGCCGGAAGGACCGCCAGGAGCGAGCGGCAGCAGTCACCACGGCGATCGACGCAGCCGAAGCGCTCCGCGAGCTGGCCCGGAACATCAAGGCTGGCCAACGGATTGTGGGCAACGACGAACTGGCCGAGTCCTGGCTCGCCGGCAACACCGTTGCCTGGCCGCAGGAAGACGTGCGCCGGGTGTCGTTGCCGGCCACGCCGCTGAAGGTCACCGGCGAGCGTAAGGCCGAGGTGGCAGCGGATTCCGGCACGGATGCCGAGCCGCTGCAACGGCTGGTGCACATTGTCACCGAGGTCACCGGCATCGCCGCGGCGAAGCTGTCCCCGGGCACGGATCTGCTCGCGCTGGGCGTCACCAGCCGCCAGTTGCAGCGGATCGCGGCCCAGGTGCACGCCGACGGCGGCGCGCAGCTGGCGCTGGAGACGCTGTTCGAAACGGAGAACATGGCCGAGCTGGCCGAGGCGGCCTTCGGAGGACGGCAATGACATCAACCATCGAGGCGCCGGTCCAGGTGCCGTGGTCCGCGGTGCCGCTGTCGGCGGAGCAGCAGGGTCTCCTGTACCTGCACCAGTTGGAGCCGGATTTGGCCCGTTACCACGTGCCGGTGGCGTTCGAGCTGGTCGGCGAGCTGGATGTGCCGGCCCTGGAGCGTGCACTGAAGTCATTGGTGCGGCGGCATCCGCTGCTGGCCGCCCGTACCGGCGCGGACCCGGCGGTGCTGGACGCCGACCCCGAACGCACGATCCCGTTGGAGCGCAAGACCTTCCATGGGGGCTCCACGCAGGCCGTCGAGTTGCTGCAACGGGAATCCGTGAAGCCGTTGGACGTGGAGAACGCGGGTATGACCCGGGCGGTTCTCGTGACGTCCACAGAGGACCGTCATCACCTGATGCTGGTGGTGCACCACGTGGTCCTGGACGGCGAGGCGTCCGGCGTGCTGGTGGCCGACCTCTGGTCGCTCTACACGGCCGAGCGCAACGGAACCGCGGGGCCGGTGAAGCCGGCCGTGCCGGCGCACGCCTACGCCGACCACATCGCGGCCCGCCGCAGCCAGAACGAGCAGGAACTTCGTGCCTACTGGCAGGCAGTCCTCAAGGACGGCTGCGGCCCGGTGGAGTTGCCGAGCGACGGTCCGGCGGACAAGGCCACCGCCGACGTGGTGCTGGAGTTCGACGCCGAGCAGACGGCGGCGGTGAACTCCTTTGCCCGCAAGCAGCGGGTGGGCGTGTTCCCGGTGCTGCTGGCGGCGTTCCAGCGCACGCTGGCCCAGTTCGCACGGCAGCAGCGGGTCGCGGTCGCGGTGCCGGTGAGCACCCGCCACGACCCGGCCCTGGACCGGGCGGTCGGCTGCTTCGTCAACACGGTTCTGGTGCGCTCGCCGGAAAACCCGGAGCTGGACCGGGCGGACTACGTCCGCGCGGTCCGCACCGAGGTGGCCCGGGCGATCGACCACGCCGCGCTGCCGTACCCGCGGATCGCCGAGCTGGCCCCGGGCGTCGACTTCAACTGCGTGTTCACGTACCAGAGCTGGTTCGAGCCGGGCGGTTTCGGCGACAGCGTGCCGGGCCTGCGAATCAAGCTGGTGGAGCAGGTGCACCAGCCGGTGGTCGGCGACCTGACGCTGGAGCTGTTCGCCGACGGCGACCGCATCCGCGGCCGACTCCGTTACGCCACCGACAAGTTCGCCGAGCCGACGGCGACTTCCTTTGCCCGGCAACTGGTGGCCAATGCCTGTGGCGAGCAGGTCGCGGTGCACACCGACGACACGGCGATCGCGTTCGACGAGCAGGACGACATCCACTGGTCGCTTCGCCGTGCGGCGAAGGAGAACGCCGACCGGATCGCCCTCCAGGAAGGCGACCGGAGCTGGACCTATGCCGAGCTCGACGCCGAGACTGCCAAGCGTGCAGCCGGTTTGAGAGCCAACGGCGTCAACATTGGTGACACGGTTGGGTTGTGGCTGCCGCGTAGCGCCGAGCAGGTGATCGCGGTGCTGTCCGTGCTGCGGGCCGGCGCGGTGTTCGTGCCGCTCGACCCGGCGCATCCCGATCACCGTCTGGACGACATCGCCCGTCGGGCCCGGCTGGCCCTGGTCATCCGTGAGGCCAACGACCGGCCCACGCCGGCTGACGTGGTCGGCGTTGAACTGTCCTCATTGGATGGTCCGGCGATCGACGACGTGCCGCCGCGGGCCGACCAGCCGGCGTACGTGCTGTTCACGTCGGGCAGCACCGGCGTACCCAAGGGCGTTGTCGTCGGGCACCGCGCGTTTGTCAACCACCTCGCGTGGAGCAAGCGGTACTTCGACGTAACTTCGGACGACGCCATGGCGTTCTCGGGCACGCTGAGCTTCGATGTCACGCTGCACCAGCTGTTCGTGCCGCTGGTCTGCGGCGCACGGCTGGTCGTCGTGCCGGATGGCGAGCACCGCGACGCCGACAAGATGGCCGCCACGCTCAACCGGCACGGCGTCACGCTGCTGCACGTCGTCCCGGCGCTGCTCAGGCTCCTGGTCGACAGCCCGACCTTCGCTGAGAACCGGTCGCTGCGGGCCGTGGTCAGCGCCGGCGAGGCGCTGACCAACCACCTGCGCCGCGCGTTCAAGGACGTGCAGTCAGCCCGGCTCTACAACGCTTACGGGCCAACGGAAGCCACGGTCTACGCCACGGTTTTCGATGCCACCGACGACAACAACGGCCGCTGGGCCGGGCAGGCCGATGTGCCGATCGGCGAGGCGCTTGACAACATCCGTTGTCACGTCCTGGACGAGCAATTGCGACCTGTGCCGGACGGTGCGCCGGGCGAGCTGTGCCTGTCCGGCGTTGCGCTGGCCGACGGCTACCACGGCGACCCGGAGCGCACGGCCGAGCAGTTCGTCCGCACGGACGAGCGCATCTACCGCACCGGTGACCTGGTCCGGCGACTGCCCGAGGGCGGCCTGTCCTACCTCGGCCGCCTGGACCACCAGGTGAAGCTGAACGGCTTCCGGGTGGAGCTGGGCGAGGTCGAGTCGGCGATGCTGGCCGCGCCGGGCGTCCGTGACGCCGTGGCCATCGTGCGCAAACACGAGGACGGCCACAGCCAGCTGTTGGGTTATGTGGCCCCGGAATGCGACGCCGAGCAGGTCCGTGCCGTTGTGGCGCAACGACTGCCGGGTTACATGGTGCCGGTGCACGTGGTCGCGCTGCCGGAGCTGCCGCGACTGCCCAGCGGCAAGACCGACCGCAAGGCCCTGCCGGAGCCGGTCGTCACGACCACACCGGTCGTCAAGGCCAGCAGGCCGAAGGCCGGTGCTCTGGACCTTGTGCGCAGCATCTGGACAGAGGTGATCGGTCGTGCGCCGGCCGACGACGAGCACTTCTTCGAGGCCGGCGGCGATTCCATCCTGGCCATGCAGCTGGTGTCCAAGCTTCGCCGCGCCGGCTGCACGGTCGACGTCCGCGACCTCCACCGCACGCCGGTGCTGGCCGACCTGGCGGCCAACCTCCAGGCACCCGAGGTGGAAGTTCCCACGGGTGAACGCTTCCTGGCCCCGATCCAGTCCTGGTTCCTCGACACCGTGCACACCGACCGGCACCACTGGAACCAGTCGGTGCTGCTGGAACTGACCCGCCCGATCGACCCGTTGCTGCTGGGCCTGGCCTTGCAGGCCATCGTCAACGCCCACCCGGCGCTGTCCATGCGTTTGGCCGACCGGGACGTCATCGACGCCCAGCCGTTCACCAACCAACGGCCCAAGGATGTGCTCGACTCCGTCGAGCACACGGGCCCAGAGTCCATTGTGGAGTTGCAGCAGAGCCTCGACCCCGAGGCCGGCGTTCTGCTGAAGGCACGACACCTGCGTGACGGCGACCACGAGTCGCTGCTCATCGCGATTCACCACCTCGCGGTGGACGGGGTCTCCTGGCGCATCCTGCTGGACGACCTCGACTCCGCCGTGGCGGCGCTCGAACAGGGCGAGCTGCCACGGTTGCCCGACGAGGGCCAGTCCTACCGGAGCTGGCTCGACGGGCTGCCCGCGCTGGCGGCCGACGCGCCCGCCACCGCCTATTGGCGGGCGGCGGCGCGTCGGCGCCAGACGGCGGACACGTTGGTGCGCCTTGGTTCCACCGGCGTCGAGGGCGACGCGCGGCGAGTCGAGCTGACCCTGGACGAGCCGGCGACCTCGGCCTTGCTGGGCCGTATCCCGGCGGCGCTGGGCATGCCGGTGCACGACGTGCTGACCGGCTTGGTTGCGCTCGCGCTGGGCCGGTGGCGGGGCTGCGGCTCGGTCACCTTCGACGTTGAGACGCACGGACGGCAGACGGCCACCGGTGACGTCTCCCGCACGGTCGGCTGGTTCACCGCGCTCTATCCCGTGGTGACCACAGTGGACCGAACGCTGGCACCGGCCGATCACCTGCGCGCGATCCGCGCGGAGCTGGCCGAGGTGCCCGATGGCGGTGCGGGTTTCGCCGTCTGTGCCGGCACATCCATCGCCGAGCTGCCGGCCGCGCTGGTCAGCTTCAACTACCTGGGTCAGGTCGACCAGCTCGCCGGCAGTTTCTTCCGCGTCAGCGACGGCGCGGTGCCGGGGGAGCGGTCGCCACGGGCCGAGCGTCCGCATTCCGTTGAGCTCTACGGGATTGTCCGTGATGGCGAACTGCGTCTCGGCGCGACCTTCGTTCCGTCCGCTGTGGATGGTGTCGACGAGCATGGCGTCGCGGCCCTGTTGGCCCAGTTGCGCGAACTCGCCGCCTCGCTGGCCGACACGCCGTCGGAGCCGGAGGAGGTGCCGCTGAGCTCGCAGCAGTGCGGCATCCTCATCGACTCCTTGGCGCATCGGGGAACCGGTCGTTACGTCGAGCAGATGGGCTGGGTCTGGCGTGGCCCGCTGGACACCGAACGGTTCGCCGCCGCCTGGCGGCAGACCGTGCGCCGGCACGCCGCCCTGCGTTCCTCCTTCGCGTGGGACGGCCACCCGCGTCTGCTGGTGCACGACCACGTGACGCCGGAAGTCCTTGTCGTCAAGGACAAGTCATGGGAGCAGCTGCTGGCCGACGACCGTCGCCGTGGCTTCGATCTCGACCAGCCGCCGCTCCTGCGGATTGCCGTGCTGGACGACGGGACGCGGCATCGAGTGCTGTTGAGCTTCCACCACGCCCTGCTGGACGGCTGGGGCATGGCCCTGGTGCTGGAGGACTTCTATCTGGCCTACCTGGGCCACCCGCGCCCGATCGAGCCCGGCGAGCCCGATGCCCGCAGCCACGCCCGCTGGCTGGCCGACCAGGACACCACCGACGCCGAGGCGTTCTGGTCGTCCAAGCTCAACGGCGTCGAGCTGTCGACCCAGCCCGGCGTCCTCGCCGACACCACCGGCGAGTCCGGCATCGGCCGAGTCGAGCTGCGATACAACGCCAGCAACCTGTCCGACCTGCTGCGGAGCATCGCCCGCCGCGGTGCGACGGAGAGCACTCTGCTCCAGACTCTGTGGGCAATCCTGTTGCACCGCTTCGGCGGTGGCGATGTCGTCAGCTTCGGCGTGACCCTCTCTGGCCGCGGCATTCCGCTGCCGGGCGCGGAGCGCATCCCCGGCCTGCTCATGACCACGCTCCCGCTGACTGTCCCGGTAAGTAACGGTGACACCGTTAGCGAACTGGTCGACCGGGTGCGCGACGCGGCGCTGGACATGTCCACCTTCGAATGGGTGTCCACCGGCCAGGTGCACGACTGGAGCGGCCGGCGCGGCACCACACCGCTGTTCGAGAGCCTGCTGGTGGTGGAGAACTACCCGAGCACGCTGGGCGAGGTGGGCCGGCTGCTGGGCGAGGCCGGCATCACCGTCGAGCAGCCGAACGTGATCGGCGCACAGACCGCGTACCCGTGCACGCTGCTGACCCACCGGGACGGCGACGACCTCGTGCTGACCATCGTGCACGACAAGGCGCAGGTCGGAACCGCTGCGGCGGAACGAATCGCCGAGCTGTGGCAGCGCGCACTGGCCAACGTGTCGTTGACAACACCTGTTGTCGAGCTCCTTGGCGACGTCGAACTCCCGCAGTTCAGCCGGCCACAGCCGGTCGAGGCCGCGGCCGTGATCACCGAGTGGCCGGATGACGAGATCGTGGACGTGGTGCGGGAGGTGTGGCGGCACGTGCTCGGCGTCCCGGCCGTCCAGCCGACCGACCACTTCTTCGCCAGCGGCGGCCATTCCCTGCTGGCCACCCGGTTCCTGCGTGAGCTGAGCGAGCGCTGCGGCCGCACGGCCCGCCTGGATGATCTGCTGGCCAACCCCACCGCCGCCGCGTTTGCCGTGGCCTTCACCGCCGGCACGGATGGTCCGCGCAGCCCGCTGGTTCCGCTTTGCCCGGGCCTGGATCCCGTGCTGTACCTCATTCATCCGCCCGGCGGCCAGGTCGCCTGCTACGCCGAGTTCGCCCGGCACTACCCGGGACCCGAGGCGCTGTTCGGCATCCGCGACCCGCGGGTCGACGAGCCCGGCCGCCCGCGCGATCTCTCCGTCACCGACCTGGCCCGGCAGTACCACGACCTGTTGCTGCCGCGCATGAACGGCGGTCCGGTCGTGCTCGGCGGCTTCTCCGGCGGCGGCGTCATCGCCCAGGAACTGGCCTGCCAGCTGCACGAATCCACCGGCACGCGACCGCTCGTGCTGGCCATCGATTCGGCCGCGCCGACCGGCGAGGTCACCGACACCGGGGCGGAAGGCAGCTTCCTACGCCAACTTGTCGAGCACGACCGATCGCAGGCCGTTGCCGGCAAGAACATCGAGTCCGGGGCCGACTACCTGGACGAGCTGGCCGCGGTGTCGGAGTGGATGAGCGGCACCGGCCAGGCCGATCCGTACCAGCTGCTCGCCGGCACCCTCGCCGCCGTCGAACGCCACCAACCTCGCCGCTACGACGGACCTGTCGCCGTCTTGCGGGCCGAGGAGACCGATTTCGGTTCACAGACCGAGTTCGGCGCGGCCGACACGTACTACCGCACACCGGGTCTTGGCTGGGAGGACCACTGCGCCGACGTGTCGGCGCAGGTCGTCGCCGGCAACCACGTGACCCTGATGACCGGCGACAACGTGCGCCGGCTCGCCACCACCGTCGCCGACCTGGTGCGGCGCCAGCACACGAGGGGAGACGACGTCGATGCCTAGGATCTATCTGTTCGCCGGGCAGGGGGCCCAGAAGGTGGGCATGGGCCGGGAGGAGTTCGAGCGCTTCCCGGAGCTGGAGCGCGAGGCCAGCGAGGTGCTGGGCTACTCGGTGCGCACCCTCTGCTTGGAGGACCCGGACCTGTTGCTGGGCAACACCCGCTACACGCAGCCCGCGATGTTCGTGGTCAATGCCTTGGCGTACCGAGCGAAGGTGGAAGAGAGGGGTCGGCCGGAGCTGGCCCTCGGCCACAGCCTCGGCGAGTACAACGCCCTTGAGGCGGCCGGCGCGTTCAGTTTCGCCGACGGCCTGCGGCTGGTCGCCGCGCGGGCGGCGGCGATGGCCCGGATCACCGGCGGCGGCATGACCGTTGTCGCCGGCCTCGGCGAGACCCAGATCCGATTCCTGTTGCTACGCGCCGGTTTTGACACCGTCGAGCTGGCCAACCTCAACACGCCGCAGCAGACCGTCCTGGCCGGCCCGGTCGACGACTTGGAGGAGTTCGCGCCGATCCTGGAGGACGCCGGCGCGCGCATGGTGCGCCGACTCCCGGTCAGCGGCCCGTTCCACTCCCGGCACATGACCCCGGCGGCCCAGGAACTCGCCCCGCTGCTGCGGGCCACGACGTTCAACCCGTTGGCGTTCCCGGTGATCGCCAACCTGACCGCGCAGCCGTACACAGTGGACACTGCCGCCGAGTTGCTCATCGGGCAGATCGACGGCGCGGTGCGGTGGAGCGAGTCCCTGCTGCCCCTGGTGGATTCCGAATTCGTCGAGGTGGGCGGCACGATGTTGACCAGCATGGTCCGTCAGATCAAGCGAGCGGCGGTGGCGGCATGAGCTCCGTGGTCATCCCCAAACCCGTGCCCGACGCCCGGATGCGCGTGTTCCTGTTCCACCACGCCGGCGGTTCGCACCTGCTCTACCGCGACTGGGTCCCGCATTTCCCGGCCGACTGGGAGATCTGTCTGGTCGAGGCGCCCGGCCGCGGGCGGCTCTCGCACCTGGACCCGCTGGACGACGTGGCCGCCATCGTCTCGTTCCTGCTGCCGGATATCCGTCAGCTGCTGGACAAGCCGTTCGTCCTCTTCGGACACAGCATGGGCGCGATGATCGCGTACGAGCTGACACACCGGCTGCTGGCCGCCGGCCTGCCGCTGCCGTCCTGGCTCGGTCTCAGCGCTCGGGCCGCCCCTCGCCCGGACGGGGGACTTGACGTCCGCAACCGTCACCTGATGCCGGCCGACGCCTTGAGGCGCTCGATCGCCGACATGGGTGGCACCCCGTGGTCCGTGTTGTCGGACCCGGACTGGTGGGCGTTCCTGGAGCCGCTGCTGCGCGCCGACCTCAAGGCCGTCGAGACCTGGCGACCCCGGCCGGGCACGCCCGTGCTGCCGGTGCCGCTGTCGGTGTTCGGCGGCGAGCACGACGTCGTGGTTCGACCGGAACGGCTGCTTGCCTGGCAGGAGCGAACCGAGTACTTCCGAGGGATGCACGTCTTCGACGGCGACCATTTCTACTTCAAGGGGCGGTTGCCCGACTTCGTCGACCGGATCGTGGCGGACGTGGGGGTGTTCAGTGTCCGTTGAGGTGTGGCTGTGCCGGGACGAGGACCTGCCGGCCGAGCGCGCGGCCGAGCTGGCCGACCGCTGGCTCGACGACCAGGAGCACGCGACCGCCGACCGGTTCGTGTTCGACCGCGACCGGCGCCAGTACCTGGCCTCGCACGTGCTGGTGCGCCGGGTGTTGTCGCTGCGTACGGACGTGCCGGAGGCGCAGCTTCGGTTCTGGCGCAGCCACCGCGGCCGGCCGTTCCTGGAACCCCCGGTCGGCGGTTGGCCGCTCGGCGATCAGGGCCTCGACTTCAACCTGTCGCACACGCACGGGGCCAACGTCGTCGGTGTGTCGTCGCACCGACGCATCGGCGTCGACGTGGAGATGGTCGACCGGGAGGACATGCGCTCGGTCGACCGCGTCGCCGAGGCCTTTTCCGCTGGTGAGCGCGAGTGGCTGGCCGGGCTGCCGGAGGAGTCGCGGCGTCGGGAGGTGCTGCGGCTCTGGGTGCTCAAGGAGGCGTACGCCAAGGCCCGCGGCCTCGGCCTGGCGCTGCCGTTCGACTCCTTCGCGTTCGACCTCGATCTGAACGGGCCGGTACACGGCTTCCACCCGCCGCGCGACGACCCCGACGGCAACTGGCAGTTCGTCGAGCTCGATGCCGGCGACTCGATCCAGCTGGCGGTGGCCGTCGAACGGCTCGGAACCGAGCTCTGCTCGGTCCGGCTGCATCGGGGATTTCCCGCTCTCGAGCCAGTCTTGAGTTCTTGACGGGGTCACTGCGCGTCGCGGCTGCCACACTCGGGGTTCACTCTCGTTCGGAAGGGTTGCTTTCATGACTGAGACCCTGGGGGCGGCGACTCAGCGGGCGGCAGCGCACCGCTGGAAGATCCTCGCCGTGGTCTGCCTGGTGCAGTTCATGCTGATGGTGGACGACACCGTCGTGAACGTGGCGCTGCCCAGCATCCAGGACGCGCTCGGCTTCACGCCGGCGCAGCTGCCGTGGGTGGTCAACGCCTACATCCTGGCGTTCGGCGGCCTGCTGGTGGCTGCCGGCCGGCTCGGCGACCGGCTCGGTCTGCTGCGCACGTTCACCGTCGGCACCGCGTTGTTCGCGCTAGCGTCGCTAGCCTGCGGGCTCGCGCACGCCCCGTGGCAGCTGATCGCCGCGCGGTTCGTGCAGGGCATCGGGGCGGCGTTGACCTCGCCGACCGTGCTCGGGCTGATCACCACCGTGTTCACCGAGCCGTCCGAGCGGGGCAAGGCGTTCGGCACGTGGGGCGCGGTGGCGATCACCGGCGGCCTGTCCGGCGTGATCCTGTCCGGCCTGATCACCGGTCTGCTGTCGTGGCAGTGGGTGTTCTTCATCAACCTGCCCGTCGCCGCGTGCGCGTTGATCTTGCTGCCGATGTACGCGCGTGGGGTGGCTCTTGGCCGGCGCGAGACCAAGATCGGCCTGCTCGGGGCCGTGCTGCTCACTCTGGCCGTCGCCGCCACCGTCTATGCCCTGCTCGACCTGCGGTTCTGGCTGTTGGCCGTGGCCGCGGTGCTGTTCGGCGGCTTTGTGTTGAGCGAGCGTCTCGGGTCGAGTCCGTTGATCCCGTCCGGGCTGCTCGCCGCCCGGCCCCGGGTGTTCGCGTTGACGGCCGGCATCCTGGCCACCGGCGCGCTGTTCGGCACCTTCTTCACGTTGACCTTGCAGCTCCAACACACTCTGCACTTCGGCGCTCTGCTGGCCGGTTTGGCGTACATCCCGTTCGCCGCCGGGTCGTTCGCCAGCATCCGGCTCGGCCCCAAGTTCGGTTCCCGGTTCGCCCCGCAGCGCCTGCTCCAGCTGGCCTTGGCCGTAGTAACGGTTGGTGCGTTACTGCTGGCCGGTGGTGTCATCGTCGGCGGTTATCCCGCGTTGCTGCCCGGCCTGGTGGTGTTCGCCTTCGGCATCGGGCTCGTGCTGCCGGGGACGGCCGCGTTGGCCGTCTCCGGCGTCGCCCCCGAGAACGCCGGTGTCGCCGGCGGGCTCGTGACCAGCGCCCAGCAGCTCGGCGGGGCCGTCGGCCTGGCCGTCGCGTCCATCTTGCTCGGACCCGCCGGTGACCAGCACGCCGCGTCTTTGGCCGCTGCTGCCGTGCTCGCGTTCGGCGCGTTCCTGGCCGCGTTCGGCACTCGCCCGGCGGAATGACACGATCATCGCCGGAGGTGTCCGGATGCTCGTGCTCAATCGGTCGCAGGTCGAGGACCTGCTCGACCTGGACGAACTGATCGACGCATTGGCGCCGGCGATGGCCGACCTGAGCGCCGGGCGCGCGTATGCGCCCGACCGGGTCGGCTCGCCGGTGCCCGAGCACGGTGGCTTGTTGGCCGCCATGCCCGGTTATGTGCCGTCGACCGGTTCGCTCGTGACCAAGCTCGTGACCTTGTTCCCTGGCAATGCCGGTACGGCGTTGCCGACGCACCAGGCCGTGATCGTCGCTTTCGCCCCCGAGACCGGTGAGCCCACCGCGTTCTTGGACGGCGAGGCCATCACCGCCATACGCACCGCCGCCTGCTCGGCGTTGTCCGCGCGGCTGCTTTCTCGCCCGGAATCGTCGGTGCTAGCGGTGCTAGGCACCGGCGTTCAGGCCCGTGCCCACGCCGAGGCGATGCTCCGGGTCCGCCCCATCACGTCGATCCGCGTCGCCGGCCGTGACCTGGCGAAGTCGCAGGCCCTGGCCGCTGACCTGCCTAACGCCCTAGCCGTTACTTCGTACGAGGAGGCAGTGACCGGGGCCGACATCGTCTGTGCCGCCACCCATGCCACGTCTCCCGTTGTTCGGCGTTCGTGGTTGTCCCCAGGCACCCATGTCACTTCCGTCGGCTTCAACGGCGATGGCACCGAGGTAGACGCCGACACCGTCCGCGACGCCTTGGTGTGTGTCGAGGCCCGTGCCGGTGCCACCGCCGGGTACCCGGTCGGCAGCCGCGAGCTGGAAGGCATGCCCGGCGACTCCCTGGTGGAGCTCGGCGAGATCGTCACCGGAGCCGCCCCCGGCCGCGCTTCCGCCGACCAGATCACCCTGTACAAGTCCGTCGGCGTCGCCGTCCAGGACGCCGTCGCCGCCGGCCTGGTCATCGCCGCCGCGGTCAAGCGCGGCGTCGGCACCCAGCTTCAGTAGCGGGTGCTGTGGTGGCGGCCTGTCGGCGTGGTCCAGTGGGTGGTGCCGTCTGAATCCCGGGTGACGGTGTAGTCGTCGTGCTTGCGATGGTGGTGCCAGGTGCAGAGGCCTTGAAGGTTGGCCGCTTCGGTCGGGCCCGCCGGCCAGGGCGTGATGTGGTCCAGCTCTTGGACGGGTCGCGCGCAGCCCGGGGCGGTGCAGGTCCCGCCTGCCCGGGCAAGGGTGGCTTCTTTCAGCAGGGCGGTCGGCCGGTAGGTGCCCGTGCTGATCGCGGAGATCTGGCGGTACTCGTCGAGGAGCAGCCCTCGGAACGGCCCCTGCATGGCCAGTTCCCGCGCCGCGTCAGCAGCGATCGGTCCGTAACCGGCCAGCTGACCGGGATCGCTGGTCAGCCCCAGCAGCGTCTCCATCGAGATGGTGACGAAGGTGCGGACGTTCCAGTTGTCCCGCTGACCCAGTAGTCGGTCCAGCAGCACATCCGACCGTTTCTGGTCGGTGGTGCGGTCGTCCTTGGGCAGCGACTTGGCATCGACGCAGATCTGCTGGAACAGCCGGTGCGCTTCAGGAGCCGGCAGGATCCACACCAGCTCGGCCAGGCCATCGGGTAGCGGAGAGAACTCGACCCGCCTGCACGCCTTGGCTTTCTGACAGCGCTGCTCATAGCCCCCGGGGTCGGCTTTGGCGACCGCGGCGGTGGCCTTGCGGCACAGCTGGGTCCGGGTGAGTCCGCCGGCGATCTCCGCCAGAGCCTGGTCGACTTCGGCAACCTGGGCCGGATCGACCAGGTGACACGTGCGTTCCTGGACAGCGGCAAAGCGAGCCAGATCGATCTCACCTCGGCGGAACTGTTCGGCCAGCGCCGGATGGGTAGCCAGCGCGGCAGCGGTCTCCCGCGACCGAGCCAGCGCCGCCTCCGCCACCTTGGTCGCCATCGCGAGCTCGGTGACGTCCCGGATGCGGGCGATAGCCTGAAGCTCAGCGTATTCGAGGCAGGACTTGATCTTCCGAACAAGAATCGCATAGGTGACGAGCTGTTCTTGGGTGAGACTGGTCAGATCCACACCCATGATCAGGTCGAGCATGGCCCCATCAGGCCCCATGCTCTCCATTTCACGGGTAAGTTCCATACCTCTAAGAATACTAGCCCGTAAGATCCAACGCGAACCACCAACGGGTGATAAATGCCAACAGAAAAGCTTTTCTTCTCCACCGCCACACCCAATCCGGCAACAACAAGAATAAGCGTGGATTTTGTGTGGAGGGGCGCGATGGCGTACAATTGACAGGCCAAGGGCAGGCCCACCTGCCCGCTTTTAGCCCTTGGGCCATCGCGCAGAGGCTCCACACAAAATCCACGCGACCCAGCGCGAATTCTCATCCAACCGGCAGCTCAGGCCATCCAGCAGACAGGCCTCACCCCGTAACCCCGGCGATCCCCCACCGCTTCTCCGGAACCCCCGTCAACGTGATCCACGTGGCCGCCCGAATCTCATCCCCGAAAACCTCAGCCACCGCGTCGGTCAACCGAGCTACCAGCTCCTTCTCGCTGGCCTCGTTCAGCCGACCCTCATAGATCCGGACATCGATGTACGGCATGCGTTCTCCTTGCTCAAACTCGTGGCAACGGCATCAACCAGATGGTCGACCTGTAGATCGGTAAGCCCCGGGTGACACGGCAAATTCATGTGCGAGGTGAACCACGACCGCTCAGCTTCAGGGCATTCCCCGGCCCGGTGTCCCCGCCACCGCCACTCCGGCGTCAGATGCAGCGGGAAATACCGAAGCTGGACCTCAACCCCCAGCCCGTGCAGCGAGCGAACCAGGTCATCCCGACCGTCTTCGACGAAGAACGTGTACAGGTGCCGGGCATGCGTGCTACCCACCGGGGTTTGGTGCAGCCGAGTCCCCTCGAACGACCCGATCACCTCATCCAACCTTGCGGCGATCTCCTGCCGCCGAGCCACCATCGAGTCGAGCTTGTCCAGCTGCGCCAGTCCCGCCGCCGCAGCAGCCTCCGACAGCGTCGCGTTCGTGCCGGACCGACGCACGCCGACACACGCCATCCGATACACGTCCGCCGAGAACTTCATCCACGGCAGCAGGAACGGCTCACCATCATTCGCCTGAGACACGAAGATGCCGTCGACCTCGTTCGACCGACGGCGCTCCACCCGCTCCGCCCAGTCATCCCGGTTGAACGTCAGCATCCCACCTTCGCCCAGCGTGGTGATGTTCTTGGTGGAGTGAAAGCTGAAGCACCCGATGTCAGCCAGATTCCCCGGCCGCCGCCCCAGGTACTCCGACCCCAACGCGTGCGCACAGTCCTCGATGACGATGATCCCGTGCTTCCGCGCGATCGCCATGATCTCGTCCATCTGCGCCGGGTAGCCGGCGTAGTGGACGAGCAGGATCGCCTTGGTCCGCTCAGTGATCAGGGTCCGCAGCACAACGGGATCCATGTTGAGCGACAACGGATCCACATCGCAGAACCGGACCTGGACATCGTGGTCGAGCAGCGGCTGCAACGTGGCCTGGAAGGTCTGCGGGGTGGCGATCACCTCATCACCCGGAGCCAGGTCCAGCAGTTGGATGGCCAGCTCCAGGGCCACCGTGCCACTGGTCACCGACATCGCGTGCTTCGCACCGACATGCTCCGCGAACCGCCGCTCGAACCGGTCCCGCCACTCCCCGGCCGACAGCGTGCCAGCCTCCGACACCAGCCGTGCCACGGCGGCAACATCACTGTCGTCGACCAGGCTTCCCCTACGCGCGAACGGAACCGCGAAACTCATGACGCACCTGCCATCCGGGCCGCCAACGTCTTCTTGTCCACCTTGCCCAACCCGGTGAGCGGGAACTTCTCCACCACCACAACCCGGTCCGGCAGCTTGTAGTCCGCCAGTCCCCGCTCCCGCAGCAACTTCCTCAGCTGCGGCAGCTTCGGCGCCACCCCTTCCGCGATGATCACCGCGCACGTCTTCTCGCCGAGCACCAGGTCCGGCACCGGCACCACCGCCGCCTGCACCACGTTCGGATGCGCCGTGATGTGCCCTTCGATCTCCGTCGCCGAGATCTTGTCCCCGCCTCGGTTGATCACGTCCTTGACGCGACCTTCCACCACCAGCTTCCCACTCGCGGTGATCCGAACCAGATCACCGCTGCGATAGAAACCGTCGGCAGTGAACGCCTTCGCGTTGTGCTCCGGCGCGTTGTAGTACCCCCGCAAGGTATAAGGTCCCCGCGTCAGCAGCTCACCGGCCTCGCCCTCAGCCACCGGGTTCCCGGCCTCGTCAACCACCAGGATCTCATCCGCCGGCGAAACAGCCGTCCCCTGCGTCGACACGATCGTCTCGTTGTCGTCGTCGTAGCGGGTGAAGCACAGCAGCCCCTCGGCCATCCCGAACACCTGCTGCAGCCGGCAGTCGAACGTCGGCTCGATCCGCTCCGCGACAAGGCGATGCAGCTTCGCACTCCCGATCTGGATCACCTCGAGGCTGGACAGATCGCGCTCGTTCCACTCCGTCGCCTCAAGCCACATGTGCGCGATCGTCGGCACGATCGACGTGATCGTGACGCCTTCCTCCTCGATCAGCCGGAAGCACTCCACCGGATTCGGTGTCCGAGCCATCACGGCCGTCCCGCCGACCCCGAGAATGCCGATCACCCCCGGGCAGCCCCACGGGAAGTTGAACTCGATCGGCAGCACCGTCAGGTACACGCTGTCCGGTCCGAGCTCGCAGATGTCCGCGGTGATGCGGGTCATGTACTCGTAGTCCACGTGCGTGCGGGGAATCAGCTTCGGCAGCGCCGTCGTCCCGCCGGACAGCAGGAAAAAGGCGACGTCATGGGCATCGGGCTCCGCCAGCTCAACCGGCTCAGCCTCGATCTCGGCCAACCCGAGGAACCCGTCACCCTCCCCGGCAACGAAAACGTGCTTCAGAGCCGGAATCTCCTCCACTACCTGCCGGGCCAGTCCGCGGTAGTCGAAGTCCAGGTGCTCGTCCGGCACCACATACCCGATCGCCCCCGACAGCTCACACAGGTGCCGGATCTCCAACGACCGGAACGCCGGCAGCGCAAAAACCGGCAGCGCCCCCAGCCGGAACATCGCGAAGCACAGCGCCACGAACTCCGCCGAGTTCGGCAGCTGCACCACGATCCGGTCCCGCGACCGAATCCCCTGCGCATGCAGCCCAGCCGCCAGCCGATCCGCCCAGGCATCCAACTCCGCGTACGTGAAACGACGATCGCCGTCCACGAGCGCGGTGCGGTCGGCGTGGGCAGCAGCCCACTGCCGCAGCAGGCGGCCCAGCGGCTCGCCCCGCCAGTAGCCGGCCTCGGTGTACCGGTCCGCCACCTCCGGCGGATAGGGCACGCATCCGTCGAGCATGGAATGTCCTTTCCTACAGTGTCTACAGGCCCGCGACCGCGGCCGTGCCGGCGACCATGCGCATCAGCTGCTCCTGCCTGCGCGCCAATGTGTTCATCCGCCGTTGCAGGTGCGCCAGCTCCTGGTTGAGGTCCCCGATGCTGGTGATCGACAATCCGTCCACATCAGACTCTTCCGACGCGGGCAGCAGCAACGACGGCGAGTGCGCAAGAATCGCCTGCATCCGCCCCCGTAGCGCCGGCCCCGGCTCAACCCCCAGCTCCCGCAACAGCTTTCGCCGCGCCCGGTCATACACGCCGATGGCTTCAGACTGCCGGTGACACCGGTACAACGCCACCATCAGCTGGTCGTAGAACCGCTCCCGCAACGGATGCGCCGCGATGGTCTCCTCGATCTCGCCGACCACCTCACGGTGCCGCCCGATCCGCAACGACGCGTCATACAGCGATTCCAACGTCGCCAGCCGATTCTCGGTCAGCAGCTCAGCCTCGGTAGCCAGGATCTCCCCGGTCGTGTTCCCGTCGAACGCCGGGCCCCGCCACAGATCCAACGCCGCACGCAGCAACTCGATCGCCCGCTCCGGCCGATCAGCCAGCACCTCACGCGCCTGCGCCGACAGCCGATTGAACTCATCCACGTCCGTCTGCCCGGGCTCCAGATCCAGGCTATAGCCCGAGGACTGGGTCACGATCTGGTCCGGGCTCCCGCCCGCCACCGACAGCAGCTTCCGCAGCCGCGCGACATGCGCCTGTAGCGCGTTGACCGCGTTGGCCGGCGGCCGTTCCCCCCACAGCTCTTCGGTCAGCCGGTGCAGGGAGATCGTCTGGCCCTGCCGGACCACCAGTGTGGCCAGCAGGGCGCGTCGCTTAGCCCCGGTCAGGTCGATCCGCCGGCCGTTGACCTCGTCGAAGATGTCGACCGGTCCCAGCAAACGCAGTCGCACGGCTTGCCCCTCCACCCCGTGGTACTACAGGAACCTGTTGGGATCGGTGAATCCCAGCGGGCTGCCGGTCGGCCGCCCGAGCGTGATGTCGGCGAGCGCCTCGCCGATGCCGGTCGCGTGTTTGAAGCCGTGTCCGGCGCAGCCCGCCCCGACCACCAGCGCGCGGCTGCCGCGCGGCCGGCCCAGCAGGAACTGCCGGTCCGGCGTCTTGGTGATCATGCACGTGGTCACGGCCGACGGGAGTGCTCCCAGGCCTGGCACGGCCGTCGCCAGCAGGCCGGTCAGCGTGTGCCAGTCCGCCGGCGTCACACCGCGATCCGTAGTGTCCGGGTCGATCGGCTTGAAGTTGCCGCCGCCGTCTTCCAGTCCCAGCTTGACATCCGGGCCGTCCTGGAAACCGTGGCCCCAGATTGCCTTGCCGTGCCCCAGTTCTCGGATGAACGAAGGGAAGTTCTTCAGCGCGAACGGTTCCACGTCACCAGTCGGCCGGAACCACGTCGTCGGCATGCGCACCGGCTCCAGCGGCAGCTCCGGCAGCAGCTTGGCCACCCACGGCCCAGCGGTCACCACCACCTGCTCCACCCGGAAATCCCGGGTAGGCGTACGAACCACGGCCCCGTCATCCAGCACATCGATCTCGGTGACCCGCGTGTTCTCATACACCACAGCACCGGCAGTCCGCGCAGTCGCCACAGCAGCACGAATCGCCGCCTCCGGCCGAATCAACCCACCGGTCGGCTCCCACACGCCAACATGATCGGCCGGAAGCCCTTGGTGCGCCGGGAACCTCGCTCCCAACTGATCCGCCGACAGCTCCTCGACCGGAATACCGTGAACCCGCGCCGCCGCCAACGTCCCAGCCACCACGTGACCATCACGCGGCCCGATCAGCAGCCCACCGCTGTTGTCGAACAGCGCCTCACCGCTGGCGTCCTCGAGCTCCCGCCACAGCGTCAGCGACCGCTGCGCCAGCGGCACGAGGTCGTTGTGCTCCAGACAGGCCGTGCGGAACATGCGGCTGCCGCCGTGCGAGGAACCGTTGGCGTGCCCCGGGGTGAACTGCTCGAAGCCGATCACCTTGACGCCGGCGGCGGCCAGCCGCCACAGCGTCGACGAGCCCCAGGCGCCCAGCCCGATGACGGCGACGGTCACCGGACCTCCTGCAACGCACCGACAGCCGTGAAGTGCGGCATGACCTCACGCCCGAACAACTCGATGGCGTTGAGCGACTGCGAGAACGGCATCGCGCCCGGGTTAAACTGGAGGCTCACACACAGGTCGTCGCCGAACCAGCCACGGATGGTCTCCAGCTGCGCGCGGATGTCGGAAGCCGTACCGGCAAGAACCTTGTTGTCCTGAAGGGACTTCTTGAAGTCGAAGGCCCGCACCTTGTCGATGAACTTCTCGTAGCCCGGGTAGGCGTCGCTGCGCGTGCTGGCCCAGGAGGCAATGGCCTCGGCCATCTTGTCGATGTAGTTCTGCTCGTAGTGCGCGCCGGCGACCAGGGCCTCGCTGCGATCCTCGGACAGGTAACACGTGTACTTGATCTGGATCCGCGGCGCGCCAGGGTGTCCGGCGGCGGCGTAGGCGGCGCGGTAGCCGGCGATGTTCTCCTGCAACGCTTCCCGCGAGGTCACCGACGGCACGACCTGGAGGTGGTGGCCCGCGGTGCCGGCGGCGGCGCAGGATTCGGCGCTGGTCGCCGAGGCGACGAAGATCGGCGGGTGCGGCTGCTGGTACGGGCGAGGCAGCATGGACACCGGGCCGAACTGGTGGAACTGCCCGTCCCACAACACGTTCTCCTCCGTCCACAAGCGACGGACGGCCTCGATGGTCTCGGCGAAGCGGGCCTTGCTGGAGTCCATCGGCACCTGGAACGCCTCGAACTCGTCGGGCAGGAAGCCCCGGCCGAAGCCGACATCGAGGCGGCCGTGCGAGAGGTGGTCGAGCATGGCCAGCTTGCCGGCCAGCTTGAGCGGATGGGTGAACGCGGCGATCACGGCCCCGGTCGCCACCCGGATCCGGGTGGTCTGCGCGGCCACCGCGGCCAGGAACGTGACCGGGTCGGGGCTGTAGCCGCCGTAGGCCGAGAAATAGTGCTCTACGGTCTGCACGTGTTCGAATCCGAGGGTCTCCGCGACCTTCGTCAGCCGCAGGCTCTCGTCGTAGTACTGCGTTGCGCTCTTTTCCGCCGGGTCGACCACCGGGAAGAAGTTGACGCCGAATTCCATGGTTGGCTCCGTGGGGTCGCGATGACCATTTGCGGCCAACGTAGCCCGGCGAACCGAATTCCGGCGGAAAAGTCGAGTCCTGTTCGAGCGAGCGCCGACCCGTGGTCAGGCGGCCGGGGCCAGCAGCTGCCACCATCCGTCCACGGTGACCGTCCTGAGCAGCACCTTCTCGTCGACGTCGGCCCCGGCGCGGCGCCAGGTGTTGGCCAGGCCCATGATCGTCACGGAATCGAGCCCCCACTCGATCAGGTCCTCGCCGTCGGCGATCTCGGCCGCGTCGACCTCGATTTTGGCGGCAATGAGAGTGCGCAGTTCTTCCTTGTCGGCCGGCAGTCGCGGCGTCGTGTCATCGGTCATGAAATGCATGCTAACGACGGTTCGCCCACGCGCGAAGATCGCCGAACGGCGGTGTCAACACGATGTCAGCGCCGTGTCAACGGCGGCCAGCAGCATTCGGGCGGTACCCGTGTCCAGCACACGATCGGAGGTTTGTGTCCCGCGCCGGAGCTGTGCCATACTCGCTGACGTGATCTTTTGAGGTCGGTAGTCAGCGAGCTCCCCTGAGGGAGCCTCTTCTTCGTGGCCCGCGTCCGGTGTACTACGCCGTCTGACCGCCGGCCCCGACTCCCTTTTCGCATGCCCACGGCGTGTCGTTCCACGCGCTTGTCCACGCCCTCGGGCCGACGCGCGTGCTTCCGGCGACCCCGTTCGCCGCCGCTCGCTTGTCTCACACACGTTTTTCGGGAGCTTCACTGTGCAAACGACTCAGCGCCATCCCCAGCGGTGGTGGATTCTCGGCGTGCTCTGTCTCGCGCTGCTGACGGTGGTGCTGGACAACACGGTGCTCAACGTCGCGGTGCCGTCGCTGGTCTCCGGGCTCGGCGCCAGCACGCCGGACATCCAGTGGATGATCAACGCGTATTCGCTCGCCATGGCCGGCCTGCTGGTCGCCGCGGGCAGCCTGTCCGACCGCTACGGCCGCAAGCGCGGCCTGCTGCTCGGCCTGGCCCTGTTCGGCATCGGCTCGGGCGTCGCCGCGTTCGCCGGCTCGCCGATCGAGCTGATCGTCGCCCGCGCCGGCATGGGCGTCGGCGCCGCGCTGCTCACCCCGGGCACGCTCGCGGTGCTGGTGCGGGTGTTCGACAACGAGGAACGCGGCAAGGCGATCGGCATCTGGGCGGCGGTGTCCTCGGCCGGCATCGCGCTCGGCCCGGTGCTCGGCGGTTTCCTGCTGGCCCACTTCTGGTGGGGCTCGGTGTTCCTGATCAACGTGCCGGTGGCGCTGATCGGCTTCATCGGGGTGGCCGTGCTCGTGCCGGAGTCGAAGGACCCGGCCGGCAAATACCCGGACGTGCTCGGCGGCGTGCTGTCGGCGATCGGCATGGCCGCGCTGGTGTGGGCGGTCATCTCCGGCCCGGAGGACGGCTGGGGCTCGCTGCCGGTGCTCGGTGCGATCGGCCTGGGCGTGATTGCCCTGGTGGCCTTCGTGATCTGGCAGCTCAAGGCCGAGAACCCGATGCTCGACCTGTCGCTGTTCGCCAACCGACGGTTCAACGGCGCCGCGGCCGGCGGCATCCTGGCCGCGTTCGGCATGGGCGGCTCGCTGTTCCTGCTGACCCAGCACCTCCAGTTCGTGCTCGGTTTTTCCGCGCTGGAGGCCGGTTTCCGGATCGCGCCGCTGGCCATCTGCACGATGATCGCGAGCAGCCTGCTGTCCGCGCGCATCGGCAAGCGGCTCGGCCAGGGGCCGACGATCATCGTCGGCATGACGCTGGCCGCGGCCGGCCTGGCCTGCATCGCGCTGATCCCGATCTCCGCCGGCTACCTGGCCACGCTGCTGGGCCTGGCGTTGATCGGTTTCGGTGTCGGCATGTCGATGCCGATCGCGGCGCACGCCCTGATGAGCGCCATCCCGCCGGAGCGGGCCAGTACCGGTTCCGGTGTCAGCCAGACGTTGCAGGAGCTGGGCAGCTCGTTCGGTGTGGCCGTGCTCGGTGCCGTGTTGACGGCACGGTTCGCGTCGCAGCTGCCGTCCGGTCTCGGTACTGACGCCAGCAAGTCGCTGCCGGCAGCTTTGCAGGCGGCGCAAGGGAAGCCGGACGTCATCGCGGCGACGCGCGACGCCTTCGCCGCCGGTATGTCCAGCAGCCAGCTGATCGGCGCGGTGGCCGTGCTGGCCGGCGGTCTGCTGGCCGGATTCCTGTTGCTGCGGGCCGACAAGCCCGCTGTCGTGGCCGAGCCGCTGCCCGTGGCCGGCGAGCCGGAGAGGAGCAACGCGTGACCCAGCAACTCGTGTCGGCCAAGCCGTCCACTCAGGACGGTGGTGCGGCCCTGCTGTCGTGGCTGAAGACCATGCGCGACAACCAGCCGGTGTGGCGTGACGAGTACGGCGTGTTCCACGTCTTCCGGCACGCCGACGTGGTCGCCGTGACCTCGGACTTCACCACGTACTCGTCGGACATCAGCCGGATCATGCCCGACGCGGACCCGCTCTCCCGGGACATCCTGTCGGTGATCGACCCGCCGCTGCACCGCAAGCTGCGGCGGCTGGTCAGCACCGCGTTCACGCCGCGCACGGTAACCCAGCTGGAGCCCCGGGTGGCCGAGCTCGGTCGGGAACTGCTCGACGGCATCGAAAGCGACCAGTTCGACCTGATCACCGAGTTCGCCTACACCCTGCCGGTGATCGTGATCGCCGAGCTGCTCGGCGTGCCGGCCGGCGACCGGGAGCTGTTCCGCGGCTGGTCGGAGCGCATGCTGTCCAAGGAGTTCGACGACCCGGTGTCGATGCAGTTCGAGAGCGACGACGCCGAGTTCCGCGAGCTGGTCGGCACGCCGATGCAGCAGATGCGGGACTACCTCGGCGCACACTGCGCGGACCGGCGGACCAAGCCCCGTGAGGACCTGCTGACCAAGCTGGTGCAGGCCGAGGTGGACGGAGACCGGCTGACCGACAAGCAGGTCGTGGACTTCGCGTGCCTGCTGCTGATGGCCGGCCACGTGTCCACCACCATGCTGCTCGGCAACACCGTGCTGTGCATGGAGGACAACCCGGACATCCAGCCGGCGCTGCGGGCCGACCGGTCGCTGATCCCGCAGGCCGTCGAGGAGGTGCTGCGGACAAGGACGCCGATCACCATCGCCAGCCGGATCACCACCACCGACGTGGTCATCGGGGACGTGGCGATCCCGGCGAACAGCATGGTGATGCCGTCGCTGCTGTCGGCCAACCACGACGAGCGGGCCTTCCCCGACCCGGAGCGCTTCGACCTGCACCGCAATTCGGCGCAGCAGCTGGCCTTCGGGCACGGCATCCACTTCTGCCTCGGCGCGCCGCTGGCCCGTACCGAGGGTCGAATCGCGCTCGAGCTGGTGCTGGACCGGTTCTCCGACATTCGGGTCACGCCCGGCGCCGAGGTCGTATACCACCGAGAAGGCCTGTACGGCACCAAGAACCT
The DNA here is from genome assembly GCF_028622115.1 of Kutzneria chonburiensis. NCBI lineage: Bacteria > Bacillati > Actinomycetota > Actinomycetes > Pseudonocardiales > Pseudonocardiaceae > Kutzneria > Kutzneria chonburiensis. The sequence goes on from NZ_CP097263.1 coordinate 8,778,139, forward strand.
CCCCGTATCCGTGATCCGCGGCTAACCCCCTCAACCGCAGAGTTCCGGCAACAGCGCCCCCGCCACGCGGGGGCGCTGTTGTTGTCCGGGTTCGCGTCAGGCGCGCATCAGGGCCGTGTCAAGGGCGGCCGGCACAGTGGAGCCAACGACCCACGATCCGGAGGGAACGAGATGCCCGGCCTGGAGCCAACTCTGCGCCCGCTGACCGCGGCCCAGCTCGGTGTCTGGTACGCGACGCGCATCGACCCGGCCAACCCCAGCCACAACACCGGCGACCACGTCGAGATCCGGGGCCGGCTGGACGTCGAGCAGTTCCGCGCCGCGCTGCGGATCGTGGCCGCCGAGACCGAGGCGCTGCGCACCCGCTTCGTGGACGGCCCGGCCCAGCTGGTGCTGGACAAGCCGGACTGGGAGCTGACGGTTGTCGACGCCGACCCGTACCAGTGGATGCAGGCGGATCTCGCCACTCCCGTCGATCTGACGGCCGATTCCCTTGTTGCGCAGGCCCTTTTCGTTCTCGTCGAGGATCACTTCCTGTGGTACCAGCGGGTGCACCACATCCTCCTGGACGGCACCGGCAGCGGGCTGGTGATGCGCCGCGTGGCCGAGGTCTACAGCGCCCTGGTCATGAGCGCTGACATCCCGCCCGCGACGTTCGGCGACATCGGCGTACTGGCTGAGGATGAGGCGGTCTACCGGGAGACTGCTGCCTTTGAGCGTGATCGGGCGTACTGGGCGTCGGCACGGCCGGAGCCGGTCACGCTGGCCGGTCGTGGCGCGCCGGTGAGCAACACCTTCCACCGCAGCGCCCACTCAGTTTCACAGTCCACTGTGGACCTACTTGCTGATCTTCCCGGTGGTTGGCCGACGGCGGTGGTCGCGGCGACGGCACTGTACCTGAGCCGGATGACCGGGACCGCCGAGGTGGTGCTGGGCTTCCCGGCTGCCGCCCGCGTGAGTCGGGCGAGCCGGACGGTCCCGGGCATGGTGGCCAACGTGCTGCCGCTGGCCGTTGGCGTCACGCCGGCCACGACCGTGGGTGAGCTCCTGGCCCATACGGCTGACCAGACGTCGAAGGCGTTGCGGCACCAGCGTTACCGCTTCGAGGACCTGCGCCGCGACGCCAAGCGTGCCGGCGGCGACGGCCGGCTGTACGGCCCGGTGGTCAACATCATGCCGTTCGGCGACGACCTTCGGTTCGGCGAGCTGCCGGGCGTGGTGCACCGGATGTCCACCGGCCCGGTCGACGACGTCAAGGTGTCGGTGTACCCGGCGGCCGACGGCGGCCTGCGGCTGGACGTCGATGCCAACCCGGCCCTGTACGACGCGGAAACCACGGTGGCGCACGGCCGTCGCATTCTCTCCCTGCTCACCGCCCTCGCCGAGACGGGCCTGACCACGCCGACCGGTCGCCTGGACATTCGGGTCGCCGACGAGCGCGTGACCCTGGACCCCGCACCGGCCGCCGAGGTCGAGCGCTGCCTGCCCGCGGTATTCGAGGAGCAGGCGCGGCGCGCCCCCGAGGCCCCGGCCGTGACGTTCGACGGCGTGACCCTGACTTACGGCGAGCTCAACGAACGCTCGAATCGCCTGGCGCACCTGCTGATCGGCTCCGGTGTGGGGGCCGAGGACCTGGTGGCCATCGCGCTGCCCCGGTCGCTGGACATGATCGTCGCGATGCTGGCTGTCGTGAAGGCCGGCGCGGCCTACCTGCCCGTCGACCCGCAGTACCCGCCGGCCCGCATCGCCTACCTGCTGAACGACGCCGACCCGGTGTGCGTGATCACCAACTCCGAGGTCGGCACCGTGCTGCCGGCCGAGGTGGACCGGGTCGTGCTGGACGAGGAGGCCACCGCACAGAAGCTGGCCCAGGTGTCGGGGGAGAATCCGACCGACGCCGACCGGTTCAGCCCGCTGGACCCGGCGCACCCGGCCTACGTGATCTACACCTCCGGCTCCACCGGCCGCCCCAAGGGCGTGCTGGTGACGCACGCCAACGTGGTGCGGCTCTTCACCTCCACCGAGCGTTGGTTCCACTTCGGACCGATGGACGTGTGGACCCTGTTCCACTCCTTCTCGTTCGACTTCTCGGTGTGGGAGAGCTGGGGCCCGCTGCTGTACGGCGGCCGGCTGGTGATCGTGCCGCACGCGATCACCCGTTCCCCCAACGACTTCCTCCGGCTGCTGTCGGACGAGCGCGTCACCGTGCTGAACCAGACGCCGTCGGCCTTCTACCAGCTGATGGAGGCCGACCGCGAGGACCCGAGGCCGCTTTCCCTGCGGTACGTGGTGTTCGGTGGCGAGGCGCTCGACCCGCATCGGCTGATGGAGTGGTACGAGCGGCACGCCGACGACGCGCCGCGCCTGGTCAACATGTACGGCATCACCGAGACCACGGTGCACGTCACCCACCGCGAGCTCGGTCGCGACAGCGCTCGTCCCGGTGCCGCGAGCGACATCGGCGTCGGCATTCCCGATCTCCGCGTGCACGTCCTCGATGACGCCCTGCGGCCGCTGCCCGACGGCGTGGCCGGCGAGATCTACGTTTCCGGCGCCGGTCTGGCGCGCGGCTACCTCGGCCGCCCCGACCTGAGCTCGGAGCGTTTCGTCGCCGACCCCAATGGCCTGGCCGGCAGCCGGATGTACCGCACCGGCGACGTCGCCCGTCGTCGCCCCGACGGCTCGCTGGAGTACGTGGGCCGGGCCGATCACCAGGTCAAGATCCGTGGTTTCCGGATCGAGCTGGGCGAGATCGAGGCCACCCTCGCCGCCTACCCCGGCGTCGGCAACGTGGCCGTGGTGGCTCGCGAGGACCGGCCAGGCCACAAGATGCTCGTCGCCTACGTGGTCCCGGCTTCGGGCGCCGAGGTCAACGCCGTCGCGCTGCGCCGGCACGCCGCTGACACCATGCCCGAACACTACGTGCCGGCGGCTTTCGTCGTCCTGGACAAGATTCCCCTGACCGCCAACGGGAAGCTGGACCGCAAGGCGTTGCCCGAGCCGGTGTTGGCTGGCGGCGACGCCCAGCCGGCCAGCCAGCGTGAGATGGTCCTGAGTGGACTATTCGCTGATGTGCTGCGGGTCTCGAACGTCGGCGTGGACGACGACTTCTTCCGCCTGGGCGGCGATTCCCTGCTGGCGGATCAGCTGGCCCGGTTGGTGCGGGCCGAGCTCGGCGTTGAGCTGACCATCGGCCAGGTCTTCGACTCGCCGACCGTCGCGGGCGTCGCCCGCCTGCTCGATGACGCTGCGACCGGCCGTCCGCCGCTGCGCGCGGTCGAGCACGAAGGCGCGGTCCCGCTGTCGTATTCGCAGATGCGGCTGTGGTTCCTGGACCGCCTTGAAGGCCCGGGCCCGACGTACAACATCCCGGTCGGGGTGCGGCTGCGCGGCCGTTTGGACCGCGAGGCACTCACCGCCGCACTGGCCGATCTGGTGCAGCGCCACGAGATCCTGCGCACGGTGTATCCCGAGGTCGACGGCGCGCCGAGCCAGGTGGTCATCGACGCCGCCCCACAGATCGTGGTGGAAAATCTGACGGATACCGCTTTCCGCGAGGCTGCCCGCAAGGGCTTCGACCTGGCCACCGAGATTCCACTCCGCGTCCACCTCTTCGAGGCCGGGTCGGACGACCATGTCCTGCTTCTGTTGATTCACCACATCGCGGGCGACGGCTGGTCGCTGGCGCCGCTGGGGCGCGATCTTTCGCTGGCCTACGAGGCCCGAATCAACGGGAATGCGCCGGAGTTCGAGCCGCTGCCGGTGCAGTACAAGGACTTCGCGGTCTGGCAGCGGGGGCTGCCGCTGGACGAGCAGTTGGCGTACTGGCGCAACCAGCTGGCCGACCTGCCGGAGTGGCTGGAGCTGCCGACGGATCATCCGCGACCGGCGGTCACGAGCTACCAGGGCGAGACGGTGCCGCTGGCCATCGACCCGGAGCTGCACGTGGGCCTGCTGCGGCTGGCCCGTGACCACAAGGTCACGCTGTTCATGGTGCTTCAGGCCGGCCTTGCGGCGTTGCTGAGCGGTCTCGGGGCCGGCACGGACATTCCGATCGGCACGCCGGTGGCGGGTAGGAGCGACCGGGCGACCGACGAGCTCGTGGGCTGCTTCATCAACACGTTGGTGCTGCGTAACGACCTGGCTGGCGACCCGACGTTCGCGGAACTGCTACGCCGGGTGCGGGCCACCGACCTGGCGGCGTTTGCCCATCAGGACGTGCCGTTCGAGCAGCTGGTGGAGATGATCAGCCCCGATCGGTCGCTGTCCAAGCAGCCGCTGTTCCAGGTGATGCTGGTGCTCCAGAACACCCCGGAGTCCATGGTGGACTTCGGCGGCACGGCGGGCGAGCTGGCACCGGTGCACTGCGGCGTGGCGAAGTTTGATCTCACCGTCGAGCTGACCGAGCGCCGCGACGGCCAGGGCATTCACGGTTTCCTGGAGTACAGCAGCGATCTGTTCGAGGCCGAGACGGCTCAGGACATCGGGAAGCGCCTGGTCACGCTGCTGACGGCGGCGGTGGCCAAGCCGAACAAGCCGGTCAGCCGCATCGATCTGCTGGCCGCCGACGAGCGCGAGACCGTGCTGCGGACCTGGAACGACACGGCGACCGAGATACCCGGCCAGGGTATTGCTGAGCTGTTCGAGCAGCAGGTGGCTCGCACCCCGGACGCCGTGGCGCTGATCCCCGGTGACATCACGTATGCCGAGCTGAACGAGCGGGCCAACCGGTTCGCCCGCAAGCTGATCGACGAAGGAGCCGGTCCCGAGACCGGCGTGGCGATCCTGATGGATCGTGGCGTCGAGCTCGTGGTGGCGATCCTGGCGGTGCTCAAGACCGGCGCGTTCTATGTGCCGCTGCACCCGCGCTACCCCGAGCCCCGGATGCGGCTGATGGTCGCCGAGACCGGCTGCTCGATCCTGATCACGGACCGCTCGACCACACTGGACCTCCGGGTCGTTCAGGAGCCGGCCGTCGGCGACGGCGAGAACCTCGGTGTGGCAACGCATCCGGAGCAGCTGGCGTACGTGATGTACACCTCGGGCTCCACCGGCCGCCCCAAGGGCGTGGCCGTCACGCAGCGGGATGTTGTTGCCCTTGCTGGTGATCGTGCCTTCCAGGGCGGCGCGCACCGCCGGATCCTGGTGCACTCCCCGCATTCCTTCGACGCCTCCACGTACGAGCTGTGGGTGCCGTTGCTGTCCGGCGGTCAGCTGGTGATCGCCCCGGCCGGCGAGACCGACACCGCGGAGCTGGCCAAGCTGATCACCGAGCACGGCGTCACAGCGCTCTGGTTGACCGCCGGCCTGTTCGGGCTGATGGCCGAAGAACACGCCGACTGCTTCGCCGACGTCCGCCAGGTCTGGGCCGGCGGCGACGTCCTGCCGCCCGACGCGGTACGGAAGGTCCTGGCCGCGGCTCCGAACACGGTGGTGGTCAACGGTTACGGCCCGACCGAGACCACGACGTTCGCCGCGAACCGGCCGACCAAGGCCGGCACGGACATCGGCGCGAAGATCCCGATCGGCCGGCCGCTGGACAACATGCAGCTGTACGTGCTGGACGACGGCCTGCGCCCGGTGCCGCCCGGCAGCGTCGGCGAGCTGTACATCGCCGGTGCCGGTCTCGCTCGCGGCTACGTCGGCCAGCCCGGCGCCACGGCTGAGCGGTTCGTGGCCAATCCCTTTGACGGCAGCCGGATGTACCACACCGGAGACCTGGTCCGCTGGTCGCGCCACGGCGAGCTGGAGTTCGTCGGCCGTGCTGACGGACAGGCCAAGCTGCGCGGCTACCGGATCGAGCTCGGCGAGATCGAGACGGCGCTGGCCAAGCACCCGGACGTCAGCCAGGCGTCGGTGATCATCCGTGAGGACCGGCCCGGCGACAAGCGTCTCGTCGGCTACATCGTCGGCACGGCAACGAATCTGGGCGACTGGCTGTCCCGCGAGCTGCCCGACTACATGGTGCCGGCCACGTTCGTCGCGCTGGACGCGCTGCCGCTGACCACCAACGGCAAGGTCGACCGCAAGGCGCTGCCCGCGCCCGACTACGAGGTCGAGCCGGCCGGCCGGCAGCCCCGTGGCCAGCGAGAAGAGCTGATGTGCGGGCTGTTCTGCGAGGTACTGGGCCTGTCGCAGGTCGGCGTGGACAACGGGTTCTTCGACCTCGGCGGCGACAGCATCATGTCGATCCAGCTCGTCAGCCGGGCCCGCAAGGCCGGCTTGGTGATCACGCCGAGGGACGTCTTCGAGCACCGCACCCTGGTGCGCTGGCCCGCGCCGCGCGGGACCTCGACACCGCTGCCGCACCGGTGCGGGACGACGCTATCGGCCCCTTCGAGCCGACGCCGATCATGCGCTGGCTGCTGGAACGCGGCGGCCCGATCGACGCTTTCAGCCAGTCCATGCTGGTCACAGCACCTAAAGATGCAGACGCCGACCGGCTCGGACATGCGTTGAAGGCGGTGATCGCGCACCACGACACGCTGCGGATGCGGCTCACCACCGACGGTCCGCTGATCGACGATGCCGCCGACTACGACATCCTGCGCGTCGCGACGGGCAGCCTCGCGGAGGAAGCCGCCGCGGCTCGAAGCCGTCTCAATCCCGCTACCGGCACCATGGTTCAAGCCGTATGGTTCCAGGAGACGGCCAAGCTCCTGATCACCATTCACCACCTGGTCGTCGACGGTGTCTCCTGGCGGATCCTGCTTCCGGATCTGGCCGCGGCATGGGACGGGCAACCGTTGCAGCCCAACGGAACCTCGTTCCGCCGCTGGTCGCAGGTCCTCGCAAAGACTGACCGCAGCAACGAGCTCCAGCACTGGCGGGACACGCTGAGCCGCCCGGACACCACGCTCACGAACACCCCACTGGACCCGGCGAAGGACGTGGCCGGCACGGCGGAGCACCTGACCGTCACCCTGCCGGCCAAGTTCACCCAGCCGCTGCTCGGCACGGTGCCGGCCAAGTTCCACGGCAACGTCAACGACGTGCTGCTGACCGCCTTCGCCTTCGCGGTGGCGGACTGGCGTCGGCGACGTGGCCTGGGCAACGCGACGGATGTGCTGCTGGACCTGGAAAGCCACGGTCGGGAGCAGCTGGCCGACGACATCGACCTTTCCCGCACGGTCGGCTGGTTCACCAGCATGTACCCGGTGCGGATCGGCGTCGATCAGACCATTGTGGACGGTCAACTGGTGAAGAAGGTCAAGGAACAGCTGCGGGCGGTGCCCGGCAACGGCATCGGCTTCGGCCTGCTGCGCGACGAGGTCGAGGATCTGCCGAAGCCGCAGCTGGCCTTCAACTACCTGGGCCGGTTCACCGCCGAATCCGGTGTCTGGACGGCAACTCCGGACGCCGAGACGCTGGGCGACGGCACCGACGCCGCCCTGCCGCTGGCCCACCTGATCGAGCTCAACGCGGTCGCCAACGACGGACCGGACGGGCCGACGCTGGCCGCCACCTGGTCCTGGGCGGCGCGACTGCTGTCCCGTGACGCCGTCGACGACCTGGCCCGGACGTTCACCAGGGCCCTGGAGAACGTCGTCACCGAGTCCGACCGGCAGGACGCCGGCGGCCACACGCCTTCCGACCTGCCGCTGGTCTCGCTGAGCCAGGAGCAGATCGACCTACTGGAAGCCGCATGGAGGGTTTCGCGATGACGAGCACGCAATCGGGACTCGCGGACGTCCTGCCGCTCTCGCCGTTGCAGGAAGGGCTGCTGTTCCACGCCACCTACGACGAGCAGGCGGTCGACGTCTATGCCGTGCAGCTGGTGTTCGAGCTGGCCGGCCGGGTCGACGGGGAGCGGCTCCGCCAGGCGGTGGACGCGCTGCTGCGCCGGCATCCCAACCTGCGCGCGGCGTTCTGGCAGCAGGGCCTGGACCGTGCGGTACAGGTGGTGCCGCATCAGGTGTCCGTTCCGTTCACGGAACTGGCCGACGACAAGGACTTGGACCGGATCCTCGAAGAGGACCGGGCCACGCCGTTCGACTTCGCCCGGCCGCCGCTGCTGCGCTGCATGCTGGTCAAGCGGTCGGACGAGCACTACACGTTCGTCTTCACCACGCACCACATTCTCATCGACGGGTGGTCGATGCCGTTGCTGGTGCAGGAGTTGTTCCACCTCTACGGCTCGTACGGCGACGACTCGGGCCTGCCGGCCGCGACCCCGTACCGCAACTACCTGAGCTGGCTCGCCGGCCAGGATCCGGCTGTCGCCAAGGCGGCCTGGGCCGATGCGTTGCACGGCCTCGAGGAGCCGACCCTGCTGGCCCCGGCCGATCCCGGCCGCCCCAACCTGTTCCCCGAGCAGATCAGCGTTGTCCTGCCGGCCGAGTTGACGTCCAAGCTGCGCAGCGCCGCCCGCGGCGCCGGCCTGACGGTGAACACGCTGGTCCAGGGCGCGTGGGCGATGGTCATCGGCTACCTGTCCGGCCGCGACGACGTCGTCTTCGGCGCGACCATGGCCGGCCGCCCGCCGGAGGTGCCGGGCATCGAGTCCATGCTCGGCCTGTTCATCAACACCCTCCCGGTGCGCGTTCGCCTCCAGCCCGGCGACAGCCTGCGGAACGCCTTGAGCCGCGTGCAGGACGAGCAGTCCCGGCTGATCAGCCACCAGCACCTCGGCCTGACCGAGATCCAGCGGGCCGCCGGGCACCGCGAGCTGTTCGACGCCGTGGTGGTGTTCGAGAACTACCCGCTGGACCGCGGTGTGCTGACCTCCGAGGCCGGCGGCATGCGGATGACCGGCATCTCGGTCAACGACGCCACCCACTACCCGTTGAGCCTGCTGGTCATTCCTGGCGAAACCACGACCCTGCGCCTGGACTACCGGCCCGACCTGTTCGACAGCACCGCGGCTCAGTCCATTGTGGACCGCTTTGCGGCCTTGCTGGCGACGATCGCCGACGACATCGACGTGCCGATCGGCCGGATCAACCTGCTGTCACCACGAGAAAAGCTGGCTTTGGTCGCCACCGCCGGACCGACCGAAGACGTGCCGGCGGACTCGCTGGCCGACCTGTTCGAGGAGCAGGTTCGCCGCGCCCCCGAGGCCACGGCCGTTCGCTTCGAGAACGAATCCCTGACTTACGCCGAGCTGAACGAACGCGCGAACCGTTTGGCGCACAACCTGATCGCCCAAGGCGTCGGCCCGGAGAGCGTGGTCGCGCTGCAACTGCCGCGGTCCACCGAGATGATCGTGGCCCTGGTCGCGATCCTCAAGGCCGGCGGCGCCTACCTGCCGATCGACCCCGAGTACCCGCCGGCCCGCATCGAGTACATGCTCTCCGACGCCGCCCCGGACCTCGTGCTCGACCTCGAGACGGTGCAAGGCGATGGCCCGAGCACCAACCCGGTGGTGCGGCGGAAGCCGAGCAACCCCGTCTACGTCATCTACACCTCGGGCTCCACCGGCACCCCCAAGGGCATCGTCATGCCCCAGTCCGTGCTGGTGAACCTGGTCTGCTGGCACCAAAGGGAAATCGGCGGCGGCGTCGGCACGGTCACCGCCCAGTTCACCACCATCAGCTTTGACGTCGCCGCGCAGGAGATCCTGTCCGCCCTGCTGTTCGGCAAGACCCTGGCGATCCCGACCGACGAGACCCGGCGCAGCGCCGAGCTGTTCGCGCAGTGGTTGCGGGACAACGAGGTCAACGAGCTGTTCGCGCCCAACCTGGTGATCGAAGCGGTCTGTCAGGCCGCGCTGGAGCAGGACATCCAGCTGCCGGCGCTGACCCACATCGCGCAGGCCGGCGAGGCCATGACGCTGGGCGAGCAGATCCGCGGCTTCCACCGCGCCGGCTCGACTCCCCAGCTGCACAACCACTACGGCCCGGCCGAGACCCACGTGGTCACCGCTTCCACCGTGCCGTCGGACATCGAGCAGTGGCCGCACCACCCGCCGATCGGCCGCTCCATCGCCAACTCCCGCGTCTACGTGCTCGACGCCGCCCTGAGGCCGGTCCCGCAAGGTGTTGTCGGTGAGCTGTACATCGCCGGCGACGCGCTGGCCCGTGGCTACCTCGGCCGGCCTGACCTGTCGGCCACCAGGTTCGTCGCGGATCCGTTCGGGGACAACGGTTCCCGTATGTACCGTACGGGCGACCTGACCCGCTGGTCGGCGCTGGGCGAGCTGGAGTTCGTCGGCCGCGTCGACCACCAGGTCAAACTGCGCGGCTTCCGCGTCGAGCTCGGCGAGGTCGAAGCCGTCGTCGCCGCCTGCCCCGGCGTGACCCGCGCGGCCGTCATCGCCCGCGACGCCTCGCTCGTGGCCTATGTGGTTGGCACGGTTGAACCCGCTGCTATCAGGGCTTTTGTCGCCGATCGGCTGCCGGACTACATGGTCCCGTCGGCCGTGATGGTGCTGGACGACCTGCCGCTCAACGCGAACGGCAAGCTCGACCGGGCCGCGCTGCCCGAGCCGGTGGCCGAGGCCAAGGGCCGCGAGCCGCGGTCGGTCGTCGAAGAGGTGCTGTGCTCGCTGTTCGCCGAAGTCCTTGGCGTGCCGCAGGTCGGCGTGGACGACGGCTTCTTCGAGCTCGGCGGCCACTCCCTGCTGGCCACCCGCCTGGTCTCCCGGATCCGGACCGTGCTCGGCGCCGAGCTGACCGTACGGAGCCTGTTCGAGGCCCCGACCGTCGCCGGCCTGGCGCAGGCAGTCGACGGTCGCGACGGCGAGCGCCGCCCGGCGCTGGTCCCGGCCGTGCGCGGCGAGCGTGTCCCGCTTTCCTCGGCGCAGCGCCGACTGTGGTTCCTGCACCGCATCGAGGGCCCGAGCGCGACGTACAACATCCCCATCGGCCTGCGCATGTCCGGCGAGCTGAACCTCACCGCGCTGCGCGCCGCCGTACGGACATCGTGGCCCGCCACGAAACCCTGCGCACGGTGCTCCCCGAGGCCGATGGCGTACCGTACCAGCACGTTCTGCCGGAGGCGATCCCGGTTTTCGCCACGGTTCGCGTGACCGAGGACGAGCTGCCCCAGGCCATCGCCGAGGCCGGCCGCTACACCTTCGACCTGGCCACCGAACTGCCGCTGCGGGTCACGCTTTTCCAGTTGTCCGAACAGGAACATGTGCTGTGCCTGCTACTGCACCACATCGCCGGTGACGGCTGGTCGCTCGCGCCGCTGGTCCGCGACCTCGGCATGGCCTACGCCGCCCGCCGCGACGGCGGCCGTCCGGCCTGGCCGGACCTGCCCGTGCAGTATGTGGACTACACGCTCTGGCAGCAGGATCTGTTGGGCTCCGAGGACGATCCGAACAGCCTTGCAGCCAAGCAACTTCAGCACTGGACTACCGAGCTGGCCGGTGCGCCGCAGCAGTTGGACCTGCCGGCCGACCACCGTCGCCCAGCGGTGGCCCGCTTCCGCGGCCAGACCGTGCCGTTCGAGCTGGACGAGCACGTGCACGCCGCGCTGTCGAAGTTGGCGCGGGACAACCAGGTCACGCTGTTCATGGTGTTCCAGGCGGCGTTCGCCACACTGCTGACCCGTATGGGGGCCGGCACGGACATCCCGATCGGCAGCCCGATCGCCGGCCGCACCGACGAGGCCATGGACAACCTGGTCGGCTTCTTCGTCAACACGTTGGTGCTGCGCACCGACACGTCCGGCGACCCGAGCTTCCGTGACCTGCTGTCCCGGGTGCGCAAGGCCGGCCTGGCCGCGTTCGCCCACCAGGACCTGCCGTTCGAGAAGCTGGTCGAGCACCTCCAGCCGGAGCGCTCGCTGTCCCGCAACCCGCTGTTCCAGGTGCTGCTGGCCTTCCAGAACATGCCCGGCGGGCTGACCGAGTTCCCCGGACTGACCATCACCACCGAGCCGGTGCGGGTCGACTTCGCCAAGTTCGACCTGGCCCTGGCCGTGCGCGAACGGTTCGAGGGCGGCATCGAAGGCGACTTCGAGTTCAACACCGACCTGTTCGAGCGCGGCACGGTCGAGGCCTTCGGCCAGCGGCTCGTTGGGGTCCTCGCGGCCGTCGCGGCCGACCCGAAGCGGCCGATCAGCCAGCTCGACGTGATGGTGCCGGGGGAGCGGGATCGCCTGGTCATCGAGCACAACGCCACGCCGACGGCCGGCGACGCGGACACCGTGCCGGCGCTGTTCCGGCAGCGCGTGGCCGAGGCCCCGGACGCGACCGCGGTGGTGTTCGAGGGCGAGCAGCTGACGTATGCCGAGCTGGACGACCGGTCAAATCGGTTGGCACGGCTGCTGATCGCCAGCGGGGCCGGCGCGGAACGGCTGGTGGCGCTGGGTTTGCCGCGCTCGATCGACCTGGTCGTGGCCCAGCTGGCGGTGCTCAAGGCCGGCGCGGCATACCTGCCCGTCGACCCGGATTACCCGTCTGAGCGCATCGCGTACATGCTGGGCGACGCCAAACCGGCGCTGCTGCTCACGCACACCGACCTGGCCTCACGCTGGCCCGATCTGCCCACGATCTTCCTGGATGGCCTTGAGCTGGACCGATATTCGGCGCAGGCGCCGGAAGTGTCGGTCTCGGTGGCGCACCCGGCCTACGTCATCTACACCTCGGGCTCCACCGGCCGCCCCAAGGGCGTTGTGGCGTCGCACTTCGGCGCGAAAGCCCTGGTCAGCTCGCAGCGGGAACGGCTCGGCGTCGGCGCCGGCAGCCGCGTGCTCCAGTTCGCGTCGACGAGCTTCGACGCGGCGTTCTGGGAGCTGTGCATGGGCCTGCTCTCCGGGGCGACCCTGGTGCTGGCCCCGGCCGACCGGCTGCTGCCCGGAAACGCCCTGGTCACGCTGCTGACGCAGCAGCGGATCACGCACGTCACGCTGCCGCCGGCCGCGCTGCCGGTGATGGCCCCGCAGGAGTGGCCGACCGGCGTCACGCTGGTCGTGGCCGGTGAGGCCACCGCGCCTGACCTGGTCGAACGCTGGTCCGAGGGCCGCGTGATGATCAACGCGTACGGCCCGACCGAGACCACGGTCTGCGCCACCATGAGTACCCCGCTGACCGGTGCGGTCGTGCCGCCGATCGGCTCGCCGATCATGGACGCCCGGATGTACGTGCTGGACGACCAGCTGCGGCCGGTGCCGACCGGCGCGGTCGGCGAGCTCTACCTGGCCGGCGCGGGCCTGGCCCGCGGTTACCTCAACCGGCCAGACCTGTCGGCGACCCGGTTCCTGGCCGATCCGTTCGGCCCGGCCGGCGCGCGGATGTACCGATCCGGCGACCTCGGGCGGTGGCGCGCCGACGGCACGCTGGAGTTCGTCGGCCGCGTCGACGACCAGGTCAAGGTGCGCGGTTTCCGGATCGAGCTGGGCGAGGTCGAGGCGGCGCTGTCCGAGTGCCCCGAGGTGTCGCAGGCCGCCGTGATCGCCCGTGACGGGCAGCTCGTCGGGTACATCGTGCCGGCTGAGGACAGTGAGCAGCTCGACGTCGAGCATGTGGACGAGTGGCAGCGGACGTACGAGTCGGTGTACGAGAATGCCGGCAGCGGTGAGTTCGGCCAGAACTTCGAGGGCTGGAACTCGAGCTACGACGGCACGCCGATCCCGCTGGAGCAGATGCGGGAGTGGCGCGACGCCACCGTGCAGCGAATCCTTGCCCTGCAACCCAAGCGCGTTCTGGAGCTGGGCGTCGGCAGCGGTCTGATCATGGCCGAGGTGGCCCCGCACTGCGAGGCGTACTGGGGCTCGGACTTCTCCACCGCCGTGATCGACGCCTTGCAGGCGCAGATCGCGGAGCGGCCCGACTACGCGGCGAAGGTGCAGCTCAAGGCGGCCGCCGCGCACGAGCTCGACGGCTTCCCGACCGGCCACTTCGACGTGGTCGTGATCAACTCGGTCAGCCAGTACTTCCCGAACGCCGCCTACCTCCACGACGTGATCACCGGCGCGCTGGCGCTGCTGGCCCCGGGCGGCACGGTGTTCGTCGGCGACGTCCGCAACCTGCGCACGCTGCCGGCCCTGCACGCCGCCATGGAGCACGGCCGTACTGAGCGGGAACTTGTTGTCGCGCCCGAGTTCTTCGCCTCGATCCCGGGTGTGGCCGCGGTCGACATCCAGCTGGAGCGCGGTTCGTTCCACAACGAGCTGACCCGGCACCGCTACCACGTCGCCCTGCACAAGGACACTGCTCAGGTCGTTGATGTGGCGGATGCGCCGGTTCTCGAGTGGACCGACCTGGACGCGCTGCGGGTGGCGTTGGTCGGCGAGCAGCTGCGGGTGGTCAACGTCCCGAACAGCCGGTTGTTCACCGAGCGCGGCGGGTCGACGCCGGTGGACGTGGAGGAATTCCACGCGCTGGGCGAGGAGCTGGGTTACCGCGTGGCGGTGACCTGGGCCGCGGACGACCTGGTCGACGTTGTTTTCACTACAGCCGACGGTGTACTGGATGGTGTATACCGTCCACTGGAAGACGGTAGTCCGTCGACCAACGAGCCCAGCCGGATCCAGCACAAGCCGGCCCTGGCGGCCTCGATCCGTACCCGGCTGGGCAACTGGCTGCCCAAGCACATGGTGCCGGCGTTCGTCGTCGTGCTGGACGAGATGCCGCTGACCCCCAACGGAAAGGTCGACCGCAAGGCGCTGCCCGCGCCCGACCTGGCCGCCGGCTCCACCGGCCGGGCCCCGCGCAACTCCCGCGAGCAGGTGCTGTGCACGCTGTTCGCCGAGGTGCTTGGCGTGCCCGAGGTCGGCATCGAGGACAACTTCTTCGACATGGGCGGGCATTCGCTGCTGGCCACCCGCCTGGTCAGCCGGATCCGCGCCACGCTGGCGGCGGAGATCGGCGTGCGGGACCTGTTCGAGGCCCCGACCGTGGAGTCCCTCGCGCTGGCCCTGGACACCGCCGACCAGGCCCGGCCGCCGCTGGTCGCCGGCCCGCGGCCGGAGCTGGTGCCGCTGTCCTTCGCCCAGCGCCGGCTGTGGTTCCTCAACCAGCTGGAGGGGCCGAGCCCGACGTACAACATCCCGCTGCCGCTGCGGCTGGCCGGACCGATCGACCAGGACGCCATGCGATTGGCGCTGTCCGACCTGGTGGCCCGGCACGAGAGCCTGCGCACGGTCTTCCCGGCCCACAACGGCGTGCCGTACCAGGAGATTCTCGCCGACGCGACGCCGGTGCTGGAGGTCGCGGAGTTCACCGACGACGCCGTGGCCAATGCCGCGCGGCACTGCTTCGACCTGGCCGGCGAGCTGCCGATCCGGGCCTGGCTGTTCGAGAACGGCCCCGAGGACCACGTGCTTCTCGTGCTGCTGCACCACATCGCGGCCGACGGCTGGTCGTGGTCCCCGCTGGCCCGCGACCTGGCCACGGCCTACGCCGCCCGGCGTGACGGAGCCGCCCCGACCTGGGCCCCGCTGCCCGTGCAGTACGCGGATTACACGCTGTGGCAACAGGATCTGCTCGACGGTCTGATGGACGAGCAGCTGGCGTACTGGGAGCGGGCCCTGGCCGGCATTCCGGAGCAGCTGGAGCTGCCGACCGACCGGCCGCGGCCGGCGGTGGCCGGGCACGACGGCGACGCGGTGCCGTTCCGTATCGAGAACCGGCTCTACCGTGGCCTGCTCGACCTGGCCAAGGACTCGCAGGCGACCGTGTTCATGGTGCTACAGGCCGCTTTCGCCGCGTTGCTGACGCGGATGGGTGCTGGCACGGACATTCCGATCGGCAGCCCGATCGCCGGTCGTACCGATGAGGCGTTGGACGATCTGGTCGGGTTCTTCGTGAACACGTTGGTGCTGCGCACCGACACGTCCGGCGACCCGAGCTTCCGTGAGCTGCTGGACCGGGTTCGCGCCACCAGCCTCTCCGCGTATGCCAACCAGGACCTGCCGTTCGAGAAGCTGGTCGAGCACCTCCAGCCCGAGCGTTCGCTGTCGCGGCACCCGCTGTTCCAGGTCATGGTGGCCTTCCAGAACAGCGTCTCGGCCGATCTCGACCTGCCCGGCCTGGACGCCAAGCTGGAGACGACCGGCGTCGGCATCGCCAAGTTCGACCTGCACCTGAGCATCGCCGAGCGGGCGCGGGTGATCGACTGCGCGCTGGAGTACCGCAGCGACCTGTTCGACCGGTCGACCGTGGCGGCCATGACCGATCGCCTGTACCGGTTGCTGGAGTTCGCCGTCGCCTCGCCGGACCGTCCTATCGGGACGTTCGACCTGGTGACCGCCGACGAGCGTGAAGCCTTGCTCGCCGCCGGCACCGGTGTGACTCTGCCGGCGCCGGAGGTTTCGGTGCCGGAGCTGTTCGAGGCTGCGGTGGCTAAGACCCCGGACGCACGGGCGGTGCTGTTCGAAGGCGAGAGCGTCACGTTCGCCGAGCTCAACGCCCGGGCCAACCGCGTGGCGCACGCCCTGATCGCCCGGGGCGTGCGGCCGGAAACCGTGGTGGCGCTGGCCATGCCGCGGTCGATCGAGATGGTCGTGGCGCTGGTCGGCATCCTCAAGGCCGGCGCGGCGTACCTGCCGATCGACCCCGACTACCCGGCCAGCCGCGTCGAGTTCATGCTCGCCGACGCCGCCCCGGCGCTCGTGCTGACGCCGGAAGTGGTGTCCGAGCTGGACGGCCCCGACTCGAACCCGGAAGTCGCCATCGCCCAGGGGAATCCGGCGTACCTCGTCTACACCTCGGGGTCCACCGGCCGGCCCAAGGCGGTCGTGATG
Organism: Kutzneria chonburiensis; assembly: GCF_028622115.1. NCBI lineage: Bacteria > Bacillati > Actinomycetota > Actinomycetes > Pseudonocardiales > Pseudonocardiaceae > Kutzneria > Kutzneria chonburiensis. The sequence goes on from NZ_CP097263.1 coordinate 8,794,774, forward strand.
CCGACATCCGGTCTGGTCAACCTGCTGACCTGGCACCAGTGGCGGTTCGCCGACCGACCGGGCACGGTCACCGCGCAGTTCACCGCGATCGGCTTCGACTTCTCCGTGCAGGAGATCCTGGCGACGCTGGTCACCGGCCGCACGCTGGCCGTGCCGACCGAGGACGTGCGGCGGTCGGCCGAGCTGCTGGTGGGGTGGCTGGACGCCAATGCCGTCAGCGAGCTCTACGCGCCGAACCTGGTCATCGAGGCCATGGTCGAGGCCGCCGCCGAGCAGGGCACCGAGCTGCCGGCGCTGACCGACGTGCTTCAGGGCGGCGAGGCGCTGACCCTGAGCCCCCGGGTTCGCGCGTTCTTCGACCGCCCCGGCCGCCGGCTGCACAACGTGTACGGCCCGGCCGAGACCCACGCCTGCACCACGGATTCGTTGCCGGAGAACGTGGTCGACTGGCCTGCGATCGCATCCATCGGCGACACCGTGGCCAATGACCGGGTGTACGTGCTGGACAACGCGTTGCGGCTGGTGCCGCGCGGGGTCGTCGGCGAGCTGTACGTCGCCGGCAACGGCCTGGCCCGCGGCTACTTCAACCGCCCCGACATCTCGTCCACCCGGTTTGTCGCGGATCCGTTCAGCGCTGGCCGCATGTACCGCACCGGCGACCTCGTGCGCTGGTCGTCCACCGGCGCGCTGGAGTTCGTCGGCCGGGCCGACGACCAGGTCAAGATCCGGGGCTTCCGGGTCGAGCTGGGCGAGGTCGAGGCCGTCGTGGCCTGCTGCCCGGGTGTGAGCCGCGCGGCGGTTCTGGTGCGGGACAAGGCGTTGGTGGCCTACGTGACCGGCGCCGACCTGGTGCCGGCGACCGTCCGGGAGTACGTCGCCGGCCGACTGCCCGACTACATGGTGCCGACCTCGGTCGTGGTGCTGGACGAATTCCCGTTGACCGTCAACGGAAAGCTCGACCGCAAGGCGCTGCCGGCCCCGGTGCTGGACAGCAGCCAGCGTGAGCCGCGGACGGTGGTCGAGGAGGTGCTCTGCTCGCTGTTCGCCGAGGTCCTCAACCGACCGCAGGTCGGCGTGGACGACGGCTTCTTCGAGCTGGGCGGGCACTCGCTGCTGGCCACCCGGCTGGTGTCGCGGGTCCGGTCGGTGCTGGGCGTCGAGCTCTCGGTGCGCAGCCTGTTCGAGGCCCCGACCGTGGCCGGGCTGGCCCGGGTCGTCGGCGACATCGGCGACGACGCCCGGCCGACGCTGGCCCCGTACGAGCGCGGCGACCGGTTGCCGCTGTCCTTTGCCCAGCAGCGGTTGTGGTTCCTGCACCGGGTCGAGGGTCCGAGCCCGACCTACAACCTGCCGTTCGCGCTGCGCCTGACCGGGGCCCTGAACGAGGCCGCGTTGCAGGCGGCGGTGGACGCCCTGGTGGCTCGGCACGAGAGCCTGCGCACGATCTTCCCGGACGAGGATGGTGTGCCCTACCAGGAGATTCTCGACGACGTCAGCGTGGCGATCAAGGTCGTGCCGACCACGCCGGACGATCTGCCGGAGCTGTTGGCGGCCTCGGTTCGTGAGGGCATCGACCTGGCCTCCGAGCTGCCGCTGCGGGTCACGCTGTTCCGCCTGTCGGCCCACGAGCACGTGCTCTGCCTGCTGCTGCACCACATCGCGGGTGACGGCTGGTCACTCGCGCCGCTGGTGCGGGACCTGACCACGGCCTACGCGGCTCGGCGCAACGGAGTTGCGCCGAGGTGGCAGCCGTTGCCCGTGCAGTACGCGGATTACACGCTGTGGCAGCAGGAACTGCTTGGCACCGATGATGACCCGGACAGTGTGGTGTCCAAGCAGATCGAGTTCTGGCGGGGAGCCCTGGCCGGCGCCCCGGACGAGATCGACCTGCCGACCGACTACCCGCGGCCGGCGGTCAGCGCCAGTGACGGCGACACCGTGCTGTTCCACATCGAGCCGCCGCTGCACGCGGCCCTGACCGACCTGGCCCGCGGCACCGGGGCCAGCCTGTTCATGGTGCTCCAGGCGGCTTTTGCCACCTTGCTGACCAGGATGGGTGCTGGTACCGACATTCCGATCGGCACGCCGATCGCCGGTCGCACCGATGAGGCGTTGGACGACCTGGTCGGGTTCTTCGTGAACACGTTGGTGCTGCGCACCGACACGTCCGGCGACCCGAGCTTCCGCGAGCTGCTGGACCGGGTCCGGGCGGTGAACCTGGCTGCCTACGCCAACCAAGATCTGCCGTTCGAGCGGCTGGTCGAGGCGGTCAACCCGGAACGCACGCTCTCCCGGCACCCGTTGTTCCAGGTCATGCTGGCCTTGCAGAACACGCCCGAGGCCGCTCTGCGGCTGCCCGGCCTCGACGCCGCGGTGGAGCCGTTCGGTATCGGCATCGCCAAGTTCGATCTGACCGTGAACCTGACCGAGCGCGGCGACAACGGCGGCATCGACGCCGTGATCGAGTACCGCCGCGACCTGTTCGAGCGGGCTACCGCCGCCGCGCTGACCGAGCGGTTCCTGCGGGTTCTCGCCACGGTGGCGGCCGATCCGGAGCGTTCCATCGGCGACATCGACGTGCTCAAGGAGGCCGAGCACGCGGCCATCGCCGGCGGACTGGCCGGCTTGCCCGCGCCGTACGGGGTGGATTCCACTGTCGCCCACCGGTTTGCCGAGCAGGCCGACCGAACGCCGGACGCGGTGGCCGTCCGCGACGGGTTCCGGTCGCTGACCTACCGTGAGCTCGACGCGCAGGCCAACCGCGTGGCAAACCTTGTGTTGGAGCATGGTTCCCCGACCGTTGCCGTCCACATGGAACGGTCGGTCGACCTGGTGGTTGCCGTGCTGGGCATCCTCAAGGCCGGCAGTGCCTATGTCCCGCTGCACCACGGCTATCCGGTGGATCGCATGCGTCACGTGATCGCCGAGACCGGCGCTCGGGTGCTGCTGGCCGACCGGACCCAACCCGAGTTCGACTGCACAGTGCTCACCGTTGCTGACGCATCCGTTTACGCGGCAACGGATCCGGGCATTGCCGGCAATCCCGATGCACTGGCCTACGTGATGTACACGTCCGGCTCGACCGGTGTGCCCAAGGGCGTCGCGATCACTCAGCGCGATGTGCTCAGCCTGGCCTTCGACCGCTGCTGGCGGTCGGGTCCGGGGAGCGGGTGCTACTGCACTCCCCGCACGCCTTCGACATCTCCACCTACGAGCTGTGGGTGCCGCTGCTGGGTGGCGGTGAGATCGTCGTGGCCCCGGCCGGTGACCTCGACGTTTCCGTGCTGCGGCAGCTGATCCGCGACGAGCGGATCACCTGTCTGATGCTGACGGCCGGCCTGTTCGGCGTGCTGGCCGACGAGAGCCCGGACTGCTTTGCCGGGGTGCGTGAGGTGTGGACCGGTGGTGACGTCGTGTCCGCGACCGCCGTCCGCCGGGTGCAGAACGCTTGCCCCGACACGGTGATCCAGGTCCTGTACGGCCCCACGGAGACGACTCTCGGCGTCACCCACTACACCGTCGACCCGGCCCACGTGCCGGCGACGATGCCGATCGGCCGGCCGTTGGACGGCGTGCACTGCTACGTCCTCGACGAGAAGCTGCGGCCCGTGGCCAAGGGTGTCTCCGGCGAGCTTTACCTGTCCGGCGAAGGACTTGCCCGTGGCTACCTCGGCCGGCCCGGCCTCACGGCGGAACGGTTCGTGGCCAATCCCTTTGACGGCAGCCGGATGTACCGCACCGGCGACCTCGTGCGCTGGCGGGACGGCGGCCTGCTGGAGTTCGTCGGCCGCGCCGACGACCAGGTCAAGATCCGGGGCTTCCGGGTCGAGTTGGGCGAGGTCGAGACGGCCGTGGCCACGCACCCGGACGTCACCCGGGCCGCGGTCGTGGTCCGCGAGGTCCAGCCGGGCGACAAGCGCCTGGTCGGCTACCTGGTGGCCGACGAGCCTGACCTCGACGACCTGCGCCGGCACCTGACCGGCCTGCTGCCCGACTACATGGTTCCGTCGGCCTTCGTGCTCGTGGACCAGATCCCGTTGACCGCCAACGGAAAGGTTGACCTCAAGGCACTGCCCGCGCCGGCCTGGTCCAGCGGCGACTCGGAAGGCCCGCGCACCCCGCAGGAGGAAGTCCTCTGTGGACTGTTCGCCGAGGTGCTCGGCCTGGCCAAGGTCGGCCGGGACGAGGGCTTCTTCGACCTCGGCGGCCACTCGCTGCTGGTGACCCGGCTGGTCGGACGGATCTCGGCCACGCTGGGCGTGCAGGTCGGCATCCGCGACCTGTTCGAGTCGCCGACCGTCGCCGCGCTGGCCCAGCGCCTGGCTTCCGGCGGTGCCGGCGGCTCGCTGGACGTGGTGCTGCCGTTGCGGGCCAACGGAACCCTGCCGCCGCTGTTCTGCGTGCACCCGGCCGGCGGCATCGGCTGGATCTACTCCGGCCTGATGCGGCACCTGCCGGCCGAGCGGCCGATCATCGCGCTCCAGGCCCGTGGCCTCGACGGCTCGCCGGACCTGCCGGGCACCATCGAGGAGATGGCCGCCGACTACGTCGAGCAGATCCGCAAAACCCAGCCCGGAGGCCCGTACCACCTGCTCGGCTGGTCCTTCGGCGGCATGGTGGCGCACGAGATCGCGGTGCAGCTCCAGGCGGCCGGCGAGCGGATCGAGCTGCTCAGCGTGCTGGACGCGTTCCCGGCCAGCTTCGAGGAAGGGCACGTGCTGACCGAGCGGGAGATCATGATCCTGCTGCTCAACGCGGTCGGCCAGCGCCCGGAGTCGCTCGGCGACCGCCCGCTGACCCCGGAGACCGTGAAGGCGGTGCTGCGTGCGGAAGGCAGTGCGCTGGCCAACCTCAGCGAGCGGGACCTGGAGTCGATGCTCGCGGTGTTCGTCAACAACAGCACCCTGATCCAGCACTTCCAGCCCAAGGTCTACGACGGCGACCTGCTGTTCTTCACCGCCGCCCGCGGCCGTACCGCCGAATCGTCCACTGTGGAGGCTTGGCGCCCGCACGTGACCGGGGCACTGGCCAACACCGACATCGACGCCGACCACGGCGGCATGACCCAGCCGGACGCGCTGGCCGGGGTGGCCGCCGTCCTGAACCGGAAATGAGGAGCAACACCATGGCTAACCCGTTCGACGACAACGACGGCCGCTTCGTCGTCCTGGTCAACGACGAGGGCCAGCACTCGCTCTGGCCGACCTTCGCCGAGGTGCCCGCCGGCTGGACCGTGGCGCACCAGGAGGACAGCCGCGAGGCGTGCCTTGACTACGTGAACGCGAACTGGACCGACATGCGGCCGAAGAGCCTGGTCGCGGCGATGAGCTCGGGGGAGGCTGACGGCATTGGCTGAGCTCGCTACTGCCCTCGTGGACGAATTCCTGACCCTGGTCGACGACAGCTGCGTCGCGGTGCTGCCGCACGTCCTGCGCATCGCGGCCGAGCTGCGGGTCGCGGACGTCCTGGCCGACGGCCCGCGTGATGTGGACACCATTGCGTCCGAAGTGGACGCTGACACCGAGTCGCTGTATCGGATGCTGCGGGCGCTGGCCAGCGTCGGTCTGGTCACGGAGTCCGAGCAGCGCACCTTCGCGCTGACCCAGCGCGGCCGGCGGCTGCGCACCGACGCCACCGACACCTCGTGGGCGTCGGTGGTGAACATCGAGTCGCAGCAGGCGTGGATCCGGGCCACCGACACGATCCGCTCCAGCAAGTCGGCGTTCGACCAGACCCACGGCGGGGAGTTCTTCGAGCACAAGGACGAGGACCCCGGCGCGAACCGGATGTTCCTGCGCCGCATGCGGGAACGGGCCGGCCGGTCCTACCCGCGGTTCCCGATCGCGGTGGACTGGGACCCGAGCGCCGTGGTGATGGACATCGGCGGCGGCGACGGCTACCTGCTCGGCCGGGTACTGGACTTCAAGCAGAACCTGTCCGGCGTGCTGTTCGACCGACAGGCCACTGTGGACGTCGTCCGGTCCGAGGGAACCCTGGACCGCTTCGGGGCCAGGGTCTCCACCGAGAGCGGCGACTTCTTCCAGAAGGTGCCGCTCGGCGCGGACACCCACCTGATGTGCAGCGTGCTGCACGACTGGACCGATGAGCAGGCCATCACGATCCTGCGCAACAGCAGGGAATCCCTCGAGCCGGGCGGCCGGCTGCACATCGTGGAGATGGTGGTGCCGGACGGCGACGACTGGCACCCGAGCAAGTGGAGCGACGTCGGCATGATGGTGCTGACCGGCGGGCGGGAGCGCACCCGCGTCGAGTTCGACGCGCTGCTGTCGGCCGCCGGCTACACGCTGACCTCGGTCCGCGGCATCCCCCGCTCGTACTTCAGCGTGATCACGGCCGTCTGAGCCGGGAGAGGACATTGTCATGAGCACCCAACTCGCGGTCGACCACGTCGAGTTCTTCGTCACCGACCTGGACGCGTCGCTGGTCGAACTGGTTGACGGCTATGGCTTCGAGGTGCTGGCCGCGGTCAACTCCAAGGCGTGGGGCGGTTATCGCTCGGTCGCGCTGGGCCAGGGCGACTCCGTGCTGGTGGTCACCGAGGCCGCCGGCGACCTGCACCCGGCCGGGCAGTACGTGGCCCGCCACGGCGACGGCGTCGGTGTCATCGCGCTGCGGACCGACGACGCCGCCGAGGCGTTCGCCGTGGCCGTGGCCAACGGTGCCGTGCCGGTCAGCCCGCCGGCCGACCGGGACGGCTGCATCACGGCCACCATCGAGGCGTTCGGCGATGTGCTGCACACCTTCGTGCAGCAGCCGGCGGTCGGCCGCTGCCTGCCCGGCTTCGGCGCGATCTCCACCGCCGGCACGATCGGCGCCGGCCTGCTGGAGATGGATCACTTCGCGGTCTGCCTCGAGGCCGGCGGCCTGGACGGCGCGGTGGAGTTCTACCTTGAGGTGCTGGGCTTCGCCGAGATCTTCGAGGAGAAGATCGAGGTCGGCACGCAGGCGATGAACTCCGTTGCCGTGCAGAGCCTGTCCGGCAAGGTCACGCTGACCCTGATCGAGCCGGACACCACCGCCGAGCCGGGCCAGATCGACGACTTCATCGGCAACCACGGCGGCGCCGGCGTCCAGCACATCGCCTTCACCTGCAACGACATCGTCGCGTCGGTGGCCGACATCACGGCCCGCGGAGTGGCTTTCCTCGACCCGCCGCAGACTTACTACTCGCTGCTGGCGGAGCGCCTGGAGCCGGTGGGCCACACCGTGGACGAGCTGCGCGGCCTGGGGATCCTGGTCGACGAGGACCACGACGGGCAGCTGTACCAGATCTTCACCCGCACCACCCATCCCCGTCGCACCTTCTTCTTCGAGGTGATCGAGCGGCTCAAGGCCAGGACCTTCGGCAGCGGCAACATCAAGGCGCTGTACGAGGCGGTCGAGCTGGAGCGGACCACGGCCCGGGAGACGCGGTGACCCACCAGTCCGTCGTGCTGGACAGCGGGCAGCTGCACTCCTCGCTGTCCGACCCGGCGCTGACCTCGATGAACCTGCTCAACGAGGTCGCCGGCCGGTACCCGGAGGCCATCGCCTTCGCCGCCGGCCGGCCAACCGAGCAGTTCTTCGACGTCGACGACCTGCACCGGGATGTGGCCCGGTTCCGCGAGTATCTGCTGCGGGACAAGGGTTACACCCCGGCGCGGGCCGACCGGGAGCTGTTCCAGTACGGCCGCACCAAGGGCATCGTGCACGAGCTGGTGGCGCGCAACCTCGCCGTTGACGAGCGTATGCACGTCGACCCGGAGTCCATTGTGGTCACTGTCGGCTGCCAGGAGGCGATGTTCCTGGTGCTACGGGCCTTGCGTGCCACCGCAGACGACGTGATCTTGGCAGTCAGCCCGACTTACGTCGGTGTGACCGGGGCTGCTCGCTTGGTGGACATGCCGGTGCTGCCCGTACGGGAAGGGCCGGCCGGTATCGACCTGGACGACCTGGCGGCGCAGGTGCGGGCGGCGCGGGCCGCCGGCCTGCGGCCCCGGGCCTGTTACCTCGTGCCGGAGTTCGCCAACCCGTCCGGCGTGAGCCTGACCCTGGAGACCCGGCTGCGGCTGCTGGACCTGGCCGAGGAGCTGGACATCCTGTTGTTGGAGGACAACCCGTACGGGCTGTTCCACGACGGCTCCGGTCGGCCGCCGACCTTGAAGGCGCTGGATTCCCGCCGGCGGGTGGTTTATCTCGGGTCGTTCGCCAAGACGGCTGTCCCCGGTGCCCGTGTCGGATACGTGGTCGCCGATCAGTTGGTGGACAACGGTTCTCTGTTCGCCGACGAGCTGTCCAAGCTCAAGAGCATGGTCACCGTCAACACCTCGCCCATCGCCCAGGCCGTGGTCGCCGGCCGGCTGCTGCGGTTCGACGGCAGCCTGGTCGAGGCCAATCGCCGCGAGGCCGAGCTTTATCGCACCAACCTCCGGCTCCTCCTGGACGGTCTCGAAGCCCGTTTCGCCGATCGCCCCGATGTCACATTGAACGTCCCCGGCGGCGGCTTTTTCGTCGTCGTCACAGTGGATTTCCGCTGCGACGACGCCGCCCTGGAACGTTCCGCGCTCAAGCACGGTGTTTTGTGGACTCCCATGCACCACTTCTATGCCGGCACAGGAGGTTTCTCCCAGCTCCGGCTGTCGTGCAGTGTCGTCACGCCGGCTCAGATCGAGACCGGCCTCGACCGCCTGGCCGCTTTCGTCCGAGAGGAGTCCGCGATGCTGGTCTAGGCGGCGTGGGCCAGGCCGGTCTCGAAGGCGTAGATCACGGCGTGGATTCGGTTGCGCAGGTTCAGTTTTCCCAACAGGTTCTGTACGTGTGATTTCACGGTGTGCTCGGAAACCGTGAGCGCCAAGGCAATCTCGGCGTTGCTCATGCCACGGGCGATGAGCGACAGCACCTCGCACTCCCGCCCGCTCAACCCGTCCCGTCGCACCGGCACCTCGCGCTGGACCGGCCCTTCTCCGCCACCGAACAGCACATACCCCGCCGACGCCATCCGCACTGCCGCAACCAGCTGCTCCGCCGTGGCCGACGGCGGCAGCACCCCGCACACCCCTCGTTCCACATCGGGCCTCAAGGAATGCTCGTGGCTGCCGATGGTCAGCACTCGAATCGTGTACCGGGCGTCCCGCGCCGCCTTCACGGTGACGCCGAACGCCTCCGTCTCCTCACTCACCCGGTGCAGCAGCAACACGTGCGGCTGCAACGCCTTGACCACATCCCCGACCGCGATGCCGGGCTGGCAGTCGCCCACCGCCCGGATCCCCGGCTGGTCGTTGAGCGCGGCCCGCACCCCGCCTCTGGCCAGCACGTCGTCCCCGGCGACAAGAACCTTGATCATCGTTCCCCCTCGAACTCGTGGTCCCGGGGACTACGTAACCACGGGTCCTCCCTCGCGAGGACCAGGCTCGAGCGCGTCTCTAGCGCTGGGGGACTAGCGGTTCGAGTGAGTCTTCACGACGTCGCCGATGGCCTGGTCGAGGATCGACAGGCCGAGCGCGATGTCGTCGTCCGACGCGGTCAGCGCAGGGGCGATGCGGAACACGCCGCCCATGCCCGGGAGCTGCACGATGTTCATGTGCAAGCCCAGTTCCAGGCAGCGCCGGGTGACGCGCTGGCCGATGTCGTCGGAGATCAACTCAAGTCCCACCAGCAGACCGCGGCCGCGGACGTCGGTGACGACGTCGTGGTTGTCGCTGATAGCCAGCAGCCCCTGTCGGAGCACGGTGCCGAGCTCACGGGCCTGATCCTCGAGCCGGTCGCGAAGCAGCACGTCCAGCACGGTGTTGCCGACCGCCGCCGGTAGCGGATCGGAGACGTGCGTGGTGAAGAACAGGTACCCCCGCTCATGTGCCGCCGCCTCGATCTCCGCGCTGGTCACGACCGCCGCCAGCGGCAGCCCGGCGCCGAGGGTCTTCGACAGCGTGAGGATGTCCGGCACGATGCCGTCACGCTCGAACGCGTACCAGGTGCCGGTCCGGCACAGGCCGGTCTGCGCCTCGTCGAGGATCAGCAGCATGCCCCGCTCGCGGCACTTCTCGTGCAGGGCGGCGAGATACCCGAGCGGCGGCTCGATGACCCCGCCGGAGCTCAGGATCGGCTCCACGATGCACGCCGCCAGCGCGCCCACCGACTGCGCGTCGATCATCTCGAAGCCGAAGTCCAGCTCCTGCCGCCAATCGGCTCCCGGTACCGGCAGGGCGAAGTTGCCTGGGGACGCCGGCCCGTAGCCCTTGCGGCCGGCGCTGTAGGTCGCGCCGGCGGCGGCCTGCGTCATGCCGTGCCAGGACCGGGCGAACGACACGATCTCGTGCCCGCCGGTGACCAGCTTGGCCATCCGCATCGCCGCTTCGTTCGACTCGGCCCCGGTGGTCAGCAGCAGCACCTTCTCCAGCGGCGACGGCAGCGTCTCGGCCAGCCGCCGGGCCAGGTCGACGACCGGCCGGCTGAGCATGCCGCTGAACAGGTGGTCCAGGGTGGCGGCCTGGCGCCGCACGGTGGCCACGATCTCCGGGTGCGAGTGGCCGAGGATGGCGCTCATCTGCCCGGACGTGAAGTCCAGGATCTTGCGCCCGTCCTCGGTGAACACGAAGCTGCCCTCGGCGCGGGCGATGATCTCGCGGGTGAAGTCGGCCCGGCCCGCGTAGCGGATGAGGTGTCGGTCGGCGTCTGCCCAGAAGGAATCAGCAGAGAAGTCCATGGCTGTGACGGTAGGAGCGGGCCGAGCGACACGTCCAGCGCACAATTCCGACCTCGTTGTGCGGTTTTGCCGAACAATGGCCGCATGCTGAACCCGTGGCGGCTGCGGCTGCTGAGCCGGCTCGACACCCTGGGCACCATCCGCGCGGTCGCCCAGGACGCCAACCTGAGCGCGTCCAGCGTGTCCCAGCAGCTGGCCGTTCTGGAGACGGAAACCCGCACCCAGCTGCTGGAACGCACCGGCCGACGGGTTCGGCTGACGCCGGCCGGGCTGGTGCTGGCCCGCCGGGCGCGGGCGATCCTCGACCACATGGACACCGTCGAGGCCGAGCTGCGCGGCCTGCGCGAGGAGCCGGCCGGGCTGGTGCGGCTGGGCGCGTTCCAGAGCGCCATCCACTCCCTGGCCGTGCCGGCCGTCGCCCGATATCCGCAGCTGGACGTGGAGCTGCTGGAGCTGGAGCCGCACGAGTCGATCCCGGCGCTGCGTGGCGGCGACGTCGACGTGATCGTCACGACCACCGACTTCGGGCAGCTGCCGCTCGGCCCGGATCTGGAGATCGTGCCGCTGGCCACCGACCCGATCGTGCTGGTTTCCTCGCCCGATCGGCACGTCCCGCGGGGACCGGCCGTGCTCTCCGCGTACGCCGGCGAGCCATGGGCCCTCGACATTGCCCAGTCGTACATGGCCGATCTGACGCTGCGCCTGTGCCGCGAGTCCGGCTTCGAGCCGCGGGTCGTGAGCCGGTTCAGCAACTACCTCATGACCCTGCGACACGTCGAGGCCGGTCTGGCCGTCGCGCTGCTGCCCGGGCTGGCCGTCGATCCGCGCTATCGCGTTGTGACACGGGAACTTGCCGTGCCGCTCACGCGGACCATCGCCGCGGTCGTGCGGCGGGGCTCGCCGCTGCGAGCCGCGGTGAACCTGGTGCTGACGGCGTTGCGGGAACAGCCACTGTGGACGGACGTCAGCAGTTGATGGCCTTGATCCAGGCGTCTTCCGCGTTGGCCCCGGGCTCGGCGTTGTAGCTCCACGCGCGGGCGTACCACTCGAAACCGTTGTGCTGCACCAGGGCGCCGCTGTTGTACTGCGTGTCGCGCCGCCACTGCTCGGCCTGGCACAGGGCGTTGACCGTGGTGGCCGGCGGCGCGGCGGGTGCCTTGGTGGTGGTTTTGGGTGGTGGCGGGGCCTTGGTGGTCGTCTTCGTTGTCGTGGTGGTCGTAGGCGCGGCCGAAGTCGTCGATGCCGTGGAGCTCGGAGTCGCCGACGTGGTGCTGGCCGAGGTGGTGGGGTTGGGCACCGGCTCGGCCACGGGGTCGGGGGAGCGCGTGACGGCCCAGAGGACCATGCCCAGGCAGAACAGCCCGAGCACGACGGCGGTGATGATCACGGTGCGCGTCTGGCGGCGAGTCATGAGTGCGGCACCTCCAGGGGCCCGGTCGGGGGAACGGGGTAGCGCAAGTGGGTGATCTCCACGGCCCGAAACCTTAGCCCGCTCCGCTCAGTGATTATGAAAGGGGTTCACTTATCACTCGGCAGTGTGGCCGGGGCTGACCGGATTTCCGCTGCTCACCGGCGTGGATAGCATCCGGGCCATGCTTCAGGAGGAATCCTCGGCTCAGGCGACGGTCATCCCGGCGCGCCGCTGGCTGCACGTGGCGGTGGGTAGCGCGATCGCCGCGGTCCTGGTCTACGTGCTGGCGGTGCTGACGCCGATCGGCCAGCAGCTGGAGAACGCGGCGCTGCGCGGGGCCGACCAGGTCAGCACGAACGAGGCCGGCACGGCCAACAGCAGCCTCGACCAGATCACCGTGTATTCGCTGGCCGCCGCGGTCGTGCTGATCGCGGCGATCGGCCTGCTGCGCCGCCGCTGGGACCTGGCGCTGGCCTCGGTCGGCGTGATCGTCGCCGGTCAGGTGATCACGCAGGGCCTCAAGCGGTACATCCTGCCGCGACCGCCGCTCGTCCCGCTGACCGGCCACTACGCCGACAACAGCCTGCCAAGCGGCCACACCACGATCGCCATGACGGTGCTGTTCGCGGCACTGATCGTGGTGCCGTACCGGTGGCGCGGCGTGGCGCTGTTCTTCGTGCTGTCCTGGGCCGTCGGCATCGGTTCGTACACCGTCACGGCCAAGTGGCACCGCCTGTCCGACACGTTGGCGGCGGACGCGATCGCGTTGGCGTTGGGCTGCCTCGCCTCGTGGTGGCTGGCCCGGCGCGGCCTCGTGCACAGGTACGAAGGCAAGCGCCGCATCCCACGCGTCCTGATCGTCACGTTCACCGCGGTCGTCGGCGCGTTCTTCCTGCTGTTCGGCGTGTTCTTCACGCTCGTGCCGCTGGCGCAGTACGGCCTGGACGGCGTGTTGCGCGACGACACGTGGATCGTTTACCTGGCCGCACAGTCACTGGCCTCACTCGGCTCGATCACCGCCGCCCTGATCTTCCTCGGCACGTGGCGACGGCTGGAGATCCGCTAGCGCTTACGGGGTTTGGCCCAGCCGAAAGTCAGCTCGACCGCCCGTTTCCAGTTGGCGTACTCGGCTTGCCGGTCCTCGTCGTTCCACTGTGGAGTCCAGCGCGCCGCCAGATGCCAGTTCCGGCGCAGCCCCTCCAGATCCGGCCAGTACCCCACAGCCAGTCCGGCGGCGTAGGCCGCGCCAAGCGACACCGTCTCGGCCACCATCGGCCGCAGCACCGGCACGTCCAGCACATCGGCGATGGTCTGCATCAGCAGGTGGTCGGCGGTCATGCCGCCGTCGACCTTCAACGCCTTGGACGGCACGCCCAGCTCGGCGGCCATCGCATCCACGACCTCACGCGTCTGCCACGCTGTGGCTTCGAGCACCGCGCGGGCCAGATGTCCTTTGGAGATATAGGAAGTGAGGCCGACGATGATGCCACGCGCCTCGCTGTGCCAGTGCGGCGCGAACAGCCCCGAGAACGCCGGCACGATGTAGCAGCCGCCGTTGTCGGTCACGGTCCGGGCCAGCGTCTCGATCTCCGGCGCGCTCTGGATCAGCCCGAGCTTGTCCCGGAACCACTGCACGAGCGAGCCCGTGACGGCGATCGAGCCCTCGAGCGCGTACGTCGCCGGCTCGCCGCCGAGCTGATAGCCAATGGTGGTAAGGAGTCCGTGCTCCGACTTGACGAGCGTGTCGCCCGTGTTCATCAGCAGGAAGCTACCGGTGCCATAGGTGCATTTGGTCTCGCCCTTGGCGAAACACGTCTGCCCGAACAGCGCCGCGTGCTGGTCGCCCAGTGCCGCGGAGATCGTCACGCCCGGCACCACGCGCGTGGTCTTGCCGTGAATCTCCGTGGAGGCCCGGATCTCCGGCAGCATCGGGGCGGGAATGTCGAAAAAGGACAGTAGCTCGGCATCCCAGGCCTGGGTGGTGATGTTCATCAGCATGGTGCGGCTGGCGTTGGTCACGTCGGTGACGTGCAGCCCGCCGCTGACGCCGCCGGTCAGGTTCCAGATCAGCCAGGTGTCGATGGTGCCGAACAGGACGTCGCCGCGCACGGCCCGCTCCCGCAGCCCAGGAGTGTTGTCCAGCAACCACTTCAGCTTCGGCGCCGAGAAGTACGTGGCCAGCGGCAGGCCGCAGCGCTCACGTATGCCTGAGCTTTCCGGACGGGCGGTCAGCTCGCCGACCAGCTCCTCGGTCCGGATGTCCTCCCACACGATGGCCCGCCCGACCGGCACACCCGTGTGCCGGTCCCACACCACGGCCGTCTCGCGCTGGTTCGTGATGCCCAGCGCCACCACCTGATCCGCGCCGACACCGCCGTCCCGCAGCGTCTGCGGCATGATCCGGTCCACGTTGCGCCAGATCTCCACCGCGTCCTGCTCGACCCAGCCCGGCCGCGGGTGGTACTGCCGGTGTTCCCGCTGCACGACCGAGACCAGCCGGGCGCTGTGGTCGAACAGGATGCACCGGGTGGAGGTGGTGCCCTGGTCGATCGCCATCACATACCGTTGCGCCATGATCCCCGCTCAGTCGCTCAACGCCCGGGACACGGCCTCGGCCGCGCTGGCCACCTGACTGACCAGGGCCGGCTTGGGCCGGCTGGCCGAGTCGCAGATCCGGTCCACCGCACCGGAAACGCCGATCGCCCCGACGACGAGCCCGCCGAACGCCCTGATCGGCGCGGCGATGCCGGCCTCGCCCGGCATGTACTCCTCGGCCTCGCTGGCCCAGCCGCCGGCCCGCACCTGGGCCAGCACGCGTTCCAACGCCTGCGGCGACACGATGGTGCGTCGGGTCAGGGACGTGAGCGGGCTTCGGCTCAGCGACGCGTCGTAGGCCAGCAGCACCTTGCCGAACGCGGTAGCGTGCAAGGGAAGCATCGCCCCCACCCCGAGTGTCTGCATCGTGTCGTCCGGCCGGAAGACGTGGTGCACCACCAACACCGCGCCGTCGTGGTGCACGCCGATGCGCACCTCCTGGCCGCTGCGGGCGGCCAGCGCGTCGGCCCAGTTGAGCGAGCGTGAGCGCAGCTCGTTCGCGTCGAGGTAGCTGGTGCCCAGGTGCAGCAGGGCCGCGCCGAGCTTGTAGCGGCCGGATTCCTGGTCCTGTTCGACGAATTCGACCCGTTGCAGGGTGCGGAGAATCCCGTGCGCGGTGCCCTTGGGCAGGCCGAGCGAGGCCGCGATCTCGGCCAGCCCGTACTGCCCCGAGCCGCGCGCCAGCAGCCGCAGCATGGCGGCGGCTCGCTCGATCGACTGGATGGGGCCCGGCACGGCGTCAGCTAATCAAACGAGCTCGTTGTCGGCAATGTCGAACGCCCGGTGGTGCTACGGGCCCCGTCCGGGAGCGGTTTCATCCGCCCGATCGTCGGACAGTAATCGGATGACCACCCTGTGGTGTGAGTCACCGTTCGACATTGTCGACCGGTCACCGTTGAGGGCCCGGTTCCCGCTGCTTACGGTCCCCTCACTCACTGGGGGTGAGCGGACCGTTCAACGACGAATGGAGGAGTGGGTGGCTCTCGGAGCGGTGTTCCTCAGCGAGGTGCTCGGCACCGGCCTGCTGATCTTGCTCGGCGCCGGTGTGGTGGCCAACGTGCTGCTGGTGAAGTCCAAGGGCTTCGACGGCGGCTGGCTGCTGATCAACTTCGGATGGGGCCTGGCCGTGATGGCCGGCGTCTACGTCGCGTTCAAGTCGGGTGCGCATCTCAACCCGGCGGTCACGATCGGCATCCTGAGCAGCGGGGCGAGCACGTACGCCCCTGGGGTGGCGGTGAGCCTCGGCTCGACCCTGGTCTACCTGGCCGGCGAGTTGCTCGGCGCCTTCCTCGGCGCCTGCCTGTGCTGGCTGGCCTACAAGAAGCACTTCGACGAGGAGCCCGACGAGGGCAAGAAGCTGGCCGTGTTCTCCACCGGCCCGGCGATCCGCAGCTACGGCTGGAACCTCGTCACCGAGATCCTCGGCACGTTCGTGCTGGTCTTCGTGGTGCTGTCGTTCGGAAAGACGCCGTCGGGCCTCGGCCCGCTGGCCGTGTCCATGCTGGTGGTCGGCATCGGCGCCTCGCTCGGCGGGCCCACCGGCTACGCCATCAACCCCGCCCGTGACCTCGGGCCGCGCATCGCCCACGCCATCCTTCCGTTGCGCTACAAGGGTGAGCCCGCGTCCACCGAACCGAAGAACTCCGACTGGAGCTACGCCTGGGTGCCGGTGGTCGGTCCGATCATCGGCGGCGTCATCGCCGGTCTCGCCTCCCACATCGTGTTCTGATCGGAAGGGCTTTCCACCATGGCACAGCACATTCTCGCCATCGACCAGGGCACGACCAGCACCCGGGCGATCGTGTTCGACCATGCCGGGGCCATCGTCTCGGTCGGCCAGAAGGAACACGAGCAGATCTTCCCGCGGGCCGGCTGGGTCGAGCACGACCCGGCCGAGATCACCGCGAACACCCGCTACGTCATCGGGCAGGCGCTGGCCAAGGCCGACCTGAACATCGGCGACCTGGCCGCGGTCGGCATCACCAACCAGCGGGAGACCGCGGTGGTCTGGGACCGCACCACCGGCGAGCCGGTGTACAACGCCATCGTCTGGCAGGACACCCGTACCCAGTCCATTGTGGACGACCTGGGCGCGCTGGGCGGCGGGGCCGACCGGTACAAGGCTCGCGTCGGACTGCCGCTGGCCACCTACTTCTCCGGCCCCAAGGTCCGCTGGATCCTGGACAACGTGCCCGGCGCACGGGAGGAGGCCGACCGCGGCGACCTGCTGTTCGGCAACACCGACACGTGGACGCTGTGGAACCTGACCGGCGGCGTCAGCGGCGGCGTGCACGTCACCGACGTGACCAACGCGTCCCGGACCATGCTGATGGACCTGGACACGCTGGACTGGGACGCCGAGATCGCCGCGGAGATGGGCATTCCGCTGTCCATGCTGCCGCAGATCCGCTCTTCCTCCGAACACTACGGCGTCGGCGTCGGCGTGCTCAGCGGCGTGCCGATCACCGGCATCCTCGGCGACCAGCAGGCGGCCACCTTCGGCCAGGCCTGCTTCGACGTCGGCACGGCCAAGAACACCTACGGCACCGGCAACTTCATGCTGCTCAACACCGGCACGGAGAAGGTCGCCAGCCAGAACGGCCTGCTCACCACGGTTTGCTACAAGATCGGTTCCCAGGACGCGGTGTACGCGCTGGAGGGCTCGATCGCCGTCACCGGCTCGCTGGTGCAGTGGCTGCGTGACAACCTCGGCATCATCGGCTCCGCGCCCGAGATCGAGACGCTCGCCCGCAGCGTGGAGGACAACGGCGGCGCCTACTTCGTGCCGGCGTTCTCCGGGCTCTTCGCGCCGTACTGGCGGGCCGATGCCCGCGGCGCGCTGGTCGGCCTGACCCGCTTCGTCAACAAGGGGCACCTGGCCCGTGCCGTGCTGGAGGCCACTGCTTTCCAGACGCGCGAGGTGCTCGACGCCATGAACGCCGATTCCGGCGTGGCGCTGACCGAGCTCAAGGTCGACGGCGGCATGGTCGTCAACGAGCTGCTCATGCAGTTCCAGGCCGATGTGCTCGACGTGCCGGTCATCCGGCCGGTGGTCGCCGAGACCACGGCGCTCGGCGCGGCCTACGCGGCCGGGCTCGCGGTCGGCTACTGGGGCGGCGAGGACGAGCTGCGGGCCAACTGGGCCGAGGACAAGCGGTGGACGCCGGCGCTGGCCGCCGACGAGCGGGAACGCGTCTACCGCAACTGGAAGAAGGCGGTCACGAAGTCGTTCGACTGGGTCGACGACGACGTGCGCTGATCTGATCGACGCCTGATTGATCGTCTAGGAGGAGTTCCCGATGTCCGCAAGGCTGGACGCCGGCTATCGCGAGGCGGCGCTGCGCTCTCTCGCCGACACCGAGTTCGACGTGCTCGTGATAGGCGGTGGGATCGTCGGTGTCGGCGCCGCCCTCGACGCCGCGTCGCGTGGGCTGTCCGTCGCGCTCGTCGAGGCGCGGGACTGGGCATCGGGAACCTCCAGCCGGTCGAGCAAGCTGGTGCACGGCGGGCTGCGCTACCTGGAGCAGTTCGAGTTCTCGTTGGTACGTGAGGCTCTGCGGGAGCGAGGTCTGCTTCTCCGCAAGCTGGCTCCGCACCTGGTGCGGCCGGTGCCGTTCCTGTACCCGTTGACGCACAAGGGGTGGGAGCGGCCGTACGTCGGCGCCGGGCTGATGCTGTACGACACCATCGGCGGCGCTTCGTCGGTGCCGATGCACAAGCACCTGTCCCGCACCAAGGCGATGGCCATGTCGCCGAGCCTGCGTGACGACGCGTTGACCGGGGCCGTGCGGTACTACGACGCCCAGGTCGACGACGCCCGGTTCACGATGATGGTGGCCCGAACCGCTGCCCAGCACGGCGCGACCGTGCTGACTCGGGCCTCCGCCGTGGAACTGCTGCGTAACGGCAATGGCGTTACTGGGGCGGTGGTTCGGGATGGCCTGTCCGGCAAGGAGATCCAGGTCCGGGCTCGTCGCGTGATCGGCGCCACCGGCGTGTGGACCGAGGAGAACCCGGGCTTCCGGATCCAGATGTCCAAGGGCGTGCACCTGGTCGTGGCGCGGGAAAAGCTTCAGCTCGAGACCGGGCTGATCATGCGCACCGAGAAGAGCGTGCTGTTCGTCATTCCGTGGGGCCAGCACTGGATCATCGGCACCACCGACACGCCCTACTCGGACGCGCCGGACCGGCCGACCGTGACCGCCTCGGATGTGGAATACCTTCTGGAGCACGTGAACAGCGTGTTGAAGGAGCCGCTGACGGTCGATGACGTGATCGGCACCTACGCCGGGCTGCGGCCGCTGCTGGCCGGCAAGAACAAGGAGACGGCCAAGCTGTCCCGCGAGCACGCCGTTGCTTCGCCGTCGCCCGGGCATTTCGTGGTGGCCGGCGGCAAGTACACGACGTATCGGGTGATGGCCGCCGACGTCGTCAACGCGGCGGTCGAGGGGCTCGGCGGTGTCGCGCCGTCGTTGACCGCCCGTCTGCCCATCCACGGCGCGGTCGGCTACCGCGAGCTGTGGGCCGACCGGATCGCTTTCGCCGCCCGCAACGGTTTGTCGGTGTCCACTGTGGAGCGTCTGCTGCACCGTCACGGGTCAGCTGTCACCGAGGTCGTCGACCTGATCCACTCGGACCCGGCGTTGGCTTCGCCTTTGAGTGGGGCCGAAGGCTATCTGGCGGCGGAGATCGTGCACGCCGTGACCCATGAGGGCGCGCTTGATCTCGACGACGTGCTCAGCCGGCGTACCCGCATCGCTTTCGAGTACCCGTCGCGTGGGGTGGCATGCCTGGAGCAGGTGGCCGACCTCGTCGGCGCCCGACTGGGCTGGGACACCTCCGCCCGCCGGGAGGCCGTGGACGCCTATCTGGCCGATGGTGTCATGCTGACCGCGTGATCAGTCTTCGCTGCGCTCGGCTTTTCGACGGCGACACAATGCACGACGGCCCCCGAACCGTCGTGCTGGACGGCGGCCGCATCGTCGGGTTCGACGATGCGGCCGTTGATGTCGTCGATCTCGGCGATGTCACCTTGATGCCGGGCTTGGTCGACGCCCATACACATCTGGTTTTCGAGCCCGGCAGCGACATTCTGGCCGACATGGCCTCGACGCCGCGTGACGTGGTGTTGGAGCGGATGCGCCGCCATGCCGTCGAGGCTCTGCACGCCGGCATCACCACCTTGCGTGACCTGGGGGATCGCGACTACCTGGCCGTCGAGCTCCGGGATGGCGGCGGCTTGCTGCCCGAGATCCTCGCCGCCGGGCCGCCGATCACCATTCCCGGTGGGCACTGTTGGTTCCTCGGCGGCGAGGTGCCGGCTGACCGCTCCGCGTTGATCGACGCCGTGGCCGAGCGGGTGTCCCGTGGTGTCGACGTCGTGAAGATCATGGCTACCGGCGGCGGAATCACGCCCGGCAGCGCCGCCCATTCGTCGCAGTACTCCTTTGAGCAGATTTCCGCCGTCGTCGAGGCCGCTCACTCCGCCGGTCTCCCCGTCACCGCCCACGCCCACGGCGCTCTCGGCGTCCGCGACGCCGTTCATGCCGGTGTCGACGGCGTCGAGCACGCCACTTTCCTCGACGGCACCGGCGGCGCCGCCCCCGACTGGGACACCATCGCCGAGATCATCTCCCGCGGCATCTACGTCGGCGTCACCGCCGGCCGCCTGCTCACCGGTCCGCCCACCCCGCCCCATGTCCTTGCCGCTCGGGCCTTCTTGGCCCGCATGCACCGCTCCGGCGCCCGCATCGTCTGCTCCTCCGATGCCGGCATCATCGCCTACAAGCCGCACCACTGCCTGCCCCACGGCCTCTCCGAGTTCCAGGGCTTCGCCGACATCTCCGCCGCCGCCGTCCTGACCTCCGTCACCCGCCTCGCCGCCGAGTCCTGCGGCGTCGGCTCCCGCAAGGGCCGCATCGCCCCCGGCTACGACGCCGACCTCCTTGCCGTGTCAGGTGATCCCACCCAGGACCTCGCCGCCATGCGCTCCGTCTCCGCCGTCTACCGCGCCGGGACCCGCGTCTGCTGACCCATGAGGTGCTGGCACGCATTCCGGCGGTCCCCGAAGACCTCGGGTAGCTACCCGACGGGCGGATCGAGCCGGTTTCGGGCGGATTTTTTCGCGGCGATTCCCTCACTTCCTGGACAAAGAGGGTATGTACTGTCCGGCGGATTTTTGGTCCGACAGCCCGATTGACCCTGTGCATTGTTACGCCGCCAGGGTGCCATGCTCGCGGGCCGTTACCTACCTCCGCTACACACGGAGCAGGTGACGGAGGGGATCGCGTTGCACGAGAGGGGTGTCGCTATGCGCGGCAGTTTCATCGAATGGCTGAGTCGGTACGTCGCCCAGGCCGGCGTGCTGGGACTGGTCGAGGGTGCGCTCGGCATCTTGGCCTTCGGCGGCTCGCTGAGCGCGCTGCTCGGCGATGCGTCGATCAAGGCGGCGGCCATTGTCGCGGTTGTCCTGTCCACCCTGGGACTGATGATCGTGCTGGTCGCCGGCCAGGCGAAGTGGCAGCGGGAAAGCGGGCTGGGCAAACGACTGATCGCCCAGTACTGCGACATCATGATGGAAACCCGCGCCTCGTACTACAAGGTGGTCGAGTGGAAGCAGGTTATGACTGTGAAGAGCAACGGGGACCTCCACTCCTCGATCACATTGCGGTCCGTGGCTGTGTGTGAGGACCTGCGCTTCTTTCGATTTCGTACCGGTCCGGCCTGGGGGCAGCCGGTCAAGCATCGCAAGGGAGTCACGGTCCAGGTCAGAAGTGTCATCTCGGGGGAGATCGGCGGCACCCGCCGGGACGTCACGACAACCTGGTTGAACGACGGGCGGATGGAGGTACTGGTGCACTTCTACGCGCCGGTGCCGCGTGGCAGTGAATTCGACGTGGTGATGGAGTTCTTCTGGCCGCAGCGAGCACGGCCGCTGATTGTCGACCGCGTTCCGGACAACTACACGGTGATGCTCACCTACCCGGTGCCGAGGCTGCGCTACTCGATCACGCTGCCGCCGGGGGTGCGGGCGTTCTACGACCCGATCGGCTTCGACCTGACCGAGCAGGCCTTCACGCTGGGCTCGTCCACCGACGGCATGGACCAGATGGAAATCCAGCTGGTCAGCCAGAACATGCCGTTCCGGGACCGGATCGGCATGCGGCTGGACGTCAGGTGAGGAACTCGGTCAACCGCTCGGCCTCCTCGGCGACGGCGGAGCGTTCGGCGCGGGTGAAGGTGCGCAAGGGCGTAACGGTCACGGCGTTATCGGCGGTGGTCCACGTGGCGGAGACGCGGCCGTCGACCAGCACGACGCGAGTGCCGGCCACAGAGAGCAGGCGGTGGGCGTCGTCGACGATGCGGGTGCGGTCGTCGTAACCGAGGAGGGCGTTGTCGAAGGCGGGGAGGAAGCGCACGGGGGCGGGGGTATCGGGGTCGGGGCGCGGGGCGTCGGGCAGGTCGAGGAGTAGGCGACCGCGCTCGTCACGGAAGGAGACGAGCTCGGGTTGCAGGGCTTTCACCGCGGCGGGCAGGCCGGTAAGGCCGGACCAGGCGCGGATGTCGGCGGTGGCGGCGGGACCGAAAGCGGCGAGGTAGCGGCGGACCAGGGCGGGACCGGCGTCGGATTGCGCCAACGGGCGGCCGAGCCAAGCCGTCAGCAGGACGTTGCGAACGCCGCTTTTGTTGCGCCAGAGGCCACGAGGTGGCACTTGGACCACCGGCACCAGCCCGGCGATGAGCAGTTCGCCGAGCACCCGCGGCGGCACGTCCGGCCAGCGGCCGCCGGCGGCCTGGACGAGCTCGGCCATGGTGCGGGGCTGCCCGTCGGACATGACGGCATGCCCGGCGGCGGACAGCTCGGTCAGGTCGACGGAGGCCAGCTCGCGCCGGTACGTGCCGAGAACCCGTTGCAGCAGCATGGAATCGTGCCGGCACCGCCACGCGATGACGTCATCGGCGGTGAGCAGATGGACGGTGCGGCGCATCAGGTGCGTACGAACAACTTGGCGCTGTACAAGGAGACCGGACAACGACGACGGCGCGAAGCCTTGCAGCCGCGACCAAAGCCCGACGAACGGCTCCTGCGGCTCCTGGGCCTGCAACCCGCAGAGATGCCCGACCGCGTCGAGAACCGGCAGGTCGACGCGGTCGAGCAGCAGCTGGCGGGCCAGGGTGGCGCGGTTGAGGGCCCGCGTGGACAGGACGGTCATCCGCCGAGGCTCTCCCGCAGGATGTCGGCATGCCCGGCGTGCTGGGCGGTCTCGGTCGCCACGTGCATGATCACGCGCCGGACCGTATACGAGCCGCCGGGCTCCAGCCACGGGGCGGGCGGCAGCGCCTGGCCGGCGTCGAGGTCGGCGGTGGCGGCGATCTCGACGGTCCGGGCGGCGACCTTCTCGTAGCGGGCGCGGATGTCGGCCAGGGTGTCCCCGGGCAGCATCTGGAACGCGTTCTGGTGGTCGACCATCCACTGCGGCGGCGGCGCGGCGCCGGTCATGATGTCGTCCCAGGTGACGCTGTCGGGCAGCTCGTGCGGCATGGCCGACGCACCTTCGACAGCGAAGCGGAGCCACTGCTCCTCCATGGCCATCACGTGCTTGAGCAGGCCGCCGATGCACAGCGAGCTGGCCGTCGGGCGCTCGGCGGCCTGCTCGTCGGAGAGCCCGTCGGCCGTCTTGAGCAGGGCGGATCGGGCGGCAGCTAGCACTGCTAGCAAATCGGTGGTCTCAGTCATGGGGTAACTCTGACAGCAGTAGTGGACAGGTTGTGGCCGCTACTATGAACGACATGCCGAAAACTTCGGGCCGCCTGCTGTCGCTGCTCTCCCTGCTTCAGCTGCGCCGCGACTGGCCGGCGCAGCTGCTGGCCGACCGCCTCGAGGCCAGCCCGCGCACGGTGCGGCGGGACGTCGACCGCCTGCGTGAGCTGGGCTATCCCATCCGGACGATCAAGGGCCCGGACGGCGGCTACCGCCTCGGGGCCGGCACCGAGCTGCCGCCGCTGCTGTTCGACGACGAGCAGGCGGTCGCCCTGGCCGTCGCGTTGCAGACCGCCATCGCCACCAGCGGCGTCGGCGAGGCCGCGGCGCGGGCGTTGAGCACCATCCGGCAGGTCATGCCGTCGCGGCTGCGGCACCGTATCGACGCCCTTCAGGTCACCCCGCTGAGCGTGAGCCACACACCCGTCGACGTTGCCGTGATCATGGAGGTCAGCGCCGCTGTCCACGCCCGTGCCGTACTGCGCTTCGACTACCGGGACGAGCCGCGGCGGGTCGAGCCGCACAATCTCGTTACGTGGAGCGGACGTTGGTACCTCGTGGCTTGGGACCTGGACCGGGACGACTGGCGCATCTTCCGCGTCGACCGCATCACCCCGCGTACGCCCACCGGCCCCCGCTTCGTCCCGCGCTCACTGCCCGGCAGCGACGTCGCCACCTTCGTTTCCGGGCGTTTCAAGGGTTCCGCCGATGTCGATCAGTGGCCGTGCCGGGGCGAGGTGATCCTCCACGCCCCGGCCGATGCCGTCATTTCCTTCGTCGGCAACGGCATTGTCGAGGCGCTCGGCCCCGATCGCTGCCGTCTCGTGCTCGGCAGCTGGTCCTGGCCCGGTCTCGCCGCCACCATCGGCCGCTTCGACGCCGACATCGAGGTCGTCGGACCCGTCGAGCTCAGGAACGCCTTCGCCGCGCTGGCCCGCCGCTATGCTGCCGCCGCTTCGTCGGCGACCGAAGTCCCGGCAGGCTAGCGTGGTCGTACATGGCTATTTCGCGCATGCCATTGGTGTCGCTTTGCTTGGGATTCTTCATGATCCCGCTGGACGCGACCGTGGTGACGACTGCCCTGCCGGCGATCGGCCGTGATCGCGGCCGGCAATGGGTGCTCGACGGCTACACGCTGGTCTTCGCCTGTCTGCTGTTGTCCGCGGGCTCGCTGGGCGATCGGCTCGGGGCGCGCCGGGTCTTCTTGTGCGGACTGGGTTTGTTCGTGCTCGCCTCCATGGTGTGCGGTCTGGCAACGACTCTGGGCCTGCTCAACGCGGCCCGGGTCGTGCAGGGACTGGCCGCGGCGCTGGTGCTGCCGACGTCGCTGGCGTTGATCAACGCCTCGTACCCGGAGCGGGCCGCACGGGCTCGTGCCATCGGCGTGTGGGGCGGCATGGGCGGGATCGCCGCTGGTCTCGGACCGGTGCTCGGCGGTGTGCTGACCGGTTGGATCGGCTGGCCGGTGATCTTCTTCCTCAACGTGACCGTCGGTGTCGCCGCGATCGTGTTGACACTGCGCCATGTTGTCGCCCCGAGCGCCCGGGCGCGGGTCGGCCTGGATCTTCCGGGGCAGGTGCTGAGCGTTCTGGCCGTCGGCGGACTGGCCTTCGGGCTCATCGAGGGCGTGGTCTGGGCGTACGCCGTCGCGGCGCTCGGCGGCGTCGGCTTCGTGCTCGTCGAGCAACGACGACGGCACCCGATGTTGCCGCTGAGTCTGTTCCGCAGCAAGGAGTTCACCGGCTCCGTGCTGGTCGGTGCGGCCATCAACACCGGCTTCTACGGCGAGCTTTTCCTGCTGTCCCTGTACTTCCAGCACATCCGCCTGCTGACACCGGCGCTGGCCGGACTGGCCCTGCTGCCCAGCCCGGCATAGCGTCGGTGGCCTCCGCCTTCGACGGCCGGCACACTGCCAGGTTCGGGCCGGTGATGCGCTTCGGCCCTGTTACCGGTGCGTTCGGGCGTTGCGCAGCAACATGATCCCGCACTGGCAGCTGGCCTTTTGTCCGCTGGCCAACAAGTTCAGCAGCCGTCCACCACATGCCCACTTCTGCCATCGAGCCAGCCAACAGGCGGCCCCCGCCACTCCCCAAGGGGAGGCGCCCCACGTCCATTCTACCGTGCAGAGGTCTCGGCCCGGCGGCGTGAAGATCCACATGTGGATAACTCGAGCCCTGTGGACAAGCAGGGAATCCGCAGGCCGGATCGTGTGCGGTAGTGGAATTGCCCGGTCCGTTCGACCCGTCTGCCAACTCATCCGGCATGATCGGGGTGTGGACGAGCGGGCGGAGATCACGACGGCCAAGGGCGCGGCGAGCGACGAGCTGGTCGTGGCCTTCGGGCGGCTGCTGGGCGCGGCCGGGCGGCTGGGGCACATCCTCGGGCGGGCCATCGAGGAGGAGTTCGGCATCAGCCACGTCATGTACGAGGTGCTGCTGATCCTCGGCCGGGCCGGCGAGCCGGGGCTGTCGATGGGCGTGATCGGGCGCGAGCAGATCCTGACCACGGGCGGCGTGACCCGGCTGATCGACCGCATGGAGGCGGCGGGCCTGGTCGAGCGGACCGAGGATCCGGGCGATCGGCGGGGGCGGCTGGTGCGGCTGACCCCGCACGGCGAGGACGTCGCGGTGCGGGCGTCGCGGGTGCACCGGCTCAACATCGAGCGCTACTTCCTGGACCCGCTGCCGGTCGAGCACCGCGCCCAGTTCCTCGCTGACCTGCGGATTCTCGGTCACGCGGCGCGGAGTTCCCTGCCTCAGCTGCGCTGATCCGGATTGTGACCGGCGTCACTTCTTCGGGGAAATATCTGACGAGTCAGAATCTGTTGAGTCAGGTAATTGGCCCACGAGGAGGACGCCATGAGCAAGCTCAAGTACCAGGTCATCGACCTCGACTTCCCG
Organism: Kutzneria chonburiensis; assembly: GCF_028622115.1. NCBI lineage: Bacteria > Bacillati > Actinomycetota > Actinomycetes > Pseudonocardiales > Pseudonocardiaceae > Kutzneria > Kutzneria chonburiensis. Next base: position 8,821,143 of record NZ_CP097263.1, read on the forward strand.
GTCGGCGACAAGAACAAGACCGCCACCCTGGTCACCGGCGAGCACGACGCGCTGCTGGTCGACGCCGGCTTCACCCGGGCCGACGGGCACCGTCTGGTCGCCCGGATCCTGGACTCCGGCAAGCGCCTGACCACGGTGTTCATCAGCCACGGCGACCCGGACTTCTACTTCGGGGCCGAGGTGATCGCGGATGCCTTCCCGGAGGCCGAGTTCGTGGCGACGGCGCCGGTGATCGAGCACATCCGGCACAGCTACGAGGGCAAGCTGGTGGCGTGGGCGCACGTGGGCGTGAACCTGCCGACCCGGTTGGTCGACATCACGCCGCTCAACGGGATCGAGTTGGAGGGAAAGCGCTTTCAGCTGCGCGGCGGCCCGGCCGAGCTGGCGGACCGGCACTACCTCTGGCAGCCCGAGGACCGCGTGATCCTCGGCGGAGTCCTGCTGTTCCAACAGGAACACGTGTGGGTCGCCGACACGCCCAAGCCGGAGCAGCGCGCCGCGTGGGTGGGGCTGCTGGACGAGATGGCGGCGCTGGACGCCGACCTCGTCGTGCCCGGGCACCGCTTGCCCGGCACACCCGCGGACGCCACCGCCATCACCGCCACCCGCGAGTATCTCCTTGCGTTTGAACGGGAACTCGCCGGCGCCGTCGACGGAACCGCGCTGACCGACGTGCTCGTGGCCCGTTATCCCGACCACGGCATGCTGATCGCCGCGCAGATCGGCGCCAAGGTCGCCAAGGGCGAGATGAGCTGGGGATGAGCGCCGCCGACGTCGTTCGCCGCCAGTACCTCGCCTCCGCCGCCGGCGACCTGGCCGCCCTGCGTGACACCCTCGCGCCGGACGTGGAGTGGACCGAGATGGCCGGTTTCCCTTTGGCCGGCACGTATCGCACGCCCGAAGGCGTCACCGCCAACGTGATGGAGAAGCTCGCCGCCGACTGGGACGGGTGGACCGCCCATGACGACAGCTATGTCGTCGACGGCGAGAACGTCGTGGTGCTGGCCCGCTACACCGCCACCAACATGGCCACCGGCAAGGCGCTCAACGTCCGGGTCGCGCACCACTTCGTGGTGCGTGGCGACAAGATCGTCCGCTTCGAGCAGTTCGTCGACACCGCCAAGGTGCTCGCCGCGATGTCGTGACTGAAGGTGGCGGCGGTTTCCGCCGCCACCCTCGGCAACACCATCCAGGTGCCGTCCCGCTTTTCCGGGAGAGCGCGCCTTTGCAATTTGCACCGGGCAATCGGCGTCATTGCCCGGTTTTTCCTGTGTCGTGGGGAAACCCTCGTGAACGGGTGTGCGGGCCGTCGCGATGCTGCTAGCCTCCGTGCAGATGCACGTGCATCTGCACGGAGAGAGGGGACTCGTTCTGGCATTTGCCCTGGTGACGGGGTTGGCTGCACAGCTCGGCCGAGGTCAGCTGGACGGGGCAGCCGCAGTGGCACCGCCGGTGCCGTGTCGTTCGCATTCGACCGAAAGGGGAGGTCGGATGCCTTTGGCGGCACGGGCATACGGCGGCCTCCTGCGCGAACAGGAGACCGCCACTGTCCATTCATAGAGCACTGCTGAGGTATCTCTAGGAGACAGACATGTCAAGAGTACGCCCGCGGCCGCGACGCCGGCCGACGACGGCATGCTCACGAGGCCGGCATCGCCGCCTCACCGGTCAGCGACCGCGTTCCGCGCCCGACTTCGGGGCCCCGCCCCGCCGCCGTCCCGCGGCGACGGCATCCGCCCTGTGGCGAGCCGGATCCTGTGACTGCTGCTGGATTCGCTTCACGCGCGATGTCGTCATGCACCTGCGGCCGACGTTGCACGCGACCTTGCTGATCTCGGTGACACTGACCGGCTTGATCGTTGTTTCATTCGCGTCCGGATCCGCGGCAATGCCGCTCACGCTGTGCGCCGGCGTCCTGCTGCGGGCGTGCCGCCGACGCTGACCCGCGGATCGCTGTGGGCGGACCCCGGTCCGCCCACAGCCCACGCCACCGGTTGCCGTCCCGCTTTTCAGCGACAATGTCCACTTTTTGTCAACTTCCCGCCCGGTAACCCCGTAACTGACCAGTTTTATGCCTGTTTTCGGCGCCGGATCCGTGCTTATCATTGGTCGCGTGTCCGGCTACGAGTACGACATATTCATCAGCTACGCACGGCGTGGCAGTGTGCAGAAATGGATACTGAACCATTTCCATTCGAAGCTGATGGACTGCCTCGCCGATGAGATGGCGACCAAGCCGCGGGTCTACATCGACCGCACGATGGAACGCGCCGTGCACTGGCCGTCCAGCCTGCAACGGGCCCTGCTCCGCAGCAAGATCATGCTCCAGGTCCTTGCCCCGCCGTACTTCCAGTCGGACTGGTGTCAAGCCGAGTGGCGCAGCATGCGGGCCCGCCAGGAACAGCTCGGACTGGCCAGCATCGACTGCCCGCAGGGCCTGATCTGCTCCCTCCTGTTCGGCGACTCGGACACCTTCCCGATGGAGGCCCGCGAGGTGGCCTGGGTCGACTTCAAGGATTTCGCCAATCCGGACATGGCCTTTCAGAAGACCGAGAAATACGGTTCTTTTCACTGGAAGGTTCGAGATCTGGCCCGTGACCTCGCCGTATTGCTGCCGCAGGTGCCGGAATGGCAGCCCGACTGGCCGATCGTGGACATGCCCGATCCGGTGCTGCGGCCGCCGACGAAGATGCCGAGGTTCGGGCGATGACCGGCACCGTCGTCACCTTCTACTCCTACAAGGGCGGCGTCGGCCGCAGTTCCACGCTGGCCAACGTCGCGGTCCTGCTGGCTCGGTGGGGCCATCGCGTGCTGGCCATCGACTGGGATCTGGAAGCCCCGGGCCTGCACTACTACTTCAAGGACGCGATGTCCCAGCCACCGGCCGGCGGCGTCGTCGACCTGGCCCACGACTTCCTCGCCCAGGCGCCACCCTGCTCGTACGAGCTTCAGCTCGAGGTCGAGGAAGGGACGCTGGCGCTGCTCGCCGCCGGCCGGTTCGACGTCGACTACGCGGAGCGCGTGCAGTCCATCGACTGGGCCGATCTCTACGACCGCGGTTTCGCCGCCTATCTGGAGGACCGCCGCGCGGAGTGGACCGAGGCCTACGACTTCGTGCTGATCGACAGCCGGACCGGCATCTCCGACACCGCCGGCATCTGCACCGCGCACCTGCCCGACCGGCTGGTCGTCGTGTTCACCGCCAACGACCAGAACCTCCAGGACGTCGTCGACATCGCCGAACGGGCCGACCGGGCCCGTGACGGCATGCCGTTCGACCGGCCCAAACACATGGTGCTGCCGGTGCTTTCCCGGCTGGACAGCCGGGTCGAGTACGAGCGGGCCGAGGCCTGGCAGCGCCGGTGCGCCGACGTCGTCGCGCCGCTGTTCAGCGAGTGGCTGGCCGCGACGGTGCCTGGCGAAGTGATGATGCGGCACCTGACGCTGCCGTACGTCTCCTACTGGAGTTTCGGCGAGCAGCTGCCGGTGCTCGAGGAGCTGACGCCGTCGGCCGACCAGCTCTCCTACGCGCTGGAGACCGTCGCCGCCGTCATCGCCCAGCACTTCGACCGCACCGACCTGCTGGCCGACAACCGGGATGCCTACGTCGCCGAAGCGCGCGCCCCGCACGACGAATTCGACCTCGACCTGCTCGTCTCCAGCCCTCGCTCGGCCGCGGCCGACGCCGGCGCCCTCGTCGACAAGCTCATCCGGCTGGGCCTGCGGGCCGACCGGTCGCTCTCCGGCGTGCCAGAGTTCCTCGACCGCTCGCCCCACCTGGCCAAGCATCTCTGCCTGGTGGTCGACGGCCAGGTTTCCCGCTGGCAGGTCAACGAGGCCGAGTACTTCCTGCGCCAGACGTTCGCCCCGGGCGACGGGCAGCGGCGGCTCTTCCTCGTGCTGACCCGGGCCGGCGACTGGGACAGCCTCCCCGGCTTCCTGCGCAACCTTCGTCCCCTCAAGCTCGGTCCCGACGTCGCCGCCGAGCTCCGTGATCTCATCGCTGCCTCGCCCGACGCCGCCGACCCCGACCGGGAAAGCCTCCGCGACGCCGCGGCGGCGCTGCGCAACCTGCCGGCGTATGTGCCGTATCCCGGCCGCCTCGCCCTCATCCGGGAAACCATCGCCGGCATGGCTGCCGCCCTCGATGCCGGCGACCTGGCCCTGCTGCACGACCTCGCCGTGGACACCGAGTTCTTGAGCCGGACCCGGGGCAGTTCCCACGAGGTGAAGCTCCCGGCCGACCTCCGCGCGGAGATCCGCACGGTGCTCGACCGCATCGACCGCCGACTCACCGTCTGAAAGGTGTTGCAATGCCGGAGAAGTACGGAAGCCACGAGCAGGCGACCCTGTTCGCGCTGATGCTGGCCCGGACGGAGGTGGGCAATCCCGATCTCAAGAAGGACTACGGCATCGAGCTGCGCGCCGCCGCCCGTGATCGGCTGAACAAGGACGGCCTGATCCGGTCCAGGCAGGTCAAGCGGCGCTACGTGCACCAGATCACCGACGACGGCATCGCCTGGTGCGTCAGGGAACTCGGTGTCGTCGAGGCCCCGGACCGGTCGGGCCCGCTGCCCCGTCTGGTGTTCGAGGTGATGCACAGCCTGCCGGTGTATCTGGCGTGGCAGGGCATCGACTTCGCCGACGTGCTCAACCGCGGCAGCCTGGAGTCCGTCATCCGCGAGGTCTACGAGGAGCTGTCGGTCAAGTCCCAGGACTGGATCCGGCTGGCCAAGCTCCGGCCGCGCACCGAGGGCGTCGACCGGGACGTGGTGGACGGCGTCCTGCTGAAGATGATCAAGACTGGTCGCGTCCACCTCGCCCCGGACTCCAACCGCAAGGTGCTCACCGACGACGACCATGACGCGGCGATCCGGATCGGCAGCGAGGACAAGCACCTGCTGGCGATCGAGGAACCGTCATGACCGATGAGCTACGGGAGGCGTTGGCTGCGGTGCGGTTCAACTTCTCCGAAGGCCCGGACAACGTGTGGCGGACCCCGAAAGCCCACGTGGACGGCCTGCACGCGCGGGCAGAGCACCGCATTCGGGCCGGTATCGACGACGCGGCGGCCAGCACCGGGCCCAACCCGATCGGACTGGTGCTGCAAGGCCAGAAAGGCATCGGCAAGACCCATCTGCTTGGCGCGGCTCGGCGAGCCGTGCAGCAGGCGGGCGGCTACTTCTTCCTCGTCGAGCTGACCAGGGCGGAGGCGTTCTGGGCCGACGTCGCCAGCGCCATGCGCAGCGAGCTCCGGCAGCTCAACGAGGACGGCGAACTTCAGATCACCGCGTTGCTCATGCGGCTGTGCGTGCGCGCGAACGTGCCGGACCAGGTGCGGCGATCGCTGCTCAACCGGACGGCGCTGACCGCGGAGAGCCTGCGCGAACTCGTGCGTCACCTGCTCAAGGTGGACGAGCGGGTGGTGGCCGAGGGGTCGGACACCATCCGCGCGCTGGCGCTGTACGCGTCCGAGCACTTCGCCATCGGACGGCAGTTCCTGGAGGGGACGGCCGAAGCGCAGCACGCGCGGCGGTGGGGAATCCCGGCCCGGGCGCAGGATCCGCGCATCCTCGTGCGTGACATCTCTCGTGTGCTGGCGCTCACCGGCCCCTGCGTCATCGCCATCGACCAGCTGGACACGCTCGTCGCGCTCGGCCAGGACGAGACCGATGCGGAAACGGTGACTCCGGCGCTCAAGCTGGAGGTGGCCCACATCGCCGATGGCCTGATGCAGCTGCGCGAGACCACCAGACGGACGATGTCGATCGTGGCGTGCCTGCCCAACTCGTGGAAGACGCTGCACCGGATCGCCAGTGACACCGTGGAGGACCGGTTCACCGAGACTCCGATCCTGGGGTCGATCGTGCAGCCGGAGGTCGGTCGGGCGCTGGTGGCGAAGTGGCTGTCGGTGGCCTACGACCGGGTCGGGTTCGTGCCGCCGCACCCGACCTGGCCGATCGCGCCGGAGGCGTTCGGCGATGCGTGGATCGCCCACACGCCAAGGGAATTGCTCAAGCGCGTCCAGTCGCACGCCGAGTCCTGCCTGTTCGGCGAGATCCGCGAGCTGACCTCCTTCGAGGACAAGCCGGTCGAGGAGGCCATCGAGCCGCCGGTCCGGGTGGGGCCGCCGCCGGACTACCTCGCCGAGTACGACCAGAAGTTCGCGAAGCTGCGGAGCAAGGCCACTGTCGTGGTCGCGGATCTGAAGCTGACCAACGAGGACGACGTGATGCCGGGCCTGCTGCTGGCGGCGGTGAAGTCGTGGATCACCGAGGTCGGCAACGACGCCATGGAATGGAAGCCCGACCCCGCGCACGGCGGCGGCTCGCTGCACGTGAGCCTGCGCCGCACGGTCGACGAGGAACAGGACATCCAGGAGCTGTGGGCGTTCCGGTTCATCGCCAGCGCGCACGGCAAAACCGTGCTGCGTCGGATGCGCACCGCCCGTGACGCGGCCCAGATCCGGCCCGGCGTGACCAACCGGCACCTGGTCCTGATCCAGAACGGGAAGCAGGGCTGGGCCGGTCCCCAGACCAAGCTGGAACTGGGCGAGCTGGAGGCGGCCGGCGGGCGCCGGGTGATCATCACCGATGAGGAGGTGCGGACCTTCAGCGCGCTGAAGGAGATGCTGGCCGACCAGTCGCACCAGTTGATGGCCTGGATCGTGTCCCGGAAGCCGGTCAGCACCACGACGTTTCTGCGGGACATCCTGCCGGAGCAGGGGCAGGGGGTGTCGCGGCAGCGGGAGACGCGGCCGCCGCCGGAGAAGGTGGCGCCGGTGTGGCCGACGGCGGAGCCCGACGAGACCGGTCCCGCTGTGCGGGAAGAAGTGGTGGCGGAGCCGGCGGACCAGGTGGTGCCGGAGGAAGCGGCTGAGCCGGTCGCGGTGAAGGCGGCGGCGGGGATTGTGCTGGACTCGGTGCGGATCGAGCTGGAGTCGCTGCGGAAGCACGTGATGATCTTCGCGGGGTCGGGGAGCGGGAAGACGGTGCTGCTGCGCCGGATGGTGGAGGAGTGCGCGCTGCGCGGGGTGTCGGCGATCGTGCTGGACCCGAACAACGACCTGGCGAGGATGGGGGATGCCTGGCCGGAGAAGCCGGACGGCTGGGGAGAAGGGGATGAAGGAAGGGCGAAGGAGTATCTGGCGAACACGGAGGTGGTGGTGTGGACGCCGGGAAGGGCCGGCGGGAGGCCGCTGAGTTTTCAGCCGCTGCCGGACTTTGAGAGTGTCCGGGAGGACCCGGACGAGTTCCAGGCGGCGGTGGAGGCGGCGGTGGCGAGACTGGTGCCGCACGCGGGCCTGACGGGGGCGTCGAAGGCGGCGCAGAGGGGGAAAGCGGTTCTGCGGGAAGGGCTGAAGTACTACGCGAGAAGGGGAAAGAGGGATCTGGGCGGCTTCGTGGAGACGCTGGCGGAGCTGCCGGACGGGGTGAGCCAACTGAACACGGCGCCGGCGATGGCGGCGGATCTGGCGGAGACGCTGCGGGCGGCGATGGTCAACGACCCGCTGCTGGGCGGGAACGGGACGCCGACGGATCCGGAGCTGCTGCTGACGCCGACGGAAGGCAAGAGGGCTCGGATATCGGTGATCAGCTTCGTGGGGCTGCCGGCGGACGAGCAGCGCCAGGGGTTCGTGAGCCAGCTCCAGCTGGAAGTGTTCGCCTGGGCCAAGAGGAACCCGGCGGTGGATCGGCCGCTGGGCGGTCTGATCGTGATGGACGAGGCGCAAACCATTGCCCCGTCGGGAAACCTCACGGCCAGCACGCAGAGCACGATCCTGCTGGCCTCGCAGGCCCGAAAGTACGGCCTCGGCCTGATCCTGGCCACGCAGGCGCCGAAAGGCGTGCACAACCAGGTGGTCGGCAACGCGACGACACAGTTCTTCGGTCGCCTCAACAGCCCGGCGCAGATCGCGGCGGCGACGGAGATGGCGCGGGCCAAGGGAAGCACGGTGGCGGACATCTCCAAACTGGAGCGAGGGCAGTTCTACGCCACCGGAGACACGTTCGCGTTCCGGCGGATTCGGACGCCGCTGTGCCTGAGCCACCACCCGCCGAGCCCGCTGCGCCTGGAAGAAGTGTTGGACAGAGCCAGAAAAGAACACTAGAAAGTGCTCCCCACCGCCAGGTGGGGAGCACTTTCGCGTTGAGTCAGCTCACGGTTGAGGCCAGCACGGTGTTGATGCGCTGCCACAGGGCGGCGAAAAGCTCCTCGCGGCGGTAGGAACGGGGCTCGGTGCCGCGGCCGAGCAACGAAAGGTCGTGCAGCTCAAGCACAGCGGCCCCGGCGGCGAGGTCGTAGACGGGTCGCGCCCAGCCGTTGCTGCACGCGCTGCCGGCGTCGTGGCGGCCGACGACGAAGTTGACGGTCTCGTCGCCGCCGATGCCGCCGCGCTGGATGTCCAAGGCGTACACGGTGTCGCCGGCCCGTTCGACGCGCACGGCGATGCGAGAGTCACCGACGTGGACGGAACCGGCGAAGCCGCGACGGCCGAGACCGGGCAGGGCGGCGGCGAACTGCTCGCCGAGGTAGCGCAGGGCGGCGTCCTGCTCGGCGTAACGGCTGAAGGTCGCGGGAACGGCCACAGGCTCAGCGATGTCCTTGGTGGCGGCGATGATGTCGGCGACGGGAGCCGACAGGACGACGCCTCGATGCGAGCGGCCAGCGACTCGGTGAGACCGTCGGAATCGCGCAGGTAGGCGACGTGCGGGTGCAGCAGACCTCCCGGCACGGCAACGGAACCGACCAGCACCGGCAGCACGTGCTCGTCCCCGGACTTCACGGCCCCCAACATGGCCGACGCGAAATCGTCCACGGACGCCAGGAACGGCACGAAGAACCGCACCCGCGCGTCGGGCAGGTCGCCGCTTTCCTTGTGGGACCACCATTCATGCGTCTGCTCGGGCCCGTGCAGCACGGTCAGCCCCCGCTGCCGCCACGCCTCGACCCACACCCCGACCGCGTCCCGCTGCTCCTCGGCGAACGACACGGCAACGTCGTAGTCCACTCCGACCTCCACTGCTCCGATTGGCTGGGCGACAGCAGGATCCGGGCCGGTTGTCGACGGGAAGTGGACGAGCCGTGGATCAACCGACCGTGACCGTCGTGCAACCCGCCGAACACGGCCGAGTGCTCGACACGATTCCGAGTCACTGACCGTTTCCCGTTTCCCGTGACGACGGGAAACGGTCACCTCATTGTTCCGATAATCGACGCGATGAATCCTTGATGTGGGCGCCGGAAATCCCGGAAATCAACGCCTCGGCAATCAATTTCCCTTGCCTGGAGGATTTGTCATGTCCACTTCTGTGTCCCGTTTGCTCGCGGCCGCCGCGACGGCACTGGTCGCGTTGTGCATCGTCTTCGGCTCGCCGGCCAGCGGCGCGGTCCACCGCCTCGACGGCGGCGACCCGACCCCGCCGCCCACCACGACCAGCGCCACCACCGACGGCGGCAACCCCTGGCACGACTGATCACACAAATGACCGGCCGCGAAATGCTCGCGGCCGGTCACGTCATTGTGGTCTAATTGGTCGACGCCGTCAGGGGAGGCAACCCGTGACCGAATCGTTTGGTGCACAGCTGCGGGCGTGCCGTGACGCTGCCGGTATTTCGATGGGGGAACTGTCCCGGCGGGTCAACTACAGCAAGGGCTATCTCAGCAAGATCGAGAACGATCTGAAGCCGCCCAATCCGACCATGGCGAAACTGTGCGACGCGGTGCTGGGCGCGGACGGCCGGCTCATCGCGGCGGCCCGCGAGCGGCCGACACTGGACCGCCGGCAGGTGCTGGCGGCCGGCACGATGCTGGCGCTCACCGGCGGCCTGACGCTGGCCGGCGGCCCGAGGCCGATGCTGGACGACAGCGTCCTGGACGGCATGCGGGCCTCGTTCGAGAATCTGCGGGCGCTGGGCGCGCGCACCAGCCCGGTGGTGGTGCTGGAATCGCTGCGTGCCCAGGTTGGCACTGTGACCGCGCTGGCCGGCGAGAACCCGGAGCCGATCCGGTCGAGGTTGCTGCTGCTGGCCGGCAGGATCGCCGAGTACACCGGCTGGATGTGTCAGGAGGCCGGCGACGAGCCGGGTGCCCTTGCCTGGACCCGGCGGGCGTCGGAACTGGCGAAAGCCGGTGGCGACACCGAAATCGAGAGCTACGCCTTCGTCCGCGAGGCCGGCCTCGCCCTCTACCGGCACGATCCGGTGAGCACGATCGACCTGGCGCGGCAGGCCCAACGCGTCGGTAGCCCGACCGCGCGGACCTTGGGTCTGGCGCTACGCCGTGAGGCCCAGGGGCACGCACTGGCTGGCGATCGCCACGCCTGCGAGAGCGCGATGGACCGGGCCATGGAACTGCTCGCTCAGTCCACTGAGGACGATCGACGCTATCCGGTTCTCGGCTCAACCGCACCGGATCCGATCGGCCTGGCCCGCGGCTGGGCCCTGTGCGACCTCGGCCGCACCGGTGAGGCGGCCGAGGTCCTTGAGGTGGAACTGACCAGGCTGCCGGACATGTCCCGCCGCAACCGGGCCCGGTTCGGGGTTCGCCGCTCGCTGGCCCACGCGCTGGCCGGCGAGATCGACCAAAGCTGCCTGACCCTGGCCGACACCCTGGACGACGTCGCCCACGTGGACTCGGCCACGGTCCGGATGGACCTCCGCGACCTGGCCCGCACGCTGGGCCGCTGGCGCGGGCACCGCACGGTCCGGGAGCTCCATCCGTCGCTGAGCCGCGTGCTGCACGGGCACTAACGGCACGCGCACGACAGGGCGGCCCGCTCCGCGCGAACCAGATCTTCCTCCGGCAGCCCCAGATCGGCGAACTGTTGCTCGGCGTCACGCCAGTGCGTCACGGCGTTCGCGTGGTGGCCAAGGGCGTGCAAGGTTCGCGCGACACCACGGTTGGCATGAGCCTGATAGATCCGATTGCCCATGCCGGTCGCAAGGTCAAGGGCGGCCAGGAAGGCGCGGTGTGCGTCGGCGAGGCGCGCGTCGGCCAGCGCGGTGTCGCCGCGATCATGGTACAGCTGGGTTCGGAGATCGGCGTCGGCCACACCGGTTGCCACGGCCTTGGCGTGCTCCTGATAGCGCATTGCCTCGGCCAGGCGGCCTTGTCGGCGGTGGACGTTGCCGATGTTGTTCAGCGCATGGGCGGTGGCGCAGTCGTCGTGCACCTCGCGGGCTTGCTCGTACGCCTCGGTATGGCTGGTCATGGCCTCGGTCAGTAGCCCCAGTTCCTGTTGCACAGCACCGAGATTGTTCAACGAGTGGGCCAGGCCCGGCCCGTGGCCGATCTCTCGCAGCATGACAGCGGCCGCGTGTTGCTGCTCCAGTGCGGTTTCCTGTCGGCCACGGAGATGGTTGAGGTAGCCCAGCATGCTCAACGCGTGCGCCTGCCCGCGAACGTCGTCGCACTGTCGGTACTTCTCCAGCGCGGCAGCGAAATGCGTGATGGCCAGCTCGTGGTCGCCGAGCTCCATGGTGGGAATGGCGACAGCGCACAACGTGGCGGCCTCGCCCCGCACGTCGCCGAGTCGCTGCCAGTGCGGCAACGCCTGCTCGGCCAGCGCCCGCGCCTCGCTCACCTTGCCGACGCGGTCGTGCGCGGTGGCCAGTCTGAGCAGCACATGAGCTTGTCCGTAATCGCCGGTGGCGGCCTCGCGGGCCAGCCGCATGGTGCCCATCCAGTCCTCGAACTGGTTGGTTGTGTTGAAGTAACGCCAGATCAGCACGGCCAGCTGCCACGTGTGTTCCGGCAGGCCGTTGTTCGCGGCGTAGCGGATCGCGGCGACCAGGTTGCCTCGCTCGGCGGCGATCCACGCCACCGCTGTGTCGCCGGCGGCGAAGGTGGGCGCGGCGCTCGACTGTCTGTCCACGGTGGGCTGCTGGCCGAGCGGATAGCCGGCGGCCATGGCCCGGCCCAGTGCCACCAGGTAGTAGTCGAGCAGCCGCAACAATGCGTCCGATGTGGACTGTGGCTGGGCCGCGGCGAACTCCTTCAACGGATCCAGCATCTGATAGCGGTCCGGCGCGATCTCCTCCAGCAGGCACACCTCGTGCAGCGCGTCGAGCAGGAGTCGAACCAACGCGACATCGCGGTCGACGAGCGCCGCCGCGCCGGTCACGTGCAGATCCCCGGGGGCATGGCCGAACAGTCGAAACGTCGCCTGCTGCGCGGGATCCAGCTGCTGATACGACGCCTCGACCGCCGCGCCGCCGCTCAACCGCTGCACCAGGTGTTCCAGCGGCCACCGATCGTGCCGGCGGAACATCGCCGCCGCGACCTTGATGTCCACCGGCAGGTACCCGCACCGCTTGACCACCTCGGCGACCTCGGCCGTCTTGCCGCGAACCCGATGCGGGCTGGTCAGCACGCGGAACATGGCGACGGCGTCCTCCGGCGGCAGCGGCGAGAGCCGCACCGGCTCGCCGGTGTCCGGGTCGCCCATCCGCCGGCTGGTGACAATCGCGAAGCAGCCGTCCATCTGCGGCAGCAGCGGTCGGACCTGATCCGGCGAGAAAGCGTTGTCCAGCACCACCAAGCGCCGGGTGCCGTACAGCTCCTGCTGGTACCGAGCGGCCTTCGCGCTCTCCGTCGCAGGGATCTGCTCGGGCGGCACGCCGAACTCGACCAGCAGCCGGGTCAACGCCTCGGACGTGGTCATCGGCGGCACGTTGGGGGTGAACCCGTTCAGCGACAACAGGAACTGCCCATCGGGATGACGATCACGCAGCCGGTAGGCCGCCTCGATCGCCAGCCCGGTCTTGCCGGAACCGGGCGCCCCGCTGACCCACACCGCCGGCCCACCGGCGCCGATGATCGTGTCCAGCTCGGCGGCCCGGCCGGTGAACCCACCCGGCCGCGACGGCAGCGAGCCGGCCGGCTCGCCCTTTTCGGCCCGGGCCACCAGATTGCGCAGCTTGGGGCCGGCCTCCAGCCCGGAATCGGCCAAAGCGGCGGCGGCGTCCCGGAAAATGCGGATTGCCGCCACGTCGTCGCCGCCGGCCAGCAGCGCCCGCATGAGCAGCTCGGCGTGCTTCTGACGTGACGGGTCGACCTGCACCACCGGCCGCAGCCGGTCCCGCGCCGAGCGGTGATCACCGGCCGCCAGCTCCAACTCGGCCAGGTCGCCGACGGCGTCGAGGTAGGCGTCGTCCGGTGACACGACCGAGGCCCCGCCGACCCGGTCGATGTCGATGTCCTCGAGGAACGGTCCGTGGTGGAGCTCGACCGCCGCCCGCAGCAACGCGATCTGCTGGCGGGAATCGCTGGTACGCAACGATTCCTCGCGCAGGCGGTCGAAGCGCAGGGTGTCCAGCCGGTCCTCGTCGATCCGCAGCACGTAGCCGGTCGGCGTGGTCTCGATGGCCACGTCGTCGAAGTCCTGAAAGGTCTCTCGCAACCGCTTGATGTAGGTCCGGACCAGCGACCGGCGTTCCGCGTTGCCCGGCCACACCGTCTCGGTCAGCCGCTCCGGCGACACCGGTTTGTTGGCGTGCAACAGCAACACCACCAGGACGAAGCGCTGCTGCTGGTCACCGAGCGGCACGGGCACACCGTCGTGCCATGCCTCCAGTGGCCCCAGCATCCGAAACTCCACGCGGCCTCCCCGGCGTTCGAGCTTGCTGTCGGGGCAGTCACGGCGCAAGCGCCCGTCCGGGTGCCGGCCTGATCCCCGTTCCGTCCACGATCTTTCGACGTCGGCCCGACACGCTGCCGCGGTGGAAGCCGATGTGTTGCCCTGCTACGTGGTGTGCGATTTCTCGTCGTCCATGACCGACTACATCGGAGAGCTCGGCGCCGGGTTACGCGAGTTCCGGGCGGCGGCGCACGCGGATCCGGTTGCCGCGGCACGGATCCGGGTCTCGGTGATCGGCATGGCCCGGACGCCGTGGGTGCTCCAGCCCTTGCGCCAGGTGGTCGAAATTGTCGACGTCGCCGAGCAAAGTCCCTGTGCCGCAACCTTCTTCGGGCCTGTGTTCGATTTCCTCCATGCGCGCGTCGAGGAGGACGTGAACGCTCTCAACGACAACGGGCTAAGACCCCTTCGTCCGATCGTGTTCTTCGTGTCCGACGGCCGCCCGGCCGACGCCGCCGAGTGGCCGGCCGCGCACGCTCGGCTGACCCGGCCCGAGCTGGTCGCTTTCGGCGTGGGGGCGGCCGATCCGGACACTTTGACCCGGATCGGCACGGCCCGGGTGTTCCTCGGCGGTGTGCGGCTGGGGACCGCGCTGGCCGCCACGGTGCTGCATCCACGCCGTGTCCACTTCCGGTCCACTCGCCCGCCGGACGCTGTCCCGCGAATTCACGGGGAGGCAGGATGAACGGGCATCTGGATCTGGTGCGTGAGCTGAAGTCGCTGCGGAAGGGGCGCGGCGTGCACGCGGGCCGGATCGAGCACCGGATCGGGCCGGCGATCAGGGCCGCGTGCGAGATCGACAAGAGCGACGGGCCGGTGACGGTGCGGCGCAAGCTGACCACGCGGCTGACCGAGCTGATCCACCAGCTGCCGGCGGACCTGCGGCTGGCCACGCTGGTCGCGTTCGGGCTCGAACCCGAGGCCCGGCAGCCGCTCTACCAGCAGCGGATGCTGTGGGTGGCGGCGCGCATGGACCGTGACGAGCGGACGGTCCGCCGCCGTGTCGACGACGCCGTCAACCAGCTGGCCGAGCTGGCCGTGGTCCCGGGCGACCGGTCCGGCGGGTGGCGGACCGCCGAGCTGACCGTGGCCGTCGCGCTGGACCAGGACCGGCCGGAGGTGTTGGAGCAGCGACGGATCATCGCCGAGCAGGACGGCCTGCGCGAGCTGGAGCTGGTGGCGCCGCTGCCGCTGACCGAGACGGACGTGCAGGTCCTCTACGGCGGCACGCTCGTGCCGGCCGACGGCGGCTTCACCCTCACGCTGCCGGCGCCGGTGTCCAAGGAGGAGCGGCACGAGGTCGCGCTGCGGTTCCGGCTGCCGGCCCGGCAGGCGATGCCGTACCTGCTGTGCGTGCCGCGGCGGCCGTGCGAGCGGTTCGACCTGCGGGTGCGGTTCGACCGGGACCGCGAGCCGCCGACGGTGTTCGCGCTGCGCGGGGCGTCGCGGGAGGACCCGCTGCACGACGGCCACGAGCATCCGGTCGACCGGGCCGGGGAGATCCACGTGCGCTTCCACCAGCTGACTCCCGGCCTGGCCTACGGCGCGCGGTGGGAATGGCCGGCCTGACGGTTCGACTGCCACATGCGCTTCCCATGTGCGCCCTGGTGCCACATGGGAAGCGCATGTGGCACATCCAGGGGTGTTTGTCGGGGGTCGTGGTTACGGTGATGTGGTGCGAGTAGCGACGTGGAACGTGAACTCGGTGAAGCAGCGGCTGCCGAGGCTGCTGCCGTGGCTGGACGAGCGGCGGCCGGACGTGGTGTGCCTTCAGGAGACCAAGCTGTCCACGGAGGCGTTCACGGCGTTGCTCGGCGAGGAGCTGGCGCAGCGCGGGTACGAGATCGCCGTGGTGGGGGAGCAGCGGTGGAACGGGGTGGCCGTGCTGTCCCGGGTCGGCCTGGACGACGTGGTGGTCGGGATCGAGGGGGCGCCCGGCTTCCCGCACCAGGAGGCGAGGGCGATCGCCGCCACCTGTGGGGGCGTGCGCGTGCACTCGCTGTACGTGCCGAACGGGCGTGAGCCGGACTCCGACCACTATCGGTACAAGCTGGAGTGGCTGGCCGCGCTACGTGACGTAGTCGCCAAGGGACCGGCCGACGCGGTGCTGTGCGGCGACATCAACATCGCGCCAACGGATGCTGACGTGTTCGACCCGGCGGCGTTCGTGGGCCAGACGCACGTGACCCCGCCGGAACGCGCCGCCTTGCAGGCCCTGGTGGACCTGGGCCTGCACGACGTGGTCCGCGAGCGGTGGCCGACCGAACGGGTGTTCAGCTACTGGGACTACCGGGCCGGCATGTTCCACCAGGACCTGGGCATGCGCATCGACCTGGTGCTGGCCTCGGGTCCGGTGGCCGGCCGGGTGAAGGCGGCCTGGGTGGACCGGCATGCCCGCAAGGGCAGCGGCCCCAGCGACCACGCGCCGGTCATCGTCGACCTGGACGAGGCCCCGGACGGCGACATCGGGCCGGTCGTGCCGCCGCCGTCGGCCCGTGGCACCGGGAGGAAAGCGAGGCTGCCCCAGGCGAAGAAGTGATCCACATGTCACAACCCGAGTTCACTACGCCATTCGGCACCGTATCGTTATAAGCACTTGCCGAGTGGGGAGGTGAACCGGATGCGACAGCGCCCGTACGTGGCGTACCAGCCGTCGAGCCAGCCGCTGCCGAGCCGGTTCCAGGTCGACGGCCTGCTGGGGCGCGGCGTCGGCACGGAGGTGTACGACGCCTACGACGAGGAGCTGGACCGCCAGGTCGCGGTCAAGCTGTTCCCGGCCGACCTGGACGACGTCGCCTGCCGGCGGATCGCCGACGAGGCCCTCGCGCTGGACCGGGTCAACCACAAGCGCCTGGTCGCGGTGTACGACGGCGGCATCCACCAGGGGCGGCCGTACCTCGTGATGCAGCTGATCCGCGGCCTCAGCCTGAGCAAGCGCTTGCGCGAGGGCCCGATGCTGACCGCTGAGGCCGTGGTGCTGGTCGCGCTGCTGGCCGACGCCCTGGCCCACGTGCACGCCCAGGGCGTGGTGCACCGTGACGTGAAGCCGTCCAACATCCTGTTGGACGAGGAGGGCATGCCGCACCTGAGCGACTTCGGCATCGCCCTGCTGGCCGGGCAGTCCCGGGTGACCGCGGTGGACGAGGTCATCGGCACGCCGGCCTACCTGGCCCCGGAGCAGATCCTCAGCGGCGCGCTCGGGCCGGCCGTCGACGTCTACGCGCTGGGCCTGGTGCTGCTGGAGTGCATCACCGGCCACCGTGAGTACGACGGGCCCAACAAGCTCGACGCCGCGCTGCTCCGGCTCAGCCGCGACCCGCAGGTCCCGGAGGAGCTGCCGGGGCCGCTGGCCGGGCTGCTGCGGGCCATGACCGCCCGTGAGCCGGGCCGCCGGCCGACCGCCCAGCACTGTGTGAACATGCTGTCGGCGATGGTCGTCGAGGCGGCCGAGCCGGAGACCGAGACCCTCGCGATACCCCGGGCTATGCCTTGGCGATCAGCTTGATCTCGATCAGCTGCGGCGGCAGCGCCAGCCGGGTCACGCCGATGATCGTGCTGGCCACCTGCGGGTTCTCCGTGCCGTAGGCCGCCTTGCGGACCGGGCCGGCAGCCGCCATGCCGGCGTCCACGTCCAGCACGTAGATCACCTCCTCGACCACGTCGTCCAGCGACGCCCCGAAGCGGGCCAGCAGCGTCTTGGCGTTGGCGTAGGTCTGGGTCATCTGGTCGGCCATGTCGCCGAAATAGGTGATCCGGCCGTCCTCGTCGAGCGGCGCCGGCGCGACCATGTGCTCGCCGTCGTGGGAGAGCTGGCCGGACACGTAGATGGTGTCGCCGTGTCGCACCGCCTGCACGTATCCGTAGGCTTGTTCCCAGGAGACACCGAAACTCTCCACCTGCTTTGTCGTCATGGTGGTGACGGTAGGAGTCGCTGGAGACCACGGAACAGCGGAAACCGTGCCGTTGATGCCAAGGATCGTGCCAGCCCGAGGATTGTGGGGAGGTGTTGGATGGCCCGCCGGATCGCGATCCTGGTGCCGCCGCTGGTGAGCCCGCTGGACTACAGCATCGCCGCCAACATCCTCGGCGACCAGCCCGGCTACGAGCTGCTGTCGGCCGGCGATCCTGGGCCGGCCGGGCTGGTGGACGGTGTCGTGATCGTGCCGACCCATCCGCTCGACGCCGTCGACAGCGCCGATGTTGTTGTGGTGCCCGGGTTCGACGGCCCGTACGTGCGGCTGCCGCAGTCCTTCCTCGACGCCATCGCCCGCAGTTACGACCGTGGCGCGACCATCGTCGGCATCTGCACCGGCACGTTCGCCTTGGCCGCCAGCGGGATCACCGCCGACCGTCAGGTCACCACCCATTGGCGTTACGCCGCCGAGCTCCAGAAGTTGTTCCCGGACACCAAGGTCGTGGACAACGTGTTGTTCATCCAGGACGGCACCGTCCTCACCTCGGCCGGCGCCGGCGCGGCCATCGACCTCTGCCTGCACCTCATCCGTGAGGACTTCGGCGTCGACGCCTCCCAGGCCGCCAGCCGTGAGGCTGTCGCCTCGCCCGCCCGCCTCGGCCCGCAACCCCAGTACACCGACGTGCTTTCCCCGCCCAACGCCGATCTTGCCGCGACCCGCGAATGGGCCCTGTCCCGCTTGGCCCAGCCGCTCACCGTCGACGCCATGGCCCGTCATGCCGCCATGTCCCGCCGCACCTTCATCCGCCGCTTCAACGAGGAAACCGGCCTGCCGCCGATGAAGTGGCTTACACTCCAACGCATCCTCGTTGCCCGGCGCCTGCTGGAGACCACCGACTGGTCCGTCGACCGCATCGCCGGCGCCGCCGGCATGGGCTCCGCCGCCAACTTCCGCGTCATCTTCCGCCGGGAGACCGGTTCCCGGCCCAGCGACTACCGCCGCCTGCACCGCGCCGGGTGAGGATTGGTCGGTTTCAGGGCCGGATAGCATGAGCCGAGTGAGTGAGCAGCGTACCGTCGATGCCTATTCCGGCGGCGGCGGTGGCACGATACTGGAACACCGGTATGCCACGATATTGCTGGCGCAACTGCTGCTCGGCGACCCGATCCCCATGCTGGGGGACACTGTTTCACCGGTGCAGATCACGTTCCAGCGACCCGACGTGAGCACCGTCGACGACATCATCGTGACTGGCGAGTTGCCGGGCGGCCGGCGCCGAATGCTCTCGATCGGCGTCCGGCGAGCTCCGAGTTTTGTGCCCAGCGACGAGAAGACGATGGCACTGCTCGGTTCCTATCTCGCTGTCGTGCATGAGCACTGGGCGGAGATCGAGGACGATCGGTGGCGTCTTGGCCTCGTCGTCGCCAGCCACAACACCGACCTGCGGCAGTTGGCCGAGCTGTCCGTCCTCGCCCGCAACATGCCGGACCACCAGGAATTCCGCGCGGTGCGGCTCAAGAAGACCAAGCTGCGCAACCGACTGGCTCAGCTCGACAAGATGGTCGCAAAGGCGGTTGGATCCATCGAGACCACGGTGCCTGTGGAGGAGCTGACCTGGCGCCTGTTGTTTGCGCTGTGGCCGTTGGAAAGCTATCTGGAGGGCATCGAGCAGCACGATCGGACGGCCATGGTCGGTCGGCTCCGGACCATCTCCCCGCAGGGGAGTCTGAGTGCGGCCAACCAGGTCCTCGATCAACTGTTCACGCTGGCCTGCGCGTATGTGAAAGGCGGCGCCGTAGTCACCGCGGTCATGTTGCGTCGGAGGCTGGGCGACCTGCTCGAGGATGGTCCGTCCCGGCACAGACAGGGATGGTCGGTGCTGCGGCGGCTCTCGACCCAGTTGCGTGATCACACCCGCGCGCAGTTGACCACGGCTGAGCGAACCCTCGAGATCGATCGCGAGGCAGCCAGGAAGGACCTCGGCGTGGCGCTGACCGAAGCCGGCACCAGTGCCGGCACGATGATCGTCACGGGCGACCCGGATGTCGGAAAATCAGCGTTGACGCTGCGGGTGGTCGAGGAGTTGCGGTTCGCCGGGGCCGGCGTCGCCGCCCTTAGCCTGCGTCATCTGCCGGAGACGATGGTCGAGTTGGAGGCGCTGCTCGGCTCCGGGCTGGTAGATGTGCTGGCCGAGACCTCAGCCGAGGTCCGTCTGCTGGTGATCGACGGCGCCGAGGCCGCGGTGGAGGGCCGGGAGGTGATGCTGACCGATCTCGCGATCGCGTCGCTACGCGCCGGTCTTGGCGTCGCAGCGGTCACCCGTTTGGATGGACTGACCGACGTTGCCCGGTGCCTGATGGCGGCCCGACGTGCGGCTGGTCTGGATGGAGCTAGGCCCGTTGAGCACGTAGTGCATGCCTTGGGTGAGAACGAGATCTGCCAGCTCACGGACGCGTTCGCTGGGCTGACCCGGTTCGCCGACGACCCGAGATCGACCTGGGTGCTGGGCCGTCCCGGTCTCGTGGATCTTGTCCTCCGTGCCGGCGTCGCCTCCGCGCTGCCCGACCGGGCCCTGTCCGAAGCCGACGTGTTCGTAGCGATCTGGCATGGCTTGGTGCGGCGGTCGACCGCCTGTTCGCCGGACTCACGTGAACAAACCTTGCTGACATTGGCCCGCCGGGAGCTGTTGCCCGGCGCGGTTCGCACCATTTCTGTCGACCCGTCGTCCTTGCCCTCGCTCCGTTCCGACGGCCTTCTGCCGCCCGCAGCGCCGACCTACGCATGGCATCGCGGCCCTGTCTTCGCCGGCGACCTGATCCGTGACCTGGCCGCCGCTAAACTGCTTCTGGTCGAAGGCATGTCCTTGATCGCCGGCGCCGAGGCACCCCGCTGGCTCCTGCGAGCCGCCCGCCTCGCTTGCCAGGTCGTATTGGCTGACTCCGTCTCCGCCTGCCTTCTGTTGGCCCAGGCGTTCACCGAGATCGCCGCGCAGTACGGCCAACGCTGGGCCGAACTTCCCTTCGAGGCGTTGCTGACCCTCGGCACCGCCGAGGCCGACCTTTCCGCGATCTGGCCAGCGCTGAGCACCGAGCAGCGCGTGACCCTGCTCCGCATCGCCGTACAGCGTTACAGTGTCGGCGTCCTGGGAGACACGACGTTGCAGGCTCCGCTGGTCAAGCTGGCCCTGTGCGAAGAACCCATCCCCAGCCTTGACGAAGGCGGTCGGCTGGTCATCGACTACGAAGTCGAGAAGCTCGTCATAGCGTGGTTGCGGGGAGCAGCGGAGGATCTGCGTGATGCACATCCGTTGCGCCAGCAGGTTCGCGATGTCCTGCTCGCCGCGCGGCCGACCACCAAGGATTCGTTTGCGGTGCGGGTGTTTGCATTGCTTGGCCCCGACCTCGACGATCGGGCTGAGGCATTCCTACGGCAGGCACTGGCGCAGGACACTTGGCATCTAATGTCGATGATGGACTGCTCAGAGGCCTTGTGGTCTATGGCGCACAACCGGTTCGACGTCTTGTTCGACATCACCGAGGCCTACTATCTCGATCGGTCGCCGATCGATTGTGAGGCTCTCGCGGCGTTGTCCAGTGTGGACGGGCAGCGGACCACTCCGCTGATACAGCGGCTGTTGAATGAGAAGAGCCAGCACGGCGCCTCGGACGCGGTGATGGTGGAGTTTCCGGACGGCTCGTCCCGGCTCTGCCATGGGAACATCTTTACCTGGGGTGCATACGCGGACCATCGCTCCAACCGTGGTCTGTACTGTGATGGGCTGTTCGCGCTGCGCTGGTTCGCTGAGGACCTACTCGGATCAGATACTCCGTTGAGTGACGTCGTGGATATCCTGGTTCGTGGTTGTGGGAACCTTGCCGTGCCGAGGCTCGTCATCCAGTTGCTGATGAACAACCTTGAAACGGTGACGTCGGAGTTCGACTGCTGGCTAGCGCAGCCGGCGTTGTGGGCCATGGAGCACGAACATCGTCGACTTGGCCTTGGTCGGTCGGACACCGGCCACAGCTTGGAGATGGTCGCGGCCATCCTTGTCACCGATGCCATCAGTCGGGGCGATCAACGACGCTTGGGCGCGCTGGCGAGCGTCGCGTCGGAGCTGAGTCGCCAGGTGCAGGAGTCGGACGCCGACTACACCGTGGCAACGCATGGAGACCGGTGGGTGGAGCTGTTGAGCGCCGACAGTTATCGCCTGAACTGGGAGAACGGTGTTGTCACGTCGGTCGATTTCTTGCCCGCCGCCCGCCGACTTGAAGCCCAGGCCGATCATCCGAT
The DNA here is from genome assembly GCF_028622115.1 of Kutzneria chonburiensis. NCBI lineage: Bacteria > Bacillati > Actinomycetota > Actinomycetes > Pseudonocardiales > Pseudonocardiaceae > Kutzneria > Kutzneria chonburiensis. Next base: position 8,842,987 of record NZ_CP097263.1, read on the forward strand.
CGAGGACGTTGATCCTGGTCAGGTAGTGAGGAAGAGGCTGTCCGGGTTGATGTTCAAGTACACCGGTCTTGTGTTGAGGTACGCCAGATTTCGTGTGAAAACACTGCCAGACCTGGCTTGCGACCTGGCATTCGCGCGCAGCGTCTCGGATGCGCAGTGGCTCGATCGATCGGAGCATCACTACCTCGACGATGTGGCCACCGCTGCCGTTATCTATCATGGCCACGGCCATGCTGATCTGAGCCTTGACGATGTGCTCTGGGCTGCCGACCGTCTCGTGTCCAAGGCCCTTGATGGTCACGATGGCAGTGGGTTTGGCCTTGATGAACAGTCCGGTGTTGCGCTTGTTGCCCTGTTGCTACCGTCCTTTGCTGTGGTTGAACTCGATCGGGAGCGGTTGGAAGAGGCTCTGGTTGTAAAGGCTGCGAGTATCCTGAATGGGCTTGATTACGCGTTTGGGTGCACTCTTAAGTCGCTGTGGGAGGCGCCTTGTTTCGAACTGTGTGCGACACCGCGCTGTGCTCATGAAATCGTGTGGCGGGTCATCGAGAACTTTATGCACAGCCAGGGTTGGTCGTCGTTGACCGGATCGATTGCGGCGTGTCTCGATGCGGTTCGCTGCGGTAGCTGTGTTGCGGCGAGAATCGAACCTCGGCTCGATGTTTTCCTCAGTTCTTACCGGGAAGAGGTCAACGGTCGGTTGGGTGCGGGGAGATCCTTCTACCATTCTGGCGAGGGAGAATTTTGCCGTTCCCTCGTGCGGGCGTTGTTCGCGACGGCCGCCGCTGGGGACGAGCGGCGGATGGTCGAGCACATTCAAGGGTTGGCGGACAACCTATGGGAACTCGGGGCCTTCCTGCGTGACCTGGCTTGTGAGGCCACTGACTCCGAACTGTATCGGGCGTTGCCGGCAGTGTGGCCGGTAGTCATGGAATCCGTCCTGGACCTTGACATCCCCACTGACAGCGACGACTACCGCATGGCTGTGGCCGCGCTCGTGCCCGAGCCGCGAGTGTCCAGGGCCGATCCGCTGATGCAAATCAAGCCATCGATCGAAATGCAGCCCCTCTACGACGCTCTCGGCGTCAAGCGTGAGGATCCGGACGACATCATCGCGGCGGCCGCGTGCCGCTGGATCGCACCCGAGGCGCTGACGCATCTGATCGACCGCTGGATACCGCTGGTCAGCGGCGAAGGCATCGCGGTCGACCTGCTCATCGGCCTGGTCCGGACAGCACCGCTCCCGTGGCAGACGACCACGGGACTGCGGTGGGTGGAGCGCATGATCGGCCCGAGCATGACCAAATGGAATCTGATGTCGCAGCGGCTGGTGTCGTGGCTCCGGGAGATCCATGCCGCCGGCCACCTTGACACAGCGGACACGGCTGTCCTGTGCCGGATAGTGGACGCCAGGGCGGCCGCCGGTTCGGAGGGCGCGCTGGCTTTCCAACGCGAACTGGAGTGACGGATGGTGATGTCTGATTCCCGCCAGCCATCGCTCGTGGCCGAGGCCATGCTTGGGGCATGAAGACGATCGTGGACAGCCCCGTCGGGGCATTGACTCTCGTCGGTGAGGACGGCGTGCTCACCGGCCTGTACATGGAGAACCAGCGGCACCGGCCGGCCGAGGAGCGGTTCGGGGCGACCGACAGCGGCCGGTTCGGGGCGGTGATCGAGCAGCTCGAGGCGTACTTCGCCGGCGAGCTCGACACGTTCGACCTGCCGTTGGCCTTGCACGGCACGGACTTCCAGCGCACGGTCTGGTCGGCGCTGCTGGAGATCCCTTACGGGGAAACGGTGTCGTACGGCGAGCTGGCCGAGCGGATCGGCAAGCCGAGCGCGGCCCGTGCGGTCGGCCTGGCCAACGGCAAGAACCCCATCGGCATCATCGTGCCGTGCCACCGCGTGGTGGGTGCGGGCGGCGGCCTGACCGGCTACGGCGGCGGCCTTGACCGCAAGCAGTTCCTGCTGGCCTTCGAGGCTCAGGGCGCGACGATGCCGCTGCTGTAGGCGTAGCGGATGGCCTCGGGGCGGGTACGGACGCCGATCTTGGCGAACAGGTTGTTGATGTGGGTTTTGACGGTGGTCTCGCCGATGAACAGGGCGGCGGCGATGTCGGCGTTCGCCAGGCCGCGGGCGATGAGCGTGAGCACCTCGGCCTCGCGGGCGGTGAGACCGGCGGGTGGGGGAGTGGGCGAAGCCAGGGCGGCGACGAGGCGCTGGGAAACGGTGGCGTCGAAAGTGGACTGTCCGGCGGCGACGGCCCGTAGGGCGGCGGTGATCTCGGCGCGGCCGGCGTCCTTGGTGAGGTAGCCGCGAGCGCCGGCCTGTAGCGCGGTGGTGATGGACTCGTCGTCGGAGTAGGTGGTGAGCACGACCACGGCGACGGACGGGTGGGCGGCGGTGATGCGGCGGGTGGCTTCGACGCCGTCCATCACCGGCATCCGAAGATCCATCAGCACGACGTCGGCCGGCACGGAATCCAGTAGCGCCAAGGCATCGGCGCCGGTGCCGGCGTCGCCGACGACCTGGACGTCGTCGACCAGCGACAGCAGGGCGACCAGCCCCTCCCGCATCACCAGCTGGTCGTCGACCACGATGACCCTGATCATTCCGGCACCTCGGCGGTCACCAGCCAGCCCTCTCCCGATCGCCCGGCGGTCAGCGTGCCGCCGACCAGCTCGATCCGTTCCCGCATCCCGGTCAGCCCGTGTCCGGGCGCGGCCGACTCCGAGACAGAAGCGTTGTACACGGTCAAAGTGACGCCGGCACCGTAGTCGAGCACGACGGAGACGGCGGAACCCGGGGCGTGCTTGAAGGCGTTGGTCAACGCCTCCCGAGCGGTCCTCAGCAATGCCACCGTGGTGCCGGCGGCCAGTGGCCGGACGGTGCCGGTGACGGCGTAGTCGACCTCCAGCCCCCGATCCCGCCGGCCGTCGGCGACGAGTCGGGCCAACGCCTCGGGCAAAGACACGACGTCGTCACGCAGCGCGGCGACGGCCCGCCGGGCCTCGTCCAGACCCTCGTGCGCCAGCAGACGGGCCCGCTGTACGCGCAGCAGCCCACCGTCCAGATCACGTTTATCGGCCAGCAAAGCCTCGGCGACCTCCAGCTGAACGCCCAGCGCGCCAAGGGAATGGGCCAGCACGTCGTGCATCTCACGGGCAATCCGCGCCCGCTCGTCCAACGCCGCGTACGACGCGAGCAGCCGGGCCTGCATCTGGTGCTGCCGCGCGCTGAGCCCGACCAACCCCATGATCACCAGCACGGCGAAGTCGCCGACCGCGGACACAGCGCCCTGCAACCACAAGGCGCCGCCAACCCCGAGCACGAACGCCACCCCGAGCAGCCCGGCCAGCACCGGGGACGACAGCCGGGGCAGCGAACTCGTGACGACCAGCGCCACGCAGCTCAGCAGCACCGGCGTGCCGTCGGGCGCGGGTCCGATGGCCGTCACCGACAGCAGCAGACAGGCCAGCAGCAACACGGTGCCGGTCCGCGGCAGACGTCGGTCGAGCAGCACGAAGCCGAGCCAGCAGGCCAGGCTCACCCCGTACAGCACCCACAGCCAGCCCGGCGTCGGCCGCTGCACGGTGGCCAGCGTGATCACGAACACCGCGGTCCCGACCAGGCCGACCACCAGCCACAGCGGGCCGATCCGATCGAGCAGTCGCACGAGCATCAGGCTGCCATGTCAGCGGCCGGTCCGCCGCCAGATCAGCGCGAGCACGAAGGCCAGCATGATCAGCAGGACCACGCCGCCGCCGATCATCAGGAACCGGATCAGCAGGAAGTGCAGCACCTCGCCCATCAGCGGCGCTCCTTGACCACGCGCTCGACGACCATGTTCGTGAGCCCGCCTCGGCGACGGGCGGACTCGCGGATCATGGGCTCGACCACGGCCCGTGCCCTGTCGAGCTTGCCCATTCGACGCAGGATCATGGCCACCGCGAAAAGAGCTAGCAGTGCTAGCGCTATGACGCCGCCGATCATGGCGAACCGGATCGCGAGGTATCCCAGGTATGTCTCCATGGCCGGGACGCTACGGAGAAACCGGGGTGGACCAGCACCTCCCGGCGGTGGAGATCGGGGTGGACCGCGTCTCCACCCTCACGGCCTGAGCAGTATCCGGACGGGGTTGCCGTCGTGCTCGCGCAGCCGGCGGATGCCCTCCTCGAACTCCTCGAGCGGCAGCACGGCGCTGACCGACGCCGACAGGTCGAGCCGGCCGCGGGACACCAGTTCGACCAGGTCGGCGAGGTGTTTCATCTTGTAGCCGAGGTGCCCGATCACGGCATGCCGGCGGCCGAGGAACACACCCTCGCGGCCGAGATCGATGGTGTCGGCGCTGATGCCGACCAGCACGACCTTGCCGCGCAGGCCGAGCGCGCCGTTGGCCTGGGCGATGGTGGACGCGCGGCCGACGCAGTCGAAGGCCACCCGCAGCCCGCGGCCGTCGGTGATCTCCATGATCCGCTTCGGGGTGTCCGGGTCCAGCGGGTCCAGCGCGAAGTCGGCGCCGAGCGAGAGCGCCCGTTCGCGCACGCCGGGCACCGGGTCCAGGCCGATGATCGGCGACGCGCCGGCGAGCCGGGCCAGCTGCACCAGATGCGTGCCGATGCCGCCGAGCCCCCACACCGCCACCGAGTCGGCCATCCGCAGGTCGGCGGTCTCGATCGCGCCGTACGGGGTGGAGACGGCGTCGGCCAGCACGGCCGCCTGCTCCATCGGCACGCCGTCCGGCACGGAGATCAGCGACACGCCCGGCGTGACGACGTACTCGGCCCACGCGCCGTCGTAGGCGAAGGCCATGACCTCCAAGGCCTCGCAGTCGTCGATCGTGCCGCCGAACAGGCACGACCGGCAGTCCCCGCAGGCCCGCCCGGCGGCGATCACCACGCGGTCGCCGACCTGCCAGTGCCGCACGTCGCTGCCCACCGCCGCGACCGTGCCGGACGCCTCGTGCCCAGGCGTGATCGACGGCAGCTGGGCCGGGATGTAGCCGTCGAACTGGCTGAGGTCGGAGTGGCAGATGCCGCACGCCGCGACCTTGACCACCACCTCGCGCGGCCCCGGCCTCGGCACCGGCACGGTCTCCAGGCTCAGCTTCCCGGACTCGGCGTGGAAGCGCACGGCGCGCATGGTCTCCGGCAGGCTCATGGCTTGACGACCTCGTTCCAGTGAATTTCGTGCTCGTACAGCCAGGCCCGCACCTCGGGTCGGGCGTTGGCCTCGGCCTCCTCGGGCGTGCGCACCGGCTTGGCCACGAACTCGGCCAGCCGCTTCACCCGTGGAGCGCGAATCCGTGGTGGCGCTCAGGTGGGCGGCATCGCCGACCAGCACCATGCGTTCGTTGTGCCAGCGCGGCAGTTGCTCGGGCAGGTGGTGGATCTCCGTGGCCTGCACCTTCTCCTGTTCAGCGCCCACGACCCGGCGCGGCACCTCGCCGGGCGCGTCGGCGAACTGCGCGGCCAGCGCCTTCAGCCAGGGCACCTCCGACTCGCCGCCGGGCAGGCCCGCGCCCCAGAAGGTCTCGTTGTCCGGCGAGGTCACGTAGACCAGGCCGCAGGCCACCAGCCGGCACGTCTCGGGCACGGTCGGGATCGACGGGTCGCGGCTGTAGCCGTAGACCAGGGTCAGGCCGGTGGCCCGCGGCTGCGGGGCGTCCGGGTCGATCAGGTTGCGGGTGGTTGACCAGACGCCGTCCGCCCCGACCAGGAAGTCGCCCTCGGCGGTGGTGCCGTCGGCGAAGGTGGCCACGACCCGGTCGGTGATCTCGGCGCTGACCAAGCGCTTGCCGTGCTCGATCTTTCCGCCCCGGCGGAGCAGTTCTTCTTGCAGCGCAAGGTAAATGTCGGCGCGCTTGAGCGTGCGCGGGGCGTGGGTCCGGCCCATCGGACCGCTGGCGTAGACGGTGTCGGCCGGGTCCAGATATTCCACGTTCGGCGTGGGGAAGGACCAGTCGATCACGGCCTGTTCGGCGTCGATGGCCCGCAGCGCGTCGATGCCGTTGGGCATCACCAGCAGGAATGCTCCAACGTCGTCCCCTCCGGTCGGATACGCCTCGTACACGGTCGAAGTCACACCGGCCTTGCCCAGCGCGATGGCGGCGCTCGCGCCGGCGATGCCGCCGCCGATGATCAGTGCGTGGGTCATGGATTCCCGTCTGTGGTGGGCGGAGCCGGCTTGGGGAACAAGGTCGGGTACTGGCCCGGGGGCAGCTGGAAGTGGATGGTCGGCTGAGTGCGGGTGGCCGGCGGGGTGTAGGTCGGCAGCACGGTGGTGCCGGTGACCGGGCGTTGCGTTGGCTGGTCGGTGAGCACGAAGATGGCGACGGCGGCGACCAGCGCGGCGACGGAGAGCGAGAACAGGGCGGCCTTGCGGGCGTTGTCCCGTACCCGCGGCGGGGTGTCGACGACGGCGCTGGTGGACTGCTCGGGCTCGGCGGCGAGGTGGCGCTTCGGGTCGATCCGAAGTGACGCGAGGTGCGTGCGCAGGGGATCGACGCCGGAGCGGCTGTCGACAGCCTCGAAAACCACACCGTTCAGTTCAGTGAAGGGCACCCGGTGCACGCCGTCCGCTCGCAACTCGGTGACGACGAGCTCGCTCGGACCGGTCCACGACAATCGCCAGCTCGCCCGGCCTGCCTCGACCAGGTAGTGCCCGACCAGGGCATGCAGGGCCTCGCACAGCCGAGCCGTGGCCCGATGCCGGTCCTCGCGGTCGAAACGGGCCGACAGCGCCTCGGTATCGCCGGATTCCAGCAGGTCGAGCACGGTGGCCAGGGTGGCGTCGGGCCCGTCGAGCAGCAATCGGGCCGCGGCCAGCGGCGCCGTCTGCCGGGCGGCCTGGTCCAGCCACCGGGCGGCCGGCAATGCATCGAAATCGTGGCTTGGTAGCAGGTGCCGCAGCAGCGCCGGCCTGGGATAACTCCAGGTCGACGGCTCGTGCTGGCGAGCCGGGACCTCGGCCGTCATGGCGGCCAGCCGGGCCAGCCGGTCGGTCATGGCGGGATGGCCGGCGTACGGGCTGCGTTGTGCCGGCTCCGGATCGGTGACCTCGGCCGGCCGCTCGGCCAGCATCAAGGCGAACATGGCCAGCGGATCCTCGGGCGCATAGCCGGCGGCGGCGGTCTGGGACAGGCACTGGTTCAGGAAGACCTGCCAACGGGCGTCGATGCCGGCCAGCGACCGCAGCGCCTGGGCGATGGCCGTCGGCCCGGCGATACGGGCGGCGACGGCGTCGGCCTCGAACTCCTGCTGCCGCCGCACCGCGAACGAAACTCGTGAGTACAGATGGCCGTAGGCCTTGACGACGTGGAACAGCAGGCGCGCCGGGCCGTAGCGGAACGCCGCGGTGTCGGCGAGGTTGTCCCGCAATCGATCCAGCGCCCGGTGGCCGCGGTACACGACCAGGGCACCCCGGGTCGGCCGACGCAAGTAATGCCCGAATTCGTGGCCCAGCAGCGCACGGAGCTCGTTGGCCGACAGCGCGGCCAAGAGCGGCAGGCCCAGCACGAGACGGCGGCGACCGGGCAGCAGACCTAGCAGTCGCGCGTCCTCGCTGACCGAGGCGTTGACCTGGCCGCTGAGCCGCAGCTCGTCCGGCGGACGGAGGCCGGCCTCGGCCGCCACCTGCCGTACGAACGCCCACAGCTCCGGCGCCTCTTCCTCGTCCACCAGCACGGAGTCGGCGTCCGAGCCGGCTTTGCCGGCCGACACCAGGCCGCCCAGCACGACCACCATCGCGGCGACGCTGCCGATCACGCCGAACAGCACGGGGTAGGGATCACCCTGGACCGTGCCCTGGAGGTGGTCCTGTACTGACGACGCGCACACCACCGCCAACGCACCGGAAACGGCGATGGCCAGCAGGGCGAGCAGGTAGACGCCGAACAGCAGGACGATCGCCAGCACCGCGCGCAGTCTGATCATCCGCGCCACCAATGGCGCTGTGGTTGCGCCACGCCATCCGCGGCGGCCCGCACCTCACGGCTGGCGAACGCCTCGGCGTCAGCGCGGTTGCCACACAGCAGCGCGGCGCGGGCCGTCTGCCGGGGACGGGACGTCCGGAAGAAGTGCTCGAAGTCGCTCATTCGCCCTCCCCCAAGCGATTGCCAGCCAGTTCCCGCTGTTGTCGCACCCGACCGCTCGCCACGACCGGGCCAGCAGTCGCGCCCTGACCCGCCCAGCGTGCAACATCATCGTCCAGCGTGCCATCGAGCATGCCACTGCGGCAGCGGCCAAACGAGCCGCCAGCGGTGCCGGCGGTGTTCACCCGTATCACCAACTGTACTGAGTGGTACAGTCACGGGATGAGCGATGCGGGACGGACGGCCCCGTCGGGGGCAAGGGCGGACGGCAAGCGCAAGGCCATCGTGGAGGCCGCGCTGCGGGCCTTTCTCGACGAGGGCTTCGACGTCAGCATGGACCGGATCGCCTCGGCGGCCGGCGTCTCCAAGGTCACCGTCTACAACCACTTCGACAGCAAGGAGAACCTGTTCCGGGCGGTGGTGTCCGGGCAGCTGCACGAGGTGCTGTCGGTGGTGGAGCAGATCGTCGAGTCCCGGCTCGGCGACTCCGACGACGTGCGCGGCGAGCTGCTCAAGGCCTGCCGGGCCTGGGTGGCCGCGCTCACGCTGCCCGACATGATGGCGCTGCGCACCCTGGTCGTCGCCGAGTCCAAGCGGTTCCCCGAGCTGGGGGAGACTTGGCTGGAGAGCGGCCCGACGCGGCTGCACGCGGTGTTCGCGACCGCGATGACCCGGCTGGGCCAGCGCGGCGTGCTGGACATTCCCGACGTGGAGCTGGCGGTTCTCCAGCTCTCCGGCCTCGTGCTCTCGCCCAACCTGGTGTACGGCGCGTACGGCCAGAGCCCGGGCAAGAAGCTGGCGGACCGCCTTGTCGTCGCCGGCGTGGACATGTTCCTGGCGTACTACGGCATCGACTGAAGTCGACCGGCCAGCCGGGGCAGCAGTCGCAGCGCGTTGTCCCGGCCGATGGCCGTCTTCTCGGCGTCCGTCCACTCCGGACTCTCGGCCAGTCCGGCGACGGTCTCCTCGGTTGTGGCGGCCGGCATGAACGGGAAGTCGCTGCCGAAAAGCACGTTCGCCGGATCGGCGAAGGCGGCCAGCGAGGGCAGCGTGTACCTGTTGGCCGACATGGCGATGTCGAAGTGCAGCCGGCGCAGCGAGGCCAGCACGTCCCTCGGCGCGCGTTCGGCCAGGTAGGCGCCGATGGTCGGGCCGTAGGTCAACCGGTTGGCCAGGAACGGAATCGTGCCGCCGGCGTGCGAGAGGATCAGCTTCAGCTCGGGCAGCCGGTCGAGAACCCCGTTGAACAGCAGGCTGGCCGCGGCCCGGGTGGTCTCGAAGGTGAATTCGTACAGCGACGGCGGCAGGTCGAACGTGGCCAGGTCCTTGAGTTCCGGCGTGGCCGGGTGGACGTGCACCGCCAGCCCGCGCTCGGCGATCTCCGCCAGCAGCGGTTCGAACTCCGGCTCACCGAGATACCGGTTGTCGTAGGCCGTCAACACTCCCACGCCGTCCAGGCCGAGCTCGTTGATCGCGTACGCCAGCTCTTCGCGGGCGGCGTTCACGTCCGGCAGCGGCAGAATGGCGAACGCGCCGAACCGGTCCGACAGCAGCGAGGCGAAGTACTCGTTCACTTCCCTGGCCAGCCTTCGCGTCCGCGCCGGATCACCGCCGAAGTGCACCCCCGGCGCCGTGATCGACAGCACCGCCGCGTCGATCCCGTTGTCGTCCATCAGCTGCCGGCTCAGTTCCGGTTCCCAGGTCGGGTAGTCGACCCCGGGAATCGGCGTGCTGCCGCGTAAGGCTACGGCGTAGCGCGGCGGGATGGCGTGATGGTGCACGTCGATGAAGCCCATGTCGGAGCCTTCCGCTAGCTGTACCGAAGAGGACAAAGCAAGACCGTGTTCGACGACTGCCCGCGGACGCGGCTTGGTCAGGCCCACCTGCGAGCGACCAACCGCCTCGTTCACCGGCTCAACCAGGAACTTCCCATCCGCCTCGAAGCCTTTGCCGCGCCCGATGTCGTTGTCGGGCCGGCCGTGACCCACGTCCCGGACGTCGTCGTGACGGCCAGCGAGTGGCGGGACGAGCGGCGGCTGGCCGTCGACGAGGTGCTGCTGGCCGTGGAGATCATCTCGCCGGGTAGCTGGCGGGAGGATCTGATCGTGAAGCCGGTGGAGTACGCCGAGGCCGGCATCCCGCACCTGTGGATCATCAGCCTGGCCGACGGCCCGGTGACCCTCGCGTCCTACCAGCTGGTGGAAGGCGATCGGCACTACCGGCAGCAGCGGCCGTTGACCGGCGTCGTCGACATCGATCTCCCCTGGCTGCTGAGCCTCGACCTCGACGCCCTGACCGCGCCGCGTTAGAAGCCGAACAGGGCCTGGGCGTTGGTGTCGAGGATCTCGGCGGCCTCGCCGGCGTCGAGCTCGCGGGTGATGTAGTCGATGGCGGCCTGGTACTCGGCGTGGGCCTGGTACGGGAAGTCGGTGCCGAGCACGAGGCGGTCGGCGCCGAAGGTGTCGACGGCGGCGCGCAGGGCGGGGGCGTGGTTGTGGCCGACGGTGTCGAACCACATCCGCCGGGCGGCGAGGCTGGGGAGCTCGGGGGTGCCGGGCGCCTCCCAAGGGACCTGGTGGTCGGTGCGGGTGAGCACCATGGGCAGTGCGCCGCCGAGGTGGGAAGCGATGATCTTCATGTTGGGGTAGCGGCTGGGGATGCCGGCCAGGATGAGGTGCATGACGGCCACGGTGTCCTCGATGGGGGCGCCGATGGACCACGTGAGGTTGTGCCCGGCGATGAGCTCGGCCCCGGCGCCCTCGCCGGCGGGGTGCACGTAGAGCACGCTGCCGCGGCGGTTGAGCTCCTCGTACAAAGGCTCGAACAGGGGGTCGCCGAGGCCGCGACCGAGGATGGACGTGGTGACGGCGGCGCCGACCATGCCGAGGTCGTCGAGGGAACGGGTGAGCTCCTTGAGCGAGGCGTCGACGTGCGGCAACGGCAGGGCGGCGAAGGAGCGGAACCGCTCGGGGTACTTGGCCACGATGCCGGCGTACTCGTCGTTGACCAGCTGGGCGGCCCGCACGGCGCCGGCCTCGTCGGCCACGTGCGGCGAAACGGGTGGCACGGACAGCACTTGACGGTCCACACCGGCGGCGTCGAGCTGGGCGAACCGGTCGGCCAGCTCGGCCTCGGTCGACCCGGCCCCGGTGCCGCGCTGGGCCTGCGTGGGCACGCCGAGCTCGGTCATCAGGTCCAGGTAGCTCTCGCTCCACAGGTGGGCGTGCACGTCGATGCGCATCTCAGGCCTCCGTTCAAATGAACTGTGCCGTACAGTTCACTTACGTGGTTGACGGTACGCTCAACGGCAGTGCTGTCAAGTGGGGGAGCAGACGTGACTGACGCTCGCGTGGACACGGTGGTCGACACCGTATTCGGACACCGGCTGGCCGACCCGTACCGGTGGATGGAAGAGGGGGCGGAGCTGCGCGAATGGGCGCTGGCCCAGGGGGCGAAGACCGCCGAGCACCTGGCCGGCCTGCCGCTCCAGCAGGAGCTGCGAGCCCGCATGGACGAGGTCACCAGCGACACGGTCGAGGTCACGGGCTTCGCGATGGCCGGCGACCGCGTGTTCTTCCTGCGCCAGACCGGCGCCGTGCCGGTGCTCGTGGTCCGTGAGGGCGACGAGGAGCGAGTGCTGCTCGACCCGGCCACGATCGAGGGCGACGAGCACACCACGCTCGAGTTCTTCGCCCCGAGCCCGGACGGCCGGCTGGTCGTCTGCGGCCTGGCCCAGGGCGGCTCGGAGCAGTGCCACGTGCACGTGCTGGATGTGGCCACCGGCGAGCTCACACCGACCGAGATCAGGCATTCGTTGCATGGCCACCCGGAGTGGCTGCCCGACAGCTCAGGCTTCTTCTGCCACCGCTACTCGACGCCGGACCCGGCAGTGCCGCCCGGTCGCCGCCGTGACGACAGCGCCACCTGGTTCCAGCCGCTCGGCGGCGAGCCGACGATCGCCCTGCGGCGCGGGCACAATCCGACGCTGCCGATGGAGCCGGTCGACCGCCCGTACATGCTGCTGCCCAAGGACTCCGAGCTGGTGTTCGCGCTGGTCTCGCACTCGGCGTCGAGCGGATCGACCACCGAGGAGCTGACCGCTTTCTCCTTGTACGCCACCGAGCGGGCCGGCCTGGCCGACCTCACGTCCTGCCCGTGGCGCAAGATCATCGACCGGACCGATGAGGCCAGCGCGTACGCGATCCACGGCGACACGATCTACGTTGTCACCCACAAGGATGCCCCGCGCAGCGAGGTGCAGGCGTGGTCGCTGACCGACGGCACGCGCCGGACCGTGGTGCCCGGCGGCGACCGGTCCGTGATCGGTGTCAAGGTCATCGGCGACCATCTGGTGATCCGCGACATTGAAGCCGGAACCGCCCGCATGCGGCGAATGTCGTTGAACACCAACGAGATCGAGGACGTTCCGCTGCCGGAAGGCGGCATGGTCGCCCAGTGGACGGCCCACCCCGACGGCAAGTCGGCACTGATCGTCTTCAGCTCCTGGACCCGGTCGGCCACCGCCTACCGCTACGACGGCGAGCTGCACGACACCGGCTGGATCCCGAAGTCCACAGTGGACTTCTCCGGCATCGAGATCACCCAGCTGCGCGCACCGGCCCGTGACGGCGTGCTGATCCCGATGACTGTGTTGCACCGCAAGGGAATCTTGCTCGACGGCAGCAACCCGACCATGATGAGCGGCTACGGCTCGTACGGCATCCTGCTGCGCCGTGCGTTCAATCCCCGGCTGCTGCCGTGGCTGGAGCGCGGCGGCGTGTACGCGCTGGCCGGCATTCGCGGCGGCGGTGAGTACGGCGAGGAGTGGCACCAGGCCGGCCGTCTGCTCAACAAGGAAAACACCATCACCGACTTCGTCGACTGCGCCGAGCACCTGATCAACACCGGCTACACCAGCTCGCGGCGGCTGGCCGGCCACGGTGGCAGCGCCGGCGGCATTCCGACCGGCGGCGCGCTGGTGCGTCGGCCGGACCTGTTCGCGGCCATGGTGTCCGAGGTGGCCGTGTTCAACTGCACCCGCAAGGAGTTCAGTGCGAACGGGCCGGTCAACGCGCCGGAGTTCGGCTCGGTGAGTACCGAGGACGGCCTGCGGGCGCTGCTGATCATCGACAGCTACCTGCGCGTCGTGGACGGCACCGAGTACCCGGCCGTGCTGCTCACCGCCGGTCTGAACGATCCTCGGGTGGCGGCGTGGCAGCCGGCCAAGATGGCGGCTCGGCTCCAGGCGGCGACCTCCTCGGACCGGCCGGTGCTGCTGCGGGTCGAGGAGCACGGCGGGCACGGTCTCGGGTCGACCCGGGCCCAGCGCAATGGCGTCATGGCCGACATCTTCGCGTTCCTCGCGACCGAACTCGAGCTTTAGTGGAATTCACCTCAAGAGTGGCAGCCTCGATTATCCAGGCCCGGTCGAGACATATCGGCGGCTCGTCGCTGAGCGTATCGGATCGTGCCGTGAAAAGTGCGGCCACCGGCCGCTGTAAACGAGGAAAACGCGAAGGTTGCGGCCATATTCGCAGGTAATCGGGCTGCGTAGCGTCACGTCGGACCCCGCCACGAACACCGTTCGTGGTGCGGGCCCGCGGCGTGACACCCCGCTGTCCGCTGTGGCATCCTTTCTCGTAGCCGCAGGTGATGGGCTATGTCCGGACACAAATCCGGGATGTTCCATCCTTCCGCTGAAAGGGTGGATCTGGGGGAGGAAACGGTATGGGCGTGCAGCTGCTCGGCCCGCTCGAGTTGGTGGTCGACCGTCGACCGGTGGACATCGGAAGTCCGCGCCAGCGCGTCGTGCTGGCCATGCTCGCGCTGAACGCCAATCGGGTGACGACCGTCGACCAGCTCATCGACGCGGTCTGGGACGACGCGCCGCCGGCCTCGGCGCGCAGCCAGATCCAGATCTGTGTTTCGGCGCTGCGCAAGCTGATGAGCCCGGAGTTCACCATCACCACCCGGCCGCCGGGCTACCTGCTGGAGATCGACCGGGCCGAGCTGGACAGCGAGCGGTTCACCCGGAAAGTGGCCGCGGCCAAGCAATTGGCCGAGGACGGAGAGCTGACCGAGGCGGCCGACGCCCTGCGAGCGGCGCTGGCGCTGTGGCGCGGCCCGGCGCTGGCCGGCGTGGACAGCGACGTCGTGCAGCGCGACGCGGCCCGCCTCCAGGAGCGGAAACTCCTGGCCGAGGAGGAAAGGCTCCGCATCGAGCTGGCGCTGGGCCGGCACGAGCAGATCACCGGCGAGCTCAAGGCCCTGATCGACGACCAGCCGTTCCGTGAGCGCCCGTACGCCTTCCTCATGCTGGCCCTGTACCGCGCCGGTCGGCAGACCGAGGCACTCGAGGTCGGCCGGCGGGTCCGGGCCACGCTGATCGAGGAGGTCGGCATCGAGCCCGGCCAGGAGCTTCAGGACCTGGAGCGAGCCATCCTCAACCGCGACCCGGTGCTGCTGCTACCAACTCCCGCCGTGGTGGCGTCGCCGAAGGCGACGGTGACCCCGCGCCGCACCGCCGACCCGGCCATCCCGCGCCTGCTGCCGGCCGGCATCGCCGACTTCACCAGCCGCGAGGACACGGTCGCCGAGATCAAGCAGGTGCTGGCCGACGGCGACGACGTGGCGCTGCGCATCGTGGCCATCTCCGGCATGGGCGGCGTCGGCAAGTCCAGCCTGGCGATCCGGGCCGCGCACGAGCTCAGCGACACCTTTGTCGACGGTCATCTGTATGCCGACCTGCGGCCGACCGGGGCCGACGAGGACACCGCCGCGCTGCTGGCCCGGTTCCTGCGGGCGCTGGGCGTGGCCGGCTCGGCCATCCCGGACGGGCTGGCCGAGCGGGTGGAGATGTACCGCAGCAAGGTGTTCGGCAAGCGGCTGCTGGTCGTGCTGGACGACGTGACCAGCGAGCCGCAGATCCGGCCGCTGCTGCCGGGCAGCCCGACCTGCGCGGTGATCGTCACCAGCCGCACCCGGCTGTCTGAACTGTCCGGTGCACATCGCGTCGACCTCGACCTGTTCGACGAGGAGCAGTCGCTGCGCATGCTGTCCCGCATCGTCGGGTCCGAGCGCATCGACGCCGAGCCGGAGCACGCCCGCGAGCTGGTCAACTTCTGCGGCCGGCTACCGCTGGCGCTGCGTATTGCCGGCGCGCGGCTGGCGTCCCGCCCGCACTGGCGGGTGGTCAGCCTGACCCGGCGGCTGCGCAGCGAGGCACACCGGCTGGACGAGTTGACGCATCGCGGCCTGGTGCTGCGCACCAACATCGGGCTCACGTACCGCAGCCTGTCCCGTAGCGCCCAGCAGCTGTTCCGGCGGTTCGCGCTGGTCCAGGCGCCGGACTTCCCGGGCTGGGCGGCGGCCGCGCTGCTGGACACCGACCTGTTCGAGGCCGAGGACATCCTGGAGACGCTGGTCGACGCCCAGATGCTCGACACCGTGCTGTACCCGGGCGAACAGTTGCCGCGCTACCGGTTCCACGACCTGATCCGGGTGTACGCCGCGGAACAGCTGTTGGCGGTGGAGAGCGCCCAGGAGCGGGAAGACGCGCTCGGGCGGCTGCTCGGCGCCTGGCTGGCGCTGGCCGAGCAGGCGCACCGCATGGAGTACGGCGGCGATTTCACCGTGCTGCACGGCGATGCGCCGCGTTGGACGCCGCCGGGCGAGGCCGAGATCATCGACAACGTCGTGACGTGGTGGGAAACCGAGCGCCGGTCGCTGGTCGCGGCGATCAAGCAGGCCGCGGCGGCCGGGCTGGACGAAGTCAGCTGGGACCTCGCGCACACCGCCGTCACCCTGTTCGAGACCAAGGGCTACTTCGACGACTGGCGCGAGACCACCCAGCTGGCGCTGGAACTGGTGGAGCGCAAGGGAAACGATCGCGGCCGCGCGGCGATGCTGTACTCGCTGGGCACGTTGCACATGTCGCAGCAACGATTGGACGAGGCCGACGCGTGCTTCACCACGGCGCTCGGCCTCTTCGACGCCGTCGGCGACGTGCACGGGCGGGCCATGGCCCTGCGCAACATGGCCTACGTCGACCGCATGTCCGGGCGGCTCGACCGGATCCGGGCCAAGTACACCGAGTCTCTTGAACTGATGCGTTCAGTTGGCGACCGGGTCGGCGAGGCCCACGTGCTGTGCAACCTGGCCCGGATCCACGTGGACGACGGTGACCTGGACGGTGCCCGTGAGCGGCTGGAGCTGGCGTTGCGGATCAGCCAGCAGGTGCGCTGCCTGCGCATGGAGGCGCAGGTCCTCAAGCAGTTCTCGACGCTGTACGGGCACACCGAGGACTTCGAGCTGGCCCGGCAGATGCTGCACCGGGTGCTGCGCATCGTGCGGGACGTGGGCGACTGGATCGGCGAGGCGCACGCCCTGTACAGCCTTGGCCTCGTCCGGCACGGAGAGGGGCGGCTCGACCTGGCCGAAACCACGCTCCAGCATGCCTTGACCGCGTCTCGACGTGCGGCGCAGGAAAAGCTGGAGACTGAGGTGGTGCACGCACTGGAGCGGCTCGCAGCGGCCATGAGCGATCGTCCCGAGGCGATAACCGCAGCTCAGGG
The DNA here is from genome assembly GCF_028622115.1 of Kutzneria chonburiensis. Taxonomy (NCBI): domain Bacteria; kingdom Bacillati; phylum Actinomycetota; class Actinomycetes; order Pseudonocardiales; family Pseudonocardiaceae; genus Kutzneria; species Kutzneria chonburiensis. Next base: position 8,859,652 of record NZ_CP097263.1, read on the forward strand.
CACGTGATAGTCACGCGATAGCGATCGCACAGCGCGTCCTTCCAGAGTCGTGGCCATAGATCCCTGGTTCCAGCGGGGAGGGCCTCGGCAAGGGGAGGAACCCAGTCATGTCGCACCGACTCTGCACGTCGCCGCACTGCTCCGTGCAGCCGCGCCACGCGGCGCCCGGCCGGAACCTGTGCACGCCCTGCCGTGACCAGCTGGCCGACGTGCTGACCGTGCTGGCCGACCACTACGACGAGTGCGCGCACGAGCTGCGGCTGGGCTGGCGGCGCAGCGGGGAGCGGGTGCGCGGCGGCATGATCGGCGGCATCCGCCTGTCCGACGCCATCCTGGACGTGCGGGCCGACATCCTGTCCATCCTCACCAGCTGGACCGCGATGACCGTGCACGAGCGGGGCCTGCCGGCGCCGAGCCGGGACGTGCACGCGATGACCGCGGTGCTGCGCCGCAACATCGACTGGCTGGCCGCGCATCCCGCGGCCGGCGACTTCGCCGACGAGATGACCGACCTGCTGGCCTGCGCCCGCGAGGTGGTCAACCCGGACCGCGCGCCGCTGCTGCACCTCGGCCCGTGCCCGCAGCCGGGCTGCGAGCGGCCGGTGCACGCGACCGTGCAGACCAAGGACCGCACCTCGCGGCCGGTGATCAGCTGCGCCGCCGGCCACACCTATGACGCCGACCAGTGGCGCGCGCTCGCGGCCTGAGAGGGGAGACCGTTATGACCATTGTGGACATGGGGATCGCCGGTTTCGGCCTCGCGTTCGGGCGGGACCAGAGCGTGGCCGACACCGCGCCGCACTACGTGCCGGACCCGGAGCGGGTGCTGAAGTGGGGCTGTCACACCTATCACCGCGCCGACGACGACGTGCACGCCACCGATCTGGCCGCGGCCGCCGCCGAGGAGGCGATGGCCCAGGTTTCCGTTACGCCGGACCAGGTCGACCTGGTCGTGCTGGCCATGTCGGAGATGCCGGAGTACGCGCACTACGACAGCGCCGCCGCGCTGGCCCGCAAGCTGAAGATCGAACGCACGCAGACGTTGCTGCTCAACGAAGGCTGCGGTTCGGGGATCACCGGCCTGTACTACGTCGCCTCGTCCATGGTGATGCAGCCGGAGATCCAGACCGCGCTTTTTGTTGCCGTGAACCGGGTCGGGGAGTTCCACCGGAACCGGATGAACGTCAACAACTCCGTGCACAGCGACGGGGCGGTGGCGACTCTGGTGCGGCGTGGGCATTCCTCGTACCGGTGGCTGGCCACCGAACAGTTCACCGACCCGGAGTACTGCGACCTGCTGCGCACCGACTTCGGCGGGACGCGCTTCCCGACGCCGCCGGACGGGCGGTTCGGCGTCGACACGCCGTCCGGCTACGAGAAGATCCACGAGCACTTCGACCGGGACCCGCGTCGGCTGCGCAAGTTCCTGACCCAGCGCAACGAGCGGATCCTGGAGATGATCGACCGGGGCTGCGAGCGGGCCGGCATCAGCCGGTCCGACGTCGACCACGTCATCTACGTCAACGACAGCGAGCAGGCCATCGCCGCCATCGCCGACCCGCTGGGCATCCCGCCGGAGCGGACCAACGCAGCGATGTCCCCGGCGCACGGTCACATGGGAGCGGCCGACCAGCTGGTGTCGTTGGCGCTCAAGGCTCGTGGTGACGAGCTCAAGCCGGGGGAGATCGTCGCGCTGTGCGGCATGTCGACCGGAATGCACTGGTGCGCAACGCTCATCCAGGTCTAGGGGGACCGATGGAACTGCTCGACACGCTACGCGAAGCCGTCCGCGACGGCCGCGCACCGGACGCGGCCACCCGGGCCGCGCTGGCGCAGGTGACCGATCCGGCGGTGCTGCGGCGCGCCGGGAAGACGTTGGCCGGCTTGGGATCCGAGGTGTCGGGGTTGCGGCCGTTCCGGGTGGCGGTGCTGTGCACCGGCACGATCGGCCCGTACGAGCCGATCCTGCGGGCCACGCTGGTCGCCGCCGGCCTGCTGCCGAGCATCGAGCCCGGCCGCTACAAGATGTTCGAGATGTCGTTGGGCTCGGCCGAGTTCGGCGATCCGGATCTGGTGTCGTGCCTGCTGGACGAGTCGTACTTCCTGCCGTCACAGTGGTCGGCCACCGACATCGAGGGCCTTGGCGAGTACGTGGCGCAACGGCTGGTGTCATTGAGGTCCACTTTGGACGCCGCGACGGACCGTTCACCGGCGACGATCCTGTTGCACACGCTGCCGTTGCCCGGCACCATTCGGGACGCGGTGATCAGCTGGCGGGACCGGGCCCGGCTGAGCCGGATCTGGCACCAGCTCAATGGGGAACTGCTCGCCCTGGTCGACCAGAATCCGCAGGTCGCGGTGCTGGACCTGGTGAGTGTGCTGGGCGACAAGGCCGTCGCGGCCCGCGACGACCGGCTGCACCGCTACGGTGACCTGCCGTTCAGCGACGGGGCACTGGCCCTGATCGCCGACCAGACCCGGCGGTTCGCCCAGGCCAAGTCCGGCCTGTCGCGCAAGGTGCTGGCGCTGGACCTGGACAACACGTTGTGGGGCGGGGTGATCGGGGAGGTGGGTGCGCAGGGCGTGCAGCTCGGCGGCCTCTACCCGGGCAACTGCTACCGGCAGCTCCAGGAAACCGTGGCCACGCTGCGGGATCAGGGCGTGGTGCTGGTGCTGGCCAGCAAGAACGACGCCGACCTGGTGGACCGGACACTGGCCGAGCACCCGGAGGCGGAGCTGCGGCCGGAGGCGTTCTCGGCGCGGATGGTGAACTGGCAGCCCAAGGCGGCCAACCTCGCTACCGCGGCGGACACCCTCGGCTTGGCGGTTGGCTCGTTCGTGTTCATGGACGACTCGCCGTTCGAACGCGGCCAGGTCGCGTCGGAGCTGCCGGAAGTCGCGATCCTTTCTGCTGAAGGCGATCCGGCGCATCACGTGAGGACATTGGTCGAACACGGGTGGTTCGACGTGCTGGAGCTGACCGACACCGACCGCAAGCGGCCGGAGCTGTACCGGACGAAGGCGCTGCGCGCCGACTTCTCGTCCTCGTTCGGCTCGCCGGCCGACTACCTGCGGGCGCTGGACATCGAGCTCACGCCGGCCGAGGCGACCGAGTTCACCGTGGCCCGGATCGCGCAACTTGCCGGTCGTACCAACCAGTTCAACCTGACCGGCATCCGCTATGACGAAGCGACGACGGCTGCGCAGAGCGTCAGCCCGGACCACCTGGTGGCGTCCTTCTCGGTGCGCGACCGGTTCGGTGACGAAGGCGTGGTCGGCGCGGTGTGGGTGGACTGCGGCCCGGATGTCTGGGCCGTGACCAACCTTGTGCTCAGCTGCCGCGTGCTCGGACGTGACGTGGAAATCGCGCTGGCCGCGTGGATCGCGGCCAGGGCGCAGGCGGCCGGTGCGTCCATTGTGGAGGGACGGTTCGTGCCGTCCGGCCGCAACGGGGTGGCCGCCGATTTCTGGACCCGTGCGGGCTTTCACCGCACCGACAACGACGAGATCTTCCGGCTCGGTGTGGGCGACACCGTGCCCGCGCCGGACTGGGTCTCGATTTCCGAGAGGAGCGAAGTTCACTCATGACCACCTCGACCTCCGTCGAGCAGACCGTGCTCGACGTGCTCAGCCAGATTCTCGACACCACCGCCGACGAGCTGCGCGCACAACCGGCGCTGGCCAGCCACGACTGGGACAGCTTCAGCTCCCTGGAAGCGCTGGCCCAGCTGGAGTCTGCCCTCGGCGTCCGTTTCGACCTGCGGACGTTCAATGCAGCGGTCACCGTCCACGACGTGATCGCGCTAGCTGCTTGATTCTGTTCTAGCCAAACCGAAAGAGGCGTGACATGTCAGTCACGAAGACCACCAATCCGTGGACCGCGCTGGCGGCCCTGTGCGTCGGCTTCTTCCTGATCATGATGGACACCACCATCGTGAACGTCGCGATCCCCGACATGCTGGCCGACCTGAACGCGGACCTGAACGGGATCACCTGGGTCAACAGCGTCTACCTGCTGGCCTACGCGGTGCCGCTGCTGGTCGCCGGCAGACTGGGCGACCAGCTGGGCCGCAAGCGGGTGTTCGTGGCCGGCATGGCGGTGTTCACCGCGGCCTCGCTGTGGTGCGGCCTCTCGACGGGCGTCGGCATGCTGGTGGCGGCGCGGGCCGTGCAGGGTCTCGGCGCCGCCATCATGGCCCCGCAGACCATGGCGTTCATCGGCATTCTGTTCCCGGCCGAGCGGCGCGGGGCGGCGCTGGGCGCCTGGGGCGCGGTGGCCGGCGCGGCCACGACCGCGGGCCCGCTGCTCGGCGGGTTCCTGGTCAGCAGCCTGGACTGGCACTCGATCTTCCTGGTCAACGTGCCGATCGGCATCGGCGGCATCGTCGCCGCGCTGCGGCTGCTGCCCGGTCAGCAGGAGAAGCGTTCCCACCGGTTCGACTTCCTCGGGACCGTCCTGTGTGGACTCGGCTTGCTGGCGCTGGTGTTCGGTCTCCAGAACGGGGCCCAGTACCACTGGGGAACGGTCGTCGGACCGTTCACCGTGCCCGAGTTCATCGGTGTCGGCGTGCTGCTGTTGGTGGCTTTCGTGTTCTGGCAGCACAAGAACACAGCCGAGCCGCTGATGCCGCTGGGGCTGTTCCGCTACCGCAACTTCAACGCCGCGGTGGTGGCCACCACCACGATCTGCTTCTCCCTCATGGGTTTCTACCTGCCGCTCACGCTGCTGTTGCAGTCCGTGCTGTTGCAGACACCATGGCAGGCCGGCTTGTTGATGGTGCCGATCGCGGTCGGGGCCGGTGTGATGGGGCCGATCGCCGGCACGCTGTCCGACAAGATCAGCGGCAAGTGGGTGGTGCTGACCGGGTTCGTGCTGTTCGCGGTGGGCATCACCATGATCGCGCTGACCGCTTCACCGGGTGCGAACCTGGTGGTGCTGGTGGTTGCCCTGGCCATCTGCGGTATCGCCACCGGTATCGCGTTCGCGCCGATCGCCAACGTGGCCACCGGTGACCTGCCGCCGCAGCTGATGGGCGCGGCTTCCGGCGTGTTCAACCTGACCCGTCAGGTCGGCAGCGTCGTCGGCACGGCACTGGTCAGCGTGCTCCTCCAGGCCGAACTGGCCGGTGCACCGACAACGGATGTGGCGGCACGGCAAGGACTTGCGCACGCGGTCGGCAGCTCGCTGCTGCTGCCGGTGGCGGTGCTGGTCGTCGGATCGCTGGCCTGCCTGGCGATGACCGCCCGCAAGAAGGTCGAAGTTGTTGTGCCGACCCAAATCCCGGCGAAGGCCTCCGCCTGACGCCGATCCCGACTCCACGGAGGCCGATCGCCATGACACGTCAACTGTTGCCACCAACCGAGACCGTGCCCAGCAGCGAAGATCTGATCGCCCGCGCCGAGGCGCTGCGCGAGCAGCTGTGGGCGGACGCGCCGGAAGCCGACCGCACGCGGCGGCTCACCGACGCGGCCGTGGACGCCGTCACCGCCGCCGGGTTGAACCGGCTGATGACACCGCGACGGTTCGGCGGCTACGAGACCGACGTCCGGACGGTGCTCGACGTGAGCATCCAGATCGGCAAGGGCTGCGGCAACTCGGCCTGGGTCAACGCCGTGCACAACAGCGGCAACTTCGTGGTCGGTATGTTCCCGGACCAGGCAAGGGAAGACGTGTGGGGCGACAACCCCGACGCCCGCACGTCCATGGTGCTGGTCGCGCCGTCGGCCACCGTGGAGCCGGCCGACGGCGGGCTGGTCGTCACCGGCAAGTGGGGCTTCGCCTCGGGTTCGCTGCACGCCGAGTGGATCCTCGTGCTGGCCGGACAACCCGACTCGCAGCTACTGCTGATCCCGTTGTCGGACTTGACGATCGACGACACCTGGCACGTCGCCGGCATGCGCGGCACGGGTTCCAACACGGTGGTCGCGGACCGGGTTTTCGTGCCGCAGCACCGAGCTGTGCCCTACCGGCCGATCCTGGACGGGCAGCTCCCGGTGGTCCGCGAGGACGAGCCCCTGTACCGCACCACGCTGTCCGGTGTGCTCCAGGTGTTTCTGCTCGGCGGCATGATCGGCGAGGCGTCGGCGGCGCTGGACTTCGTGCTGGACAAGGCACCCAACCGGGCGATCGCGTCCTCCACGTACGCCAGTCAGTCCGATTCCGTGCCGTTCCAGGTGTTGGTCGCCGAGGCGGCGGCGCTGATCGACACCGCCCGGCTGCACGCCACCCGCGCCGCCGACACGATCGACGCCCGTAGGCCGCTGGATGTGCCCACCAGGGCCCGGATGCGGATGGACGCCGCGTGGACCGTGCAGAAGTGTCGCGAGGCCGTCGATCTGCTGATGACCGCGCACGGGACTTCGGCCTTCGCGGAATTCAATCCGCTGCAACGGATCTGGCGGGACCTGGGCGTCGGCAGCCGCCACGGCGGCTTCGGCGGCCAGATCCCGCAGGAGGTCTACGGCAAGGCACTGCTCGGGCTGGACCCGCGGCAGGCCAGCTACCTGCTCTGATCGGAGGTGACACGATGATCGTGCGCATCGACCACGTCGGCTTCGCCACCGACGACCCCGCCGGCCTGGCCGGTCTGATGACCGACCTCGGCCTCGGCCTGACCGACGAGGGCACCGCCGACGAGTACGGCGTGGCCTGCGAGTTCTGGTGCGACCCCAAGGGAACCGCGCTGGAGCTGGTCAGCCCGACCCGGGACGACTCGGCCATCGCCGGCCGGCTGGCCGGTGCCGGCCCCGGCCTGTACCACCTCGCCCTCGAGGTCGACGACCTCGAGTCCGAAATGGACCGTCTGCGCGGCGCCGGCCTGCTCCAGGTCGACCGGCAGCCGTGCCAGGGCGCCCGCCCCGGCATGCGGGTGGCCTTCCTCTACGCCAGGCGACCGGCGGGACTGCTGGTCGAGCTCGTCCAATACCCCGCTACCACGAGGAGCTGACCATGACCACGCAGTACGACTTCGCCCGCGCCGACTTCAACTCCGTCTACCTGGGCGGCCAGCTCATCGAGGGCGCCGGCATCACCCGCGTGCCGTGGGACATCGAGGCCGAGCAGCCCGCGGTCGTCGACTTCCACAAGCTCGGCCGGTTCCGCGGCGAGATCCTCGACGTCGGCTGCGGTCTCGGCGACAACGCGATCTACCTGGCCCGCCTCGGCCACAAGGTGACCGCGATCGACGCCGCGTCGGCCGCCATCGAGCAGGCCCGGGTGCGGGCCGCCGGCCTGGACATCGAGTGGGCCGTCACCGACGCCACCGACCTGTCGGAGTACACCGGTAGGTTCGACACCGTGCTGGACAGCGCCCTCTACCACACCCTGGATGCCGTCAACCGCAAGCTGTACGTGGCGGCCATCCACCGGGCCACCGCGCCCGGGGCCCGGCTCAACCTGCTGTCCTTCGCCGCCGTGCCCGGCGGCATGCCCGAGCCGCTGGCTGTCGCCGAGCAGACTTTGCGCGACGACCTGGCCGAGGCCGGCTGGAAGATCACCTCGCTCGGGCAGACCCGGTTCGCCGGCGCCACCGAGGCCGTGATCGGCTTCCTGAACAAGGTCGGGGCCGAGCCGGTGTTCGACTCGCTCGGCCGGGTGACCTTGCCCGTGTGGACCGTGCAGGCCGACCGCGCCTGAGCTATCGCTTATCCAGAAAGGAAACCACTGCCGATGAGGGAACTCGCCGACCACGTGCGGGGCCCGGTGTTCCAGCGCGGGCAGGACGGGTACGACGACGAGCGCGCCGGCTTCCAGACCGCGTTCCACCACTCGCCCGAGGTGATCATCGGCGCGCTGGACGCCGAGGATGTGCAGGCGGCCGTGCGCTACGCGGCGGCCAACGGCAAGTCGGTCGCGGTGCAGTCCACCGGGCACGGCGTGTCCGTGCTGGCCGACGACGGCGTGCTGATCACCACCAAGCGGCTGGACAGCGTGCGGATCGATCCGAAGTCGCGGACCGCGGTCATCGGCGCCGGCGCCAAGTGGGCGCAGGTGGTCGAGAAGTCCGAGCCGCACGGCTTGGTGCCGGTGAGCGGCTCCGCCGGTCACGTCGGGGTCGTCGGCTACACGCTGGCCGGCGGTCTCGGGCTGCTCGGCCGGGAATTCGGTTACATGGCCGACTGGGTTCGCTCGGTCGACGTCGTGACGGCCGACGGCTCGCTGCGCCACGTGACCGCCGCGACCGACCCGGACCTGTTCTGGGCGTTGCGCGGCGGCCGGGACAACTTCGGTGTGGTGACATCGATCGAGGTCGAGCTCCAGCCGGTCAACGGCATCTACGGCGGCGGGTTGTACTTCGACTTCGCCGACGCGCCAAGGGTGTTGGAGTTCTTCCGGTCGTGGACCGCCGATCTGCCCGACACGATGACGTCCTCGCTGGGCACGATGGGCTACCCGCCGCTGCCGGTCTTCCCGGAGCCGTTGCGGGGCAAGCACATCGTGCACATCCGCTTCGCCACCACCGACAAGGAAGCCGGCCCGGCGCTGGTCGCCCCGTGGCTGGACGTCGCGCCGGTGCTGTTCAACCACCTGGGCGAGATCGCCTACAAGGACGGAGGTTCCGTCTACCGGGAGCCCAACTTCGCCCACTCCTACGACGGCAACAGCGTGCTGCTGTCGGAGCTCCCGACCGAGGCCCTGGACGCCATCCGGGAACTCGCGGGTCCGTCGGCCGAGGTCCCGGTGATCGTCGACCTCCGCCATCTCGGCGGCGCGCTGTCCCGTCAGCCCGAGGTACCCAACGCGGTGTCCTTCCGGCAGGCCAAGTACATCCTCCGGCTACTGTCTCCTTTGGACGGTCTGGACCTGGATGTCGTACGGGCCACGCACGACAAGGTCTACCGCGTCGTCGAGCCGTGGACGCTGGGCCGCTCGCTCAACTTCACCTACGGCGAGCGGGGTGCGACGGAGTTCATCGAGTCCATGTACGACAAGGCCACCTTCGAGCGGCTCCGTGAGCTCAAGGCGGTCTACGACCCGGGCAACCTGTTCCGCCGCAACCACAACATCGCGCCGGCCTAACACCACCCCCGCGAGTCCCGCTTAGCGTCACACCGAACTGCGTGAATCTGTTTCACGCAGTTCGGTGTGACTGTGGGCGGGACTCGCGGGGGTCACTCGTCTACTGGAAGGCATCCAGGTGCTCTTGCGCCCATTGGCCGATGGTCCGGGCCGGCTTGTCCGTCACGCGCTGCACGGTGTCGTGCACCGGCAAAGCGGAAGCCGGATCGGCCGCGGTCTCGGACCAGTCGCGCAGCAGGTCGGCGGCGATGCCGGGACGGAGGAACCTGCCCACGGAGTCCCGCCATTGGTCGGCGGTCAGCTCATCGAAGGTGATCTCCTCGCCCAACGCGGCGCTCAAGGCCTGCGACTGCTCGATCTGCGACACCTGAGCAGGTCCGGTGAGCATGTACCGCGCGCCAGCATGGCCGGGCTCCAGCAAGGCGGCGGTGGCCACATCGGCGATGTCGGCCTCGTGAATCGCCGGGCAGGTGGCGGCGGCGTAAGGCGCATGGACAACCCGTTCGGATTTGATCGACCGGGACCACCACAGCATGTTGGTCATGAACGGCCCGGGACGCAGCATGGTCCACTCGAGCCCGGCCGCCTCGACGGCGGCCTCGGCCTCGACGTACTGGGCGTACGTCCAGGATTCGCGGTCACGCAAGGAAAGCCCGGCCGTCCAAGCACCGGAGAGAAACACCACCGTACGCAGGCCGGCCTCCCGAGCCAGCTGTGCGATGGCCGGCACGACGTCCAGCACCGGGAACAGGTACAGGGCCTCGACACCGTCCAGCGCCCGCCGGACGGCGTCGAGATCGGTCATGTCGCCGGGCACGACGTCGACGTCCGCCGGCAGCTGTGCCTCCGCCGGCCGGCGGACCAGGGCCCGGACCGACGTCCCGGCCTCAAGCGCGTTGCTCACGATGTGCCGGCCGATGTTGCCGGCCGCCCCAGTCACCAGAATCGCCACGGAGCCCAGGCTAGGAACGAAAACCCCGGCGGCGGAGCGCAGTCCAGCCAGGCTCGACCGAAGCCTCAGTGGGCGGCGAGGTAGGCGTGCTGCGCGGCCAGCTCCCGGGTGGCGACGGTCAGCGGGAAAGCCGTGAAACCGTGCACGGCCTCGGCGACAACCTCCAGCTCACAGGGATTCCCGGCGGCCCGCCACCGTGCGGCCATGAACAGGGAGTCGTCGAGCAGCGGATCCCGCGTGCCGACGACGAACCGGGCGGCCGGCAGGTCGTGCAGGTCGGCGTAGAGCGGGGAGATGTCGGGGGAGTGCAGCTCGGCCTCGGACAGCCCGGGATAGGACTGGGCCCGGAACCACTGTTCCGACAAGGTTCCGGTGACCAGGTTCTGCTCGCCGAACGCCCGGGCGCTGGGTGTCAACGCCATATCGTATACACCATACGAGAGATGGGCGGCGCTGAAGGCCCGGTGCTGCCCGGACTCCCGCAACCCGAGCAGCACCTGCACCGCCAGCTCGGCACCGGCCGACTCCCCGCCGAGCAGCAACCGGGACGTGCCGAATTCGGCCTCCGACGCGGAAATCAGCCACTTCGCCGCGTCCAGGCAGTCGTGGACGGCGGCCGGGTGGGGGTTTTCCGGGGCCAGCCGGTAGTCGACGGACACCACGGCCAGCGAGGTGTCGACAGCCATGGCCCACAGGCGGACGTCCTGGTTGCGGGCGGAGCCGAGGACCCGCCCGCCAGGGTGCATATGCAGGTAGACGCCGCGAATGTCGGCCGGCTTGAAGACCCGCACGGAGACATCGCCGTCGCGACCGGGGACCACGCGATCCGCGCCTTCGTCGAGCACCTTCGGCGGCGGGAAGACGCCGAAACCGGCCCGGAGCTGGGCGATGTCCTCGACCTGATACACCCCGGGCACCGGTGCCAGCGTCTCGGCCAGCCGCTGGTTGAACGCGATGGTCTCCTCGGCCACGTCCTGGCCGGTGGTCACGATCGACATCGGGCCAGTATTGCCGAAGCAGTCACGCCACCGGTGGGTACGGGCGGATCACCTGCTCGGGTGAGCCCAGCACGCTCCACAGCACCCCGGCCCCGATCTCGTGCGGCACGCCAAGCGAAGGCGCGCTCACCTCGTCCAGCCGCGAGGCTTGGTCCGGGGTCAGCGTGACCTTCAGTGCGGCGAGATAGTCATCCAGTTGAGCGACGGTGCGCGGCCCGATGACCGGCACGAACGGAGTGCTAGCACTGCTAGCTCGATGCCGCAGCCAGGCCATGGCCACCTGAGCAGCGGAAACGTCCAGCTCAGCGGCTGTAGCGAGCACGGCGTCCACCACCGTGGTCTTCTGCGAAGTGCTCTCGGTGTGCACGGCCCGCTGCCAGTCGGTCAGCCGCCCCTGCTCGCCGACGCGGTACTTGCCGGTCAGCAGCCCGCCGCCCAACGGCGACCACAACGCCGCCCCCAGGCCCAGGGCGTCGGCCATCGGCAGCAGGTCACGTTCGGCGGTGCGCTCGACCAGGCTGTACTCGAACTGCACGGCCACCACCGGCGCCCAGCCCCGCAGCTCGGCGATGGTCACGCCACGTGACACCCGCCAGGCCGGGAAGTTGGACAGCCCCACGTGCAGCACCTTGCCCGCCCGCACCAGGTCGTCGAACGCCGCCAGCACCTCCTGCATCGGGGTCAGCGGATCGGCGAAATGGGCCCAGTACAGGTCCAGATGATCGGTGCCGAGCCGGCGCAGGCTGCCTTCCACCGACAGCCGCATGGCACGGCGGCTGTTGCCGGTGTCGAACACGCTGGGTTTGGCCGACGGGCTGCACGTGTACTTGGACGCCAGCACGAAATGGTCGCGGTCGGCGGCCAGGAATTGGCCGAGGTACTCCTCGGCCTCGCCGAAGTTGTAGCAGTCGGCGGTGTCGATCAGCGTCCCGCCGGCCTCGGCGAACCGGTCGAACACCTGCTTGGCCTGCTCACGGGAGGCGCCGCCGCCCCAGGCGTGGCCGAAGTTGGCGGTCCCCAACGCGTATTCGGAGACACGCAGGCCGGTGTGCCGGCCAAGAGCGGTGTAGCGCATGTGCGAAACTCCTGTCACGGCCAGTGGATGTCATCGGTGTGCGTGGAATGCGCGGGCGGCCAGTGGATGTCGTCGGCCAGTGCGGTGCCGGTCCCGGCGAAGAAGACCGCGCCCAGAAAGAACACTGTGGTGGCGATTCGGCTCTTGAGTGACATCTCGGCTCCCTGTCTCGGTGGCGTGCCATCAGGAAACGTCTCCCGGGTATCGGCCGGCCTGCGATCGGCTATCGCGGCGGCGATGGCGCGGCGATAGGCAGCCGACAGCCGCCGCGCCCAAAGTCGGTGGGGCAGGGACTCCTGTGCCCAAACGAAAGGCGACACCCGATGCGGCTCAGCGCTGAGGACCTCAGGGATGCGCTGGACTGCGTCGACCCGGTGGAGATGCTGATCAGGGCGACCGATTCGGCCGCAACCCTCACCCACTACGACACGGATCTGGTGCTGCTGGACGACCCCGGTTGTGGACTTCGCTGTGTGCTGCCGGAAACGTCTCTCCGTGACGCGTATGCGGCCAGCATGGCCGCCCTCGCGGCACGGTTGCTGATCGCTCCCGGCGTCGCCATCACGTGCGTGCTCGGCGGTTCCCGGCTGCATTTGTCGGTGCTCGCCCGGAATGTCAAGGCCATCAGCCACATCGCCGTCTGTGCCGGCGACATCGACACCCGACTGACCGAATACCTGGACCTGACCGGCATCGGATACTCGACCACCACCGATTTCCACGAGGCGGCACGCGGCGCGAACCTGATCCTGCTGACCGAGCCCGCGCCGGCGTTCCGACCGTGCGAGAGCGCGGTGCTGATCAACGCGACCGGCCAGCCGCTAGCAGCGCTAGCCGTCGACCGGGTCGTCACCGAGGACGACCTGCCTGGCCTCGTCGCCGGCGAGTACCCCGGCCGGATCACCCGTGCCGACACCGTGCTCGTCGAGCTGCACGGCCGCGGCCGGCTCAGCCCCCAACTGGCGGCCGACCTGTACTGGGCGGCCCTGGCCAGCCGTCCGACCACCACCGCCCACCGCTGACCCACGGCTGCGCGCCGGGAGGAGACCATGGCACACCCGCATTGCGTCGCACCCCTCTGCACCAAGGAGACGGAGGGTTTCCGGCTCTGCGCCCGCTGTCGGGACGAGCTGGTGGCGACCCTGTCCGAGCTGCCCCGCCTCTACCAGGGCTGCGAAAAGCTGCTGCGCGAGCGCTATCGGGTCGAGGCCGGCGGCGCGACGCCCAGCGCGATAGGGCTTTCCGAGGCGGTGCGGTTCGCCCGCCGTCACCTGCGGGAGACGTTGGCCGGGTGGTCGGCGCTGACCGCGCAGGAACGCGGCGAGCGCGGCCCGGACCCGAGCAAGGTGCACGCGATGACGGTGTTCCTGCGCAAGAACGCGAACTGGCTGGCCGCGCATCCGCGGGCCGGCGAATGGGCGGCGGAGCTGACCGAGCTGAGTGCCGGCGTGGGCCGCGACCACAGCAACCGGCGCCAGCACGTGGCGTGAGCAGAAGGGAGCCAGCGATGGCGCAGTTCGAGGCCCCGGCCACCGACGTCGAGCGGTCGGTCGCCCGGATCTGGGGCGAGGTGCTCAACCTGCCCGAGGTCGGCGTGGCCGACAACTTCTTCGACCTGGGCGGGCATTCCGTGCTGCTGCACATGGTGCACGACAAGCTCGGCGCCGGCTTCGCCGAGGTGCCGCCGGTGGTGGAGCTGTTCCAGTACCCGACGGTCCGCCAGCTCGCGCAGCGGCTCGACCGCGGCGCGGCCGCACCCGCGCGTATCGGCCGCCGCGCCCGGGGCGGGCTGAACCGGTTGCGGCAGAACAGGATCGGGGAGTGAGATGGACGACAACGCCATTGCCGTGATCGGCATGTCCTGCCGGTTCCCCGGCGCGGGGGATCCCGAGCAGTTCTGGGCCAACCTGGTCGAGGGCGTCGACTCGGTGACCCGCTACCCGAATCGGTCGGCCGCCACCCGCGAGTACACGCCGGCCCGCGGCGTGCTGACCAATCCCGAATGGTTCGACGCCGGCTACTTCGGTTACTCGCCACGGGATGCGCGCATCATCAGCCCGCAGCACCGGGTGTTCCTGGAGTGCGCGGTCGAGGCGCTGGAGAGCGCCGGCTACGACCCGGACCGGCATCCCGGCACGATCGGCGTGTACGCCGGCGGCACCGAGACGTACTACGGGCACCTGCTGCGGAGCCAACGCGACCAGATCCCGGGCATGACCGACTGGGAGATCCTCATCGGCACCGCCACCGACTTCCTGGTGTCGCGGATCGCCTACAAGCTGGGGCTGCGCGGCCCGGCCGTGACCGTGCAGGCCGCGTGCGCCACCTCGTTGGTCGCCGTGCACACGGCCACGCATGCCTTGCTGTCCGGTGACTGTGACATCGCGTTGGCCGGCGGTGTGGCGATTCACGTGCCACAGAAGGACAGTCCGTACGTGCAGGGCGGCATCATCTCCGCCGACGGCAAGTGCCGGACGTTCGACGCGGCCGCCGACGGCACCGTCGGCAGCGACGGGGCCGGGCTGATCGTGTTGAAGCGCCTGGAAGACGCTTTGGCAGACGGTGATCACATCCACGCGGTCATCCGCGGCACGGCGATCAACAACGACGGCGCGGACCGGATCGGGTACACCGCACCGAGTGCGACCGGCCAGGCGTCGGTGATCCGGGACGCACACGAGATCGCCGGCGTCGACCCGGACACGATCACGCTGATCGAGGCGCACGGGACGGCCACGCCGCTGGGCGATCCGATCGAGATCACCGCGCTGATCGAGGCGTTCCGGGACAGCACCGACCGGGTCGGGTACTGCGCCATCGGGTCCGTGAAGACCAACATCGGGCACACCGACGCGGCCGCCGGCATCGCCGGGCTGATCAAGGCGGTGCTGGCGGTCGAGCACGGGATCATCCCGGCCTCGCTGCACTTCACCTCGCCCAACCCGCGGATTCCCTTCGAGGGCAGCCCGTTCCGGGTTGCTTCACGCACGGAGAAGTGGGAGACGGACGGGATTCCGCGCCGTGCCGGCGTGAGCTCGTTCGGCATCGGCGGGACCAATGCTCACGTGATCGTGGAGGAGCCGCCGGCGTCGACGCATTCGCACTCTGCGGATGATCAACTCATCGTGTTGTCGGCCCGCACGCCCGAGGCCCTCGACGCGCTGGCCGCCGAGATCCAGAACGGCCCGTCGAACGCCGACATCGCATGGACGCTTCAGGTCGGGCGGCGGGAGTTTCCGTACCGGCTGTACGCGATCGTGCGGCCCGACGGCGACATCGTCGAGGCGCTGGCCAACGCGGTCCGCAACACCGAGCCGGCTGGTCGAATCCCGTTGGAGCAGGACGTTCGCGGCCTCGACCTGGCCCGGATCGGTGAGTTGTGGCTGCGTGGCGCGGACATCCCGTGGGACCGGCTGCACGAGGGCAGGCGGCAGAGGGTTCCGTTGCCGACCTATCCGTTCGAACGGCAGCGGTACCTCGTCGAAGCACCAACGGTCGAGGAGCTCGTTCCCCAGCAACGGGAATCAGTCGACTCGCAGCGCCCGACCGTCGAGCTGACGGCCCAGATCTTCGCCAAGATGCTGGACCTGCCCGAAGTCGGCCCGGACGACGACTTCTTCGACCTAGGTGGAGACTCGCTCGTCGGCACCTACCTGCTCGGTGAGATCCACGACGCGCTCGGCGTGGACCTGGAGCTGGAGTCGCTGTACGACGCGCCGACCCCGCAGGCGCTGGCCGAGCTGGTCGACCAGGGAGGAGTTGACGATGTCCCGTTGGCTGGCCAGCCGGCGCAAGGTGCCGGCGCCGACCTTGAATCTGTACTGCTTCGCCCATGCCGGCGGCGCGCCGGGTGAGTACGTCCTGTGGGCCGATCACCTGCCCGGTATCCAGGTTTGGGGGATCAAGCTGCCCGGCCGGGCAGCCCGGCAGAACGAGCCGCCGCTGCGCCGGATGACCGATCTGGTCGACGCTTTGCTGGCCGAGGTGACGTTCGAGGAGCCGTTCGCGCTGTTCGGGCACAGCCTCGGCGGCCTGGTGGCGTTCGAGACGGCCCGGGCTTTGCGTGACCATGGACTCCCGCAGCCGGAACAGTTGTTCCTGTCGGCCGCGCCACCACCGCCCTTGAGCCGCACGACATTCGTGCACACGTTGCCGGACAACGAGTTTCAGGCCGAGACCGAACGCCGCTGGGGCGCGTTGCCGGATCGCGTACGGGACGACCCGAAGCTGTTGGCGTTGGCGCTCAACACCTTCCGTAGCGACGTCGAGATCTTCGAGACTTACGAACCGGTCTTGTCCGAACCGCTCGACGTGCCGATCACCGCGCTTGTCGGCGATGAGGAACGCGACGAGCTGCGGATCGACCTGTGGGCCAACCACACCACCGGCCCGTTCGCGCTGCATTCGTTCCCCGGCGGGCACTTCTACCTCCGCGCACAGCGGGATCCGTTGCTGCGCGTCCTGTCAACCCGAGAAGTCGTGAGGACGGCATCATGACGACCTTTGCCACCGACGTCGAGCTGCGCGCGCACAACCGCGCCATCGTCGAGGACTACGTCAGCCGGGTCGGCGAGGGCCGGCTCACCCGGTACCAGCTGTTCACCGAGGACGGTGAGGGCGGGCTGTGGACCACCGACACCGGGCAGCCCATCGCCTCCCGTGGCCATGACCAGCTCAAGAAGCACGGCGCGTGGTCGCTGGAGGTGTTCCCCGACTGGCGTTGGTACAACGTGGAGATCTTCGAGACGCAGGACCCCAACCGGTTCTGGGTGGAGTGCGACGGCGAGGGCCAGATCCTGTTCCCCGGCTACCCGCCGGGCGTCTACCGCAACCACTTCATCCACTCGTTCACCTTCGAGAACGGGAAGATCAAGCAGGAGCGGGAGTTCATGAACCCGTTCGAGCAGCTGCGGGCGCTGTCCATTCCGGTGCCGGAGATCCGCCGCGAGGGCATCCCCGCATGACGGCCGAATTGGTCGGCGTCTGGCGGCTCCGGTCGTTTCACGACCTCGACGAGCATGGCGGGCGCTTGGAAGGCCCGCTCGGCGAGGACCCCGACGGCCTGCTGTTCTACACCGAGGACGGGCATGTGTCCGTCACCATGGCCCGTACCGACGGCGGTCAGGGGGAGGGGCCCGACTACCTCAGCTACGCCGGCACGTGGCGGCGTGACGGGAACCGGGTCTTCCACCACATCGGCTTCGCGCCCAACCCGGACTGGGTCGGCAGCGAGCAGGTCCGTGAGCTGGCGCTGGACGGCGATCAGCTGACTTTGACCGGCGCTGGCCTGCGTACCCCACACCCCAGGGTTTTGGTGTGGCAGCGAACCCCCGCGAGTCCCGCTTAGCGTCACACCGAACTGTATGAAACGGATTCGTGCTTTCGGTGTGACTGTGGGCGGGACTCGCGGGGGCGAGGTGGTGCTGCCTGGCGTGTCGCATTGCACTGTGACCCCGTGTGGACGTCGCAGCCGGCATTGCCTACGGTTCGGAAAGCAGCCTGAACAGGGGAGAACAATGTCCGAGACCAAGCCGCGGGTCGACTTCTACTTCGATCCCGCCTGCCCGTTCGCGTGGATCACGTCCCGCTGGATCCTGGAGGTCGAGCAGCACCGCGACATCGACCTGAACTTCCGGGTGATGAGCCTCTCGGTGCTCAACGAGCACCGCGAGATCGAGCCGTGGTACCGCGAGTTCTGCGACCGCGCGTGGGGCCCGGTCCGGGTCTGCATCGCGGCGGCCCAGGCGCACGGCGACGACGTGCTGCGCGACCTGTACACGGCGCTGGGCACGCGGATCCACAACGGCGGCAACAAGGATTACGACGCGGTGATCGCCGAGGCGCTGGCCGAGGTGGGCCTGCCGGCCGAGCTGGCCGCCGCCGCGCACAGCACCGACTACGACGAGGAGCTGCGCAAGAGCCACCACCGCGGCATGGACCCGGTCGGCGACGAGGTGGGCACGCCGACGATCCACATCGACGAGGTGGCCTACTTCGGCCCGGTGCTGGCCTCGATCCCGCGCGGCGAGCGGGCGGCCGAGCTGTTCGACGCGGCTCGGGTGCTCGCCGGCTTCCCGCACTTCTTCGAGCTCAAGCGCAGCCGCAACGCGGATCTCGACTTCAGCTGAGCCATCCCTTCAAACGGCCGTTCCCGCAAGGGGGCGGCCGTTTTTCATTGCCCGGAAACAGGGAGGAACGACCGATGCCCGGTCTGCCGACGATCGAGCCCTACCCGATGCCGAACGAGCGCGAGTGGCCGGCCAACATCGCCGGCTGGACGGTCGACCCCGACCGTGCCGTGCTGCTCATCCACGACATGCAGCGTTACTTCCTACGACCTTTCGCGCCGGGCACCTCGCCACGCGAGCCGCTGGTGGCCAACACCGTTGCGCTGCGTGAACTCTGTCGTGCACGAGGCGTGCCGGTGGCGTACACCGCGCAGCCCGGCTCCATGACGCCGGAGCAGCGCGGCCTGCTCAAGGACTTCTGGGGCCCGGGCATGAAGGTCGACCCGGACAACCGGGCGGTGATCGACGAGCTGACACCGTCCGAAGAGGACTGGTTGCTGACCAAGTGGCGCTACAGCGCCTTCCACCGGTCCGACCTGCTGGAGCGGATGAGGGCGCGCGGTCGTGACCAGCTCATCGTGTCCGGTGTGTACGCCAACATCGGCGTGCTGACCACCGCGGTGACGGCGTTCTCGCACGACATCGAGACGTTCTTCGTCGCCGACGCGGTGGCCGACTTCACCGCCGCCGACCACCGGCAGGCTCTCGCCTACGCGGCCCGCACCTGCGCCGTGGTCACCGGCACGGCCCAGGTGCTCGACCAACTGGCCGCGCGGTCGCTGGCCACCGCGTGACCTCATCAGAAGGGACAGACCATGGGCACTGACCTGCTTGAGCTGATCCTCGGCGGGCAGCCGCCGGCGTTCGCCCTGCTGCACCGGCCCGAGCGCACCGGTGCCGACGGCATCGACGTGCTGGTCGGCGAAGTGTCCGAAGTGGACACGCTGGCGGAGATCCCGCTGCGGGACATGGACGGGCACGACGTGCTGGCGATCATGCCGTACCGGCAGATCCGGGAGCGCGGCTATGCCAGCCCCGACGACGGCAGCCCACTGCTGGCGCTGACCGTGACCGGGCAGGAGGTCCGCTCCGTCGCGGAAGTGGCCAGAAGGCTGCCGGACGTGCCGATCACCATGTCCGGCGGGCGCTTCGACGTGGACGACGAGGCGTACGCCGACATCGTGCGGCGGGTGATCGGCGAGGAGATCGGCAACGGCGAAGGCGCGAACTTCGTCATCAAGCGGTCCTTCGTCGCCGACATCACCGACTACACGCCGCGTGCCGCGCTGACCCTGTTCAACCGGTTGCTGCACCAGGAGAACGGCGCCTACTGGACGTTCATCGTGCACACCGGCGAGCGCACGTTCGTCGGCGCCACCCCGGAACGGCACATCAGCGTGCACGACGGCACCGCGGTGATGAACCCGATCAGCGGCACCTACCGCTATCCGCGCACCGGCCCGGTGTTGCCCGAGGTGCTGGATTTCCTGGCCGATCCCAAGGAGACCGACGAGCTCTACATGGTGCTCGACGAGGAACTCAAGATGATGGCCAAGGTGTGCCCGACCGGCGGCACGGTCGTCGGCCCGTACCTGCGCGAGATGGCCCAGCTGGCGCACACCGAGTACTTCATCGAGGGGCGGACCACGTTGGACCCGCGCGACATCCTGCGCGAGACCATGTTCGCCCCCACGGTCACCGGGAGCCCGCTGGAAAGCGCTTGCCGGGTGATCGAGCGCTTCGAGCCCCAGGGGCGCGGCTACTACAGCGGAGTCATCGCGCTGATCGGCCGTGACGGCAACGGGCAGCGGTCGCTGGACTCGTCGATTCTCATTCGTACGGCCGACATCTCCGCCGCCGGCCGGCTCCAGATCGGTGTCGGAGCGACGCTGGTCCGGCACTCCCATCCGGAGAGCGAGGTCGCCGAGACCACGGCCAAGGTCTCCGGCTTGCTGGCCGCGCTCGGTGCGCGCCACCGGCAGAGCTTCGCCACGCACCCCGAGGTGCAGGCGGCGTTGGCCCAGCGCAATGCCGACATCGCCGGCTACTGGTTCGCGCAGCAGGAGTCCCGCGACGAGCCCGATCGCTCGCTGGCCGGCCGCGAGGTGTTGATCGTCGAGGCGGAGGACACGTTCACCGCCATGATCGAGCTCCAGCTGAAGTCCATGGGGCTCAACGTGACCGTGCGGCGGTATGACGAGCCGTACACGTTCGACGGCTACGACTTCGTGGTGATGGGCCCCGGCCCTGGTGATCCCGGCGACCTCCAGCACCCCAAGATCGCCCATCTGCACCGGGCCATCGACACGCTGCTGACCGAGCGGCGGCCGTTCCTCGCGGTGTGCCTGAGCCACCAGGTGCTGTCCAGCCGGCTGGGCTTCCGGCTGGCCCGGCGGCCGACGCCGAACCAGGGCGTGCAGCTGGAGATCGACCTGTTCGGCCGGCGCGAGCGGGTCGGCTTCTACAACGCCTTCGCCGCGGTCAGCCCGGCCGACACCGTCGAATGCGGGCCGGCCGGGCTGGTCCAGGTCTGCCGCGACGGCGTCACCGGCGAGGTGCATGCCCTGCGCGGCACGCACTTCGCGTCCATGCAGTTCCACGCCGAGTCCGTGCTCACGCGCGACGGCGTCCGCATCATCGGCACGCTACTGAAGGGGTTTTGGCTCATGCGCGTCATGATCGCATGGTGGGATCTCACTGAGTCGGGGCAGACCATCGAGTCGATGCGCGAGTACCTCCGCACCGAGGGCGCGCCGCCGTGGAACGGAATTCCCGGCCTGTACGAGAAGTTCTGGGTCTCCGACCCGGCGACCAACCGCTGGGGCGCGGTGATGATCTGGGAGCACGGCCCCGAGCCGGACCAGC
This sequence comes from Kutzneria chonburiensis, assembly GCF_028622115.1. Lineage (NCBI taxonomy): Bacteria > Bacillati > Actinomycetota > Actinomycetes > Pseudonocardiales > Pseudonocardiaceae > Kutzneria > Kutzneria chonburiensis. The sequence continues at coordinate 8,880,629 of NZ_CP097263.1, forward strand.
CGCTGCCGCCGCACAAGGCGGCCGTGCTGATCGGCTATCCGCCGGTGCAGCGTAGCTGGTTCGACGTGGAGGCCACCGCGGAAGGCGGCCACTCACTGTCCACTTTGGCCGGTATCGGACTGGCCCTCGGCGTTGGGAGCCCGGCATGACGGCCATCGATCCCGGTATCTCGATCAGCGAGTTCGACTTCCCGCCCGAGGACCCGGAAACCGTGCTCCAGGCGTGGTTGCGGCAGGCCCCGGAGGCCGGCGTGAAGGTGCCGACGATCGTCGCGCTGGCCACCGCTGACGAGAAGGGCCGCAGCTCCAGCCGGATCATCCGGGCCCTGGAGGTCAGCACCCACGGCATCCTGTTCACCAGCCACAGCATCAGCCGGAAGAGCACCGAGATCCTGGCCACCGGCTGGGCTTCCGGCGTGCTGTACTGGCCGGAGACGGCCGAGCAGATCATCGTCGCCGGGCCGGCGTTTCCCATCTCGGACAAGGAATCCGACCAGCTCTGGCACTCCCGTCCGCCGGCCCTGCACGCGATGTCGACGGCCTCGCGGCAAAGCGCTGTGTTGGACGACGAGGACGAGCTTCGAAAGGCCGCACAGGATCTCGGCAGTGACGCGCTGCCGCGGCCCGACCGCTTCCTGGGTTATCGACTGGTGCCCAGCAGCATCGAGTTCTGGCGCTCCGGGCCGGGCGGTCTGCACCGCCGGCTGCGGTACGACCGCGCCGCGCACGGTTGGACCCACTGCCGGCTGCAGCCCTAGGAGAGATCATGACCGACATCCTCGACCTGCCCTTCGACGTCACGCCCGACCCGGACGAGTTCATCAAGGCAGCCATGGAATGGCACTTCAACCCGGAGACCGGGTCGCCGTTCTGGCTGCGCAAGGCCGAAACCCTGGACTTCGACCCGCGGGCCGACGTCAAGAGCCACCACGACCTGTGGCTGTTCCCCAACGTCACCAACGAACTCCGTGACGTGCCGGCCCGCGATCTGCTGCCCCGGGCCTACGGCATCGGCGACGTGCTCGGCGTGTTCGAGAGCGGCGGCACCACCGGCGCCCCCAAGCGGGTGCTGTGCACCAAGGACTGGATGGCCAAGCTGCTGGACTGGAGCTGCGCCAACCTGGACCTGTTCGGCTTCCCCCAGGACGCCGACTGGCTGGGCGTGCTGCCGACCGGCCCGCACATCGTCGGCGAGCTGTTCCGCCGCTCCGCGGCCGCCCGTGGCGGGCTGGGCTTCACCATCGACCTGGACCCGCGGTGGGTCAAGAAGGTCATCGCCCAGGGCCGCCAGCGCGAGGCCGACGCGTACGCCGAGCACCTGATCGACCAGCTGGAGTTCGTGCTGCGCACGCAGCCCATCGGTGTGCTGACGATCACCCCGCCGCTGCTGGAGCGGCTGGCCCGCCGGCCTGAGCTGGTCGACCTGGTCAACGACAAGGTCAAGGCCATCCGCTGGGGCGGAACGCAGCTCGACCAGGACACCCGGGACGTCTACAAGAACGACATCTTCCCGGACGTCACGCTGTACGGGCACTACGGCAGCACGATGATCCTCGGCATCGCCGGCGAGCGGGCCGGCCTGACCGACGACGACCCGTGTGTGTTCGACACCTTCTCGCCGTACGTGACCTTCGCGGTGATCGACCCCAAGGCCCGCCGGCCGGTGCCGTACGGCGAGCGCGGCCAGGTGGTGATGAACCACGTCAGCAAGGCGCTGTTCCTGCCCAACAACCTGGAGCGCGACCTGGCCACCCGGATCGAGCCGCTGCCCGGCAAGGTCGGCGACGCCGTCGCCGGCATCGCCCCGGTCACCCGGTTCGAGGAGGAAGAAGTGATCGAAGGGGTGTACTGATGGCCGACCTGGACGCGTTGCTGCCCAACGGGAACTACCGCTCCCGCACGCGGACCGCCGTCACCGACGTGACCGGGGCCGAGGTGGCGCAGCTGAGCTCCGTGCCGACGCTGTTGGTCACGCGGGCCATGGACACGTTGCGCGACACCGATCCGATGGAGCTGGACAAGCGGCTGGCAGCCTTGCGTTACGCTGGCGAGCTGTTCGCCACCGGCTCGGTGGACGGGATGCCGGCCGAGGAGTATTTCCTGCTGGCGGCCCGAATCGGCGGTCTGCCGATCACCGTGATTCGTGAGGGCGCGGAGGTCGCCGCTCGACGGTTGGCGCAGATTGGTGACAGCATCTCATTGGCCCGGCCCCATGGTGCGGTCGCCGATTGGCGGGATGCCCGGACATGCAAGGGAAGCGCGGTCTGGACCCGGCGCGGCGAGGTGTTTTCCGTGCACGCATCGGGCACGCACCCCGGCGCGCACAGCCTGTGGCCGGAAGCGTTGGCGCTGGGTTACCGGGTCGCCGTGCGGCCGACGCGACGTGAACCGCTGACGCCGTACCGAATGGTGGCGGCGCTGCGGGCCGCCGGCTTCGGCCCGGACCAGGTGGTGCTGCTCCCGACCGATCAGGCCGCCGGCGATGCCATCCTGGCCGGCGCCGATCTGGCCTACGGCGGCGACGACATCATCCGCAAGTACGCCGACGATCCCGCTGTCCTGCAACAGCAACCGGGCCGGTCGAAGATCTTGATCACCGAGGACGTCGACTGGCGCGACTACGTCGACGTGATCGTGTCGTCAGTGGCCAACCACGCCGGCGGTGGTTGCGTGAACACCACAGGCGTGTTGGTCGAGGGCGATCCGACGCCGCTGGCCGAGGCCGTGGCTTCGCGGCTGGCCGAGTTGCCGAGCCTGCCACCGGAGCACCCGGACGCCGTGCTTCCCGTGCAGCAGCTGGCTTCCGCGCAGGCGCTGGACCGATTCCTGCGCAGCAAGGCCGAAGGCACGCGTTCGTGGCTGGGCGGCGACGGCATCCTTCACGACCTCGGCGACGGCAGCGCCGTGCTGCGGCCGGCCGTGCACCAGGTCGACCGGCCCGATTCGCCGCAGCTCGGCGCGGAAATGCCGTTCCCGTGCGTGTGGATCGGGCCGTGGATCAGGGCCGACGGCATCGAGCCGTTGCAGGACACGCTCGTGCTCACCGTGGCCACCGAGGACGAGCGCCTTGTCGACCAGCTCATGGCCGAACCCGGCATCGGCAACGTGTTCGTCGGCCGGCATCCGACCCACTGGACCGAGCCCGGCCTGCCGCACGACGGCTACCTCGCGGACTTCCTGATGCGCACCAAGAGCGTCATCCGCGGCTGAACCAAGGAGGATTTCGTATGGCTACAGTCGTCGCGGTCGACCGGCATCGCGCCGGCACGCAGGCCCGGCGCTACGTGGTGGCCGACGTGTTCGCCACCACCCCGCTGCTGGGCAACCCGGTGGCGGTGTTCCTGGACAGCGAGGGCCTGTCCACCGAACGCATGCAGCAGATCGCCCGTGAGATGAACCTGTCGGAGACGACTTTCGTGCTGCCGCCGGACAAAGGCGGCTATCGGCGGGTGCGGATCTTCACGCCGGTCAACGAGCTGCCGTTCGCCGGGCATCCGCTGCTCGGCACGGCTATCGCGCTGGCCGACGCGGATCCGGTGGACAGTATGGAATTGGAGACCCACGAGGCCACGATTCCGTTCACCTTCACCCGATCCGTGGAGGGCGTGCTGTCCGCGACCATGCGGCAGCCGGTGCCGGAATGGCAGCCGTACGAGCTGTTGGACACGCTGCTCGAAGGGATTCATGTCACGGATCCGATCCTGCCGGTCGAGGTGTACCGGAATGGTCCTCGGCACGTTTTCGTTGGCGTTTCGGATATTCCAGCCCTGAGTGCGATCCGGCCCGACCTGCTGGTGCTGGCCAAGCTGCCGAACGTGGCGGTGAACTGCTTCGCCGGCAGCGGATACCGTTGGCGCAGCCGAATGTTCTCGCCGGCTTATGGAGTCGCCGAGGACGCTGCCACCGGGTCGGCCGCCGGTCCGCTGGCCGTGCACCTGGCCCGGCACGGGCTGATCGAGTTCGGCCGGCAGATCGAGATCAAGCAGGGTGTCGAGATGGGGCGCCCGTCCACCATGCTGGCCACCGCCTTCGGCTCGGCGAACCGCATCGAACGGGTGGAGGTGGCGGGCTCGGCGGTCGTCGTGGCCCGCGGTTCGCTCTACGTCTAAGGGAAGGCCCATGGCTAGAACTGTTCCGCAGCCGGTGTAACCGACAATCGAAGGGGCACAACCCATGGATGGGACCGCGGACGCCGAACTGGCCCGGCTGCGCGCCCGACTCGACGGCATCGACGAGCAGTTCCTCGACGTGCTGCGCGACCGGATCTCGGTCTGCGTGGAGATCGCGCACGTCAAGCGGCGGCACGACGTGCCGATGATGCAGCCGCACCGGATCGGCGTGGTGCAGCAGCGTGCCGCCCGCTTCGCGGCGGCCTCCGGGGTCGACGCCGACTTCCTGCGCCGGCTCTACGACCTGGTCATCGCCGAGACCTGCCGCGTGGAGGACGAGGTGATCGGCGCGGCCGAAGGGAAGGCCTCATGCGAACACTCCTGATCGACAACTACGATTCCTTCACCTACAACCTCTACCAGCTGCTCGGCGAGGTCAACGGCACGCCGCCGACCGTGGTGCGCAACGACGTGGAGTGGGCCAAGATCCCGCTGCACATGTTCGACGCCATCGTCGTGTCGCCCGGGCCGGGCAGCCCCGACCGGGCCCGGGACTTCGGTGTCAGCGCCGACGCAATCCTGAACAGCGGTCTACCCGTGTTGGGCGTTTGCCTTGGGCACCAAGGAATCTGCCACCTGTTCGGTGGGCGCGTCACCCACGCCCCGTCGCCGATGCACGGTCGGGTCTCGGCCGTGCGGCACACCGGGGACGGCGTTTTCGCCGGCCTGCCGTCGCCGTTCAACGTCGTGCGCTACCACTCGCTGGCCGTCACCGACCTGCCCGACGACCTCGAAGAGGTCGCCTGGACCGAGGACGGCGTGGTGATGGGCGTGCGGCACAAGACGAAGCCGATCTGGGGAGTGCAATTCCACCCCGAGTCGATCAGCAGCGAGCACGGTCGCGAGCTGCTGGCCAACTTCCGCGAGCTGGCCCTGCGGCACGGGAACAAGACGCAGGGCTATCGGGTGCACGTCCGCACCTTGGACCACGCGCCCGACGCCGAAGCCGCCTACGAGGCGCTATTTTCCCGCGCGCAGCACAGTTTCTGGTTGGATAGCAGCTCGGTGATCGACGGTTTGTCCCGGTTCTCCTTCCTGGGCGACGGTTCCGGCCCGCTGGCCGAGTACCTGACCTACAGAGTGGGTACTCGGTCGGTCACCGTGCACCGGGCCGGCGTTGAGCCGGAGGTCGTCGAGCAGCCGTTCTTCGACTATCTCGACGAGCAGCTGCGGACCCGTTCCGTGCCGAAGCCGCCGGGCCTGCCGTTCGACTTCAACCTCGGCTACGTCGGCTATCTCGGCTACGAGCTGAAGGGCGAGACCGGCGGCTCGGTGGCCTACGCCGCCGCCGAACCGGACGCCGCCCTGCTTTTCGTGGACCGCATGGTGGCCGTAGATCACGTGGAGAACCGGGCTTATCTGCTGTCCTTGACCGAGGACGACCCCTGGCTGGACACCACTTCGGCGTTGTTGCACGACCTGCCCGCGCACCCGGATTCCTTGGCGGACAAGCCGGTGCTGGTGGGCATGACCTCCGCTCCCGCGGCTGGCTTCGTCGAGCTGCGGCACGAGCGGGACGCCTATCTCAAGCGTGTGCACGAATGTCTGGAGGAGATCTACCACGGCGAGTCCTACGAGATCTGTCTGACCAACCAGGTCCGGCTGCACCGGCGCGTCGATCCGTTGACCACCTACCGCGAGCTGCGGCGAATCAGTCCCGTGCCGTACGGCGCGTTGCTCGACTTCCCCGACGTGGCCCTCCTTTCCGCCTCGCCGGAGCGGTTCATGACCATCGGCACCGATCGTGTCGTCGAGTCCAAGCCGATCAAGGGCACCCGTCCGCGCGGCGCAACTCCCGCCGAGGACGCCGAAATCTGTCAGGGCCTGCTCGACAACGAGAAGGACCGCGCGGAGAACCTGATGATCGTCGACCTCATCCGCAACGACCTCAACGTCGTCGCCGAGGTCGGTTCCGTGCACGTGCCCCGCTTGTTCCAGGTCGAGACCTACGCCCCCGTGCACCAGCTCGTCTCCACCATCCGCGGCACCCTCCGACCCGGCGCGTCCATTGTGGACTGTGTCCGTGCCGCCTTCCCCGGCGGTTCCATGACCGGCGCCCCCAAGCTCCGCACCTTGGAGATCATCGACCGCCTCGAGGAGGGCCCTCGCGGCGCCTACTCCGGCACCATCGGTTGGTTTTCCCTCTGCGGCGCAACCGATCTGAACATCGTCATCCGTACCCTCGTCGTCACCCCCGACCAGGTCACCTTCGGCGTCGGCGGCGCCATCATCGCCCTGTCCGACCCGGTCGACGAGTTCGAGGAGACCGTGGTGAAATCCCGCGCCATGGTCACCGCGGTGTTGCACACGACCACCGATTCAGACACCACCGATTCCCTGCTCGACGCCGTCCCCGACGCAACCCTCTTCTTGCCCGATCCGGACCCCGCCCGCCACTCCCCGACCGACACCGACACTGCTCGCCATTCCCAGACCGGCACCGACACTGCTCGCCATTCCCCGGCCGACACCGACACTGCTCGCCATTCCCCGGCCGACACCGACACCGCCCGGCATTCCCCGGCCGACACCGACACCGCCCGGCATTCCCCGGCCGACACCGACACCGCCCGGCTCTCCCCGAGCGACCCCGGCACATCCCGCCCATCCCCGTCCGATTCGCCCGTCGGCACCTTGGTCGACTCTCTGCATGCCGGGGAGTCGTGACACCGCGACCCCGGTGCGTGGTGGTCGGCGGGGCCGGTGCGGTGGGCACGCTCTTCGCTGAGCTGCTCGCCGGCTCGGGCTGGGCAGTGTCCGCAGTGGACAAGCAGTCACGCCCGATTCCCTGTGCCGACAGTGTTTCCGGTGATATTCTCGATCCACAGCCACTGCTGCGCGCTCTTCTGGCCACCGCCGACGTCGTCGTGCTGGCGGTGCCCGAGCCGGTCGCATGCTCCGCGCTGTTGCCCCTCGCCCGGAGCATGCGACCCGGCGCCCTGATCGTGGACACGCTGTCGGTCAAAGGCCCGTTCGCCGCCGAGGTGGCCCGGACCCAGATCGAACAGCAGGTTCTCGGTGTCAACCCGATGTTCGCCCCCAGCCTCGGATTTTTCGGCCGCCCGGTGGCGGTCGTGGAACTCCGGGGCGGGGACCGGGCGACGGCGTTCACCGAGCTGCTGACGTCGTGGGGCGGCCGGGTGATCCGGGTGAGCGCCGATCGGCACGACCGGCTCGCGGCGGCCAGCCAGGCTCTGACCCACGCTGCCGTGCTGGCCTTCGGGTCGGCGCTGGCGGCGCTGGACGTCGGCATCGAGGAGCTCACCGCGATCGCGCCGCCACCGCACCGAACTCTGCTCGCCCTGCTCGCTCGCATCACCACCGGCACGCCCGAGGTGTACTGGGACGTACAGTCCGCCAATTCTCTTGCGCCGCAAGCCCGACGCGCGCTGGCGGCGGCCGCCCGCGACCTGGCCGACCTCGTCGACGCCGGCTCGCCCGAGGATTTCACCGCGCTGCTGGAGGGGTTGCGCGGCTACCTCGGATCGACCGTCTCGCTGCACTCCGCCGCCTGTGCGCGGTCGTTCGACGCCATCCGCTGACTTCAACTCCGTGAGGTGTCTCGATGACCCTGTCCGTTGACACGATCCTGTCGCCGCAACAACGCGCCGCGCTGGCCGCCGACCCGGCCGTCGGCGGCGGCAACCTGCTGCCCTCGGCGATCAAGGCCAATGCCCACCCGGATCAGCCTTTCCTGCACTCGGTCCGCCCGATCACCACCACCGACGGGCAGCCGCAGCACACCTTCACCTTGCTGGAACTGGACCAATTGGTCCAGAGCTGGTCGGTGTTCTACCTGAGCAAGGGCGTGCAGCCGCGCGACCGCGTCGCCGTGCACATCGAGGACTCGTACGCCTACTCGGTGCACTTCCACGCCCTGGCCCAGATCGGCGCCATCGGCGTGCTGATCAACAGTCGGGCCAGCGAGTTCATCGCCCGGTCGCTGCTGGCCCAGACCACTCCGGTCGGCCTGTACGTCGACCGGGAACGCCTCGCCCAGCTGGGTGAGCTGCCCGAGCTGGCCTGGGTCGTCGTCGCCGAGGACGTCCCCGCGCCGCCGGCCGCCGAGCTGGCCCACGCCGACCGTTTCCGGCACGTCGCCGAGGACCCGGTGGTCATCCTGCACTCCTCCGGCACCACGGGCGTGCCCAAGCCGACCATCCACACTCATGAGTCCATCGCCGCCGGGCCCAAGTTCCGGTTGGTGGACCACAAGGAGCGGCCCGGCGCGGTCACGCTGACCGGTCTGCCCCAGTCGCACCTGGGCTGCATCGCGTACAGCACCTACGCCGTGCTCGCCGGCGCCAACACCATCGCCGGCCGTGACTACAGCGGCGCGGATCTGATCGACGCGGTTCTCGAGCACCGGCCGACGGCCGTGATGTCCTTCGCCCACGCCTATTCCGAGATTCCCGCCCTGTCCCTGGAGCCGGGAACCGTTGACTCCGTTGACTTCTGGGTGTCCATCGGCGACGCTGTGCACGAGGCGCACATCCATCACCTGCTGCGCCAGCGATCGTCGGACCGTCCCGAAGCGACCTTCCTGGACCGGCTCGGCACCACCGAGCTCGGCTGGGGCGCGCTGCTCAAGGCCCGGACGTTGAGCACCGAACGCAACGACCGCTGTGCCGGCCAGCCGGTCGGCGTCTCCGAGGTCGCCATCCTGCGCAAGGACGGCTCGTTCGCCGACGCCAACGAGGTCGGCCTGCTGGCCGCCAGGGGCCCGGCGATCACGCCCGGCTACTGGGGCAACTCCGACCTCACGTACCGGTTCCGGCTCGGCGGCTACTGGCTGACCGGCGACAACGCCTACCGCGACGAGCACGGCGACCACTTCCTGGTCGACCGGACCGTGGACGCCATCGAGACCCCGCAGGGCACCGGCTACTCGGTGTTCATGGAGGAGGCGATCCTCTCCGACGTGCCCGACGTCGTCGATATCGCCGTCATCGCCGGCCGGGCCGGTGCCGCGGTGGTGCCGGTCGCCGTCGTGACCGTCCGGGCCGAGGTCGAGGCCGAGAAGCTGTTGCGGCTGGCCAACGAGGCCCTCGCGGCGGCCGGGCACCTCCAGCTCGGGGTGCTCGAGATCGCCGCGGGCGACGAGGACCTGCCCGTCGGTGTCACCGGCAAGGTGCTCAAGCGCCAGCTCCGCGAGAAGTACTCCGATCTTGCCACTTATGTCTCCACCCACACCGGGGCGGCGGTCGCCGTCCAGGGCCAGCTGTAGCGACCGCCTCCGTCAGGGAAGGGATAACCCCCATGTCCAGCACCGTCATGGTCTTCGACACCGCCGTCTCGGACGAGCAGATCCAGGCTTGGCAGCACCACTTCGAGCTGGCCGGCGCCCGCTCCGCCGCGTACCGACTCGGCTCGACGCCCGTGCTCGTCGCCCCGGACGTGCCGCACGACACCGCCGTCTCCGGCTGGCTGCCCCGTCCGATCCGCGAGGTGCCGCTGACCGGCGAGATCCGCCTCCCCGACCGGGCGCTGCGTCCCGAGGGGACCGTGGTGCGGATCGGGCCGGCCACCATCGGCGACGGCACCATCAACGTGTTCGCCGGGCCGTGCGCCGTCGAGACCCGCGAGCAGCTGTTCGCCAGCGCCGACGCCGTCGCCCAATGCGGTGTCGTCGGCCTGCGCGGCGGGGCTTTCAAGCCCCGGACCTCGCCCTACAGCTTCCAGGGCCTGCGTTGGGACGGCCTCGACCTGCTCGCCGAGGCCCGGGAGCGGACCGGCCTGCCCATCGTCACCGAGGTCGTCCAGCCCGACCACGTGGAGCGGGTCGCCGCCACCGCCGACGCCCTCCAGATCGGCGCCCGCAACATGCAGAACTTCTCCCTGCTCACCGCGGCCGGCCAGGCCGGCATCCCGGTCGTGCTCAAGCGCGGCTTCGGCGTCACCATCGACGAGACCCTCGGCGCCGCGGAGTACCTGCTCAACGCCGGCAACGACCAGGTCGTCATCTGCGAGCGCGGCATCCGCACCTTCGAGACCGCCACCCGCTTCACCCTCGACCTGTCCGCGGTCGCCGTCTTCAAGCAGCGTTCCCACCTGCCGGTCATGGTCGATCCCAGCCACGCCGCCGGCATCCCCTCCCTGGTCGAGCCGCTCACCCTGGCCGCCGCCGCGGTCGGCGCCGACGCCCTGCTCATTGACGTGCACATCCGTCCCGAGCAGGCTCTGTGCGACGGCAAGCAGGCCATGCTGCCGACCGACTTCGCCCAGCTCATGGGCAAGCTGGAGATGCTGGCCATGGGCATCGGCCGCAAGATGGGCAACGTCGCCCGAGCCGACATCGGCGAGCTGCTGGCGCAGGTCTGACCCGCCGCCCCCAATGTCACATGCGCGTCATACTTGCCTCCCAGCGGCACATCCGGACCGCATGTGACAAAAGGGGTGGCGTTGACCTGCTGGAATGCGTGCGCGATCGGGCACGCGGGCTCGCTCACTCGGTAAACTTCGCCTCCGTGAGCGAGCCCACCCGGCAGCGGACCCTGTGGCAGCGCGGCATCGCCGCACCGATCCGGGCGTTCCTGCGCACCGAGTCGGCCAGCGCCGGCGTGCTGGTCGCGGCGATCGTGGCGGCGCTGCTGTGGTCCAACGTGGACACCGGCTCCTACGAGGCGTTCTGGCGGACCACGCTGTCGGTGCGGCTGAGCGGCGCGGAGGTCTCGGCCGACCTTCGCGAGTGGGTGAACAGCGGCCTGATGACGCTGTTCTTCCTGGTCGTCGGCCTGGAGGCGCGCCGGGAGTTCGACCTCGGCGACTTCCGCGACCGGCGCCGCTTCCTGCTGCCGTTCAGCGCCGGCCTGGTCGGCCTGGCCCTGCCCGCACTGATCTACACCGTGGTCAACCTCGGCGGCCCCGGCGCCCACGGCTGGGGCGTGGCGATGTCCACCGACACGGCCCTGGCCCTCGGCCTGCTCACGCTGCTCGGCCGCGGTGTCCCGGACCGCGTGCGAGTCTTCCTGCTCACGGTGTTCGTCGTTGATGACCTCGTTTCCCTGTTGGTGATCGCGATCGCCTACAGCGAGCAGATCAGCGTCCTGCCGCTGATCGTCTCGGTACTCGTGTTCGCCGTGCTGGTCGTCCTGCGCGTGATCGGCGTACGCAGCGGCGTCGTGCATGCGCTGCTCGGCGTGATCTCCTGGCTGGCTCTGCTGGAGAGCGGCGTCGACCCGGTCGTGGTCGGGCTCGGCGTCGGCCTGGCCACCTCGGCCTACACCCCGGCCCGCGACGACCTGGAACGGGCCACCGGCCTGTTCCGGCTGTTCCGCGAGCAGCCGACGGCCGAACTGGCCCGTGAGGCCACCGCCGGGCTGAACCGAAGCCTGTCGCCCAACTCCCGGCTGCAGAACATGTTCCACCCGTGGACCAGCTACGTCATCGTGCCGCTGTTCGGCCTGGCCAACGCCGGCGTGGCCATCGACGGCGGCTTCCTGGTCCGGGCCTACACCTCGCCGGTGACTCTCGGCATCATCCTCGGCTACGTCGTCGGCAAGCCCGTCGCCGTCGTCGGCACCACGTGGCTGATCACCCGGCTCAGCCACGGCCGGATCCGGCCGCCGGTCGGCTGGCTGGCCGTCGCCGGCAGCGGCACCATCGCCGGCATCGGCTTCACGGTGTCACTGCTCATCGCCACGCTTGCCTTGCGGGGCCAGGAACTCGACCAGGCCAAGGTCGGCGTGCTGTCAGCGGTTCTCCTCTCGTCCGGTGTCACATGGGCCGTCTACCACACGACCCGCTACCTCTCACCCAAGAAGAAGGCCCTGGCGCTGCTCGGCACCTCCGAGCAGCTCATCGACCTCGTTGACGAGGTCGACCCGGACCGCGACCACATCCGCGGTCCGGCGAACGCCTCCGTCACCGTCGTCGAGTACGGCGACTTCGAGTGCCCCTACTGCGGTCTCGCCGAGCCCGTCGTCCGCGACCTGCTCGCCGACACCGATCTTCGCTACGTCTGGCGTCACCTCCCGCTGACCGATGTCCATCCCCGGGCCCAACTCGCCGCCGAGGCGGCCGAGGCCGCGGCGGCGCAGGGCGCCTTCTGGCCCATGCACGACCTGCTCATGCAGCGCCAGGACAATCTCCGTATCGTCGATCTCCTTTCCTACGCCGAGGAACTCGGCCTCGACCGCGAGCGTTTCCACGACGACCTCAAACGACACCAGCACGAGGCCCGCATCGCCCAGGACGTCCAGTCGGCCGACCTCAGCGGCGTCTCCGGCACGCCCACCTTCTTCATCAACGGCCAGCGCCACTACGGCTCGTTCGACCTCGAAACCCTCACCGCCGCGGTGAAGACGGCCAGGGCCCGCGCGGTCATCGAGCGCCACCAGGCCGCCCGCAGCGCGTAAACCGATTGCCCCCACTGCCTAGCCTCAACGCATGGGGCGGACAGTGGTGACGACGTCGATCCCGTACGTGAACGGGTCGCCGCACATCGGTCACGCGCTGGAGCTGGTGCAGGCGGATGTTCTTGCGCGGCACCGGAGACAGCGCGGCGACGAGGTGTGGTCGCAGACGGGGACGGACGACAACGCGCTGAAGAACGTGCGCAGCGCGGAGGCGGAGGGCATCCCGGTCGCGGACTACGTCGCCCGCATGGCGGACCGCTTCGTGGCGTTGAACGAGGCGCTGGACCTGTCCTTCGACGACTTCGTGCGCACCAGCACCGATCCTCGCCACCGACCCGCCGTCGAACGGCTGTGGCGGGCCTGTGAACGCAGCGGCGATCTGTATCGGAAGTCGTACACGGGACTGTACTGCGTTGGCTGCGAGGCGTTCGTCGACGGCGACTGCGCGGAGCACGAGGAGAAACCGGAACTGGTATCGGAGGACAACTGGTTCTTCCGGCTCAGCCGCTACCGGGACCGGCTGGCCGAGCTGATCGAGGCCGATGCCGTCGAGATCGTGCCGGCGACCCGGAAGCGAGAGGTGCTCGCCTTCCTGGCCGGCGGGCTCGACGACTTCAGCGTCAGCAGAAGTGTTGCCCGTGCTCGTGGTTGGGGGATTCCGGTGCCCGGCGACCCGGGCCAGGTGATCTACGTCTGGTTCGACGCCCTCGTCAACTACCTCACCGGTGCCGGTGATCGTTGGCCTGACAGCGAACGCGTCCATGTGATCGGCAAGGGCATCATTCGCTTCCACGCCGTCTACTGGCCATCCATGCTCCTCTCGGCCGGTCTTGAGTTGCCGTCCCGGTTGCTGGTGCACGAGTACCTTACCGCGAACGGGCGCAAGATCGGGAAGTCGCTCGGCGGGACGCCCGATCCCCTATATATAGCAACGCAAGTCGGGGTCGACGCGCTGCGCTGGTGGCTGCTGGCGGACGTCGCAAGGACCGGCGACACCGACTACTCGGAGGACCGGCTGGCGGCCCGGTTCAACGAGGACCTGGCCAACAATCTCGGCAACCTGGTCAACCGTACGGTGTCGATGGTGCGGAAGTATCGGGACGGCGTGGTTCCCTTGGTACAGGAGCAGAATTTGCCGGCGGAGACGCTGAGACGGGCTCGAGCCGAGGCGGCCGGGACGATCGACAGCGCGCTCCGGGACTTCGACTTCCGGCGCGCGGTCGAGGCGGTGACACGCGTCGGCGACGAGGCCAACCGGTACGTGCACGCGACAAAACCTTGGCAGCTCAAGGAAAAGCCGGCTGAGCTGGACGGCGTGCTGGCGGAGTTGGTTGCGGCCTGCCGGGACATCGCCGAGCACCTGACGCCGTTCCTGCCGGCGGCGGCCCGGCGCATCTCCGAGCAGTGCGGCGGCGAGATTCTGCCGGCGCCGAGCCCCGTGTTCCCGAGAACTGTCAGACCCGTTCCCTAGCATTCGACGCATGGACATCGACTACGCCACACCAGGTGTGTTCACCGCCGTGGCGTCGGAGCAGGTCCCGCTGACCAAGGGCCTGCCCGACGATCCGATCGGCATCTGCGCGGCGGTGCAGCACCTGTTCATCCAGCCGACGGACGCGCCGGCCGCCGGCGTGCCGGAGAAATGCCTGGCCGAGCGGAACATCCGCCCGGCCACTGACCTCATCGACGCGTTGACAGCGATCGACCCGGCACCGCTGGACGTGCCGCGGCCGCCGGACCGACGTGTGGTCGGCACCTGTCGACACTGGTCGACGCTGGCGACGGCGCTATTACGGCAGCGGGGCATTCCGGCTCGGGCCCGCTGCGGCTTCGGCACGTATTTCGTGGCTGGCAAGAACCTTGACCACTGGATCGTCGAGTTCCGACGGGACGACCGGTGGGTGCGCGTTGACGTCGAGCACCTGCACCGGCCGTACGTCCCCCAATCGGACGACCTGCCGCCGGGCGCGTTCCTGACCGGCGGCGAGGCCTGGCAGTGGTATCGCACGGGCGAGGTGGACGGCAGCCTGTTCGGCGTCCATGGTGTCGACTTCGCTTGGGGCGTAGGGGAGATCCGCGGCAACCTGATCCGCGACCTGGCCTCGTTGATGAAGATCGAGACGCTGCCCTGGGACGAGTGGGGGCGCATGGAGGACTCCTACCAGGGCCGCACCGGCGACGAGTTCGACCAGCTCATGGATCGGATCGCCGCCGCGTGCGCGGGCGACGACCCGGCGGCCGTCAAGGCCGCGTACCAGATCGAGGACCTTCGCGTTCCTGAGGAGTTGATGCGATAACCATTGGGGGACAAGTGAATATGGGCCGGCGGACCGGACACCCCGGCCGGTCCGCCGACGTGCGGATCAGCGCCGGACCCGGTACGTGAGGTGGGTGACGCCCTGGCCCTCGACCACGGTCGGGCCGTCCAGCTGCACCGGGCCCTTGGCCAGCTCGCCGAAGAACGGGATGCCCTGGCCCAGCAGCACCGGCACCAGGTCGACCTGCACGGCGTCGAGCAGCCCGGCGTCCAGGCACTGCTGGACGACGGTCGGGCTGGCCACGGCCACGTTCTTGTCGCCGGCGGCGGCCTTGGCCTTGGCCACGGCGCTCTCGATGCCGTCGGTGACGAAGGTGAACGGGGCCTCGGGGTGGGCCCAGTCGGTCGGCTCCTGGTGGGTCACGATGAACACCGGCACGCCCATCGGGTGCTGGCCGTTCCAGCCGCTGGCCAGGTCGAACAGCCGCCGGCCGCCGATCAGGGCGCCGATGGTGGCCAGGCCGTGCCGCAGCACGCCGGCGCTGGCCTCGGAGGTGCGGAAGGTGGCCCATTCGACGGCGGTCGGCACGGCCACGTCGCCGCTGCCGTACCAGCCGAAGACCTGCTCGATGCCGTCATTGGTGTCGGCGACGAAACCGTCGAGCGACATGGACATGTTGGCGATGACCTCGGACATCTCGTGCTCCCTGAGTCGGTGTCGTTGTTGCTGGTCAAAGCCTCGCCGAGCAACGTGGCCGATAGATCTGCCAGGTGGCCGACATGGCCGACACGGGTGGCTGATATCGCCGCGCCTGGCAGGATGACCAGGCATGTCCGTGACGTACCTGGTCGCCGATCTCGATCCGCTCGGCGCGGCCGGTCCGAACGACCCGGCGCAGGCGACGCGAAAGCGGCTGGAGCTCCTGCTGGACGCCACCAACGGCGCTTTCGTGGCAGCGGCAGCGGCCGTCGAGGCGGCTGCTGAGCTGCGCCGGGCCTTCGCCGAGGAGGACGAGCCGCAAGCCGGGCGGCTGCGCGTCGCGCTGCACACCGGTGACGAGGGCGAGCCGACGATCCGCCGGGCCCGGCGCCTGTGCGAGATCGCCAACGGCGGCCAGACGCTGCTCACCGCGGCCACCGCCGCCGGCCTGCACCGGATGCGGCTTCACGACCTCGGCGTGCACCGACTGCGGGATCTCCTGTCCCCGATCCGCCTGTACGCGATCGACGACGACACCCCGCCGCGCTCGCTCGACCAGGTGCCGAACAACCTGCCGGTGCAGTTCACCAGCTTCGTCGGCCGGCAGGCCGAGCTGTCCGCGCTGCGCACCCTGTTGCTCGGCGAACGCCTGGTCACGCTGGCCGGACCGGGCGGCAGCGGCAAGACCCGGCTCGCCGCGCAGCTGGCCGCCAACCACTCGGAGTTCTGGCCCCAGGGCGCCTGGTGGGCGGACCTGTCCGAGCTCACCGACCCGGCGCTGGTCGCCGACGCGGTGGCCGACGCCGTCGGTGCCCTGGTCGGCTCCGGCCGCCTCGCGCCGCAGCTGCGCACCAGCCGGCTGATGCTCGCCCTGGACAACTGCGAGCAGGTGCTGGACGGCGTCGCCGACCTGGCCGCCGAGCTGCTTCGCAGCTGTCCCGAGGTGACGGTGCTGGCCACCAGCCGCGAGCCGCTGGGCATCCCCGGCGAAGTCGTCTGGCGGGTGCCGCCGATCGCTGCCGACGAGGCCCAGGCCCTGTTCGTCGAACGGGCCCGGCTGGTCGTGCCGGGGTTCGAGCCGGACGAGGCGAGCCGCGCGGCCGTGGCTTCGATGTGCGAGCGCCTCGACGGCATGCCGCTGGCCCTGGAGCTGGCCGCCGCGTGGCTGCGCACGCTCACCCCGCAGCAGATCAACGACGGCCTCGACGACCGGTTTTCCCTGCTCACGAGGGGTCCACGCGGCGTAGCGAGCCGGCAGCAAACGCTTGCGGCCTCCGTGCAGTGGAGCCACGACCTGCTCGACGACACCGAACGCACGGTGTTGCGCCGCCTCGCGGTCTTCCACGGCGGATTCACCCTCGACGCCGCTCGGGCCGTCGCCGATCGGGACGTTCTCATCACGCTGGCCGGACTTGTCGACAAATCGCTCGTCGTCGCCGAGGACGGCCGCTACCGCCTGCTGGAGACGATCCGCGAGTACGCGTCGGACCGGCTGGAGGAGGCCGGTGAGGAGGAGGCGACGCGCGACCGGCATCTCGACCATTTCCTGGCCTACGTGACCGAGGATTCCTCGCCGGACAAGGATTCCTGGCGGATCCGGATGCGAGTCGAGTACGGCAACCTGCGTGCCGCCCTGGAGTGGGGGCTGACCGCCGCGGACCCGGCCAAGGGGCGTCGGCTCGCGGCCGGGCTGCCGTGGCTGTGGCACCTGCACGGTCCCGGCCACGAGGGCATCGATTTCCTGCGCCGGGCCGTGGATCGGGACCCCGCGGACACCTCGCCGCTACAGTCCCGGCTGCTCACCGGGATAGCACTGGTCACCGACGTCGCCGGGCCGGTCGACCTGGGCTATGACGTGCTGGACCGGGCGCTGAAGTTCGCCGCCGACGAGCGTGACCGCGGGCTGCCGCTGGTGTTGCAGGGCGTCGGCCGGATCTTCGGCGACCTGGACGGCGCGTGGCGACAGAGCCTGGCCGCGCTGGCGTCGGCCGAGATCTCCGATGACGAGTTCGTCCGGGATTCCTCCCTTGCGCTGCAAGGAATTGTGCTGCACCTACGGGACGATCACGAGCAGGCTGTGCCGCTGCTGGCCAGCTCGTCCGCCGAACTGCTGCGCCGTGGCGACCGGGGCGTCGCCGCGACCGCACTCTGTTTTCGCGCCATGAGCGCGTTGCTGACCGGCGAGCTCGACCTGGCCCGGGACGTCGCCGAGGAAGCCGTGCGGATCGCTGCGCCACTGGGCGACTACAACCGGGTCGGCACCACGCGCAGCATGCTCGCGACCGTGCACAGCTGCACCGGCGACACCGACGCCGGCCTGGCGCTGATGGAGCCGGTCCTCACGCTGGTCCGCAACGCCGACCGGCCCGTGGTCGTGCCCGGCATGGCCGTCGCGATGGGCAGCCTGCACCTCGCCCGGTCCGAGTTCGCCGAGGCCGAACCCTGGCTTCGCGAGGCGGCCGCGCCGACTGAGCACGTGTCCTGCATCGCCGTGCAGTCGCTGCCGCCGCTGGCCGCCGCGCTCATCGGCCTCGACCGTCGCGACGAGGCCAAAGCGCTGCTCGACCGGGCCGTCACCATGGCCGGCGAGCTGCGCATGCACCGTGTCCTGGCCGACGCCTACGAGCAGCAAGGCTTCCTCAGCGGCGACCCCGACCTGCACCACCAGGCCCTTGCCATTCGTGTCACCCACGGCCTTCGGCTCGCCTGCGTGGACAGTCTTGACGCGATCGGCGGGCTCATCGGCGCCGATCACGTCCTCGCCTCGGCCACCGCCCTCCGCGAGCGCATGGGGTATCCAAGGCGTGCTCCTGTTGCGCCACACGCCACCAACTCCACACTCATGGCACTCGACGAGGCCGTGGAGTATCTCCGTCGCACCCGAGGCCCCAGGTCGAGGCCCTCCTCCGGCTGGCACAGCCTCACCCCGACCGAGCTCAGCGTGGCCAGGCTCGTGGTGGAGGGCCTCAACAACCCGGACATCGCCGCGAGGCTGTTCATGAGCCGGGGAACCGTGAAGACGCACCTGTCGCACATCTTCACCAAGCTCGGCGTGGGCAACCGCACCGAGCTCGCCACGGTCGCGGCCGGCCGGTTGGCCGGCGGCAACCAGTGACAAGCGTCAGGCCACGATGCCGAATGAGAGCTTCATGCGGTTTCCTTTGCGCTAGGCGATGACTGCGCACCACGATGGCCATCGCCGCCGGGGCGCGTCATCGTGGCGGGCACGGAAGGTGCCTCTCCGTACTGGCACGGATGTGCTCGGCGGCTGAGGGCCCTACAGTGAGCCGGTGCTGGGGGTTCGAGGGCTGGCGACGGTATTGGCGCTGGTAGCCGGGGTGATGGTGATGGCCGCCGCGGCTGTGCTCGCGCGGTCGCCGGATGCGGCGGACATCGCCTCCGCGACTGTCGATGTCGTCATTGCGCTCCCGGCGGTCGTCCTTGGCCTGGTGGTGGCACGCCGGCGGCCGAACCAGATGGTCGGTGCCCTGCTGGTGGGAATGGGATTGGCCCCGTGCGTCGTGGTGCTGCTGGACGCGGTGGCCAGGACTTCCGCGCGCGTGCCCGATGTGGTTCCCGGCGCCGGTCTGCTCGCTGCGCTGGACAACGGCGTGTGGATGCTGTGGTACCTGCCTGTCGCGTTGCTCGCGCTGTACTTCCCGGATGGCTCGTTGTCGTCCCGACGATGGCGACTGGTCGCGATCGGGCTGCCGGTGGTGGCGGTGGCGTTCGAGATCCGCGAAGCGATCGACACCAGGGATGATCCGGACGCCTTCGTCCTGGCCCTGTTGGCCGCTTTCCTTGGGCTGCTGGTCGCTGCGGCGACCGCGCTCGTGCGTCGCTACCGCCAGGCCGACGCCGTACGCGGGGCACAGCTGGCCTGGATCGCGCTGGCCATGATGTTCCTGCCGATCACGTTGCTGCTGTGCTGGTCGAGCTACCTGTTCCTCGGCCGGGCGGACCTGGTGCTGATCGGCTTGGTGCTGACCTACCTCGCGATTCCCGCCGCCACCACGATCGCGATGCTCCGCCACGGGCTCTACGACTCGCGGCGGGCCCTGTCCACGACGGTCGCCTACACCGTCGTGACGGCCGGTCTGCTCGGGGTTTTCGCCGCCACGTCCGCGTTGAGCGGTGTCCTCGCCGGTCGCGATTCCGTGGTGGCGGCGGCAATCGTCACCGCGGCCAGCGTGTTGGCGCTGGCTCCGGTGCGGCAGCGGGTGCAGCGGGTGGTGGACCGCCGGCTCTATCCCGCCCGCCGGGCCGCATTGGCCGCTCTGGACGTTCTGCGTCAACAAGTCCACATCGGACAGTCGGTGCCCGAGCATGTCGAAACCGTGCTGGGCGAAGCATTGCGGGACTCGTCGCTGCGCGTCGGCTACCGCCTGCCCGGCCGTGACGATCTTGTCGACGCGAACGGTGTCGCGCTGCCGGCCGTCACCGGGCACGAGTCGGTGCCGATCCGGGTCGGGGACGTCGAGATCGGCGTTTTGCGTTGGCACGGCGGCAGTTCCCGCGAGCTGCTGCGCGAGCTGGCCGCCGCCTGCGCCCTGCTGGTCGAGCTGGTCCGGCTGCGTATCGAACTCGGGCAGGCGTTGCGGAACGTGGAGGCCAGTCGCGGCCGTCTGCAACACGTCAGCTACCAGGAACGCCGTCGGCTCGAACGCGACCTGCACGACGGCGCGCAACAGCGCCTCGTGACGCTGGGCATGGCGTTAAGGTTGGCACAGCGTCAATTGCGGGCCGGATCGGTCGACGTGGACGGGCTGTTGGACCACGGTGTGGCGGAGCTCGGCACTGCCGTCGCCGAGCTGCGCCAGCTCGCTCACGGTCTGCGGCCGAGCAGCCTCGACGACGGCCTCGGACCGGCCCTGGCCGGGTTGACCAGCACCATGCCCATGTCGGTGGTACTCGACGTGCATCCCGGCGAGCTGCCGGAGGATGTCGTCACGACCGCCTACTACGTGGTCGCCGAGTCGATCACCAATGCCGCCAAGCATGCCCAGGCCGAGCGGGTCCGAGTGCACGTCGAGCGGTGTGATGATCAGCTGCGGGTGGCGGTGACCGACGACGGCATCGGCGGGGCTGCCTTCAACGACGGCACCGGGCTGACCGGCCTGAGTGACCGGGTCGCGGCCACCGGCGGCACGCTCCGCGTGCACAGTCCGGCCGGTGCCGGCACGCAGGTCGAGGCGGTGCTGCCGTGCGCATCGTGATCGGCGAGGATTCCGTGCTGTTCCGCGAAGGACTGGCCCGGCTGCTCGAGGACGCGGGGCACGAGATCGTGGCCAAGGCCGGCGATGCCTCGGCGGTGCTGCGTGCTGTGCACGAAACCGAACCGGACCTGGCGATCATCGACATCCGCATGCCGCCCGACCACACCGACGACGGCGCCCGCGTCGCCCGGCAGGTGCGCGCCGACTTCCCGGAACTGGGCATTGTCCTGCTCTCCCA
Organism: Kutzneria chonburiensis; assembly: GCF_028622115.1. Classification (NCBI taxonomy): domain Bacteria; kingdom Bacillati; phylum Actinomycetota; class Actinomycetes; order Pseudonocardiales; family Pseudonocardiaceae; genus Kutzneria; species Kutzneria chonburiensis. Next base: position 8,901,565 of record NZ_CP097263.1, read on the forward strand.
ACACGTGGAGAGCCGGCATTCCGTCGAACTGGTGGCCAGCGGCCGTTTCGGCTACCTGCTCAAGGACCGGGTGCTCGACGTCGACGACTTCCTCGACGCGCTGCGCCGGGTCCGGGCCGGCGGGTCGGCGCTCGACCCGGACGTGGTCACGCGGCTGATCGGTGGCCGCCCGCCGGCGGAGCTGACACCTCGCGAACGTGACGTGCTCGCGCTGATGGCCGAAGGCCGCACCAACTCGGCCATCGCTCGGCGGCTGTGCCTGACGGCGCGGACGGTCGAGAGCCACGTGGCCAACATCCTGGCAAAACTTGATCTTCCGGTCAGCGACGACGACCACCGGCGGGTGCTGGCCGTGCTGGCCTATCTCGGCCGTCCGGTGATCGGGCCGCGGTGATCGGGTTAGGGTTGCTCGCCACCGTGCCGTCACACCGACAAGGGAACCGATGACCGAGAAGTCGCCCGAACGCCTGGTGTTCTTCACCGACGCGGTGGTCGCCATCGCGCTGACGCTGCTGGTGCTGCCGCTGACGGAGATCGTGCCGGAGCTGGTGGCGGCGCACGGCGAGCCGATCGAGGCGATCACGCGGAACCAGCCGAAGATCTGGAGCTTCCTGCTCAGCTTCGCGGTGATCGGCCGCCAGTGGTTCGGCCACCACCGGCTGTTCGAGCACGTGCGGGCCTACACCCAGACGCTGATGCTGACCAACATGGTCTGGCTGCTGTCGGTGATCGTGATGCCCTTCGCCACGCAGCTGGTCGGCGGCTTCGGCACCGACGAGTTCACCTGCCTGCTCTACATCGGCACGATCGTGGTGAACAGCGGGTGCATCTCGCTGATGACGCTGGCGGTGCGGGCGAACCCGAAGCTGCTCAAGGAGGGCGAGCGGCTCTCGGGCCGCTGGATGTACAACACGCTGGGCACGACGATCTCGATGCTGGCGGCGTTCGTCCTCGTCCTGCTGGTGCCGGCGGTCAACTACTATTCCCTGCTGCTGCTCCTGGTGCCGCCGGTGGTGGCCCGACTGGTGCACCCGGAGCCGGCCAAGCCGACGCAACTGTCCGAATAGGACTCAGTCGCGGGCCCGGCCGGTGGTAGCCCGGGCCTGTAGCGTCGCCTCCAGGGTCACGGGAGCGGGATCGGCGCCGGGATCATCCTGCTGGGCAAGGAGAAGCTCGGCGACGGCGGCCGAACCGAGATCGGCCAACGGGGCGGCGATGGTGGTGAGCGCGGGCGTGGAGTAGGCGCCGACCTTGGTGCCGCCCCAGCCGGTCACGCTGGTCTGTTCAGGAATACGCACGCCGAGTTGCAGCAGCCGGGCGACGACTCCCATGGCCATCTGGTCGTTGAAGCACAGCACGGCTGTGGGTAACGGTTGTCGTACGAGCTCGTCGGCGACGGCGCTGCCGCTCTCGTACGAGGCGGGCCCCATCGGCGCGATCGTCAGATCGAGGCCGGTTGTGGAAGCGGCCTTGCGCAGCGCGGCGAGCCGGTCGTGCGCGACCCACGAGTTGTCGGGCCCGGGGTAGTAGGTGGCGGCGGTGTGGCCGAGATTGGCCAGATATTGCGTGAGCAAGGACATTGCGTGCGGCGCGTCGACCAGCACGCTGCGATGCCCGGGCACGTGCCGGTTGACGAACACGAGCGGCCGCAGCGAGTCCACCGAGGCGATCTGCTCGTCGGTCAGCAGCGAGGAGAACAGGATCAGCCCGTCCACGTCCTTGGCCAGGGCGTGCACCAGCTTCTCCTCGTCGGCGGCGCTGTCGTCGCTGTCCGCGAGCAGCGCGGCCAGGCCGTGTTCGCGGGCGCCGTGCTGGGCCGCCTTGATCATCTCGGGGAACAGCGGATTGGCCAGGTTCGGCACCACCAGCCCGATGTTCGCGGTCCGCCCCGTGGTCAGCGAGGCCGCGTTCCGGTTGGGGGAGTAGTTCAACTGCCCGGCCGCGGTGTGCACCTTCAGCCGCGTCTCGTCGCGGAACAGCTCCGGGTGGGTGAACACCCGCGACACCGTGGAGACCGACACGCCCGCCGCCCGTGCGACGTCGCGAATCGTAGCTCGCGGCACCTTTGTCCTCTCGCCCTGCGTCCACCCCCTCACACCCAGTTTAGGACAGCGGGCGACGCCGTGCCCGCATCCTTGACAAGGCCGCGACGGCGGCACATTCTGAACCGTCCGTTCGGTCGGTAAACTGTGGAGTCGACGATGACGGCAGGATGGGGTGCGGCGCCGTCCGCGCGCGAGCTGACGGCTGCCGAGCAGCTCTCCGCCGACGAGCTGCGTGCGCTCCAGCTCGGCCGTCTACAATGGACTTTGCGGCACGCGTACGAGAACGTCCCCTTCTACCGCAAGAAGTTCGACGAGGCCGGGGTGCGGCCGCAGGACTGTCGGGAGCTGGCCGACCTGGCCGGTTTTCCCGTGACGACAAAGCACGACCTGCGGGACAACTACCCGTTCGGCATGTTCGCCGTGCCGCCGGACCAGGTCCGGCGCATCCACGCCTCCAGTGGCACCACCGGAAAGCCGACCGTGGTCGGCTACACGGCCGAGGACATCGACACCTGGGCCACGGTGATGGCCCGCTCCATCTTCGCCGCCGGCGGCCGGCCCGGGCACAAGGTTCATGTTGCGTACGGCTACGGCCTGTTCACCGGAGGCCTCGGTGCGCACTACGGCGCCGAGAAGCTTGGCTGCACGGTGATTCCCGCCTCCGGCGGGATGACCGCCCGGCAGGTGCAGATCATCACCGACTTCCGGCCCGAGATCATCATGGTCACGCCGACGTACATGCTGACCCTGTTGGACGAGTTCGAGCGGCAGGGCATCGATCCGGTGACCAGCTCGCTGCGGGTCGGGATCTTCGGTGCAGAGCCGTGGACCGAGAAGATGCGGGCCGAGATCGAGGCGCGGGCCGGGCTGCATGCCGTCGACATCTACGGGCTGTCCGAGGTGATGGGGCCGGGTGTCGCGCAGGAGTGCGTGGAGACCAAGGACGGGCTGCACATCTGGGAGGACCACTTCCTGCCCGAGGTGATCGATCCGGTGTACGGCAACGTGCTGCCGGACGGCGAGACCGGCGAGCTGCTGTTCACGTCGTTGACCAAGCAGGCGTTGCCGATCATCCGGTACCGAACCCGTGATCTCACCGCGCTGCGCCCCGGCACCGCTCGGCCGGCGTTCCGGCGTATGGACAAGGTCACCGGCCGCAGCGACGACATGATCATCCTGCGTGGGGTGAACGTGTTTCCCACGCAGATCGAGGAGATCGTGCTCGGGACGGCCGGGTTGTCCCCGCACTTCCAGCTTCGGCTCAGCCGTCGGGAACGGATGGATCACCTGACGGTCGTCGTCGAGGCCCGGCCCGATGCCGGGGGTGAGCAGCGGTCCGCGGCCGCGGCGGAGATCGTCGGGCGGGTCAAGGACGGCGTCGGTGTGACGGTGGCGGTCGAGGTGGTGGATCCGGAGACGTTGGAGCGGTCGGTCGGCAAGCTCAAGCGGGTCATCGACGAGCGGCCGAAGGATTGATCTTCGGAGCTGAGCAGCCCCCGAATCCATTCTAGTCGAGGCGGCGGGTGGGCTGCTTCGGCAAAGATCCACGGGGATGCGGAATCGGCGGGCTCACGGCGAGATGTGCTTGGATTGATTCGGGGGCGCCTGTTTTCGATCTTCAGGTCAGCGCCCGGTCCGACCGTCGATCAGCTCCCGCAGGATGTCGGCGTGACCGGCGTGCCGGGCGGTCTCCTGGAGCAGGTGGGTGAGCACCCACCGCAGGTTGACGGCCTCGTCGGTGAGCCGGCAGAGGTCGTCGAGATCCGACGCGACGACGATCTCGTCGACGGTGGTCCACGCCTCCTGATACGCGGCGAGGGCCTCGGCCAGGGTGTCGTAAACCGTGGACGACGGCAGCGGGTGACCGGCGAACCGGTGGGAGACCCACAGAATCTCGGCCCACGCGAGGTGCTCGACGAGCCACAGCAGCGTGGTCTCGGACGGCACGAGCCGCAGCCGCTCGGCCCCGGGCGGCAGCTGGGTGACCTTCCGCACGAGGCTGTCGCGCTGGTACTGGAGCAACGAGAGCAGCGTCTCGCGTTCGCCGACAGCTGAGCGCGGCGGCTTGAGATCGGCCATGACGGCATACTACGGCGGTGGACCGCGATCTTGTGCTGGCCGAGTTCGACCGTCAGATTCGCCGGGCCGAGGGGGAGGTGCTGATCGAGGACGACTGGGCCGGGGTCGTGGCCACCGACCTCGACGAGACCACCGCCGACGCGGCGATCGCCGGGCACGTGGCCAGGTTCGCCGCACTGCACCGGGAATGGGAGTGGAAGCACTACTCCTACGACCAGCCGGCCGATCTTGCCGATCGCCTGCTGGCGGCGGGATTCACGCCCGAGCCGACCGAAGCCCTGCTGGTGGCGGCGATCGATGAACTGCCGACCCACGCCGCGTTGCCGCCGGGGACGGAGCTCGTGCCGGTGACCGATGCCGAGGCGGCGGCGATGTTCGTGAAGGTGCACGACGAGGTGTTCGGCGGAGACTACGCGGCTGTGGGTCGGAAACTGTTGGAAGACAAGGAGAACCAGCGCGGCTTCGTGGTTCTGGCCGGGGGTGTGCCGATTTCCTGCGCTCGCGTGGAGTTTCATCGTGGCACGGACTTCGCCAGCCTGTGGGGCTGCGGGACGCTCAAGCAGTGGCGCGGCCGGGGGTTGTTCCGGGCGTTGGTGGCGCACGGCACGAAGCTGGCCGCGGACAGGGGATTCCGCTACTTCCAGGCCGACGCCTCGGACGACAGCAGCCCGATCCTGCAACGGCTGGGCTTCGTTCTGCTGGCCACCACGACGCCGTTCATCCACCCCTGACCCGGTCGGCCACACTCCGGGGTGAGGATCTCGATCGTCATTCCAGCTCCGCCAACGCTTTTCGCAGGTGCAGCGAGGTGATCTCCACCAGCGCCTCCCGATCCGGACCCTCGTAGCCGCGGGGCGCGCCTTCGATGAGCATGATCAGGTACAGGTAGGTGCGATACAGGGCCAACCGCCGCCGCGCGCGGTCCGTGAACTCGATGCCACCGTAGCCGTCAAGGAACGCGGCATCGTCCTCAATGGACGCGAACAGCGCCAGTGACACCATCTCCGCCAGCGGATCGCCCCAGAACGCCCGCTCACCGTCGACGATGCCGGTGATCTCGTTGTCGTGCACCAGGATGTTGCCTGCCCACAGGTCGAAATGCACCAGCACCGGCGTGGTCACGTCGTCGAGCGCGTGCGCGTTGGCCGCGATCAGCCGGCGGAGCTGCGACACCTCCCGTGGCAGCGACGTTTCCCAGTGCTCCGCGTCGGCCAGCAGGGCGTCGAGCATGCCAAGGAAGGCCACACGCCAGGAGGACGACGTTTTCCCTTGCGGGTAGCCGAATTCCTCACCGGTGATCTGGTGCAGCGACGCCACCAGCCGGCCCAGATCGCCACGCAGTCGTCGTCGGTCGTCGTCGGCCAGCGACTCGCGTTGGCCGTACCAGTTGTTGCCGGGCAGCTCGGTCATCAGCAGGAAGTCACTGTCGAGCAGCGTGCGGGAGAAGTCCGCGTGCACCACCGTCGGCACCGGCAGCGCGGCGGCCGTGCGGTAGAACAGGGTTTCGGTCCGCATCAGGTCGCGCTCGTAGGACAGGCCCGGCATCGCCGGGTCCGGCGCCACCTTCAACACCAGCCCCGACCCGTCCGTCAGCCGCAGCCGATAGGCCGTGTTGTAGCTGGCTTCGCCCAGCTGCACCCGCTCGGCCAGCCTTTCGGCCCCAACGCCGGCCGCCGCCAGCACCTCCGCCAGCTGCCGGTCATCGACGTGCCGCTGGTAGCTGTTGATGCTGGTCATGGTGCCTCCCTGGCCTGCCGATGGAGGGCGTCCATCAGAGGTACGGAGAATAGGCTGATTACGCAACGTTACTTATGGTGACGCTGAAGGAAGCTTGCCAACCCAGACTGATAAACCTACCGTTACGAGTCGTGGCTGAGCTGACCGAGCTGCCCCCGGACCTGGTCCGGTCCGGCGTCGACCTGCGGGTCGCCGTCGGCCGGATCGTGCGCCGGCTGCGGCAGGCCCACGAGGTGGGCGACGTGACCCTGTCCGAGGTGTCGGTGCTGGCCCGGCTGGACCGGGACGGCCCGAACACGCCGGCCGTGCTGGCCGAGCTGGAGCGGATCCGCCCGCAGGCCATGGGCGTCACACTGTCCGAACTGGAGGGTCGCGGCCTCGTCCACCGCGAGCCCGACACGGCCGACGGCCGCAAGGTGCTGATGTCCGTCACGCCGACCGGTCGGAAGATGTTGTCGGAGCGGCGATCCGCCACCACCGAACGCATCACCCGGGCCCTGGCCGAGGAGTTCACGGCCGTGGAGCGCCGCAAGCTGCTGGCCGTGCTGCCGCTGCTGGACCGGCTGGCGGAGCGGTTGTGACGGCGGTCGAGCAGGCGCCGGCGGTCGGCGACCGGTACAAGTGGATCGCGCTGTCCAACACCACGATGGGCGTGTTCATCGCCACCGTGGACGGCTCGATCGTGATCATCTCGCTGCCGGCGATCTTCCGCGGCATCGGCCTGGATCCGCTGGCCCCCGGCAACATCAGCTACCTGCTGTGGATGATCCTTGGCTACCTGCTGGTGTCCGCGGTGCTGGTGGTGGCGCTCGGCCGGCTCGGCGACATGTTCGGTCGGGTCCGCATGTACAACATGGGCTTCGCCATCTTCGCCGCCGCATCCATTGCCCTGTCACTGGATCCGTTCATGGGCGCGCCCGGCGCGCTCTGGCTGATCGGCTGGCGCGTCGTGCAGGCGTTCGGCGGCGCGATGCTGACGGGCAACTCGGCGGCGATCATCACCGACGCGTTCCCGGCCAACCAGCGCGGAACCGCCTTGGGTATCAACCAGATCACCGCACTGGCCGGGCAGTTCATCGGCCTGCTGGCCGGCGGCTTCCTGGCCGTGATCGACTGGCACGCGGTGTTCTGGGTGAGCGTGCCCATCGGCGTGCTCGGCACGATCTGGTCCTACCGCAGCCTGCGCGAGACCCGTACGCCCCAGCCGGCCCGCATCGACTGGGTCGGCACGCTCACCTTCACCACCGGCACCGGCGCGCTGCTGGCCGCCATCACGTACGGAATCCAGCCCTACGGCGGACATGCGACCGGCTGGACCAGCCCGACCGTCCTAGGTGGACTCGGACTCGGCTTGGCGCTGTTGATCGTGTTCTGCATCGCCGAGACCCGCATCCGCCAACCCATGTTCCGGTTGGGCCTGTTCAAGGTCAGGGCCTTCGCCGCCGGCAACATCGCCGCGCTGCTGACCGCGGTGGCCCGTGGCGGCATGCAGTTCATGCTGATCATCTGGTTGCAGGGTATCTGGCTTCCCCTGCACGGCTACGACTTCGAGGACACGCCGCTGTGGGCCGGCATCTACCTGCTGCCGCTCACCTTCGGCTTCCTCGTCGCCGGCCCGATCGCCGGCTTCCTGTCCGACCGGTTCGGCGCACGACTGTTCGCCACCGGCGGCCTTGTCCTTGTGGTGCTGGCCTTTCTCGGCCTGCTGGCGCTGCCGGTGAACTTCCCGTACCCGCTGTTCGCGCTGCTGCTGTTCGTCAGCGGCGCCGGGCAGGGCATGTTCTCCGCGCCCAACACCTCGGCGATCATGGGCGCGGTGCCGGCCGCCGATCGCGGCGTCGCGTCCGGTATGCGATCAACCTTCCAGAACTCCGGAACGTCCTTGTCCATCGGCGTGTTCTTCTCGCTGATGATCGTCGGCCTTGCCTCGTCGCTGCCGACCACGCTCACCGCCGGCCTGACCGCGCAAGGAGTTCCCGAAAGCACCGCGCGATCCATCGCCGAGCTGCCGCCGGTGAGCACGCTGTTCGCGGCCTTCCTCGGCGACAACCCGATCGCCCACCTGCTGGGCCCCAGCGGCGTGCTGACCACATTGCCGCCCGAGCACGTCGCTGCCTTGACAGGTAAGGAGTTCTTCCCGCAGCTGGTGTCCGGTCCGTTCCATCAGGGCCTGCTGACCGTTTTCGGCGCGGCGGCGATCATGGCCACGATCGCGGCCCTGGCTTCGCTGCTGCGCGGCCGTAACGCCTAATCGGCAGGGCCGTTCGGCCCAATCCGACGTTCACACTCTTGACTGGTATAGACCAATCGGATTGAGTGGCCCTTGCCCACAGGGGAAAGCGTCGGTGCAGCCGCCACTCCCGCCGTGCTTTGTCCTCCCCGGGCCAACGCACCCCTGCGCGTCGAGGAGTGATCGGCTTGTCGTTACGACGAATTCTGGCGGGACTGGCCACCGTCGCCGTGGCCGCGACCATCGCGGTCGTGGCCCCCGCGACCGCGAACGCGGCCACCTGCGCCGCCGCGTACAGCGCCACCCAGGTCTACACCGGCGGCATGTCCGCGTCCTACAACAGCCACAACTGGCAGGCCAAGTGGTGGACCCAGGGTGAGGCGCCGAGCACCGGCGGCTCCGGAGTCTGGGCCGACCAGGGCAGCTGTACCGGCGGATCGGGCGGCGGCGGTGGCGGCGGAACCACCTGTAGCTACCCGGACTGGGCCGCCGGCACCAACTACGTCACCGGCAACATCGTGCGCTACCCGGCCAACAGCCAGTACTACCAGGCCACGCACGACAATCCGGGCTACGACCCGACCATCAGCACCTGGTACTGGTCGCCGTTCTCCTGCACCGGCGGTGGCGGCGGCGGTGGTGGCGGCACCGGCACGTTCCCGGTGAGCGAGACCCAGTTCAACCAGATGTTTCCGAGCCGGAACTCGTTCTACACCTACGCCGGCCTGACCGCGGCGATCGCCAAGTTCCCCGGCTTCGCCAGCACCGGCAGCGACACCACGCAGAAGCAGGAGGCCGCGGCCTTCCTGGCCAACGTGAGCCACGAGACCGGCCACCTGGTCTACGTGACGGAGATCGACAAGTCGGGCAACTACTGCGACACCAGCCAGTCCTACGGCTGCCCGGCCGGCACGTACGCCTACTACGGCCGCGGTCCGCTCCAGCTGAGCTGGAACTTCAACTACAAGGCGGCCGGCGACTACCTGGGCGTGAACCTGCTGGGCAACCCGTACCTGGTCGAGCAGGACGCGTCCGTGGCCTGGATGACCGGCCTCTGGTACTGGTTCACCGGCACCGGCGCGGGCGGCGTCACCTCGCACAACGCCATGGTCAACGGCAACGGCTTCGGCGCGACCATCCGGGCCATCAACGGCGGCCTGGAGTGCAACGGCAACAACACCGCCGAGATGCAGGACCGGGTCAACCTGTACCAGCAGTACGCCTCGATGCTGGGTGTCTCGCCCGGCGGCAACCTGACCTGCTGACCGACTGGCAACGGCAGTAAGGGGGCCTTCCTGCACTCCGAGTGCAGGAAGGCCCCCTTACTGTCATGTCGGGGCTCAGACGGCGGCGGGCTCGGGTTCCGCGGGCTCGGCCGGCTCCGGGGCCGGCGGGCGCTTGCGGGTGAGGATCAGCCGGATCAGGCCGATGACCACGGTGGCGACGGTCACACCGGCCTGCCACTCGAAGTTGTTCACCAGCGGCACGGTGAAGGCCAGCGCCTGGCTCACGAGCTGCGAGCCGAGGCCGGTGCCGCTCATCAGCATCGCCACCGGCGCCGCGGTGAACAGCAGGATCAGCGGCGGCTGCACCATCGGGCCGAACAGATTGCGCCGCCGCACCAGCAGCACGGCCAGCACACAGCCGCCCGCATACGCGCACTGGAACGGCAGGCCGAGGCCGTGGTTGAACGTCAGGTCCGCGTAGGCGCCGGCCGCGGTGGTCACCAGCGGCAACAGGATCGCTGCCCACCAGGGCAGTCCCCACGGACGCGCGGTCGTCGTCTCGGTTTCCATGCTCCCTCTTCACATCGTCCCGTTCAGGGTAGAGACGTCGGACCCGGGCGATGGGTTGCGTCGCAGAACACAGGCAACCGGATCGGGGGCACCGGCGTCAGCCGTGGTGGGGGAGTACGAAGCCGGGGAGGAACAGTGCGCTCAGTCAGACCCGCCGTGGTCACGGGCAGAACCGTGGTCGCGGTGGCCTCGGTCGCCGTGATCGGCCTGTCCGGCTACGGCTGGAGCCTGCTCAGCCAGGCCCAGGCGCACCTCACCACCGACAACGTGATCGAGCACCACACGCCGCCGGCCGCGCCGGCCACCATTCAGCACCAGGACGGGCAGGACACCAACTTCCTGCTGGTCGGCATCGACAGCCGCACCGACGTGCACGGCAATCCGCTGCCGCCGGACGTGCTGGCCTCGCTGCACGCCGGCCCGGACGACCACTTCCTGAACACCGACACGCTGATCGTGGTGCACGTGCCGGGCGACGGCGGCAAGGCGTCGGCCATCTCCATCCCGCGCGACTCGTACGTGGACATCGCCGGCGGCTACGGCAAGCACAAGATCAACTCGGCGTACTCGATCGGCATGAACAACCACGGCGGCTCGCAGACCGAGGGCCGCAAGACGTTGATCCAGACGGTGGAGAAGTTCACCGGCGTCACCATCGACCACTACGCCGAGATCAACCTGTACGGCTTCGACCTGATCAGCCAGGCGCTCGGCGGCGTGCCGGTGTGCCTGAACCACGCGGTCGACGACAGCGAGTACTCCGGCGCGGTGTTCCCGGCCGGCCAGCAGACCCTGTCCGGCGTGCAGGCGTTGCAGTTCGTGCGCCAGCGCCACGGGCTGGACAACGGCGACATCGACCGCGAACGCCGTCAGCAGGCGTTCCTGGCCTCGGCCGTGCACCAGCTGCTGTCGGTCGGCACGTTGACCAGTCCCAGCAAGCTCAACGACATCATCACCGCCATGCAGAACTCCATCGTGCTGGACCAGGACTGGAACCTGTTGCAGTTCGCCCAGCAGGTGCAGGGCATCTCCGGCGGCAATATCACGTTCGACACCATCCCGATCGTCAACATCACCTACTGGACGCCGGCCGACGGCGACGCCGTGCAGGTCGACCCCGAGCAGGTGCAGGCCTTCGTGGCCGACAAGTTCGGCGACGGGCCGGCAACGCCGCCGACGTCCACAACGGACACTCCGCCCTCGTCGCCGACCGGCAAGGCGGCGGCCGACGGCAGCCGCAAGTCGCCGATCATCCCGGACACCACGACCAACCCGCCGTCGATCACCGCCACCGGCGTCACCTGCGTGAACTGAGCCCGGCCCTGTCATAGTGGTGACCAGCGCACTTCTGACAGGGGCCGGGCGATGAGCAACCAGTGCACCAATCCATCCCTTGAGACGTCCGATGTCGCCGTCGAGGACGTCCGGCTGCTCGAGGCGCGGGCCGTGCCGCTCGGCGGCCTGCGGGCGATCAAGGTCGACCGCCTGCTGCCGCACCGCACGCTGCCCACCGTCGGGGCCTGGTGCTTCCTGGACCGGTTCGGGCCGCAGCACGACGACATGACCGTGCTGCCCCATCCGCACACCGGCCTGCAGACCGTGACCTGGCCGTTCGCCGGCGAGGTCCGGCACCGCGACAGCCTCGGCAGCGACGTGCTGATCAAGCCGGGGCAGCTCAACCTGATGACCGCCGGCCGGGGCATCTCGCACTCCGAGTTCTCCCTCGGCGACCGGCCGCTGCTCGACGGCCTCCAGCTGTGGCTGGCCCTGCCGGCCGCCGCCGACGCCGTCGCCCCGTCCTTCGAACAGCACGCCGACCTGCCGGTCTTCACCGACCACAGCCTGCGGGCCCGGGTGTTCATCGGCTCCATCGGCGACGTCACGTCACCGGCCACCACGTACAGTCCGCTGGTCGGGGCCGATTTCTCGCTCGCCCCTGGCGACACCGCGACCGTGCCGCTGCGGACCGACTTCGAACACGCCCTGGTCGTCGTCGATGGTTCGCTAGCAGCGCTAGGACACGACCTGCCGTCCGGGCCGATGCTCTACCTCGGCACCAACCGCGACCACGTCACCGTGACGAGTGACAGCGGCGCCAGGGCGATCTTGCTCGGCGGCGCTCCGTACGAGGACGACCTGGTCATGTGGTGGAACTTCGTCGGCCGCAGCCACGACGACATCGCCGCGGCCCGGGCCGAGTGGGAGGACGGCGACCGCTTCGGCGTGGTCCGCGGCCACGACGGCGCGCGCATCCCGGCCCCGCCGCTGCCCGGCGTGCGCCTGACGCCCCGCCGACGCCGCTGAAGATTTTTTCGGCGGGGTGTCCATGGGCGGTCCCGGCCGTTCGTCCTTAGGGTGTCGGTCGGCGGACAGAGCCGGCCCGCATCACTCGGGAGCAGCCATGACCACGTACCTCGCCCTGATCTACACCCCCGAAATGGACTGGGACCAGTCCAAGCCCGCCGAGATGAGCGGGGAGTACGCCGAGTTCAACCGGGCCGCGGCGGCCGTGCTGCGCGGCGGCAACGCCCTCTACCCGACCGCCACCGCCACCACCGTGCGGGTCAGCGGCGGCAAGGGCGGCGACGTGCTGACCACCGACGGCCCGTACGCCGAGACCAAGGAGGCGCTGACCGGCTACTACGTGCTGGAATGCGCCGACCTGGAGGAGGCCGTGAAGACGGCGGCGCAGATCCCGGCGGCCTGGAACGGCGGGGTCGTCGAGGTCCGGCCGATCGTCCAGTTCTCGTGACCACCGCCGGTGACGCGGTCGCGCGGCTGGTACGCGAGGAACGGGCTCGCGTGCTGGCCACGCTGATCCGCGTCACCGGCAGCGTCGACCTGGCCGAGGACGCCACCCAGGACGCGGTGGTGCGGGCGCTGGAGACCTGGCCGCGCGACGGCGTGCCGGCCAATCCGCGGGCCTGGCTGCTGGTCACGGCCAAGCGCCAGGCCATCGACCACATCCGCCGCGAGGGACGCCGTACGGACAAGGAGGCCGCCGCGATGGAGCCTCCCGTGGACGAGGCCCCGGAGGAGGTCCGGGACGACCTGCTGCGGCTGGTTTTCACCTGCTGCCACCCGTTTCTGTCACTGGACGCGCAGGTGGCGCTGGCCCTGCGCACGCTGGCCGGCCTGTCGACGGCCGAGGTGGCGCGGGGTCTGCTGGTGCCCGAGGCGACCATGGCCAAGCGGCTGGTGCGGGCCAAGCAGAAGATCACCGGAGCCGGCATCCCGTACCGGGTGCCGGCGGCCGAGGAGTTGCCGGACCGGCTGGCCGGGGTGGCCACCACCGTCTACCTGATCTTCAACGAGGGCTACGACGGCCGGCCTTTGCTTGCGGCGGAGGCGATCCGGCTCGGGCGGGTGCTGGCCGAGCTGATGCCGGACGAGCCGACCGTGCTGGGTCTGCTGGCGTTGATGCTGTTGCAGGAATCCCGTCGGGCGGCCCGAGCCGGCACGGTGCTGCTGGCCGATCAGGACCGGTCGCTGTGGGACGGCGCCGCGATCAAGGAGGGGGTTGAGCTGGTCGGCGTCGCGTTGCGGCGGACGCCCGACCGGCCCGATCGCTACGTCGTGCAGGCCGCCATCGCCGCCTGTCACGCGTTGGCCCCGTCTTACGACGAGACCAACTGGGACTCGGTCGTGTCCTGGTACGACGTGCTGCTGACCGTGCACGACACGTCGGTGGTCCGGCTCAACCGGGCCGCCGCCGTGGCCGAGCGGGACGGGGCTGAGGCCGGGTTGGCGCTGGTCGACGCGATCACCGGTCTCGACGCGTACCCGTGGTGGCACGCCAGCCGGGCCGAGCTGCTGCATCGCTTGGGGGATAAAGACTCCGCCCGCGTCGCGTTCGACCGGGCGGTGGCCGCCGGGATCAACGCGCCGACGGCCGAGCACCTGCGCCGCCGGATATTCGATTGACGGCGTGATCGGCGGGCTGCCATTTTTGGCACATCATGTTGAGCTGACACCTGCTTACCCCAGGCCCGCGTCCGAGGCGTCGACCCGGCGGGTATGTCCGCATGCTTGACTCGCGGTAGGTGTCCCCATGACTGCTGTTTCCCTTGCGCCTGCTCAGCTCGCGGTCCGTCCCGGTGACCGGGTCGGCGTCGTCGGCGAGCACCGATCTGCTCTGCTGCGCCAGCTGTCCGCCCCGGATCTGCTGACGCTCGACGATCCTGTCGACGTGCCGGACGGCGACCGGATGGTGGTGGCGACGCACGATCGACTGCTGCTCGATCGCTTCGCCACCAGCATCATCGAGGTCGACGGGCCGCGGATCACCCGCTACCGCCACGGTTATGCCGGCTACCTGGCCGAGAAGTGGTCCGCCCGCAAGCGTTGGGAGCGGGAGTACCTCGCCTGGGTCACGGCGATCGAACGCGGGGCCGACCACCTGTGGCACGACCCCGTGCCCCGGCCACCCGACCCGATGCGGTTCGAGACCCACAACTCCGGCGGTCTCGTCGCCAGCGGTCTGCCGAACGTCGGCCGGCTTCACCTCGAACCGGGATCTCGTTTGCTGGTGGACGGTTCCGGCGCATCGCAGCTGCTGTCCGTACTCGCCGGACAACGCCGGCCGGGCGCGGGTTCGATCGTCCGCAGTGGACGGATTGGGTACCTGCCGCGGGAATGCGTTGTGCGGACGCCGGATCGCTCCGTGCTGGCGATGTTCGCCCGTGGCCGGCAAGGCACGTTCGACGAGCACGCCGAACGGCTGCTGTCCCTGGGCCTGTTCGACGACACCGAGCTGTCAACGTCGGTCGGCGCACTGTCCCGGGATCGCCTGCGGCGCCTGGACCTTGCCCGACTGCTGGCGTCCTCAGTGGACGTTCTACTGCTCGACGAGCCGACGCTTGGTTTGCCGCCCGTGCTGGCCGAGGAGTTGGAGGTCGCCCTGGAGCACTACGCCGGGGCCGTGGTCGCCGTCTCCAGCGACCGCATGTTCCGGTCCCGCTGGACCGGGGCGAAGCTGACGCTGCGCCCCGGCTCCCGTCAGGCCGCTGGGATGTAGGCCAATCCGTGCGCGCCGGCGATGCCGCCGCGCGGGATGGCGAGGGTGTCCAGCACCGTCGGCCGGGTCGGCACGGCCAGGTCGACCACGGTCACCGTGGAGTCGAAAATGCCGGCCAGATAAGCCCGATCGCCCTCGGGCGAGGACGTCAGGGTGAGCGCGCCGGCGCCGGCCGGGGCCGAGCCGACCGGCTCGACGGTGGTCGGCGACGGCCCGGCCCACACCGTCAATCGGCCGTCGGACTGTTGGTTCGGGCCGAACGCGACGCCGTTCGGCCCGAGCTCGCCGGCCAGCAGCAGGCCGGTCGACGTCCAGTGCACCGGGATCACGAACCGTTCGGTCGGCAGCGTCCGCACGATCGTGCCGGTCCGGGTGTCGATCAACCGCACGCCCGGCTCCGCGCCGCGGGTACTGGCCTTCGGTGCGGCCACGGCGATCGTCGAGCCGTCGGGGCTGACCGCGATGCCCTCACTGCCCGGCACGGCGATCTTGTCCACCAGCGCGCCGGTGGCCAGTTCGACGACCGTGACGTACGGGGCTTCTTTGTTGGTGGCGTAGCCGAGGTCTCCGTTGATGGCGAACCAGTGCGGACCGGGGGCCAGCGTGTCGATCCGCCGCAGCACACGACGGCTGACCGTGTCCAGCACGACCACCCCGCCGGTGCCGGCCGGCCCGGCCTCGACGCTGACGTAGAGCAGTCGCCGGGCCGCGTCCAGCGCCAGCCCGTGCGGGCCGTGCTCGGGCGACAGGTCCAGCACCTCGATGATCTTCCCGCCGTCCGGGTCGATCACGGTGAGCTGGTGGTTGCGGCCGGCATTCTTGTCGTAGTAGCCGTCGTGATACGTGGTGGTGCAGTACAGCAGGCGATGCTCGGCGTCGAACAGCAGCTCGTGCGGCTGGGCCGGCACGGTCAGCACCGTCCGCGCGCCGTGGTCGACGGCGTCCAGCAGGGTGACGGTGGCGGCGCCCTGGCTGACCACCGCGAGTTGGTCACCGGTGTTCGGCATGGTGGCCCTCCTTCGTTGTCGTGCCACCAACGCTAGGAGCGCTCCGACCGGTCGTGCCACGCAAAGATGACAATGGATAGTTGCGTACGCTGCAACTATGGAACTCGACCTGAATCTGCTGCGCGTGTTCGACGCCCTGCTCCAGGACGGCAGCGTGACGGGCGCGGCTGAGCGCCTGCACCTGTCCATCCCGGCCACGAGCCGGGCGTTGGGCCGGCTGCGGCGGGCCATGGACGACCCGATCCTGGTGCGGGCCGGCCGTGGCATGGCCCCGACGCCGTTCGCGCTGCGCACCGCGCCTCGCGTGCGGTCACTGCTGGACGAGGCCGCCGCGCTGATCAGCGCCGACCGCGAGGTCTCGGTCGCCGACCTCAAGCGGACTTTCACCTTGCGTATCAACGATGGCGTGGCCGCCACGCTCGTCACGGCCGTGATGGACGCCGTCGCGGCCGTCGCGCCCGGTGTGGTGCTGCGTTTCGTCGCCGAGGGCAGCGAGAGCACCGAGGCCTTGCGTGACGGCTCGATCGACATCGACATCGGCGTGGTCGACGACATCGCCCCGGACATCCGCACTTTGGCCCTGTACCGGGAACATCTGGTCGGCGTCGTCCGGGCGGACAGCCCGCTGAGCCGACGGCCGACCCTGGCCCAGCTGTGCCGGCATCCGCACGTCTCGGCGTCACGTCGGGGCCGGTCCCGCGGACCGCTCGACGACGTGCTGGAAGCCGTTGGGCGGCAACGGCATGTCGCCGCCGTCGTGCCGACCTTCGTGGTGGCCCTGCATCTGGTGGCGTCGAGCGGGCTGATCGGCATGGTGCCGTCACGTCTGGCCGCCATGTATGGCGAAACCGTTGGCGTGCGGTCGTTTCCCATCCCCGGAGGGTTGCCGGAGGTGGAGGTCACCATGATGTGGCACGCCCGTCTGGACGCCGATCCCGCGCAGCGCTGGCTGCGCGACGTCATCCTCGGCGCAGTGTCCTGATGTCGCACATGCGCTTCCCACTTGCCGCGGAGACGCAAATGGGAAGCGCATGTGGCAGTGGATCAGATTGTCTTGAGCAGTGCGGCGCTACCGGCCGGCACGGTGATCGTCACCGTGTGGCCGTGCACGCCGACGAGCTTCGGCGCCGGGTGGAACGAGCCGCTCTTGTCCACACCCGAGCCGGCGATGGTGATCGCCGTCGAGTTCAGCGACGGCGCGGTCAGCACGTACTCGGTGGCCATCATCGCCGTCGAGCGCAGGGTCACCGTGAACGTCTGCGCCGAGGTGCCCTTGTTGTTGACGATGACGTTGTTGCCGATGCCCCAGGCCGTCACGTTGGTCGCGCCGGTGACGGTCGCCGGGTGCAGCGCGCCCGTGCCGGCCAGCGTCCACAGCAGTTCGCCGTAGAAATCGCCCTGCACGCCCACCGGGACCAGGCCGTCGTACTTGATCGGCGAGTAGTTCAGCGGCCACTGCGTCGAGGTGCCGCCGTGGAAGTTCACGCCGTCACCGTTGTGCGCCGCGATGCCGTACATGAAGTCCAGCGACCACAAGGAAGCCGCCTGCACGTTGCTCACGCCGGCGGTGCCGCCGTGGTAGTAGGAGTTGGCCTCGCTCATCCGCCACTGCGGGATCTGGTTGGCCGCCTTGGCGT
This sequence comes from Kutzneria chonburiensis, assembly GCF_028622115.1. NCBI lineage: Bacteria > Bacillati > Actinomycetota > Actinomycetes > Pseudonocardiales > Pseudonocardiaceae > Kutzneria > Kutzneria chonburiensis. The sequence continues at coordinate 8,919,113 of NZ_CP097263.1, forward strand.
TCTGCAGCGCGGTCTCGTCCTTCTCCTCGTAGCCCTTGCCGTTGGAGGCGAGCATGCCGTCGATGGTGCCGGTGGTCATGTCGCCGATGTAGCTGTGCATAGTGAGGATCTTCAGCCCGTTGGCCTTCTCCTTGGTGGAGAACGGGGTCAGCCACGCGTTCTGGCCGTTGGTCACGCCGGGACCGTCGAAGACGGCGCCCGGCACCTTGGCCTTGATGGCCGAGACGAAGGACTCGTACGAGGCCTCGTAGGCCGCCTCGGTGCGGTAGAAGTTCGGCTCGTTGCCGATCTCGAACGCGGTCAGGCTGTCGCCGAGCGCCTTGGCCGCCACCGCCGCCTCGTCGGCCGCGAGCGCCGGCGTGCCGGTCTTGAGGTTGAGGCCGTAGATCACGTGCCAGCCGGTCGCCTTGACGAAGCCGGCCAGTTTCTGCACGTCCGGCGGAGCCACCTCGGTGGCAGAGCCGCCGGCCCCGGTCGGGTTCCACGGCGTCAGGTCGACCAGGTTGGCCCCGATGCGCAGCGAGTTCGGGCCGAGCAGCCGGAACAGCCGCACCAGGTCGGTGTCCTTGGCGTCGAACATGCCCGCGCCGACGCGGTCCTTCTCATAGCTGAAGCCGGCGAAGTCCTGGCCGACGTGGCCGTTGGTGGCCTGGCCGACCGTCACCGCCGGCCCGGCCTTGGTCGCCGCCTGGGCCGCGGGCGCGGCCAGGCAGGTCACGGCCAGCGCCACCGAACCCAGCAGGGCTGGGAACCGGATCATGGGTACACCTCCGGAAGCGTCACTCTGGCGGAGGCAGCGGTAATCCTCGCAAGCTGAACCGATTCGGTCAACGGCTGGCCGGCTATCCGTCCGTGCCGGCAGCGCGGGCTGTCCTGGAGCTCAGCGTGCGGAGGTAGTCCCGCAGCTCGGCCGGCTGCTCCACGGTGAAGTCGCAGTCCAGCGTGAGCACCCGGAAGGCGATCCAGCGCACCGAGTCGGAGGTGGCGCGAAGTCGGCAGTTGGTGGCGTCCAACGCCACCAGGTCCGCTTTCGTGCCACCCATCCGGCGGCGGACCGCGTCGATCGGGGCGTGCAGCGTGATCACCGCCTGGTAGCCGGGGGAGCGGCCGAACAGCTTGCTCGACACGTAGGCCGCCGCGTCCTCGGCCGGTATGTCGCGAGGCGTGATCTTGGCCCCGGTCGGGCTCGGCTTCTCCAGCCGGTCCACGCGGAAGATCCGCCAGTCGGCCCGGTCCAGGTCCCACGCCACCAAGTACCACTTTCGTTGCGTGGCGACGAGCCGGTGCGGCTCCACGTGCCGGCCGACGTCCGGGTCCCCGTAGCGGAACCGCAGCCGCTCGCCGCTGGCGATGGCCGCCGAGATCGCGGCCAGGTCGTCCGGCTCGACCGTCGGCCCGTCGCTGCCGAGCAATGCCTGCGTCGCCAGACTCAGCGCCTCGACTCGCCGCCGTAGCCGGGAAGGCAGCACCTGGGACAGCTTGGCCAGCGCCCGTACCGAGGCCTCCTCGATGCCGTCCACCGCCTGGCCCGCCGCCGCGCGCAGGCCGACCGCGATCGCCACCGCCTCCTCGTCGTCCAGCAGCAGCGGCGGCATCGCCTGGCCGGCGGCCAGCCGGTAGCCACCCTCCGCCCCCATCGACGCCTGTACCGGGTAGTCCAGTTCCCGCAGCCGGTCGATGTCGCGGCGGATCGTGCGCGGGCTGACGCCCAGCCGTTCGGCCAGCTCGCGGCCCGACCACTCCCGGGGCATCTGGAGCAGCGACAGCAGCCTGAGCAGCCGGGCCGGCGTGTCCGTCATGCCGTCGACTATATGGGACAGGATCTGACCTACATGGCTCGTAGCGTGGTCGCCATGGACACCGGAACCTTGCCCGCCTGCCAGCCCTTCGACCTGCGCACCTCGATCCGTTTCCTCCAGGGCTTCGGCGCCTGCCGGGGCGACCAGGTGATGACCGAGGACAGCATCACCAAGGCCGTCGCCGTCGATGGCCAGGCGTACGTCTTCCACGTGACGCCCCACCCCGACGGCGTCGCCTACCAGCTGTTTTCCGACCGTCCCGGCACCGACACCGGGCCGGTCCTGCGCAAGATCAGCGACTACCTCAGCCTCTCCGACGACCTCGCCGACTTCTACGCCAAGGCCGCTTCCGACCACCCCGGCTACGCCCGCCTGGTCCAGGACATGCGGGGCCTGCACCACGTCCGCTTCCTCACGTTGGCCGAGGTCGGCGTGTGGGCCGTGCTGACCCAGCGCACCCCGCAGCCCGTTTCACTGAGCCACAAACGCCGGATCGTCGAGGAGTTCGGCCGTCGGATCTCCCACGACGGTTTGGAGTTCATCGCCTTCCCCGAGCTGACCGACCTCCACGGCGTTTCCGCCGCCGAGTGGGCCGCCCTCGTGCGCAACGAACGCAAGGGGCGCTACCTGGCCAACCTCGTCGCCGGTCTGCTCGACATCGGCGAGGACTATCTGCGCAGTGCAAGTTACATCCAGGCCGACCGTGCCCTGCGGGCCATCACCGGCGTCGGCGAGTTCTCCGCCGGCATGATCCTCTTGCGCGGCCTCGGCCGGATGGACCACGTCCCGCTCGACATGCCCGCTTTCGCCGAAGCCATCACCGAGGTCTACGGTCCCGGCTACGACCACCGGAAACTGCGCTCCCGCTACGGCGCCAACCTCGGTTATTGGGCCTACTACCTGCGTTCCGGGCTCGGCGCGTTGAGCCGGTCATAGCATTCTGGTCTGCCTGGAGATGCCGCTGGCCGCCGTGCGGACCGCGAAGGCCAGGCGGTCGATGTCGACCGACGCGGTGGTCACGATCGACACCGCCGCCACCACCTTGCTGCCCGCCGTCACCGGTGCGGCCACCGAGCACGCGCCCAGCGTCATTTCCTCGCGGGAGTAGGCCATCTGTTCGTCCCTTACCGTCTCCAGCGTGCTGGCCAGCCGGTTCGGCTCGATGATCGTGTACCGCGTGAAGCGCCGGAATCCCTTCTCCGCCAACGCTGTCAGCAGCTCCCCGCCGGCCGCCGCCAGCAGCACTTTGCCCACTCCCGTGGCATGTAACGGCAATCGTCCGCCGATGCGGGTCTTCGCCGCCGTCGATCCATTGCCGTTGATGTTCTCCACACACAGCGCCGTCCGGCCGTCCAGCACCGCCAGCTGCACGTTCTCCCTGGTCGCCTCCTGGAGATCTTGCATGTACGGCAGGGCAAGGTCCCGCAGGTTCCGGTAGCCGGGTGCCAGCGCCCCCAGCTTCCACATCCTTGACCCAACCCGATACCTGCCGTCCGGCAGCCTTTCCAGCCATCCGCCCGTGGTCAGCTCGGCCAGAAACCGGTGCGCCGTAGGCAATGGCAGTTCCGTCCGGGCCGCGATCTCCGTCAGCGACAGCGTCGGCGTCGCCGCGTCAAAGGTCGCCAGGACGCTGAGCAGCCTGCGCACCACGCTGCGCCGGGGCTCGTCCGCCATTTGCTCGACAGTCCTTTCACGGGCTGGAAGGCCGCTGTCGACCGTACTCGTGAGTCACCGCACTGTTCCACGTCTCCTTTCGCCCCATAGCGGCAAACGGCCCATCGCCCTCCTACCCCGCCCCCGCTCCGCCTCACCCCGCCTCGCCCCACCTGAGTGGCTCGCTTGGCTTCGGCACCCAAATGAGCCACTCACGTGCCCCGCCTGGAGTGGTTCGACTCCCACGTGAGTGGCTCGCTTGGCTTCGGCACCCAAATGAGCCACTCACGTGCCCCGCCTGGAGTGGTTCGACTCCCACGTGAGTGGCTCGCTTGGCTTCAGCGCCCAAATGAGCCACTCACGTGGCCCGCCCCGCGTTGCTCGACTCCCTACCTGAGTGGCTCACTTGGCGCTCAGTGCCAACTGAGCCACTCACGTGCGACTGCCCCGCCAAGCTCTTTGTCGTGCGAGGCACTTTGTGTTACAAAGTTGGCAGGCGATCGCGAGGGGGTGGGCAGATGGAGAGCGAAGGCGAGTTGTCGCCGGCGGAGTCGCTGGCGCTGATCGAGGGGCAGCGGGCCGAGCTGCGCCGGCGGCGGGGGTACGGCCGGAGCTGATCACGTTTGCCTGGGGACTGGCGTACCTGCTGGGCTTCGGCGGCTGGTATCTGGCGCTGCAAGGCGTCGTGCCGGCGGCCGTGGCCGGCGTGGTGCTCGGGGTCCTCGGCGCGATCGCGCTTGTGCTGCCGATCGTGCTGGGGGTGCGGGCCTCGAAGGGGATGCGCGGCCCGTCCCGCACGGTCGGCGCGATGTACGGAACGGCCTGGGGGCTGTCGTTCGCGGCGAACTCGGTCGTTCAGTCGGCATTGCAGGCGCAGCTGAAGCCGTCCTGGGAGGTCACGAGCCTGATGTGGGCGTCCAGCTCGCTGGCCGTGGCGGGCCTGATGTACCTGGCCGGCGCAATGCTGTGGCGGGACGTGCCGCAGTACGTCCTCGGCGTCTGGATGCTGATCTCGGCCGCCGGCAGCGTGCTGGCCGGCGTGCCGGGCAACTTCCTGGTGCTGGCCTTCGCCGGTGGCGGCGGCATGCTGGTGCTGTCGGCGTACTACACGATCCGGCTGCGCCGATGAGCGAGCCGTGGCCGGAGCTCGACCCGGTCATCCACGCCCAGGCGCGGCTGCGCGTGATGGTGGCGCTGTCCACGCTCGCGCCCGGTGACCGGCTGACTTTCCCGCGGCTGCAACAACTTCTGGACATGACTGCGGGCAATCTGTCCACGCACCTGCGCAAGCTGGAGGACGCGGCGTACGTGGAGATCAGCAAGACCCACGAGCGGCGCACGCCCGTGACCTATGTCGCCCTGACGCCCGCCGGCCGGCGGGCGTTCGAGGCCTACACCGAGGGGCTTCGTGCCCTGCTGGGACCGAGGGGGAACCACCGTGATCATCGAAGTCGAGGGTCTGAGAAAGCGTTACGGGCCAAGGAAAGCGGTCGATGGTGTCACGCTGTCGGTGCGTGAGGGGGAGTTCTTCGGCGTGCTCGGCCCGAACGGGGCCGGCAAGTCCACGCTGGTGGAGATCATCGAGGGCCTGCGTCCCGCCGACTCCGGCACCGTCCGGGTCCTCGGCCGGCCGTCCTGGCCCCGTGATCTGGATCTGTTGGCGCGCTTGGGTATTCAGACCCAGTCGTCCGCCTTCTTCACCCGCCACACCGCCCGTGAGCACCTGCGCCGAGTCGCCGCCCTGCACCGGGTCTCGAGCGTGAAAGCCGATGGGGTCCTGACCCTCGTCGGTCTCGACGACAGCGCCGACACCCGCGTCGAGAAGCTGTCCGGCGGTCAGCGTCAGCGGTTGGCCATCGCCTCCGCACTTACTCACGATCCCGAGCTGCTGTTCCTGGACGAGCCCACCGCTGCGCTGGACCCGTTGGCGCGCAAGCAACTCTGGGGGCTGCTCAAGAGCCTGTCCGATCGAACCGTCATCTACACCACGCATCATCTCGACGAGGCTGAGACCCTGTGCGACCGGGTTGCGATCATCCAACGTGGACAGATCGTTGCCGTCGACACTCCGGTGGGTCTGCGTGAGCGGACCGGCACCGCCACTCTGGAGGACGCCTACCTGGCGTTGGTGGCCGCATGAACGCCGCCGCCGGCGCGTACCTGCTGTCCATGGTGCGCAACAGGATCGCCCTGTTCTTCAGCTTTGCCTTCCCGCTGCTGTTCATCGTCCTTTTCGGACTCATGTTCGGCGGTCCCGGCCGTATGAACCAGCTCAGCGCCGGCGTGCTCGACTGGGCCATCGGCAACGCCGCGATGTTCGGTGTGGTCTACACCATCGTGCAGTGGCGCCGGGACGACCTGCTTCGCCTCGTCCGCACCACTCCCACGCCCATGACGTCCCTGCTCTCCGGCTGGTTCATCGTCACCGTCGCACTGGCCGTCGCTCAGGCCGTGCTCCTGCTCGGCGTTTCCCTGCTACCCGTGTTCGGTCTCACCATCACCACGCCGAGCGTCGTGCTGCTGCCGTTGGTGCTCATCGTCGGCTGCTCGACCTTCTTCGCCATGGGCATCCTCGTCGGCCGCTTGGCTCCCAACCCCGACGCTGTCGCCGCCATCGCCAACTGCGTCATGATCCCCATGGCCTTCTTGTCCGGCTCCTTCTATCCCTTGGAGTTGGCCCCGCACTGGCTCACCGTCGTCTCCAAGTTCCTGCCCTTGACCTACCTCAACGACGCCGTCCGGCAAACGCTTTCCGGCGGCTACGACCTCGCCCCGCCGTTGTCGGCCCTATTCGGCTTCGCCATCCTGTTCGGAGCCATCGGGCTGCGCACCTTCAAGTGGGCCGACAACGGCTAGCGATCACTCGCCGTGGGTGCGGCGGTCGTACGAGACCGAGTAGGCGGCATTGCGCAGCTGCGGGAGGGGGTCGTCGGAGAGCTCGATGCCCGGGGTGAGGTTGGTGGGGTCGAAGATCTGCGCGGCCCAGTGGTCCTGGTCGGAGACCTCGCCGGTCACGGTGAGGGTGCCGACCTCGATGGACGGCCGGTCGGACGGCCAGACCACGGTGGCGTCATGGGTGGGGTCGCTGGGGTCGGCCAAGGTGGCGTGCAAGGTGAACGACACGGGACCGTCGGCCAAGCGGGAAGTCAGCTCGCCGATGAGGAACTGCTCTTCCTCCCGAGCGATCTCGTCGGGGCCGAGGTTCTGCTCGCCGAGGGAGGGGACCCAACGGTAGCGAACGGCCTGGCGGTCGCCGTCGGCGTTGACCCACACGAAAGCGTGCAGGGCCTGGTAGCCGGTGGTGGCGAAGCTGGCCGGCACGCCCATCTCACCCAAGGCCTGGAAGGCGGGGATGGAGCTGGGGTTCGCGCCCAGGAAGGCCTGGAGGTTGACCTTGTCGCCGGTGCCGGCGTCCTTGTCGGCGGCCAGCGCCCGCACGAGGGCGAGGAACTGCTCGGGGGTGGCCACCAGGAACCGAGGAAGGTTCACGCCGATCAGATCCGTGAACGAGCCATCGGGCAGGGCGAACTTGACGGCCATGCCCCGCCCGCCGGGCTGGGTGTCGGGCATCGCGGGATTGCCGCTGCCGTTGGAGAAGCGCACGGTGGCCGACACGGGCGCGCCGGCCAGGTGAGCGGCGGTCGTGTACTTCGCGGCGTCGCCGGAGGGCGTGAAAGTGGCCACGAAGCAGGCCCCACGGGCATGCGCGCGACGGTAGCCGGCGTGCCGGCCGTCGAGGTGCTCCATGGTGTTCACGACCTGGACGGGCAGCGAGGTTTCAGCGGTCATCAGCCAGCGGTTCCAATCGGCGTGGTGGGGGGAGTCGACAGTAGGTCTAAGCCCACCACGAGTTCGGAGTCCAGGCATCCTGACCTGGGCTTCCCCACCCGGCAGTGTTTGGGACACATTCGAACTACCCGGAGGTTCCCGTGTCCACGACGCTGGCCAGGCCCGATATCGACCCCGAGCCGAAGGGCGCCCTGGAACGGACGCTGGTGGCGGTGTTCGTGGTCGTCCCATTGCTAGCACTGCTAGCGGCCATCCCGCTGGCCTGGGGCTGGGGCCTCGGCTGGCACGACATCGTGATCGCGGTGGTGTTCTACTTCGTGTCGGGCTTCGGCGTGACGGTTGGATTCCACCGGCTGTTCACGCACGGCTCGTTCCGCGCCAAACCGGCGCTGCGCACCGGACTGGCCATCGCCGGCAGCCTGGCACTGGAGATGGGCGTGATCGACTGGGTGGCCACGCACCGCCGCCACCACAAGTACGCGGACCGGGCCGGCGACCCGCACTCGCCGTGGCGGTTCGGCTCGGACTGGAAGGCGCTGACCAAGGGCCTGCTGCACGCCCACGTGGGCTGGCTCTTTGATCGTGAGCGGACCTCGGCCGAGCGGTTCTGCCCTGACCTGCTGGCCGATCCGGCGATCAAGAAGGTGAACCAGCGCTTCGAGCTGCTGGTCGCGGTGTCGCTGCTGGCCCCGGCGCTGGTTGGCGGCCTGTGGAGCATGTCGTGGCAGGGTGCCCTGACCGCCTTCTTCTGGGGCTCGCTGGTCCGCATCGCGCTGCTGCACCACGTCACCTGGTCGATCAACTCGATCTGCCACACCTTCGGCGACGAGGAGTTCGAGGTCCGCGACAAGTCACGCAACGTGGGCTGGCTGGCCGTGCTGAGCATGGGCGAGTCCTGGCACAACCTGCACCACAGCGACCCGAGCTGCGCCCGTCACGGCGCGCTGCCCGGACAGGTCGACCCCAGCGCCCGGGTCATCTGGATCTTCGAGAAGCTGGGCTGGGCCACGGACGTGAAATGGCCGGACGCCCGGCGTCTTGCGGCAAAGCGGCTGTCCACGGCCAAGGTATGAGGAGAATGTCGGTTGTGGCCCCACCGATCACCCTGGTGTCCCGCATGATGATGCGACTGCGACTCGTGCCGGTCGCGCTCGGCCTGGCGATCGCCAGCCAGCTGGGCGTGGCCGTGCTGGTCTTCGTGATCGTCGCCGCGGCCCTGATCCCGCTGTGGGTCGGCGTGCCGGCGGTGATCGCGGCGATGGCGCTGTGCCGCCGCTTCGCCGACGTGCACCGATCGGTCGCGGGCAGCCTGCTCGGCCGGGAGGTGCCCCGCCCGTACCGGCCGATCGCCCGCACCGACAACTGGGTGACCCGGTTCCGCATCGCCGCCGCCGACCCGGCCACCTGGCGCGACCTGTCCTGGCTGCTGGCCAACGCCGTCGTCGGCGTGCTGTGCAGCGCGATGGTGCTGGGGCTGCTGTTCGGCGGCCTGTTCTGGCTGACCATGCCCCTCTGGTACGGCCTGGTGCCGGAGGGCGTCGTCATCCAGTCGTTCGGCATCTGGGAGGTCCGCAATTTCGACGACAGCCTGTGGATGGTCCCGGCCGGCGTGGCCGAACTGATCTTCTGGGGCTGGCTGTCGCCCCGGCTGATGTGGCTCAACGCCGCCGTGACCGCCGGCCTGCTCGGGCCGACCGAGACCGCGGTGGCCAACACGCAGCTGACCACGCGGGTGGCCCAGCTGTCCGAATCGAGGGCGGTGTCGGTGGACACGCACGCGTCCGAGCTGCGGCGCATCGAGCGGGACCTGCACGACGGGGCGCAGGCCCGGCTGGTGGCGCTGGGCATGAGCCTGGGCATGGCCGAGGAGACGGTGGACGACAACCCGGAGCTGGCCAAGCAGCTGCTGGCCGAGGCCCGGGAGTCGACCAACACCGCGCTGGCCGAGCTGCGCGGCCTGGTCCGCGGCATCCTGCCGCCGGTGCTGGCCGACCGTGGCCTCGAGGGCGCGTTGCAGGCGTTGGCGCTGGCCAGCCCGCTGCCCGTGCAGGTGGCCATCGACCTGCCGGGACGCCCGCCGGAGCCGGTGGAGTCGGCGGTGTACTTCGCCATCGCCGAGGCGCTGACCAACACGGCCAAGCACGGCGCGGCCGACCACGCATGGCTGCGGCTGTCCTATTCGGACGGCCGGCTGGTCGCGGTGGTCGGGGACGACGGGCGTGGCGGCGCCGACGTCGAACCGGGTGGCGGCCTGCACGGTCTGGAGCGCCGGCTGGCCGCGTTCGACGGAGTGCTGCTGGTGACCAGCCCGCTAGGCGGCCCCACCGTCGTCTACCTGGAGGTCCCCTGCGCCCTCACGCCCCCGTGAGGCGACGAGGTGGGTCAGGATCAGGCCGATCGACGCGATGATCACGTTCTGCAGCGCCGCCGACAGGCCGTTCCACTTGGACGACTGCCACATCTGGAAGTACTCGCCGCCGATGGCGATGAAGCCGCCGCCGAACAGCATGGCCTCCATCAGCCAGCCCAGCGAGGACAGCCGCTTGGCCAGCTCACTGCCTCGGATCCAGGCCACGACCGCGGCGATCAGCGCGATCGCCGCCAGCCCCTCCCAGATGATGATCAGCACGTAGGCCGCGGTCACCAGGCCGGGGTTGGTGATGGCCCGCCACATCAGGTGCGGTGACTTGAAGGTCGTGTCCATCGCGAACACGTGCTGCACGAACGCGTAGTTCGTGTCGTAGTCCGTGATGTTGCCGATCGTGATCAACGCGAGCTGTAGCGCGCTGATCGCGGTGAGCACCCCGACGACCACACGCAGGCCGCCCAGTCTGGAGAGAAGACGCATGGCGGGGACTCTACGTGGGCTCTTCGTCACCCTGGGCAGGATTGGCCCACGTGGTCAAGTACGTTCACGGTCATGCCCCTGGTCTCGGTGCTGACCGCCGCGCACGCCGGCCGCGCCCCGTTGCTGCCGGCCACCGGCGAGAGCCTGGCCGCGCAGGTCCTGCCGGCCGGCTGGGAGCTGGAGTGGATCATCGAGGAGGACGGGCCGGAGCCGGTGTTGGCGCAGGTCGCGGCCGGTTTTCCGCAGGCTTCGCATCGCGCGCTCAGGGCACAGATGGGCGTGGCCAGCACTCGAAACCTGGCGTTGTCACGGGCTCGCGGCGACCTGGTGCACGTCCTTGATTCGGACGACCTGATGGCTCCGGGCGGCCTGGCCACCGTGATCATGGCCTTCGAGCGAGATCCGGACATCGGTTGGGTCGCCGGCCAGGCCGACAACCTGATGCCGGACGGTGGTCGAGTGAGCTTCGAGCCGATCTCGCCGACCGGCCGCGTCGAGGCCGGCGCGGTCAACGACTACGTGCTCGAGCACGGCCGCGGCCCGTTCCACCCGGCCGGCCTGACGCTGCGCACCGACCTGGCTCGGGCGGTCGGCGGCTGGGCGGCGTTGCCGCGAGCCGAGGACATGGCGCTGGTCGTGGCGGCGGCCGAGGTCGCCGCCGGTTACCACACACCCGAGGTCACCTGGCTGTACCGGCAGCACCCGGGCCAGATGACCCGCGCCGACGACTGGCCGGACCTGGATCCCGCGTGCTGGACGGTGATCCGGCAGCGCATCGAGTCCATGAGGGCCCTCTGATGCCGCTGCTGTCCGTTCTCACCGCGGTGCACGGCGATCGTGCTGATGTGTTGGCTGCTGCGGGGGAATCCGTTGCGGCGCAAGAGCTTCCGGCCGGCTGGGAGCTGGAGTGGGTGGTGCAGGAGGACGGCGACCGTCCGAGGCTGGGCGGCTATGGCGAGTACGAGGCCAACGGGGCTCAGCTGGGCGTCGCCGTGACGAGAAACCTCGCGCTGGCAAGGGTTCGCGGCGAGCTCGTACGGGTGTTGGACTCCGACGACCTGCTGCTGCCGGGCGCGTTGGCCCGGGCGATCGAGGCGTTCGAAGAGCACCCCGAGATCCACTGGGTGATTGCCCGGCCGCGGATGGCCGATGCCGTCTACTTCCAGTTGCTGCCCGAGGGCGTGCACGGCCGTGGCGCGATCGGTTCGTACGTGCAGGAACACCGCCGGGCGCCGGTCCACTGCGCCGGCCTGACCGCGAAGACGGCGACCGTCCGGGCGGTCGGCGGCTGGTGCGCCAATCCACGGGCCGAGGACATCGAGCTCGTGGCGGCGATCTCCGAGCTGGCGCCCGGATATCTCGACGGCACACCGAGTTGGCTCTACCGCAACCACGACGGGCAGACCGTGCGGCAGGCGAACTGGGGCATGCTGCACGCCGAGTCGTACCTGATGATCCACCAGCGAATTGCCGCCGCCAGGGCACTGGGGCTGCGGATGGGGACGAACTGATGCCACTGCTGTCCGTGCTGACCGCGGCACACGCCGGCCGGGCCGACCTGCTCGCCCGGGCCGGAGAAAGCGTTGCCGCGCAACGGCTTCCCGAAGGCTGGACGCTGGAGTGGGTTGTGCAGGAGGACGGCCCCGAGCCGTCACTGGCTCCAATTGTCGAACGGTTCCCGTTCGGTCGACACGCCGCGCACGGCGAGCAGCTCGGCATTGCCACCACCCGAAACCTGGCGCTGACCCGGGTCGACGGCGAGCTCGTGCACGTGCTCGACTCGGACGACGAACTGCTGCCGGACGCGATTTCCGTTGCGCTGAAGGCGTTCGAGAAGTTCCCCGCGGTGCACTGGGTCGCCGCGCAGGCCGACGACCTGCTGCCGGACGACACCCGCCGATCGTTCGCCCTGGAGTACCCGGCCGGTTACGTCGAACCCGGCAAGATGAACGAGTTCACCAACGGCCGCGGCGAGCCGCCGATCCACTGCGCCGGGCTGACCATGCGCACCCGGACCGTGCGCGCACTCGGCGGCTGGGCGGCGAATCCGCGCTCCGAGGACAGCGCCCTGTTCGTCGCACTGGCCGAGCTGACGCCCGGTTTCGTCACGCCGGAAGTCACGTGGCTACACCGGTTGCACACGGCTCAGACCACCGGCGAACACGCCTGGAAAACGCTGCGGGCGGAGTCGATGACCATGGTCCGCCAGCGCCTGGCCGCGCTGCGCGAGCTCGGCCTGGAACTGGACGTCTGATGCCGCTGATCTCGCTGCTCACGCCCGTGCTGGCCGACCGGGCTGCCCTGCTCGTCGAGGCGGGGGAAAGCATTGCCGCGCAACACCTTCCCGACGGCTGGGAGGTCGAGTGGATCGTGCAGGAGGACGGCTCGGAGCCGTCACTGCGCGAGATCACCGAGCGCTTCCCGTTCGCTCGGTACGAGGCCAACGGCGAGCCGCTAGGCGTTGCCGTGACGCGGAATCTGGCGTTGTCCCGGGCCGCCGGCGAGCTGGTGCACGTCCTCGACTCCGACGATCTCCTGCTGCCCCAAGGACTTGCGGTCCACATCGAGGCGTTCGCCGAGCACCCCGACCTGCACTGGGTCGCCGGCCAGGGCGATGACCTCCTGGCTGACGGCAGCCGCCGCTCCGTCACCCTCGACCTTGCCGCCGGCCGGGTCGAACGCGGCGTGCTGACCCAGTACTTCGTCGACCACGGCGGCGTTCCGATCCATCCCGCCGGCCTCACCATGCGCACCAACACCGTACGAGCCCTCGGCGGCTGGGCCGCCGCGCCACGATCCGAAGACGTCGCCCTCCTCGTCGCCGTCGCCGACCTGGCCCCCGGCTACCTCACCCCGGCCGCCACCTGGCTGGCCCGCCAACACCCCGGCCAGACCACGCGCCGGCCCGGCTGGCAGGCCCTCTTCGCCACCGCCGACCTCCAGATCGCCCAACGCATCGAGGCCCAGCGGACCGCGCATCTGCGCTACTTGCAGGGTGGGTCGTAGGGGAGATCGGGCAGCCGCAGGCTCCAGACGGACTGCGTCAACACGTTACGGGTGGAGGCGCAGATGCGGTCGATGGCGTGGTCCAGGTTCAGGTCCATGGTCCGCAGCGCGGAGTCCGGCGAGGTCGTGTACACGATGTAGTTGGTGTCGGGCAGGTACGCGGCGAAGTCGCCGGCCAGGTTGCGCTGCACCACCGACGGGCCCATCGCGACCGGATGCGACGGGCTGGAGACATCCCACATCCGCACACCCTGGTCGGCGTTGCCGGTGATCAGCGTGCGGCCGTCGGCGCTGAACCGCACCGACTGCATGCCCTTGTTGTAGCCGGTCAGCTTGCTGAGCTGACGGGGATGGGTCGGGTCGGCAACGTCCCACAGCAGCACGAAGTCGTCGTCGCCGGCGGTGGCCAGGGTCTGCCCGTCGGGCGTCAGCGCCAGCATGCCGACGGCGTCCTGGTGCCCGGTGAGCGGCTGCCCCAACGGCTTCGGCGCGGCCGGGTCGGAGATGTCCCACAGCCGCACGGTGTTGGTCGCGCTGGCGGTGATCAGGGTCTTGCTGTCCGGCGTGAACACGGCGGCGTAGATGTAGTCGCTGGGCCGGTCGCCGTGCTTGATCACCGGCCCGCCCAGCGGCTTGGCGTGCGCGGGATCGCTGATGTCGTACAGCTGGGCGCTGTGGTCGTCCCGGTCGGAGGCCATCAACCGGCCGTCCGGGCTGACCGCGAGCATCGACGAGTACCGCGTCTGCAACGGAATCGTGGCGCCGAGCTGAGCGGGATGGTTCGGGTCGGACACGTCGTAGAGCCGGACGCCCTTGTTGCCGCCGGTCACGATCAGCACCTTGCCGTTGGGCGTGAACCGCAGCTGGCTGACGCCGTCCAACCCGGAGATCAGCCCGAGCGGCCGCGGCCGGGCCGGGTCCGAGGTGTCCCACAGCCGCACCGAGCCGTCGGAGGTGCCGGTGGCCACCACCTTGCCGTCCGGCCGCGGCGCGGGCGGCCCGATGCCGCCGGGCTGGCCGATACCGAGCGGTGCCGGCATGGTCCACAGCCGCACCTCGGTGTCACCGCCGCCGGTGACCAGGGTGTTGCCGTCGGGGCTGAAGCCCATCGCGTACAGGTTGTTGCTGCCGGTCAGCGGCTGGCCGATCAGGCCGGGCTGAGCCGGGTCGGCCAGGTTCCACAACCGGGCCGAGCCGTCCTGCCCGGCGGCGCCGAGTATCCGGCCGTCCGGCGTGAAGGCCACCGACCACTGCGGGCTCAGGCCGCTCAGCGGCAGCCCGATCTCCGGCATCGACGACGGGTTGCGCACGTCCCACAGCCGCACCGAGCCGTCCTCGCTGCCGCTGGCCAGCATCGAGCTGTCCCGGTTGAACGCCACCGAGTGCACGGTGCCCTTGTAGCCGGTCATCGGCGCGCCGACCTGCACCGCGGCCCGCGGATCGGTCACGTCGTAGAGCAGCACGCTCTGGTCGTCGCCGCCGGCGGCCAGGTAGTGGCCGTTGGGGCTGAAGGCGATCGACCGCACCGGCTTGACGTGCCCGGTCAGCGGGGGCAGCGCCTCGGGGCGGGCCAGGTCGTGCACGTCCCACAGCTGCGCCTTCTGGTGCTCGCAGGCGGCGGCCAGCGTCTTGCCGTCCGGGCTGAACGCGATCAGGTAGACGGTGCCGGTGTCCTGGTTGAGCGGCTGGCCGATGAGCTTCGGATGCGCGGGGTCGGTGATGTCGAACAGCCGGACCAGGTGGTCGTCGCCGGCCGCGGCCAGCGTCTTGCCGTCCGGGCTGAACACGGCCGAGCTGACCCAGCTGCCGAAACCGGTGATCGGCTGTCCGAGCGGCGTCGGCCGCTGCCGGTCGTGCACGTCCCACAGGCGGACGGTGTTGTCGTAGCTGGCGGTGGCCAGCAGCTTGCCGTCGGGGCTGAAGGTGGTCAGGTAGACCGCGCCGGTATGCCCGTCGAGCACGGTGGCCAGCGGCGCCGATGCCGCGGACAGCACGCGCGAGGTCGCGGCCGGGTCTTCGGGCCGCATGCGGTGCGCCACCAGCGCCAGCTGCGCGGCCAACGACGGGTCCGTGGTCATCGCGTTGTCGGCCTCGGCCAGCACGCCGGAGTACAGCGCGTCGTCACGCTGGTTGAACGCCAGCGTCGCGGCGACCACGGCGATCGTCACCAGCACGGCCACCGCCGCCACACCGGACCGGCGCAGCCACAGCGCACGCCGGCGGTGCCGGATCGAGTTGTCCAGGTACGCCTTGGCCACGGTGGTCAGCACGCCCGGATCGGCCGTGCGAGCCCACTGCTGGGCCGCCTCCAGCCGACCGCCGCGGTACAGCAGCGTGCTGTCCCGGTGCTCGGCCTCCCAGCTCTCGGCGTCCTCCTCCAGCCGCTGCCGCAGCAGGTTGCCGGCGCGGTCCCGGTCGATCCAGCCGCGCAGCCGCGGCCACGCCTGCAGCAGCGCCTCGTGCGTGATCTCCACGATGCCGGCGTCCAGCGTGATCAGCCGGGCCCGGGCCAGCACCTCCAGCGCCTCTTCCGCCGGGGCCGGGCTGACCGCCTGCTCCAGCAGCTCCTGCCGGCTGGACCGGCGGCGCGTGTCCTGCGTGTCCTCGCCGACGCGGACCAGGCGCAGCAGCACCGGCCGCGCCGCCGCCTGACCGGCCACGTCCAGATCGGCCCAGGCCCGCTCGGCCGTCGCCGCGACCGCGCCCTGGATGCCGCCGGCCGCGCGGTAGCCGGCCACGGTCATGCGGCCGGCCTGCCGACGCTGCCACGTCGCCAGCAGAGCGTGCGAAAGCAGCGGCAGCGCGCCCGCGTCGTAGGTGCCCTGGCCGTTGCGCGTGGTGTTCACACCGAGGTCGGACAGCATCAGGTCGACCAGGCCCGCCTCCAGCGTGAGGCCCACGGCGCGGGCCGGCCGGGCCACGGCCTCCCGCAGCTCGGCGACCGTCATCGCGCCCAGCACCATCTGCCGGTCCTGGAGCGCCTCGGCCAACTCGCGGTAGTCCAGGCAGCGGCCGTAGAAGTCGGCTCGCACGCCCAGCACCACCAGCGCCTGCCCCTCGCCCGTGCACGCCGCGTGCAGCGCCGCCACGAACAGCCCGCGCCGCTCCTCGTCGTCAGCGAGGGTGAACGTCTCCTCGAACTGGTCGACCATCAGCACCGGCCGCGCGCCCGCGCCGGCCACGCGCTCGCCGTACGCCGCGACCGCCTCGCGGACCTTGGCCGTGAACTTGTCCTCGTCGTAGTCGGCGCTGCCGTCGTCGATCGCCTCGGCCAGCTCCGGCACCAGCCGGACCAGCTCCTTGAGCGGGTCCACGGTCGGCGTCAGCACCACCGTCGGCCACTCGCCCGGACCGAGCGCACCCTCCTGCACCGCCGGCCCCAGACCGGCCCGCATCAGCGACGACTTGCCCGCGCCCGAGGCCCCGACCAGCATCACGATGCCGCCGGTCCGCACCGCCGAGGCCAGCCGCGACACCAGGGCCGCCGTGCTGCGCTCACGGCCGTAGAACCAGCCCGCGTCCTCCTGCCGGAACACCGCCAGGCCGCGGTACGGGCAGGCGCCGCTGTCCTCCGCCGCCGGCTCCGCCGGCGCGCCTTCCTCCTCCGAGGTGACCGGGCTGGCCAGCGCCTGCTCCCACAGCCGCCGCCAGTCCGCCAGGTCGTAGAGGCCCTCCACCACCGGCGTCGCCCGCAGCTTGCGCGCCTCGCCGACCAACACCTCGAGGACAGCCTGCAACGCCGAGAACCGCGCCGGCACGTTCCGGCCGCGCCGCCAGTCGCTCACCCGCTGCGCCGGCACCCGCACCGGGCGGCCCCGCTCGTCCACCTTCCGGGCCCGCGCCACCGACTCGGTGACCCGCTTCAGCGGCGGCTCGCCCGCCTCGGCGTACAGCAGCGCGAACCGCTCCGCGAACTGTCCCCGAGGGCCGAGCACCGGTCCCGAACTGCTCATGTGTGGCGGCCGTCCTGTAGTGGTGTGTGTCCGGACCGGAAAACCGTGTTCCCCATCTGAGCAGGCATTTTACGGACCGGAACGGCGCGCGCGGGCCCGCCCCCCACGCGCGCCTGACATGCTCTGGCCGGTGTGTTCCCGAAGGGTCCTCGTTGGGGAAGGCGGGGCGTTTCGGGGATGAGGTTCCAGCGGTGGCGACCCCCGTTCGCCACTGAGGAGCAGAGGGGTCTCCTCAGTGGCGGGAAGTCGCCGAACTGGCGCCCGCACTGGGGGGAGACGACGACCCACCGGCCGCGCAGCCGGTACGTGCCGGTGGGTCCGAAGGGCTTGTCGACCGCCGCACCCGCTACGGCGAGCCGACGGACCCGCGGCGCGGCGGGTCCGCCCTGGTCGTCCGCACCAGGCCGTACCCGCCGTGTTGTCTGCGCCGCCTCCGGCGTCGCGGCTCGGCCCCTCGTGACCCCTGCCTCGCCCTTGCCGGATTTTTCGAGGCCCGCATCGGGCCAGGTGGTGGGGCGTGTTGGGTGGCGGACCTCGAAAAATCCAGCAACCGGGCGAAGCAGGGGCGGGGCCGAGCGGTTGTTCGGCGCACCGGATTCCGACATCGAGCCTCCCCACACGGACCCGCCACGGGTCCCCTCCCCCTGATCGGACCCGTGGCCTCTCCACTCCAAGATCAAGGGACCGATCCTGGCGTTGAATGTCAGGAAGGACCCCTTCCTGACACGGCCTACCCCTTGATCCGCTCCAACAATGCCGCCAACTGCTGCCTTGGCCCCTGGAGCTCCTCCGGCAACGCCGCGAGGGCGTCGGTGAGCACCTGCTCCGCCTCGGCCAGCCGATCGAGGTCCACGAGCAGCCGTCCGCGCAGGGCCTCGGTCATGGCCGCCTCGGTGTACGCCTGTAGCCGCCGGAACCGCTCGGCGACCGGGGCGACGCGGATGAGCGCCTCCCCGAACCGCTCGGTGTTGGCCAGCACCCGCGCCCCGTCGTAGCCGAGCATGGCGTGCTCCCACACCAGCGCCGGCTCGGTCTCGCCGAGCTCGGCGGCCAGCACGTCGGCGGTGCCCAGGGCCTCGACGGCCAGCTCGTGCTCGCCGCCCCACAGCCATGACGTGGCGCAACGTCGCCGACAGGACAGCTCCTCCACCGGCAGCTCGGCCTCGTGATACGCGGCGGCGGCCTCGGCGAACCGCTGCGCGGCCTCGGCGTCACGGTCCAGCGAGTCAAGGATCTCGGCCGACGCGGACAGCATCTGCCCGGTGCCGGCCGGGTTGCCGCCCTCGCGGCAATGGTCGGCGACCAGGTCCAGCAGCTCAAGGGCCTGCACGCCGCGCCCGAGCGCCCGGTACGCCTTGGCCAGCAGGAACCGTCCCCGGGCGATCTCGTCGGCGTCGCCGACCCGCAGCAGCACCGGCAACGCGTCCTCGACGGCGTCGGCCAGCTCGTCCGGCCGGTCCAGGCCCAGACACGCCGCCGCCAGGTCGACCTGCGCGTAGGCCACGCCGACGCGCTCCTCGGCCGACGTCAACGCGGCGATGGCGTCGACCAGCGCTTCGTAGGCATCGTTCGCACGGTCCAGGTCCAGGGCCATCCGCCCGCGCTGGTGCGCGGCACGTCCCCGCAGCTGCGGGTCGGTCGCCGTGACGGCCTCGCCGATCACCTCGTACGCACGGGCGACGTCGCCGGCCCGGGCGTGAGCGTTGGCCGCGACCACGACAGCCCTGCACAGCGCGTTGCACGGCCCGACCACGCGCCACAGCTCCACCGCTCGCTCGGCGTCCTCGATGGAACCGCTGCGCTGGGCCCGTTCGAACGCCACCTGCGCGGCCATGTCCGGCTTGCCCGACTCAGCGACCAGCGGGTCCAGCCCCGCCAGCACCGCGTCGGCCTCCTCGTGCCGGTGCAACGCCTGCAAACCGGAGGCCAGCCGCAGCTGCGCCGCCAGCCGACGGTCCGCGTCGCCGACCCGGTCGATCGCCTCGCACGTCTCGACCAGCAACGGAAAGCCCTCGTCACCACGGTCGGTCAGGCAGTACAGCATCGCCAGCCGGCCCAGCGTGGCCTGCCGGCGCGGCTCGTCGCCGGCCTCGGCACACAGCTCGGCGGCCCGGAGCAAGGTCTGCTCGGCCACGGCCGGGTCCTGGTTGGCCTGCACGACGCCGAGCGCGTTCAACCGCCGGGCCAGCAGCGTGCCCTCGGGCTCCGGGCAGACCTCGTCGAAACGCCGCCACGTCGCGAGGGCCTCGTCGATGTCGGCCTTCGACCACTGCGCGTCGGCGAGGTCGGCCAGCTCGGACGGCGAATCCGGCAGCTCGACCCTCGGCGGCTCGGGCGCCGGCCGGGCCGCCGCCTTGCGCGCCGTGCCGGACAGCGGCAGGTGGTCGACGAGCGGCTCGGCGGCCAGGTCGTCGGCGACGTTCCGGCTGATCTCGTCGGTGCCGTTGCGGGCGTCGAACCGCGCGGCGAGGGCCAGCGCCCGCTCGGTCAGCTCGTCGCGCAACTCGGCCACACCGGTTTCGTCAGACCCCCGGCGTACGGTCAGTCCCGAGTGGCCCGCGTCGGCGATCCGCCCCAGCGCCCCCGCGGCCACGGCACTGAACCGCATGTCCGAGAACGGGGTCGGCGGCTCGTCGAGCCAGCTCAGGTGCCGCTCGACCAGCTCGAGTGCCCGCGCATGATTGCCGGTGCGGGTGCAGAAGCCGACGTGATCGGCCACCGCGGTCAGCTCAGCGCGGTTGCCCTGGACCGCCCGGTACGCCGTCCGGTGTGCGTCGGCGGCCTCGGTCAACCGACCCGTGCGCAGGTACGGGACCAGCAGCTCGGTGAGGATGCTGTGCGGCTGCTCGACGCACGTCAGCTGGCCGTCCAGCACCGGCAGCGCCAGCGCCACCGCGTCCTCGTGCCGGCCTTCCCAGGTCAGGTACGCGACCTTGGCCGTCGGCTCACAGCCGATGCAGTCGGCCATCGCGCCGCGCGGCGTGGCACACCACAGCCGGTACTGCTCGGCCGCGGTCTCACGGTCGCCGACGTGCTGCGCGACCATGCGACGGTGCTGGTGCACCGGGTTCAGCGTGTGCCCGGCCAGCCGGTAGCGACGCTCCATGTCGTCGAGCACGCCGTAGGTCCGGTCCAGCGGCACCTCGGGGAACATGGTCAGCGAGCTGACCATCCACTTGAAGTACCAGAACAGGTGGTGGTCCTGGGCCGGGTCGCCCTCGCCGCGGTCGTAGGCCGCGAGGCACCAGGAGAAGGTGACGAACGCCTTGGCCGGCTCGCCGCCGTACTGGTAGGCGGTGGTGGCCAGCAGCCGCGTGACGTACTTGAGGTTGTCGCTGCCGGCCGCGTCCACGTGCCGCAGCAGCTCCTCGACCGCGGCCACCTGGCCACGCCCGTACGGCATGCGCCCGACCTGGTCCAGCCGGTCGGCCAGTTCCTCCTCGGAGTAACTCATGGCGTCCCCTCGGTCGGCACCGCCTGCTCGAGCAGGCCGAGGAAGGAGCGGTTGAGCAGCGCCGCGTCGGCCGGCCGGATCGGGTGGTAGCCCAGCAGCAGCGCCTGCCCGTACAGCGCCTCGACCGACAGGCCGACCAGGTCCGGGTCGGTCAGCCCGCACACTCGGCGTACCAGCGGGTTGCGGTGGTTGAGCACCAGCTGTGGCCGGTCGTCGGCCGGCTTGTCGAAGGCCGACAGCACGCCGGCCCACAGCTCGTCCACCCGCTGCTTGGTCGCCCGCAGCTCGGCCTGGAACGCCGCCGACCGGTCGACCAGGAACAGCACCGGCAGCGACGCCGGCTCGTACGAGCGCAGCACGACCTCGCAGCCCAGCCGGTCCATGGCCCGCTGCGCCGCGGTCAGGAACGGCCGCAGCGCCAGCTCGGTGGCCGGCGGCAGCGCGTCGAACCGGGTGGCCAGGTCGGTCGGGTCCAGCCGCGACACGGTCAGCCCCGGCTCGAGCGCCGGCAGCCGCTCGATGATCTCCGCGTCGTACGTGTAGCCGCCGTTGACCAGCGCGATGTCCTGGGCCGCGGCCACCCCGGCGAGCTGGCGGAAGTCGTCGGCGGTGGCGCAGTAGCGGATCTCGCCGTGCTGGGCCCGGAAGTCGGCCAGCGTCATCCGGCCGACGTTGGTCTCCATCGGCCACCACTGCTCGACCAGCCGCAGCATGTCGTCGTCGTGCAGGGCCAGCGCCTTGACGCCGAGGTGGTGCACGCCGAGGAACTTGTGCAGCCGGGACTGGTCGGCGCGGGCCAGGCCGACCAGCCAGCCGCGCAGCTGGTCACCCAGCGCCTGCCTGGTCTCGTCGAGCAGCGTGTCCGAGTACAGCGCCTCGCGGCTCGCCGTCGGCCGCAGCTCGCCCGCGTCGACCACGCAGCGGGCGAAGAACGCCCAGTCCGGCAGCAGGCCCTGCGCGCTCTCGGTGAGCAGCATGCCCTTCAGGTAGACACGGTGGCCGGCGTGCTCGGCCGGGTTCGCCGGGAACGGCAGCACGTAGGCCACGCCGGTCAGCCCGGCCTCCGGCACCGCGAGGTCGATCACGTCGAACGGGGTGAAGCCCAGCGTCTCCTGCGCGTAGCCGACCAGATCCGCGCGGCGCAGCCCCGGCTCGCGGTCGTCCTCGCGCCAGGGCGTGCCGTCGCCGCTGACCGCGACACCGTCCACGGTGACCGGCACCGGCAGCATCGAGCCGTACAGGCGGGCCAGCTCGGTCACCGTCGGCGGCTCGAACCACTGCTCCGAGCCCGGGCGTGCGGTCAGCTCGACCGTGGTGCCGACCTCGTCGCGCTGCGCCGGCTTGATGTCGTACGTGCCGTCGGCGCGCCCGGTCCACAGCACCGCCGGCGCGCCGTCGGCCTTGGTCGTCACGCGCACCTCGTCCGCGACCACGAACGCCGACAGCAGGCCGATGCCGAACTGGCCGAGGAACTCGTGCCGCGCGAAGCCCAATTCGTCCCGCTTGGAGCTGCGGCCGATGGTCGCCAGCAGCTCGTGCACCTGCGCCTCGGTCAGGCCGATCCCGGTGTCCGTCACGGTGATCGCGGCCGGCCCTGTCACCACGCTGATCGCCGCCCGCGCGTTCGGCACCTCCGCCCGCCGCGCCGTCACCGCGTCCACCGCGTTCTGCATCAGCTCGCGCAGATACACCCGTGGGCTCGCGTACAGGTGATGGCTGAGCAGGTCCACGACGCCGCGCAGGTCGACCTGGAACGTGCGGTTCACGGTGCTGACGTCCCCCTGGGTGGGTCGACAAAGCCTGTTCCGGTTGGCCAGGGTAGAGGGTCGGGCTGCGCCGTGCGTTCGAGTTCCGCGTACCGGGTACGCCGAATCCCGCAAATCCCACCCTTTTCGGCGACGTGCTCGCAGCGTGACCGATTGTGCCGTCTCAGTGTTCGGTGCGATCCTGTTGCCAGGCCGGCACAATGCCGGCGCCCGCCATCCTCGGCCGAGCCGCGTGCCGGCCGCACCGCACCACGGCGGGACTTGCGCCCGGGGGGACGCCTTGTGCGTGGCGGCGTGCGCCCGGCGTCGACCGCGGAGGCGCGCATGGGGCACCTGCACGACAACTACGGTCCGGAGGCTCGCTACGCCGTCGAGGCGGAGGCGGCGCTGCCCACCACGAGGTGGGACGAGGAGGTGGCCCGGGGGTTGGAGCTCGGGCTGCCCGGCGCCGATTCCATCGTGGACCGGCGGATTCCCACCTTCTCCCGCGGCGAGCTGCCGCATTTCGCCGGTATCAACACCTTTCTCAAGGCGCCTTACGTCGAGGACGTCCGGCGCTGCGGCGAGTACGACGTCGCCGTGCTCGGCGCCCCGTTCGACGGCGGCACCACCTACCGGTCCGGCACCCGGTTCGGGCCGCAGGGCATTCGCAAGATCTCCGCGCTGTACGGGCCGTACAGCTTCGAACTGGGCGTGGACCTGCGGGAGTCCATCACCATCGGCGATCTCGGTGACATCTTCACCATTCCCGGCAACATCGAGAAGACCTTCGACCAGATCACCAAGGCCGTTTCCCACGTCTACGAGTCCGGGGCGTTCCCGGTGGTGCTCGGCGGCGACCACTCCATCGGCTATCCGACCACCCGCGGCGTCGCCCCGCACCTGGGCGGCGGCAACCTCGGCATCATCCACTTCGACCGGCACGTGGACACCCAGGAAACCGATCTCGACGAACGCATGCACACCACGCCGTGGTTCCACGCCACCGACATTCCCAACGTGCCGGCCAAGAACCTGGTGCAGATCGGTATCGGCGGCTGGCAGGCGCCGCGGCCCGGCGTGCGGATCGGGCGGGAGCGCGGCACCACGATCATGACCGTCACCGACTGCGTGGAGATGGGTATCGAGCAGGCCGCGGCCCGCGCCCTCGACGTGGCCTGGGACGGGGCCGATGCGGTGTGGCTGTCGTTCGACGTCGACTGCCTCGACGCCGCCTTCGTGCCCGGCACCGGCTGGCCCGAGCCCGGCGGTTTCCTGCCCCGCGAGGTGCTCAAGTTCATCCAGCTGGTGGCCGAGCGGCCGCTGGCCGGCATCGAGGTCGTGGAGTGCTCGCCGCCGTACGACAACGCCGAGATCACCGCGCTGATCGCCACCCGGGTCATCTGCGACACCCTCGGCTGCCTGGTGCGGGCCGGCCACCTGCCGCGTCGGGAGGGCTCGTGACCACGACTGATGCCCAGGACCTTGCCCGTTTCGGTTATCCGCAACAGTTGCGCCGCAAGCTCGGCGGCTACGCGTCCTTTGCCGCCGGCTTCTCCTTCGTGTCCATCCTGACCACCGTCTTCCAGCTGTTCGCGTTCGGATTCTCCTTCGGCGGCACCGCGTTCTTCTGGACCTGGCCGATGGTTTTCGTGGGGCAGCTGGCGGTGGCGCTGGTCTTCGCCGAGCTGGCCGCGCGCTACCCGATCGCCGGCTGCGTCTACCAGTGGGCGCGGCGGGTGTCCGGGCCGGTGATCGGCTGGTTCGCCGGCTGGCTCATGCTGCTCGGCCAGATCGTCTGCGTGGCCGGCGCGGCGATCGCGTTGCAGGTGGTGCTGCCGGTGATCTGGCCGGGTTTCCAGCTGATCGACGGGCCCGGCAACGCGATCCTGCTCGGCGCGGGGCTGATCGTGCTGACCACCGTGGTCAACGCCTTCGGCATCCGGGTCATGTCGATGATCAACTCCATTGGTGTGACGTGTGAGCTGGTCGGCGTGGCGGTGCTGGTCGTGTTGCTGTTCGGGAACGCCGAACGCGGGCCGTCGGTCGTCTTCTCGGGCAGCGTCGGCCTCGAGCCGTTCCTGATCTCCGCGCTGATGGCCGCGTACGTGCTGATCGGCTTCGACAGCGCCGGCGAGCTGGCCGAGGAGACCCGGTCCCCGCGCCGCACCGCGCCGCGGGCCATTCTGCGGGCCCTGTCCGCCGCCGGGCTCGGCGGCGTGTTGTTGCTGCTCGGCGCCCTGGTCGCCGCGCCGAGCCAGACCGACGGGAACCTGGCCTCCGGCGGGCTGCCCTATGTGCTGACCAGTCGGCTCGGCAGCGGCGTCGGCACCGTGCTGCTGATCGACGTGGCGATCGCGATCATCGTCTGCACACTGGCCATCCAGACCGCCGCCACGCGGATGATGTTCTCCATGAGCCGTGACGCAATGTTGCCGTGGCGCGCGTCTCTCGGTCGGGTGTCGCCGCGTACCGGCACGCCGATCGTGCCGGCCGTTGTCGTCGGCGCCGCCGCGATCCTGGTGCTGCTGCTGAACATCGGCCAGGCGACGCTGTTCACCGCCGTCACCAGTGTCTCCGTTGTGTTGGTGTATCTGGCTTATCTGCTCGTGACCACGCCGACGCTGGTCGCCCGATTACGGGGACGGCTTCCTTCCTCCGCACATTTCTCCTTGGGGCGCTGGGGAATTCTCGTCAACGCCGTGGCCGTCGGGTGGGGCGTTTTCATGGCCGTCGACATCGGCTGGCCCCGCTCCGAGGTGTACGACCCGCCGTGGTTCGCCATCGGGCTGCTCGCCGCCCTGCTGGTTGTCGGCGGGCTCGTTTTCGGGCGAACGCGTAGGGTCGGGGGCGGACCGTCCGTTGACGAGGGGGAGACCTTGCGCGAGATCACGTCTCTTGACGAGCTCACCGAGCTGGTGGGCGAACCGGTCAAACGCGTCGCCGAGAAGGTGCGGCCCGCGCTGCACGAGCTGGACCGGCAGTGGCTGGCCGCTTCGCCGTTCTGCCTTGTCGCCACGTCCGCCGCCGACGGCAGCTGCGACGTGTCGCCCAAGGGCGATCCGCCCGGGTTCACGGTGGTGCTCGACGAGCGCACCATCGCCGTGCCCGACCGGCCCGGCAACCGCCGGGTCGACGGTTGGCGCAACATCCTGTCCAATCCCCAGGTCGGGCTGCTCTACCTGATCCCCGGCCGCGGCGACACCCTGCGTATCAACGGCCGTGCCCGGCTGCTCTCCGACGCCCCGTTCTTCGACGACATGATCGTCAAGAACCACCGTCCCAAGATCGTCATGCTGGTGGAGATCGACGAGGTCTTCCACCACTGCGCCAAGGCCTTCCTGCGCTCCGCGTTGTGGAACCCCGACACGTGGGAGCCCGGGGCCGTCGACTCCCGGCCCGCCATCGCCAAGGCCCTGGAACGGCCCGAGGACTCCATCTCCGATCTTGAGCACTACTACGGTGCGGCGTACGCCGCCAACCTGTACTGATCCGGGTCCGGTTCACGTCCGTGACCGGGCGTGAACCGGTTCCGGTCGGCCCGCGTCTGCACCACTCGTAGCACCGGAGTGGAAGGCGGATTCACATGCTTGGACACCTGTTGCGCTCGATGCCGGTCCGCCGGCGGCGCACCTTGATCGCCGCCGTTGCCGGCGTTGTCGTCGTCGGGGCCGGCGCCATCGGCTTCTCTTCCGCCCAGGGGCCCGCCAGCGCCGCCGCCGCCGTGTCCTTGTCCGGTTGGCGCCTCACCCTCCCCGTCGACTCCGCCGGCCGTCAAAGCGGCGCTTCCTCCACCGTCAGTCCCGCCAAGGTCACTTCCCCTTGGCTCACCCGTACCGCTTCCGGCGCCTTGGCCTTCTTCGCCCCCACCAAGGGCGCCCATACCCCCAACTCGCCCCACCCTCGCACCGAGTTGGTCAGCGACAACGACTTCGCCGCCGGATCCGGCACCCATTCCCTGTCCGCCACCATGATCATGCAGCAGCTCCCCAGCGCGCAGGACATCATCATCGGCCAGATCCACGGCGGCGGCCCCATCTCCTCGGTGCCCCTCCTCATGCTCCACTACCGCCACACCTCCGCCGACGCCCCCGATTCCGGCCGCGTCACCCTCACCATCCGCAAGAACCCCACCGTCTCCGGCAGTGACCTCTCCACCGTCCTCACCGCCGTACCCATGAACGCCCCTTTCTCTTACACCATCACCGAATCCCCTTCCGGCTTCACCGTCACCGCCACCTCCGCCGGCCGCACCGGCAAGCAGACCGTCGCCCTCAACCCGTCCTTCCAGGGCAAGGACGTCCGCTTCCAGGTCGGCGACTACCAGCAGACCGAGGCCAACAACTCCGCCACCGACGCCGGCAAACTCACCATCACCGCCTTGACCGACAACTAGTCCTCATGTCGAAACGTCCACCCGGCGCACACCCTTTGTCCACAACTCCCTGTCAGACTGAAACGGTGTTGCCGAATGGTTTGACCGGAGCCTCGGCGTTCATCGAGTGGGTGGGGACAATGTTCAGTGTTGCCTGGGGAGCAGTGATCGCCGCCTTCTTGGCCGTGGCGCTCGTGGGGTGCAGCCACAGTGTCCAGCAGGTGTCAGCCACGAGTGCCGATCTGGTCGGCACGTGGCGGGCCGAGGACGGTACGCAGGTGACCTTTCGGGCTGACGGCACCTTCACCGCCTCGCACTGGCCGGATTCCTCCGGGCGCTCCGTTGTGTATCGCGAAAGTTCCGGAAAGTGGCGAAATCGAGCACGGACGCGGTCTTGGTTATGGCTTCGCGATGCTCGACTATCACATCTGCGGCTACGGTGTTCTTCTGCGGGTATAGCTCAGCGGCTGAGATCGCCTAGTTCGCGGGCCACGTTGCGGCGGGCTCGCCCCTCCCAGCGGTTTCGGCCAACCGGTGTGAGGAACAGCTTGTCCCGCTCCAGCAACGAGTTCAGCACTCGCGCACGGCCTGTGCGCCACGCTTCGTCCGGGACGGCGGAGTACTCCTGGCGCACCGCCGCCGCGTAGGCGTCGTAGTCGGCGGGGGAGGAGCCGAGGATGGCAAGGTCGGCGTCCAACAAGGCGCAGGCGACGTGGTCGCTGGGATCGGCAGAGTGCTTGATGGTCATGAGGATCAGGTCCGCGACGCGGGAGGCGTACGGCTCCAAGCCGGAGCGAGAAAGCCAGTCGCGGGCCCAGGAGGCGCTGAGCTGCTCGTCGGTGCCGGGGATGGCGTCGTAGACGACGTCGTGGGCGCAGGCGGCGAGGGTTAGGACGGCCGTTTCCGTTGAGGACAAGGGAACCAAGGTGACGGCGTCGCGGGCGACGGAGCGGGCGTGGGAGAGGTTGTGGTAGCGGCGGTGGGGCTCGCTGTAGCGGGCGACGAGGTCGGTCGGAACGGGGGTGCCGCCGAGGGCGGAAACGGCTTGGTGCCAAGCGAGGTCAGGCATAAGGTGCCGCCCGGAGCGAGGGGAGGCGCGGATGGACGCCATGGAGCAGTGGATCTTCGATGACCGCTGGTTCGAGCTGGACGGGGCGGTCCTGCTGAAGGGCTGGCACGCCAGCTATCACGGGGATCGGGCGAGGTTCACGGACACTACGGGTTACGAGCTGGCGGTGAACGGTCGTGGCATCCCGGATCTGGACCTGGCGGAAGAGGGCGAGGCTCGGGCGGAGCGGCTGCGGGGAGAGGCGTGGCCTTTGCCGAAGCAGCGTTGAAGCGGGCCGAGAAGGACCTCCCGCACGTGGAGGTCGTGGCCTACGTGTCCGTGTCGCCGACCCTGTTCGACCCGGATCGGTACACGGGCAACGTGACCTTCTGCGCGGTCCGCCAGGGCGACCCGCCGTACCCGGACGCGATCGAGATCAGGCAACGGGCACCACGATCGAGGTGATGACGAAGCCGTCGCGGATGAGCCAACGGCCGGAGAAGCCCGACACGGGGCCGGGGACGAGGATGCGGGCGGAGAACGTGCCGTCGTCGAAGTTGAGCTCGGCCTCGGAGAAGTCGAGGAAGACTCGGGCCAAGGGGAACCACGCCTTGTAGACGGACTCCTTGGCACTGAACAGAAGGCGGCCGTGTACGGAACGCTCCGAAGGCAGGGCGATGGCGTCCAGGACGCCATCGGGGAGGGGCTCGTCGGGCTCGGCGTCGATGCCTACGGTGACGATGTCCCGCGAGAAAGCCAAAGCGGCGGCGCGGTAGCCGAGGCAATGGGTCATGGAGCCGACGACGCCGGAAGGCCAGATGGGGGCGCCGCGCTCGCCGGGCAACACAGCCGAAGGAGGAAGACCGAGGGACTTCATGGCCTGACGGGCGCAATAGCGGACGGTGGAGAACTCCCGGCGGCGCTTGTCGACGGCCCGGGAGATGACGGCTTCCTCAGCGGGAAGGAGCTCAACGGCGGAGTGGTCGTCGAAGGCCTCGGCGTACGCCACCGCAGGCGGCAGCAGCTCCTCGATCACGGCTTCACCGGCAAGATCTGGCGCAGCCAACCATCAGTACGCCCCCACTTCTTCCACTCCCGCGGATAGCCAACGGAAACCTCCTCGAACCGCACGTCGTCGTAGTGGGTGGTCCGCGGAATGTGCAGGTGCCCGTAGACCGAACACGCCGAGCGGAAGCGGAGGTGCCAGTCGGCGGTGAGCACGGTGCCGCACCACTGGGCGAACTCGGGGTAGTACATGACCCGCGTGGGCTCACGGACCATGGGCCAATGGTTGATCAACACGGTCGGCAGCTCGGGCGGCAGCGCGGAAAGCCGCTTCTCGGTGAGCTCGACGCGAGCCTCGCACCACGCCTCACGGCTGGGATAAGGGTCGGGATGCAGGAAGTACTCGTCGGTGCAGACGACGCCGGCCGCATGGGCCTTGGCCAGCGCCTCTTCCTTGTTCGACGTGCCCTCGGGACGGAAGGTGTAGTCGTACAGGAGGAACAGCGGCGCGATGACGGCCGGACCGCCCTCGCCGGGCCAGATCGGATAGTCGTCCTCGGGCGTGACGACGTCGAGCCGACGGCACATCTCGACCAGGTACTCGTAGCGCTCGACGCCACGAAGCTGCACCGGATCGTCCTTGGGCGTCCACAGCTCATGGTTGCCGGGCACCCAGATGACCTTGGCGAAACGCTCCCGCAGCAGCCCGAGCGCCCACTCGATGTCCGAGGCCGTCTCGCCGACATCGCCGGCGACGATGAGCCAGTCGTCGGCCGACTCGGGGCGCAGCCCATCGGTGATCGTCCGGTTCTCCTCGTACGCGACGTGCAGGTCGCTGACCGCGAGCAGCTTCACCGTTCGATCGTAGGCAATCCAGGGGGTCAGGGGTGGTTGTGTGACGAATTGCCGGTGATGTGTGCGAGCACGGCCAGCACCCGCCGGTTGTCGTCGTCGGACGCGGCCAGCCCGAGCTTGCCGAAGATGGCGGCGATGTGCTTGCTCACGGCGCTGTCGGACAGGTGCAGCCGCTGCGAGATGGCGGCATTGGACCGTCCCTCGGCCATCAGTTCCAGCACCTCACGCTCCCGCGGGCTCAACGTGGCCAGCGGCGGCGTCCCGGAGATCAGCTTGGTCACGACGTCGGGGTCCATGGCGGTGCCGCCGGCGGCGACGCGCCGCAGGGCGTCCACGAACTGCTCGTCGTTGAACACGCGGTCTTTGAGCAGGTAGCCGACACCGGCACCGCCGTCGGCCAGCAGCTCACGGGCGTAAAGCTGCTGCACGTGCTGCGACAGCACGACAACCGGCAGCCCGGGATGGATGCGCCGGGCCTCGATGGCGGCGCGAAGACCCTCATCGGTGAAAGTGGGCGGCAGCCGCACATCGACAACGGCCACGTCGGGCCGGTGTTCGATGAGCGCGGCCAGCAGCTCGGGCCCGGATTCCACGGCCGCGACCACCGAGAAGTCGTACGCCTCCAGCAGCCGGGTCAGCCCGGCTCGGAGGAGGTAGACGTCCTCCGCGATGACAACGCGCACGGGATCTCCATCGTCAGTGTCGTGGGTCCGCCGAGAGGACTGCGCACGTCCAGGACCCCGTCGAAGGTACCGAGTCGCCGCTGCACGCCGATCAACCCGGTGCCGCAGGCCGGGTCGGCGCCGCCGCGGCCGTCGTCGTGCACGGTGATGCGCAGCAGCTCGTCAAAGTGGTGCACGTCGATCCGGATCCGCGCAGCCCCGGAGTGCTTGGCGGCATTGGTGAGTAGCTCGCGTACGGCGAAGTAGGCGGCGGATTCGACCGGCGGATCGAGCCGTCCGGGCAGGTCGGCGGCCACCTCCACGTCCAGCGGGCAGTCCAGCGCCACCACCCGGATCGCGTCGGCCAGACCGCGTTCGGCCAGCACCGGCGGATGGATGCCGTGCACCAGCTCACGGATCTCGTTCAGCGCGACCGAGGTGTTCTCACGGACCTCGACGATCAGCCGCCGGGCCGTCTCCGGATCCCGGTCCAGCAGCCGTTCCACGGTCCGCAGCGCCATGCCCATCGCCACCAGCCGACCTTGGGCGCCGTCATGCAGGTCGCGTTCGATCCGCCGCAGCTCGGCGGCCTGCGTGTCGACGGCGTCCGCCCGCGTCTCGGTCAGCCGCCGCACCCGTTGGGCCAGCCGCGCCGCCTTGGTCGGCGCGAGCAGCACGGACGTCCAGCGGTCGTGCCAACGACGCAGCGTCGGGCCCATGACCAGCGCGAACGCGACCAACGCGACACCGGACAGCACGTACTGCCACCGCTGGGTGTGCCCCCACAGAGCGCTGACCAACGTCGTCACCTGGGCGAAGCCCCAGAAGAGACCGGCGCACGGCACCGCGAGCAGCGTCACCGCGACCAACGGGTTGACCAGCATCCACAGGAAGTCACTGCCGGAGGCCGGGTCCCCGGTCAGCCAGTACAGCCGGGCCAGTCGCACCGGGATCGTCGGCGACCGGAAAAGCCGTCGCCCGACCCGGTACCGGCCATCGGGTTCGGGCCTCGGCGCGGGCGGCGCCGGTCGATACGGCTCGTCGACGCCGACCCGCCGCCGGTAGTAGTTGGTGTAGCCGCGGGAGTTCTCGATCAGCACGATCAACGGCCACGTCACGCCGACGAGCGCCAGCGCCGCCGAGACCAGCTGCAACACCGCCAGCAGCAGCCCGGCCAGCGACTGCGCCGACAGCTGCGCGCCGTCCAGGAGCAGCACCACGCGTTCCTTGACCCAGTTCGGCCACGGTCGCCGCGCCCCGAGCAGCGCTCGTGTCCAGCGGCCGTGCCAGCGCAGCGCCGGCTGCCCGACGATCACCCCGGCCAGTCCCAGTGCCGTGCCGGCGATCGGGTTCACGACCAACCACAACAGGTCGAGCCAGGTCGCGCCGTCCGACGCCACCCAGTGGGCCCGTTGCCGATACGCGGGTACGTGCGGCCGGCGATACAGCCGCCTCCGTACCTCGTACATGCCGTCGGGCCTAGCGCGCGGCGGTGGCGGCACCGGGTCGTACGGGTCGGCGATCGGTACCTCGCACCACTCGCCGGCCAGCCGTCGCGCGACCACCGGCCAGCGCCGGATCCACAGCACGACCGGTGTCACGCCGAACACCAGCGCCACCAGGTCCATGGCCGCGAGCACGGGACCGACCGCCGCCAGCGCGGCCAGCCCCAACCCCCGTAGCCGTGCCATGCACCGAGTGTCGCCGATGCGGCGGCGCGCCGGCAGTGGAGCTACCTGTACACCGGGCCTAGGCTGCCCCGGTGGCGGACTTCGACGAGATCAAGGTCGCGTTCTGGGGCGACGGCACCTACGACGTGCACCCGCTGCTGACCGACGCAGTCGTCCGTGAGGCCGAGGCCGTGCTCGGTGTCCCGCTGCCGGCGGCGCTGCTCGACCTGCTCCGCGTGCAGAACGGCGGCATGGTGGCGTGCGGCCGGCGTCGATACCCGACCACCGCGCCAACCTCCTGGGCCGACGACCACGTGCCGCTGCCCGATCTCATGGGCATCGGCCACACCAAGGGCGTGACCTCGTTGCTCGACGTTCCGGACCTGGTCGAGGAATGGGGCCTGCCGACCGGCGTCGTGCCGATCTCCGGCGACGGACCGACCTGGGTCGCGCTGGACTACCGCCGACAAGGCGAGCCCACGGTGGTGTGGCTGGAGAGCGGCCGCGAACTGGCCCTGGCCCCGGACTTCCGCTCGTTCGTCGAGGGCCTCACAGGTCGATGACGGCAATGCCCTGCTCCCGCAGGCTGCCGAGGTAGAGCTTGCCGTTGTGCTGTCGGACGCCGGTGACCATGTGATAGCCCGGTGCCGAGGTCTGGAGGTCGTGCACGATCCGGCCGGTGTCGTCGACGGCGACGACCCACGTCGTGCGCACCTCGAGCTTGGCCAGCATGGCCGGCGGCAGCGCCCACGTC
The DNA here is from genome assembly GCF_028622115.1 of Kutzneria chonburiensis. Lineage (NCBI taxonomy): Bacteria > Bacillati > Actinomycetota > Actinomycetes > Pseudonocardiales > Pseudonocardiaceae > Kutzneria > Kutzneria chonburiensis. The sequence continues at coordinate 8,951,729 of NZ_CP097263.1, forward strand.
GCCCGGCGCAGCACCGGATACCGCGAGGTCCGGTCGAGCACGGGATTGCGCGGCGACACGAGCGCGACCCAGATCAAACCGTCCTGACCGGTGCTCAGGTTGTCGGGAATGCCCGGCAGGTTGTCCACGAGCACGTCGCTGCGGCCGGAGTCCAGCCACACCCGCCGGATCTGGTACGACCCGGTCTCCGCGACCGCCACGTACGACTCGTCGGCGGCCAGCGCGACGCCGTTGGCGAACTGTAGTCCGTCCAGCAGCTCGGTGACCTCGCCCGAGACGTCGCGACGCAGCAGCCGTCCGGTGCCGCTGTGTTCCAGCAGGTCAGCCATGAAGTTCTCGAGGCCGAACCGCTGGGTCGAATCCGTGAAGAACACCGTGCCGTCCCGGGCGACGGCCGCGTTGTTGCACAGGTTGAGCGGTCTCGACGCCGTGATCGAGCCCCCCGTGACTTTTGGCTCAACCGAGCCAGTGGCGGGATCCACCACCAGTAGCCCGGCCCGGGCGTCGCACACGAGCAGCCGTCCGTCGCCGAACAACTCCAGGCCCAGCGGCCGGCCGCCGGTGTCGGCGACCACCTCGATCCGACGGCCCTCGTCGGACAGCCGCAGGATCCGGCCGTCGTCGACGCCGGTCAGCAGACGGCCCTCCTCGTCGACGAGAACGTCCTCGGGCCCGGTGCCGTTGACCGCCAGCACCTGCGGCGCGGGCATGGGCGGCGAGCTGTCCGACCGCCGGGATCGTTCGGGCGCGACCGGCGACTGCCACGCCACGGGACTGATGGACGGACGAGCCATCGCCATTCACTCCTCGCCGAGGAAGGCCTTCCGGATGTCGTCGATGCCGGCTCGGGCGGCCAGCAGCTGGCGCAGCAGGATGCGCGCCTTGACCGGGCTGAGGAAGCCGGCCCCGATCAGGCCGCGGCGCAGCAGGTCCTGCTCCGAGCCCGGGAATCCGTACGTCTCGGCCAGCACCGGACCGGCGCCGGTCCGCGAGGCCAGGATCACCGGCATCCGCTGGGCCAGCGCGGTCAGCGGCTCGACCAGGGCCAGCGGCACGTGCCCGGCGCCGAAAGCCGCCACGACCAGGCCGTCCACGGCGTCGCCGATGGCCTTGAGCACGGAGCCGTCGTCGCCGAGAGTCACCGTGACCAGGCCGATCGTCGGCTGCGGCGCGCCCTGCGGCACGTACACCTTGAGCACGTCGGCCGGCCGGTTCAGCAGCCGGAACTTGCCCTCGACGACGTAGCCGATCGGCCCGGTGTTCGGTGACACGAAAGCGCCGATGCTGGCGCTGTGCGCCTTCGACACGTATCTGGCGGCGTGGACCTCGTCGGCGAACACCACCACGCAGCCCAGTCCGTCGGCCTGCTCACTGGCCGCCACCTGGACCGCGGCCAGCAGGTTGGCCGGGCCGTCCGCGCCGGCCAGCGACGGGTTGCGCATCGCGCCCGTGACCACCACCGGCGCGCCGTCCAGCACGCTCGTGTCGAGGAAGAACGCCGTCTCCTCGATGGTGTCGGTGCCCTGCGTGACCACCACGCCGCAGGCGCCGGCGTCGATCTCGGCCGTGATCAGCTCAGCCAGCGCTGTCAGGTCGTCGAAGCCGACCGACGCCCCCGGCAGCGCGCGGAACGCGATCGTGCGGAGTTTGATGTCGACCTTGTCCAGTCCGGGCACGGACGCCAGCAGCTCGTCGACGTCGAGCGCCGGCACGGCCCCCGTGCTGCCGTCGGCCGGCCGGGCCATGGCGATGGTTCCACCGAGCGCGATCACCGTCACGAAGTCGGTCACCTGAACTGGCGTACCACATGCGCTCCCTCACCGATACCCCGGCGAATGGGCGGCGAGCCAGCGGGACAGGTCGGCTTCGGCCTCGGCCTGGCGGGCCGGGTCGCGCAGTACGGCGGCGTGCCGCCAGATCTGCACCTGGAGCCACCGGATCTCGCGGCAGACGGCCACCAGTTCGGCGTCGTACGAGCCGGGGTAGGCGTCCAGCGCCTGCGCGCCGTCCAGCAGCGAGGTTCTGGCCATCACGGCCAGGTCCCACTCCAGCGGCCCGCGCCACGTGTCCTCGAAGTCGTTCCAGACCAGGCCGTCCGCCGTCACCAGCACGTTGCCCGGGTGGGCGTCGCCGTGCAGCGCCTGCCCACCGCCCGGCAGCAATGCCGACAGCCGCGCATGCTCCGCCCGCAGTGCTTCGGCATGCGCGCCGAGCAGCGGCAACCCGAGCAGCACGTCGTCCAGCGGACCCGACACGGGCAGCGGGCCGGCGTAGTCGGCCAACGCCCCGTGAAGATCGGCCAACGACTCGGCGAACTCGGCGGGCTTGATCGATGCAGCGGGGTCATGCGGCACGAAACGCCAGAACGTCATCGTCTGGCCGGCATGCTCGACCGGACCGCGCGGCAGGTCAGAGCTGGGGGCGACGACCGGAAAGCCGTGTCCGAGTAGGTGATCCACCAGGGCGATCTCGCGGTCGAACCAGTCGGCGACCGGCCGGCGAACCAGCCCCGTGGTGCCGGCGACGCGGGCCACGACCGGCGCCGGCCGCAGGTGGACCAGCACGTTGCTGCCGTTCTTGAGCACCGCGGGCTCGGCCGACCGCACGCCGTGGGCCGCGGCGAAGGAGACCGCCGCCCGAATCGCCTGTTCCATGCCGGAACATGCTGTCACGCGCCGTGACGGGGGTCACTCGATTTCCCCAGTGCCGGCCCAGCCGAGCTGACCTGATCTCGCCGGTCTACCATCCTGATGGTTTCCCGAGATGACACTGGCTGGAGGCATCGTGACGGCCGTAGCACCGCAGCCGATCGCTACGCGTCCTTATCCGACGCGCACGACGGTGAAGGGTTCCCTCCTGCTGCGGTTGTTCCGTACTACGGACCACAAGCAGATCGGAATCATGTACCTGGTCACCTCGTTCGTCTTCTTCATGGTGGGCGGCGCGATGGCCCTCCTGATGCGGACCGAGCTGGCCCGGCCGGGGCTGCAGTTCCTGTCGCAGGAGCAGTTCAACCAGCTGTTCACCATGCACGGCACGATCATGCTGCTGCTGTACGCGACGCCGATCGTGTTCGGCTTCGCCAACTTCGTGCTGCCGCTGCAGATCGGCTCGCCCGACGTGGCCTTCCCGCGGCTGAACGCGTTCGCCTACTGGGCCTACCTGTTCGGCGGCACCATCGTGGTGGCCGGCTTCCTGACCCCGGGCGGCGCGGCCGACTTCGGCTGGTTCGCCTACACCCCGCTGTCGGACATGGTCCACTCGCCGGGCGTCGGCGCCGACATGTGGATCACCGGTCTGATCCTGTCCGGCCTCGGCACCATCCTCGGCGGCGTCAACATGATCACCACGGTGGTCTGCCTGCGCGCCCCCGGCATGACCATGTTCCGGATGCCGATCTTCACCTGGAACATCCTGGTCACCTCGATCCTGGTGCTGCTGGCCTTCCCGATCCTGACCGCCGCCCTGTTCGGCCTGCTGGCCGACCGGCACCTCGGCGCGCACGTGTTCGACCCGGCCAACGGCGGCGTGATCCTCTGGCAGCACCTGTTCTGGTTCTTCGGCCATCCCGAGGTCTACATCGTCGCGCTGCCGTTCTTCGGCATCGTGTCCGAGATCTTCCCGGTGTTCAGCCGCAAGCCGCTGTTCGGCTACAAGGGCCTGATCTACGCCACGCTGGGCATCGCCGCCCTTTCGGTCACGGTGTGGGCCCACCACATGTACGCCACCGGCGCGGTGCTGCTGCCGTTCTTCTCCTTCATGACCTTCCTGATCGCGGTCCCGACCGGTGTGAAGTTCTTCAACTGGATCGGCACCATGTGGAAGGGGCAGCTGACCTTCGAGACGCCGATGCTGTTCAGCGTCGGCTTCCTGATCACCTTCCTCTTCGGCGGCCTGACCGGCGTGCTGCTGGCCGCGCCGGCCATCGACTTCCACGTCTCCGACTCGTACTTCGTGGTGGCGCACTTCCACTACGTGCTCTTCGGCACCATCGTGTTCGCCACCTACGCGGGCATCTACTTCTGGTTCCCGAAGATCACCGGCCGGATGCTGGACGAGGGCCTTGGCAAGCTGCACTTCTGGACCACGTTCATCGGCTTCCACACCACCTTCCTGGTCCAGCACTGGCTGGGTGCCGAGGGCATGCCCCGCCGGTACGCCGACTACCTGTCCAGCGACGGCTTCACCACGCTGAACACGGTGTCCACCATCGGCGCGTACATCCTGGGCGCCTCCACCCTGCCGTTCCTGTGGAACGTGTTCCGCAGCTATCGGTACGGCGAGGTCGTCGAGGTGGACGACCCGTGGGGCTACTGCAACTCGCTGGAGTGGGCGACCTCCTGCCCGCCGCCGCGGCACAACTTCACCTCGCTGCCCCGGATCCGCTCCGAGCGCCCGGCGTTCGAGCTGCACTACCCGCACATGGTCGAGCGGCTGCGGCTGGAGGCCGAGTACGGCCACATCCCGGCCCCGTCCGAGGCGCTCACCGCGGCCGTCACGGGTAGCGACGACCCGACGGAGAAGTGACCGTCAGCTGAACATGTGAACAAGCGGGCCCCGGTGATCACGGACACACCGGGGCCCGGTTGTATTTCCGGCAAACTGTCCGGGTGACCAGTTCCCACGCAGCCACGGTCCTGATCACCGTCACCGGACCGGACAAGCCCGGCGTGTCGTCGGTGCTGTTCGCCGTGCTCACCCGGCACGGCGTCGAGGTGCTCGACGTCGAGCAGGTGGTGATCCGGGGCAAGCTGGTGCTGGGTGTGCTGGTCAACGCCGACCGCGACCCCGAGGGCCTCCAGGAGACCGTCGAGCAGGCCATGGCCAGCGTCGCGATGAACGTGGACGTGGAGATCGGGGCCGATCCGCGCAGCTCGTCCCAGCAGGGCTCCAGCCATGTGCTGGTCGTGATGGGCCGCCCGGTGACTGCCCGGGCCTTCACCGAGGTCGCCCGCAAGCTGGCCGCGCTCGGCGTGAACATCGACGCCATCCACCGGGTCGCCGACTACCCGGTTACCGGCCTTGAGCTGCGGGTTTCCGTGCCCGACGACACCGCAGAGCAGGACGCCCTGCTGCGCAACGCCGTCGCCGAGATCTCCGCGCGGGTGAACCTGGACGTGGCCGTTGAGCGGGCCGGGCTGACCCGGCGGGCCAAGCGCCTGGTCGTGTTCGACGTCGACTCCACGCTCGTGCAGGGCGAGGTCATCGAGATGCTGGCCGCGCGGGCCGGCTGCGAGGACAAGGTCCGCGAGATCACCGAGGCCGCCATGCGCGGCGAGCTGGACTTCGCTCAGTCGTTGGAGCGGCGGGTCGCGCTGCTGGCCGGGCTGCCCGAGACGGTGCTGGACGACGTCGCCGCCCAGCTCGAGCTCACCCCCGGCGCCCGCACCACCGTCCGCACGCTCAAGCGGCTCGGCTTCCGCTGCGGCGTCGTCTCCGGCGGCTTCACCCGGGTCATCCGGGGCCTGGCCGACGAGCTCGGGCTCGACTTCTGCATGGCCAACCAGCTCGAGGTGGCCGACGGACGGCTCACCGGGCGCACCACCGGCCGGGTCATCGACCGCGCCGGCAAGGCCCAGGCCCTGCGGGAGTTCGCCGACGCGTACCACATCCCGCTGGCCCAGTGCGTCGCAGTCGGCGACGGGGCCAACGACATCGACATGCTGTCAGCCGCCGGCATGGGCGTCGCCTTCAACGCCAAGCCCGCCCTGCGCGAGGTCGCCGACGCCGCCCTGTCGCACCCGTTCCTCGACGCCGTGCTCTTCGTGCTCGGCGTCACCCGCGCCGAGGTCGAGGCGGCCGACGCCGCCGACGGTCTGGAACCATTGCGACTGTGAACGTGCTTCAACCGCTTGCCGATCGTTACGCCTGGTGGCTCCGTCGGCCCGCCCCGCAGGACACCTCCGACGAGGATCCGGCGGAGGTACGGGCCATGCCGATCGTGCTGCGCATCGAGAAGGCCGCGCCGCCCGCGCGGACGGCGTTGCTGGAGGCGGCCGCGGCGGCGGCGATCGCCGTCTGCCTCGATCCGCGGGCCACGGAGCCCGAGGGGGAGTGGCACGCCGACGTGGCGGCGTGGATCGACGGCCGGATCCGGAAGGTGTCGCGGCGGGCCCGCGGGGCGCACTGGGAGGCCGTGCAGGCGTTGCCCGGTGTGACCGTGCGGGTCGGGGACGCCGAGGCACGGGCGTTGCTGCCGTGGAAGGTGGCCGAGACGCCGTACGAGGTGAAGCGGCTCCAGATCACCGGCAGTGAGCTGCCCGTCGACGAGCCCGGTCCGGCGGCGGACGGCGTTCCGGTGCTGTGGATCAATCCCGATGTGCCGATGACCGCCGGCAAGGCCGCCGCCCAGGTCGGGCACGCCACCATGCTGCTCGCGGCCCTGTTGCCACCGGCCGAGCTGGAAGCCTGGCAAGCCGCCGGATTCCCTTGTGCAGTCAGGACTCCCGAGCCCGCCGACTGGAAGCTCCTGGTCCCCGGCGACGATCCCGCCGGCGCCTGGCAGTCCCGCGGCGTCGTCGCCGTCCGGGACGCCGGCTTCACTGAAGTCGCTCCCGGCACGGTCACCGTCGTCGCGCAGCGGGCCTCGTCGTGACCGTCTCCGTCCGACGGGTCGGCGACGGTCGCTTCGTCGCCACCGCGCCCGGCGGTGCCACGGTCGAGATCGGCGGCGACGGCTTCTCACCCGTCCAGCTGCTCGAAGCCGCCCTCGCCGCCTGTGCGGCCATGACCGCCGAGCAGCTCATCGTCCGTCGCACCCATGCCGACTTCACCGTCACCGCCACGGGCGACGAGGCCGCCCATGAGCTCCGCAGCGTCGACCTCGCCTTCGACCTGCCGGCCGACGAGCCGCTGGCCACCGTCATCCCCCGGGCCGTGGCCCGCGAGTGCAAGGTCAGCCGCACCGTCGAGCACGGCGCCCCGGTCACGGTCCGCCTCCAGGACTGAGTAACCGCAGGTAGACCCGGTGTCCTCGCGCGCCTCCGGCCGCGACTGGATAACGCCAACGTTTCTTTCCGAAGAAGGCGTGTACCTCGATCGACTGGCCCCGCTTGACGGTCGGAGGTAATAAGACCAAAATTCGCTGGCGAAACTCGGCGTGTGGAGGTCGACGATGACCAACGAGGTGCAGCAGGCGAAACGGCCGGTGAGCGCGGCCCTGGCCGGCCCGTACGGCCACCCGTTCCATCCGATGCTGGTCACGGTGCCGATCGGGGCGTGGGTGGCGGCGCTGGTGTTCGACATCGCGTCTCGCTTCGTGGCCGAGCCGGCCTTCCTCGTCGCGGGATCGCTGTGGCTGATCGGGATCGGCGTGCTGGGCGCGCTGGCCGCGGCGATGGTCGGCTTCCTGGACCTGTTCGCGATCCCCACCGGCACGCCGGCCTTCCGCACCGGGCTGACCCACATGAGCCTGAACCTGACGGTCACCGTCGGCTACGTGGCGAACTTCCTGTGGCGGCGGGCCGCGGACACCGTGAACGGCCCGGTCGGCCTCGGCCCGCTGCTGCTGTCGGTGGTCTGCCTGCTGCTACTGGCCGCGGCCGGCTACCTCGGCGGCAAGCTCGCCTACCACTACGGCGTCCGGGTGGCCGACGAAGCCACCCAGGCCGACGGCTTCCGCCGCTGACTTTCCCTTCCCACCACGGAACAAGGAGTACCGACATGGCCATCACCGCACTGATCACCTGGCTGCTCACCGCCATCGGCGGCTTCGTCATGCTGGGCCTGTGGATCGCCAAGGGCGGTCTGCGCCAGCCCCGCACCAGCCACTTCCCGCCCGCGGTGATCTTCGGCCACTTCGCGCTGGCCGCGGCCGGCCTGGTGGTGTGGATCGTGTACCTGCTGCTGGCCACCCGGTCGCTAGCCTGGGTCTCGTTCGTGCTGCTGCTTCCGGTGGCCCTGCTGGGTTTCGTGATGCTGTTCCGCTGGATCCCGGTCTACCGCGCCCGCGCGGCGGTGGCCACCGGCGGCCCGGGCTCGACCGGCGCGGCCGACCAGGCCCCGGCCGAGCGCAGCTTCCCGCTGGTGATCGTGCTCGGCCACGGCCTGTTCGCCGTGATCACGCTGGTGCTGGTGCTGCTGGTCGCGCTCAAGGGCTGAACCCGGAAAACCGGTGGGCCGGATGATCTCCGGCCTGTTAGCCTGCGCGGGACCGCGGCACCAGTCGAGGAGGTGAGACCCATGAACGTTCGCACGTGGGTGCTCCCCTCGTCGTCACGGTCGGGCGCTTGACCTAGTGGTCTCGCCGGGAGCGCCCTCGTAGAGGCACTCCCGAAAGGCACGACCATGACTTCCTTGCGTTTCACCTCCCGTACGACGTCGGACGGCGTCGTCGAGCGCGACTTCACCGTGGGCGAGGTCCCCGGTGTGCTCTGGTCGCCCGCGGCCGGCCCCGATCACGCCCCGGTGGTGCTGATGGGGCACGGCGGCGGCCTGCACAAGAAGACGCCGGCGCAGCGGGCCCGGGCCGTCGACACGGTGACCAGGTGGGGTTTCCATGTGGTGGCCATCGACGCGCCCGGGCACGGCGAACGCCCGCTGTCGGCCGAGGACGAGCAGGTCCGCGACGAGTTCAAGCAGGCCATGAAGACCGGCGACATCGAGCGGTTCCGCAAGGTCAGCGTGGGCTACGCGCTCTCGCTGGCCGAGCGGGCGGTGCCGGAGTGGCAGCGGACCCTGGACGCGGTCCAGGAACTGCCGGAGATCGGCACCGAGGCGCCGATCGGCTACGGCGGCGGCATCTCGCTGGGCACCGCGATCGGGATTCCGTTGGTGGCCGCGGATTCGCGTATCTCAGCGGCCATCTTCGGCGGCGGTTTCTTCGCGTACGAAGAGGAACTCGCGGCGGCGCGGCACATCACGGTCCCCGTGCTGTTCCTACTGCCCTGGGACGACCAGTACGTGGACCGCCAGGACGGCCTGGAGTTGTTCGACGCCTTCGCGTCCAAGGAGAAGACGTTGCACGCCAACCCGGGCGACCATCGCACCATCCGCTGGCACGGGGTCGACGACGGTTTCCTGGCCCGGCATCTCGGCTAGTTCGCCGCGGCGTCCAGGCGTTTGAGGGCGGCGCGCACCACCTCCGGGTCGTGCGTGGTCCAGAACGGCGGCAGCGAAGCACGCAGGAAACCGCCGTAACGGGCGGTGGCCAGCCTCGGATCGAGGATGGCCACCACGCCCTTGTCGTTGGTCGACCGCAGCAGCCGGCCGGCGCCCTGGGCCAGCAGCAGCGCGGCGTGCGTGGCGGCGACGGTGAGGAAACCGTTGCCGCCGCGGGCTTCCACGGCCCGCTGCCGGGCCGAGGCGAGCGGGTCGTCCGGGCGGGGGAACGGAATCCGGTCCACCACAACGAGTTGCAGCGAGTCGCCGGGCACGTCGACGCCCTGCCACAGGGACAGCGTGCCGAACAGGCAGCAGCGCACGTCCTCGGCGAACTTCTTGACCAGCTGGGCGGTCGAGTCCTCGCCCTGGCACAGCACCGGATACTCGATACGGGACCGGATGGCCTCGGTGGCCTGCTTGGCCGCGCGCATCGAGGAGAACAGGCCGAGCGTCCGCCCGCCGGCCGCGTTGACCAGGTCGACGAGCTCGTCCACATAGGCCGGCGGCAGGCCGTCCCGTCCGGGCGTGGGCAGATGCCTTGCCAGGTAAAGGATTCCGCTGCGGCCGTGCTCGAACGGGGAGCCGACGTCCATGCCGCTCCAGCGCGGGCTGCCCAGGTCGGACGGCGCTTCCTTCTCGGTCGCGGTGGCGTCGATCACCGGAACCTGGCTGCTGGCCGGCAATCCCCACTGCCGGGCCAGCGCGTCGAAGGTGCCGCCGAGGGTGAGCGTGGCCGAGGTGAGCACCGTGGTCCGCGGCGCGAACAGCCGCTCCCGGAGCAGGCCGCCGACGCCCAGCGGCGCCACCTTCACGGTCGGCGGCTTGCTGTCGTCACGGAAATCGCCGGCCAGCCACACCACGTCCCGCCGGTGGGCCTCGTCCTCGTCGAACGCCTCCAGCAGCCGCACCGCGGTGTCGTGGATCTCGTCGAGCAGGGCCAGGGCCAGCTTGCGGCCGACCGCGCCCTCGGGATCCTCCTTGCGCTCCGGGCCGAGCGCGGTGATGCAGCGATGCGACGAGTCCCGTACCGCGGCCAGGGCTCCGGCCAGCGCTTTCGGCATCGCGTCGAGCCGGCCGACCGGCATCTCCGACAGCACGATCTCCAGGCCCTCGCCGGCCTCGGACAGCTGGTCGGCGACGTCGTCCTCGATCTGCCGCCCGCAGCGGCGCACGGCGATGGCCAGCGCCGCCGTGGACAGCTCGGCCGTGGCCACCGACGTCACCCGGTCGACCAGGTCGTGCGCCTCGTCCACGATCACCAGATCGTGCTCCGGCAACACCTTGTAGCCCTCGAGCGCGTCGATCGCCAGCAGCGCGTGGTTGGTCACCACCACATCGGCCCGGCCGGCCTCGGCCTTGGCCCGCTCGGCGAAGCAGTCGACGCCGACCGGGCACTTGGACACGCCGAGGCATTCCTTGGCACTGACCGAAAGCTGCCGCCAGGCCTGGTCGCTCACGCCCGGCACCAGCTCATCGCGGTCGCCCGTCTCGGTGTCCGACGACCACTCGTGCAGCCGGGCCACGTCCCGGCCCAGCCGAGAGATCGCGAACGGGTCGAACAGGCCTTCGTCCTCCGGTTCGTCCGGCGCTCCCGAGTGCACCCGGTGCATGCACAGGTAGTTGCGGCGGCCCTTGAGGATCGCGAACGTGGGCTCCCGCCCCAGCGCCTTCTTCAGCGCCCCTGCCAGCCTCGGCAGGTCGCGGTCCACCAGCTGCCGTTGCAACGCGATCGTGGCCGTCGACACCACCACCGTCGCGTCTTCCGCCACCGCGTGCCGCACCGCCGGCACGAGGTAGCCCAACGACTTTCCGGTGCCCGTGCCCGCCTGCACCGCCAGGTGCTCGCCCGTCCGGATCGCCCGCTCGACGGCCAGCGCCATCTCCACCTGCCCGGGCCGCTGCTTGCCGCCGAGGGCTTCCACGGCTTCGGCGAGCAGGTCTTCGACTGAGGGCAGTTCCGGCACGGACAGAACGTTACCCGCAACCCCCGACAGGCTTATGCAGCGCCGAGCGCGTCGGCCACCGCATCCCGCACCGCCGCCTCCGACGGCGTCGAAACTCCCTGCTCCGCAGCCAATTCAGACAGCGAGCACATTGTCACGCCGGGCAGCGCGCAGGCCGTGAAGTCGCGGTACACCGACATGTCCGGGTCCACGTTGACGGCGAACCCGTGGCTGGTCACCCCGCGCCGGATCCGCATGCCGATCGACACCAGCTTGCGGTGGTCCGGCGTCCACACCCCGACCAGGCTGCCCTCGCCGGCCGGCGTGTCCCGGCGGATGGTCGCGAACCCCAACGCCGCCAGCGCCTCGATCAGCCCGTTCTCCACCCACCGCACGATGTCCACCGGCCCGCGCCGACGCACGTCGACCACCAGATACCCGACCAGCTGCCCCGGCCCGTGATACGTGGCGTACCCGCCACGGTCCACCTCAACCAGCTGCATCCCGGTCGGCAGATCCGCCGGATCGGTCCGCGGGCTGTACGTCACCACGGGCGGGTGGCTGAGCAGGAAGAGCCGGTCCTCGGCCCGCCCTTCCTGCCGCTCGGCCACCCACCCGCGCATGTCCGCGGCCGCCCGCTCGTAGTCGACGACCCCGAGATCGACGCGCTGCACGGTCACCGCCTTCAGAGCTTGATGACTTCGAGACCCGGCGTGCCGTCGTAGTCGTCGTCCTGTGTGACCACCGGCAGCCCATGGGCGATCGCGGTGGCCGCGATCCACGAGTCGTTCACGGGCATTCGCCGCCCGGCAGCCCGCAAATCACTTCTCAGCTCAGCCCACGCGACGGCCACCTGATCGTCGACGGGGATCGGCTCGGTCTCCAATGCCTTGGTGAGCGTGCGAAGCCGAGCGGCGCGACTCCGCTCGTCACCGGCGGTGAGCACACCGGCTCGGAGCTCGCCGATGGTGATCGTAGATACCTGATACCGCTGGGGAATGTCGGCTCGCAGCGGCCGACCCGTTTCAACGGCTATGAAGAAGGAGGTGTCCGCAAGGACCGTGCGGGGACTCACTGCCGAGCTGCCTTCTCCCAAGGATCGTCGAGGTCGTCAGTCGTCTCCGGCAGCATCTCGCGCAACTCGTCATACAGTCCGGCGTCGGCGCGGTTCGCCACGATCTCCGAAAGAGTGAGATACGGCCGCCGACGCGGTAACGGGACAAGCCGAGCCACGGGGCGGCCGCTGACGGTGACGGTCAGCTCCTCGCCGGCCTCGACGCGGTGCAGCACCTCACTGGTGTGGTTCCGCAGTTCGCGCAGCGCGATCTCGTCCATGAAACAAGCGTAGCACTGTTGCTACGGGTGTGGTCAGGGCTGCTGGAAGCGGCGGACCAGGGCCCAGGTGCCGGGGAGCAGGCCGGCGGCCAGGGCGATCTTGAGGGCGTCGCCGAGCAGGAACGGCACGACGCCGGCGACGAGGGCGGCGCGGAGGTCCATGCCGGTGGCGACCATGAGCCACGGCACGCCGAAGGCGTAGACGACGAGGTTGCCGAGCGCCATGGTGCCGGCGGTGCGCAACGGGGTGCGGTCGCCGCCGACGCGGGCCAGCGCGCCGACGAGGGCGCTGGCGGCGATGAAGCCGACGAGGTAACCGCCGGTGACGGCGGCCCAGCCGGACGCCCCGCCGGTGAACCACGGCACGCCGGCGAGACCGGCGACGAAGTACAGGGCCAGCGACAGGGCGCCGCGCTGCCAGCCGAGGGCTGCCCCGACGAGCAGGGCGGCGAAGGTCTGGCCGGTGACCGGTACCGGGCTGCCCGGGATGGGCACGGCGATCTGCGCGGCCAACCCGGTCAGCACGGCGCCGGACACCACCAGCGCGACGTTCTTGGCCAGCGCGCCGGGAATGACGTCGGCCAGCACGGCACGCCGTCCGGTCAGGGCGAGCACGGACATCAGGTCCCCTCCTCACAAGTCGACGGAAGTGACCCTAATCGCCGAAACGCGGGGGACAGTTGGGACTTTTCTCACGCGGCCCGGGCTTGGTGGTAGACGAAGGTGTCCCGGGTGAGGCCGGCGTGCCACGCGGCGGACAGGGGGACGCCGCGCCACGGCCGGCCCTCGGGCCCGGCGATCGAGTCGAGTGCGGACAGCCGGATGAACTGTCCGTTGCCGCACAAGGGTTTGCTGTCGTTGCGACGGGTGCTGAGCCAACCGAGCCAGCCCCGCCGCGGGGTGCTGGACCGCACGTCGACCTGCACGGAGCCCATGCGCGGATCATCGAAGTGGGCGGCGGTCAGCTCGAGGCAGTTCCACAGTGGACGGCTGTCGGCGTCGAGCACCACGACCACGGCGCGCGACGGCGCGGCATGCCGGCCCTGCCACGTCTTCAGGGCCCGGTAAGCGGCGTTGAGGGCGTCCTCCTTCCCGGTCCGTGCCTGCGGCCGGTAGCGCTGCACGAGGTGGATGTGCCGACCCTCGACACGGCGAAGGTTCCGCACCACGGTGGCGGTGCGGTCGTCGGAGCCGTCGTCGACGACCCAGACGTGCGCGGCCCGGAAACGCTGCCGCAGGTACGTCATGGTCGCCCCGATGACGGCCTGCTCGTCCCGGCACGGCACGAAGAAGTGCCACTCCAGCTTGGTCGGATCGCCCATGGTCACGGCCTTTCCCGGCGTACGGTCAACCAGCAGAACAACACCACCGCCGCCACGCCGCCGCCCACGTCGGCCGAGGGGCCCAGCAAAACTGTGAGCTGGTCGAACGCCACCAACGTCACGGTGGTGCATCCCAGCGCCACCAACGTCTTGCCGGTGATGCGGGGGATCAGCGCGACCAGCACCGAGCTGAGCAGCAGCAGCGGCACCAGCATCTGGGCCGAGGAGCCCAGCTGTCCTATGTGGACGGATGGGCTGGCCAGCCGGGCCACGGCCAGCTCGACGCCCTGGTAGGGGCGATGGGCGAGCACCAGTCCGGCGGCCGCCGCGACCAGCAGCACCGCGACGGCACGGGCCGCGGGCGCCCGGCGGTGCGGGGTTGTCACAGCTGTCACGCGTGGTCCTTTCACGTTCGCATCGGTGCAGGTATCGGGACGGACTCCGTTCCGCTGAACGGCCGGATCGGGTGGCCAGGTGACGCTGGACCGGCTGATATCGGCACACTGCGTAACGACTGCTGGGCGAAACGGCTGAACGTTGTCCCTCGTGTGGGTCGCTGGGCTTTGCCTATTTCGGGTGAAGGTTGATAGTCCAAAGCCGCGGGTGATCACTGCACCCCGCGTCCCCGGAAGCCCCAGACCCTGTCGGGAGAAACCATGCCCACCCGGGACATGTGAGGAGCCGAACCATTGAGCACCGAAGTGCTGTTGCTGGCCGGGACCCGGCCGGAGGCACTCAAGGCCGCGCCGGTGGCCAAGGCGCTGGCCGGCCATCCCCTGCTGCGTCCGATGATCGTGCACAGCGGTCAGCACGTCGGCATGGTCGAGCAGGCGCTGTCCGCCTTCGACCTGCGCCCGGACGCGTTCGTGCCGCTGCGCCGCGAGATCGGCAGCCAGGCCGAGCTGGTCGCCGGCATGCTGCGCCGGCTGGACGAGCTGATCGTGCGCCGCCGCCCGGCGGCGGTGATGGTGCAGGGCGACACGTCCACCGCACTGGCCGGCGCGCTGGCCGGGTTCTGGCGTGGCGTGCCCGTCGCGCACCTGGGCGCCGGCCTGCGCACCGGCGACCTGACCGCGCCCTTCCCCGAGGAGGGCAACCGGCAGATGATCTCGCGCATCGCCGCGCTGCACCTCGCGCCGACCGAGGCCGCTGCCCGCACATTGCAGGCCGAGGCCGTGCCGAGCAAGCGCATCACCGTCACCGGCAACACCATTGTGGACGCGCTCGAGTACGTCGCGGCGGCGAAGCTGCCGCCGCGCAGCGAGACCCTGCTCGACCTGGAGGCGCGCGTCAGCGCCGACGGTGCCCGGATCGTGCTGGTCACCATGCACCGCCGCGAGTCGTGGGGTGACCCGCTCGACCGGGTGCTCGCCGCCGTACGGTCCATGGTGGACCGTCACCCTGACATTCACGTCCTGCTGCCGGCCCACCCGAATCCGGCGGTGCAGGCCCAGGTGTCCGGCGCGTTGCGGGGCCACGACCGGGTCTGGCTGAGTGAGCCGCTGGACTACCCGGACCTGATCCGCGTGCTGCGGCAGACCGCGCTGGTGGTGACCGATTCCGGCGGCCTACAGGAGGAGGCGCCGAGCTTCGGCGTGCCGGTGCTGGTGGTGCGGGACAACACCGACCGCACCGAGGCGGTCGACGCCGGCTACGCCTGGGTGGTCGGCACCGACGACACCCGCATCGTGGCCGAGGCGGACTGGCTGCTGGGCTCGCACCTGCGGCTGCCGGCCGGGCACAACCCGTTCGGTGACGGGCAGGCCGGCCATCGGGTGGTGGCCGCGCTCGACCGGCTGTTGGGCACCGGTGGAGTGGGCGCGTGCACCCCCGAATTGGTCGCGCTCCGGTGACCTGTCACTCGTCCGGGTGGCAGTCGCGCCATCGGGTTACATGACGGCGGGCGAGCGCAGATGATCGGACGCGAACGAAGCTCACTCCCGAAGGGACGACAATGTTCAGCAGGAGCGCGCGGCGCGTCGGAGCCGGGGCGGTCGCGGTGATCGCGGCGATGGCGCTCACGGCGGTTCCGGCCGGGGCGACGCCGCTTGGCCAGACCTCGCTGGGGCAGGTCGACGTGACCAGGGCCGGCCGCCCGGTCACCGTGCCGCCCATCGCGCAGTGCGACGTCACCGCCGACCAGCAGAACTCCAGCAACGGCACCCATGCCTACGGTGTCGCCACGTTCGGCGCCGGCACCACCACGTGCACCAGGGACGACGGCGCCAGGACGGCCAAGATGCAGGCCGCCGGCGACGGCTTCGACCTGACCGCGCTGGTGCCCTACGGCGGCCCGGAGATCAAGCTGTCCAACTACTCGGCCAGCTGCGCGGCGACGACCACCAGCACGACCGCGAACTTCCAGTTCAGCGGCCTCCAGGGAGTCACGGCGCCGAAGCCGATCCCGGCCAACTACACCACCACGGTCGGCCCGGCCGACAACCCGAGGGCCCGCATCACCTTCAACGAGGTGATCCAGGCCCAGCCCAACGACGGCAGCGTGACCATCAACATGCTGCACATCGTGCTGTACCCCAACGGGGACGGACCGATGAGCGGCGAGATCATCGTCGGCCACGCCGCCTGCTCGCCCGTGTCGTGACGGCTCGCTGTTCGTGGGGCCTTCGGGGGCTCAGCCGACCCTCGGGGACCCCACGAAGGACACGCCCGCACCTTCGAGCTCGGTGAGCGCGAAGTCGGTGCTCTTCGCGCCGACGGCGGCGGTCAGGTCCAGCAGCACGGTGGTGTGGAAGCCGAGGTCGTGCGCCTCCCGCGCGGTCGCCTTCACGCAGTAGTCGGTCGCGATGCCGACGACCTCCACGCGGTCGACTCCCTTGCCCCGCAACCAGTCGGCCAGCGAGATGCCGTCGGGACCGACGCCCTCGAAGCCGGAGTAGGCGGCCGCGTGCGCGCCCTTGGAGAACACGGCCTCGATCGGGGCCACGTCCAGCGCCGGGTGGAACGACGAGCCGGGCGTGCCGGCCACGCAGTGCACCGGCCAGCTCGACGCGTAGTCCGGCTCCGAGCTGAAGTGCGCGCCCGGGTCCTGGTGGTAGTCGCGGGTCGCCACCACGTGGTCGTAGTTGCTGGCCGCGATGTGCCGGGAGATGTCGGCCGCCACCGCCGCGCCGCCGGCCACCGCCAGCGAGCCGCCCTCGCAGAAGTCGTTCTGCACGTCCACCACGATCAGTGCGGTAGCCATCGGTTGCCTCACAGGAAGGTCGTCGGGATCGCCGGTTCGCCGTGCGAGAGCTTCAGGCCCTCCCACGGCACGCTGACCAGGGCCTGCCGCAGCCGTTCGCGGCTCTGCTCGATGGTCGGCAGGTCGGGCACGGGCTGTCCAGCCCGCACCAGGGGGATCTGGAGGTCGCGGTCGTGCTCGCCCAGGGCCGGCTTGTGGCCTTCGGTGTAGACGACCTCTTCGATGGCCGTGCCGGTCTCGCGGTAGCGGCGCAGCGCGCCCTTGCGGCCGCCGCGGGACTCCTTGTGCGAGCTGCGCTTGGCCACCGGCCGGCCCTCGACCTCCACCAGCTTGTAGACCATGCCCGCGGTCGGCGCGCCCGAGCCGGTCACCAGCGAGGTGCCGACGCCGTAGGCGTCCACCGGCTCGGCCCGCAGCGCCGCGATGGCGTACTCGTCGAGGTCGCCGGAGACGACGATCTTGGTGTTGCGGGCGCCGAGCGCGTCCAGCTGCTCACGGGCCTGCCGGGCCAGCGGGCCGACGTCGCCGGAGTCGATGCGGATCGCGCCCAGCTCCGGGCCGGCCACCTCCACCGCGGTCTGGATGCCCTTGGTGATGTCGTACGTGTCGACCAGCAGCGTCGTGCCCGCGCCCAGCTGCTCGACCTGCGCCTGGAACGCCGCCGCCTCGCTGTCGTGCAGCAGCGTGAAGGCGTGGGCCGAGGTGCCGGCGGTCGGGATGCCGTAGCGGCGGCCCGCCTCCAGGTTCGACGTGGCCGTGAAACCGGCCAGGTAGGAGACGCGGGCCGAGGCCACCGCCGCCTCCTCGTGGGTGCGGCGCGAGCCCATCTCGATCATGCGGCGGCCGTTGGCCGCGGTGACCATGCGGGCCGCCGCCGACGCGATCGCGCTGTCGTGGTTGAGGATCGACAGTGCCAGCGTCTCCAGCACCACGCCGGTCGCGAACGGCGCGCGCACGGTCAGGATCGGCGAGCCCGGGAAGTACAGCTCGCCCTCCGGGTAGCCGTCCACGTCGCCGGTGAACTCGTAGTCGGCGAGCCAGGCCAGCGTCCGCTCGTCCACGACATCGGCCGCCGCCAGCTGGTCCAGCTCGGCCCGGTCGAACCGGAACCGGGTGATCGCGTCCAGCAGCCGGGCGGTGCCGCCGACCACGCCGTAGCGGCGGCCGTCGGGCAGCCTGCGGGCGAAGACCTCGAACACGCATGGCCGGTCCGCGGTGTCGTCGCGCAGCGCGCTGGACAGCATCGTCAGCTCGTAGTGGTCGGTGAGCAGCGCGGTGCTCGTACTGGTCATAGCTGATCAGCCTAATGGGGAACGGCATGACACCATTGGCGGTATGACCACGCCCGTCGAGCAGCACAAGCCGGAGGTGGAGTCGGTCGGCAGCGAGGACCACCCGTGGCTGACCGTCGTGTGGAACGACCCGGTCAACCTCATGTCCTACGTGACCTACGTGCTTCAGAAGATCTTCGGCTACAGCCGCGAGAAGGCCACCAAGCTGATGTTGGACGTGCATCACAAGGGTCGGGCGATCGTGTCATCGGGCAGCAAGGAGAAGGTGGAGACCGACGTGGCGAAACTGCACGCCGCCGGCCTGTGGGCGACCATGCAGCAGGACTCGTAGTGCGGGGTTGGCGACGGCGCGGCGAGCAGTTGGTCGCCGAGGTGGACCGGCAGGAGGCGGCGATCCTGCGTGGGCTGGTCGGCCAGGTGCTGGACATGCTGGCCGCGCGGGAGCAGGACGCGCCCGACGACGAGCTGGCCGAGCTGACCGGGATCCGGGTCGGGCCCTCGACCGCGCCGGACGACCCGATCCTGTCCCGGCTGCTGCCCGACTTCCACCGGCTGGACGACGACCAGCCGTCGAAGGAGGACCTGGACTCGGCGGCCGCGCTGCGCAGTCTGCACGAGCCGGAGCTGCTGGAGTTCAAGACCGGCGTGGCGCAGATCGTGATGGACACCTGCCCGCCGGACGGCGGTCCGATCCTGCTGTCGGTGGAGCAGGCCGACGCCTGGCTGTCGGCGATCAACGACGTGCGGCTGGCCCTGGGCACGGCGTTGGACGTCACCGAGGACATGCCGGACGAGCTGCCCGAGGACGATCCCCGGTCCTCGCACCTCGGCGTCTACCACTGGCTGACCTGGGTGCAGGAGAGCCTGGTCACCGCGGTGTCGTCGTGATCACCGACGTGCCCGGCGTGCTGGTCGGCCAGTACCAGCGGCTGGGCGACGGCTGGGCCACCGGCACCACCGTGGTGCTGACCCCGGAGGGCGCGGTGGCCGGCGTCGACCAGCGCGGCGGCGCGCCCGGCACGCGGGAGACCGACGTGCTGGAGCCGTCTCGGCTGGTGCAGGAGATTCACGGCGTGTGTCTGACCGGCGGCAGCGCGTACGGGTTGGCCGCGGCCGACGGCGTGATGCGCTGGCTGGCCGAGCGCAATCACGGTGTCAGCGTGGGGGAGTTGCCGCATGAGGTCGTGCCGGTCGTGCCGTCGGCCGTGTTGTTCGACCTCAAGCTGAGCGACTGGGGCAACCGCCCCGACGCCTCCTTCGGCTACGCCGCGTGCGAGGCGGCGTCGGACGGTCCCGTCGAGCAGGGCTGCGTCGGCGCCGGAACCGGCGCTCGATGTGGGTCTTTGAAGGGTGGGATCGGCACCGCCAGCATGGTCGTCGACGGGCTCACGGTCGGCGCCATCGCCGCCGTGAACGCCATGGGTGAGGCCGTGAACCCCGACGGCCTGCCGTGGGCCCTCGACCACGAGATCGACGGCGAGTTCGGCGTGTCGCCCCCGGGCGCGCCGTCCGTGGAACTCCGGCCCAAGCGTTCCGCGTTGAACACCACGATCGGTGTGGTCGCCGTCGACGCCGTGCTGTCCAAGGCCGAGTGCCAGCGGATCGCCGCCGTCGCCCACGACGGCCTGGCCCGGGCCATCCGGCCCGCGCACGCCATGTACGACGGCGACACCATCTTCGCGCTGGCCACCGGCCGGCAGGAGCTGACGGGAGTGCGGGGCATGGCGCTGGACCGGGTGTGCGAGGCCGGCGCGCAGGTGTTCGCCCGGGCCATCGTGCACGGGATCCTCGCGGCGACCACGGTGGCCGGTGTGCCGGCGTACCGTGACGCATGGCCGGAGGCTTTGGGGGAAAGTGACGGACTGGCATGTCGCTGTGCACAACGACGAGATGAACGTGTTCCCGGTGGTGGTCGACGTGCTCAACCGAGTGGTCGGACTGAAGCTGGACGATGCGATCGCCGGCACGTGGCGGATCCATGAGCAGGGGTCGGCGCTGATCTCGTCGACCAGCCGCGACGCCGCGGAGGCGATGGTCGCGCGGCTGCACAGCTACGGCATCGACGCCTCGGTCGGGAGGTCCTCGTGACCGAGACGGACAATGAGGTCGCGCTCGACGGCGACTGGCTGGTGCTGTCGCTGTCGGCGCAGGCTGTGGCGGTCATCCGCCGGGCGGCCGGCGATCTGGCCGTGGCCATCGAGGACAAGCGGGCCAACGAAGCCTGGTGGAGCTTCCGGACACCGATGCACCTGTTCCCCGAGGCCTACGAGTCGCGTCGCGACCAGAAGGCGTACATCCAGCGGCATGAACTGGACATCAGGGCGGAACTGACCGCGGCCGCGCACCGGGTGATCGCGGCGCTGGACGCCGGACGGCCCATGCGCTACCCGGCGGCGCAGGCCGACGACCTGCTTCGAGTGTTCGGGTCCGCGCGTCTGCTGTACGTGGACCGAGACGCGCCGCCGAGCAGTGCAACTCCGAAGGCCGCCGCCGCGTACCTGCTGAGCGCGATGCAGCACGAAATCGTGGTGACGTTGCGGCCGGAACTGGCGGGGGTGGGACCGCAGTGAGCGAATTCCGAGTGGTCGCCTTCAACGACCTGCGCAGCGAGGACGCGGTGGTGGCCGACATCCTCAACCGGGTCTGCGGGCTGCCGCTGGCGGACGCGGTGGCGCTGACCAGACAGATCGAGGTGGACGGCAAGGCCACCGTCGGCCTGGCCGCGACGCGGGCCGACGCCGAGGTGATCGCCGCCCGGATGCTGGGCTTCGGGCTGCGGCCGGTGATCGAGAGGAACAGGGCATGAGCTGGTCGCACGGCTTCGACGTGGTCGTCGGCGAGAACCAGGTGCTGCTCAACCTGACCGAGCACACGGTGTCGGCGCTGCGTGAGGGCATCGGCACGCTGGCCCGCTACCTGGACGACATGCCGGCTCAGGGCGGCTTCAAGGACCGGCTGATGTTCCGCCGGGACCGCCTCGAGCTGCTGGACCGGCTGCTGCCGCCGGTCTCCGAGTACTCGCCGTCGGCCCAGGAGTTCCTGGCCCGCTGGGGCAACGACCTGCGGGTGGAGCTGCGCGACGCGGCCCGCCGGGTGCTGGCCTCCATCCCGGACGCCGGCCCGGTCAGCTATCCGCTGGTCAACGTGGACGACTGGATCCGGGTGCTCGGCCAGGCCCGGCTGGTGTGGGTGCCCCGCGGCACCTCAGGGGACACCCGGTCGGGTGATGCCCGGCTGCGCAACGCCGGACTGTTCGCCGAGCTCCAGGGTCAGCTGGTCCGGGCGCTGCGTCCGGAGCTGGCCGTCCAGCTGACCGGCTGATTCCCAAGCCTCGGGACAACCCCGGCCACCTACTAGGATGATGGTGTGCTGGTGATCCGCCGTGACCTGGTCGAGGCCATCGTCGAACACGCCCGCCGGGACCATCCCGACGAGGCGTGCGGGGTGGTCGCCGGCCCGTCCCCGGACCGGCCGGAGCGCTTCGTGCCGATGCTCAACGCCGCGCGCTCGCCCACCTTCTACGAGTTCGAGTCGGGCGACCTGCTGCGGCTGTACCGCGAGATGGACGGCAACGACGAGGTGCCGGCGGTGGTCTACCACTCGCACACCGCGACCGAGGCCTACCCCTCGCGCACCGACGTGTCGTACGCGGGCGAGCCGGAGGCGCACTACGTGCTGGTGTCGACCCGGGAGCCGGACACCCATGAGTTCCGGTCCTACCGGATCGTCGACGGCGAGGTCACCGAGGAGCCGGTGACGATCGTCGAGTCGTACGGGGAATAACCGGCCACTGCCGGGCGTCCCAGCCAACAGCAAGGCCGACAGCGGAGGTTAGACAGCACATGGCCATCACCGTCTCGATCCCGACGATCCTGCGCACCCACACCGGCGGTGAGAAGTCCGTCGAGGCCGCCGGCGCCACCCTGAGCGAGGTCATCGACAACCTCGAGGCCAACCACGGCGGCCTCAAGTCCCGCCTGGTCAAGGACGGCGTGTTGCACCGCTTCGTCAACATCTACGTCAACGACGAGGACGTCCGCTTCGCCGGCGGCCTCGAGGCCAAGGTCGCCGACGGCGACAACGTGACCATCCTGCCGGCCGTCGCCGGCGGCAGTCGCTGACGTCGTGGCGCGGTACGACTCGCTGCTCGACGCGCTCGGCGACACCCCGCTGATCGGGCTGCCCCGGCTGTCGCCGTCGGAGACGGTGCGGCTGTGGGCCAAGCTCGAGGACCGCAACCCGACCGGCTCGATCAAGGACCGGCCGGCGCTGGCCATGATCGAGGCGGCCGAGCGGGACGGCACGCTGTCGCCGGGCTGCACGATCCTGGAGCCCACCTCGGGCAACACCGGCATCTCGCTGGCCATGGCGGCCAAGCTCAAGGGCTACGGCCTGGTCTGCGTGATGCCGGAGAACACCTCGACCGAGCGCAAGCAGCTGTTGCAGGCCTACGGCGCCCGGATCGTGTTCTCGCCGGCCGCGGGCGGGTCCAACCAGGCCGTGGCCATGGCCAAGGACCTGGCCAAGCAGAACGCCGACTGGGTGATGCTCTACCAGTACGGCAACCCGGCCAACGCGCGGGCGCACTATGACGGCACCGGTCCGGAGATCCTGCGCGACCTCCCGTCGGTCACGCATTTCGTGGCCGGCCTCGGCACCACCGGCACCCTGGTCGGGGCCGGGCGGTTCCTGCGTGAGCACAAGCCCGACATCCAGATCATCGCCGCCGAGCCCCGGTACGGCGAGCTGGTCTACGGCCTGCGTAACCTCGACGAGGGCTTCGTGCCCGAGCTGTACGACCCCGAGGTGCTCACCGGCCGGTACTCCGTCGGCTCCTACGACGCCCTGCGCCGCACCCGGCAGCTGCTGGAGTCCGAGGGCATCTTCGCCGGCATCTCCACCGGGGCGATCCTGCACGCCGCCCTGGCCGCCGCCGAGAAGGCCGCCGCCGCCGGCAAGACCGCCGACGTGGTCTTCGTGGTCGCCGACGCCGGCTGGAAGTACCTGTCCACCGGCGCCTACTCCGGCACCCTCGACGAGGCCGCCCAACGCATGGACGGCCACCTCTGGGCCTGACCGCCCTTCTTTGGCTCTACCTGAGTGGCTCATTTGGCTTCCGAAGCCAAGTGAGCCACTCAGGTAGAAGGAAAATCAGCCGCCGGCGTAGTCGCGGGACGAGACGATGAGGCCGTCACGGACCCGGAGCACGAAGATCGCCGGCATGGTGATGTCCTTGTCGCCCAAGGTGCCCCGGTACGTGAACTCGCCGACGACCACCTCGGGATCGGTGGTCTCGTGGACCACCACGTCGTCGGCCCGGAAGTCGACGCCCATCTCGGCGGCGCGGGCGAAGTGCGCACGCAGCGCGGCCCGCCCCTCCAACCGGGCCACGGCCGGATCCGTGCTGAACGGATGCTCGACCACGGCGTCCTCGGCGTACAGCAGCGGCAGCCGGTCCCACTGCTTGCCGACAACGCCGTCGACCAGCTGTCGGAACACTTCGGCGGATGCGGTCATGATCATTACCCCCTAAACGGAACGTTCACTCCGCATCCAACGCTAGCGTGAACGGGCGCCAGGTGCCAGGGGTTTGGCCTCGGCCAGGGCGAAGGAGCGGAAGGCGTCGGCGGCGGCCGGCATGAACCGGTCGCACCAGGCCAGCCCGATCATGCGATAGCACGGCGGATCGGACACCGGCAGCTCGACGACGTCAGGCAGGGGAGCGGGGCCGGGCCCCATCAGCCCGACGCCACAGCCCGCGCCGATCAGCCCCCGCAGCGTGGCACCGTCCTCGCCCTCGCAGGCGATCCGCGGCGCGAAACCGGCCTCGGCGCACAGTCGCTCGGTCGTCGGCCGCATGCCGAACCCCCGGGAGAAGATCACGAACGGCTCGTCGCGCACCTCGGCCAGCTCCACCGATGATCGCCCGGCCAACCGGTGATACGTCGGCACGACCAACACGAGCGGTTCGCGCAGCAGCGGCTGCCAGATGATCCCGGGGGAGCCCGGCGTCGAGATCAGCAGCAGGTCGACCAGGCCGTCCAGCAGGTACTGCTCGATCCGCTCGGTCCCGCCCTGCCGCAGCCGGAACTGCACGTTCGGGCGGCGTGGCCGATATCCGCTGAGCAGCGTCGGCACGACCAGCGGGCCCATCGTGTTGAGGAAAGCCAGGTTCACCGTCCCGCGATCGGGGTCGGCCAGCTCGCCGATGGACTGCCGTGCGCCGTCGACCGCCGACACCGCCCGCCGCGCGCCGTCCAGCAGCGCCTGGCCGTTGGCGTTGAGCCGCAGACCCCGCCCGACCCGGTCGAACAGCGGGGCGCCGACCTCCCGTTCCAGCCGGCCCAGGCCTCGCGACAGCGCCGGCTGGGACAGGTGCAGCGTCTCGGCCGCCTCCGTCACGGTCCGGCTCTCGGCGACCCGGATGAACCACCGCAGCTCGTCCATGTCCACGTATCGATGTCTAGCACGCATCGTTTCAATGGGGAACATTCATTGGACGCATCGATACGCTCGGGTCGACCCTCAAGGGGTGACTCCACTGGCACTCGGTCTCGTCGCCGCGACCGGACTGATCGTGGGCATGCTCAACGCCGTCGCCGGCGCCGGAGCGCTGCTCACCTTCCCGCTGATGGTCGGCCTCGGCCTGAGCCCGCTGGCCGCCAACGTGACCAACTGCGTCGGTGTCGTGCCCGGCTCGGTGGCCGCGATCGTCGGCTTCCGCAAGGAACTGCGCGGCCAGGGCGGCGTGCTGCGCAAGCTGGTGCCGCCGGCGGCGATCGGGTCGGTGGTCGGCGCGGTGCTGCTGTTCATGTTGCCCGGCAAGGTCTTCGACTACGCCGCGCCGGCGCTGCTGGCCATGGGTGCGGTGCTCGTGCTCACGCAACCGTTGCTGGCCAAGCGATTGCGGAATCGAGCGCCGCATCGGAACAACAAGGCCTTGCTCGCCGGCATGTTTGCCAACGGCGCGTACGGCGGCTACTTCGGCGCCGGTGTCGGCATCATCTTCGCCGCGATGCTCGGCCTCATGGTCACCGACGACGCGCACAAGATGAACGCCATCAAGAACGTGCTGCAAACCGCGGCCAACGGCGTGGCCGCGGTGATCTTCGCCTTCACTGCCCCGGTGAACTGGCCGGCGGCGATCGTGCTGGCCGCGACCACGGCGATCGGCGGGCCGCTCGGGGCCCGCATCTCCCGCTACCTCCCGGCCACCGCGCTGCGTTCGGTGATCGGCGTCCTCGGCCTCGTCACGGCGTCCACGTTGCTGCTGCGGACCTTCTGACCGGCGCTACCATCGAGGCATGGGGGATAAGCGGATATCGGTACTGGACGTCGCCCCGCTCTGGCGAGGTGACACCGCCAGCGGCGCACTGCGAGCGTCCCTCGACCTCGCCACGCAGGTCGAGGCGCTGGGGTATCACCGGTACTGGACGGCCGAGCACCACAACACGCCCTGCCTGTCCGCCACCGCGCCCCCGGTGATGGTGGCGCAACTGGCCAACGTGACGAGCACGATGCGGATCGGCTCCGGCGGCGTGCTCCTGCCCAACCATGCGCCGCTGGTGGTGGCCGAGCAGTTCGGCGTGCTGTCCGCCTTCCATCCGGGACGGATCGACCTCGGCATCGGGCGGGCCCCCGGCGGCGACGCGCGGATCGCGACGGCGCTGCGCCGAGCGGCCGAGGGCGAAGACGAGTTCGTCGCGCAGATTGCCGAGCTGGCCAGCTATTTCGGCCGCGGCGGGCCCATCTCGGCCGGTGCCGCCGTCGAGCACCGGCCGCCGATCTGGCTGCTGGGCTCGAGTCCGGCCAGCGCGAAGATGGCGGCCCGCCTCGGCCTCCGCTACGCCTACGCGCACCAGATCAAGCCGGCGACCACCGAGGAGTCGCTGCGCGCGTACCGCGACGGGTTCCAACCGTCCGCCGACCTGGCCGAGCCGTACGCCATGGTGTGCGCGCTGGTCACCGTGGCGGAAACGGACGCGGCGGCCGACCGGATGATCCGCCCCTACCTGCTGTCGAGGCTGTCCATGCGCGCCGGCACCGGGTTCGACGCGTTCCCCAGCCAGGCCGAGGCCGACGCCTACTCCTTCTCGGCCGAGGAGCGCGAGCACGTCCAGAACTTCGCGGACGCGCAGCTCGTCGGCGGCCGCGACACCGTGCGGCACAAGGTGTCCGAGCTGATCGCCGCGACCGGCGCGGATGAGCTGATGGCGCTCACCCTCGTGCCGGACCGCGACGACCGGATCAACTCCTACCGCCTGCTCGCCGAACTCGTGCCCTAGCCGGCGAACAGCGTCGACGGCAGCCCGACGCCGAAACCGGGCAGCACCAACAAGGATCCGGCCAGCTCCTCGGGATTCTCCAAGCCCTCACGCGCAGTCGTCACGTAAAGGTCGGTGAAATCGGGGCCACCAAAGGCACACGCCGTCGGCTGCGACACCGGCAGCGGCACCTCGCGGTCCAACTTGCCCTCCGGCGTGTAGCGGCGGATCGCGCTGCCGCCCCACACTGCCACCCACAGGCACCCGTCGGCGTCCACGCACATGCCGTCCGGCGAGCCCTCGACCGTGCACAGTGGACGGCGGTCGGTGGCGGAACCCGTTGCCAGGTCGTAGTCGAAGACGTCGACCCGGCTGGTCGGCGTGTCGATGTAGTACATCAGCGCGTTGTCCGGGCTCCACGCGATCCCGTTGCTGATGGTCACGTCGTCCAGCAGCACCTTGGCCGCGCCGTCCGGCTCCACGCGGGCCAGCCAGCCGCCGCCCTCGGCCGTGTCGTAGCGCATCGTGCCGGCCCACAGCCGACCCGCGCCGTCCACCGCCGCGTCGTTGCCGCGCAGGCCCTCGCGCTCCCAGTACACCAGCCAGCGCTGGCCCCCGTCGGCGTCGAGCAGCGCCACGCCGTCGCGCAGGTTGGCGATGAGGCCGCCGGCCGCGCGGGGCTTGGCCGCCCCCACGTGCTGCGGCGTCGGCAGCACGCTGTCCGTGCCGCGCCCCGGGTCGTACCGGTGCACCGCGCTGCCCAGGATGTCCACCCAGAGCAGCGTGGACGTCGACGTGTCCCACGTGGGGCCCTCACCGAGCGTTGCGTCGCCGCGCACTGCCACTTCGATCACTAGCTGCACCTTAGGGGTTGTTCCTGATGCCCTGGACCGCTACCGGGCCTTACGCTCGGTCACGTGGCTACCCTTCCCGTACCGTCGGCGCCTGGCAAGCCCGTCAACCGGGTCCTGCCGCCCAGACCGCTGCAGGCTGCCGTGGTGATCGTCGCGTTCACCGCGCTGCTGTACGTGGTCGAGCTGGTCAACCTGGCCATCTTCCACGGCTCGCTCAACGACTACGGCATCGTGTCGCACCGGGTGACCGGGCTGCTGGGCGTGATCTGGGCGCCGCTGCTGCACGTCGGCTGGGGTCACCTGATCTCCAACACGCTGCCGGTGCTGCTGTTCGGCTTCCTGGCCATGGCGGTCGGCATCCGGCAGTGGGTGGCCGTCACCGTGGTGATCTGGCTGATCAGCGGCCTTGGCGTGTGGCTGACCGAGGACACCGGGGTGTCCACCGTCGGCGCGTCCGGCATCGCGTTCGGCTGGCTGATGTTCCTGCTGGTGCGGGGCATCTTCAACCGCAGCCTCAAGCAGCTCGTGGTGGCCGCGGTGCTGCTGTTCTACTGGGGCAGCGCGCTGTGGGGCCTGCTGCCCAATGTGAATCCGGAGATCTCGTGGCAGGCGCACGCGTTCGGCGCACTCGGCGGCCTGCTGTCGGCCTGGTTGGTCGCGATGGCCAACCGACCGGCCCGCACCGCCGGTAGTCTCGCAGCGTGAGCCCTGCCGCCGACGCCCCGATCGGGATTTTCGACTCCGGCGTGGGCGGCCTCACCGTCGCCCGCGCGATCATGGACCAGCTGCCCGGCGAACGCGTCCGCTACCTCGGCGACACCGCGAACTGCCCGTACGGACCGCTGCCCATCGCCGAGGCTCGCCGGCACGCACTCGCCGCGTTCGACCAGCTCGTCGCCAGCGGGGTGAAGATGCTGGTCATCGCCTGCAACACGGCGTCGGCCGCCTGTCTGCGGGACGCCCGTGAGCGCTACGACATCCCGGTCGTCGAGGTCGTGCTGCCGGCGGTGCGCCGGGCCGTGGCCACCAGCCGCTCCGGGCGTATCGGCCTGATCGGCACGCAGGGCACCGTGCAGTCCCGGGCCTACGACGACGCCTTCGCCGCCGCCCCTCAGGTCACGCTGACCAGCGCCGCCTGCCCGCGGTTCGTGGACTTCGTCGAGCGGGGCATCACGTCGGGCCGGCAGGTGCTGGGCCTGACCGAGATGTACCTGGAGCCGCTGCACCGGGCCGATGTGGACACGCTCATTCTCGGCTGCACCCACTATCCGCTGCTCACGGGCGTGATCCAGATCGTGATGGGGGACCAGGTGACGCTGGTGTCCAGCGCCGAGGAGACGGCCAAGGACGTGGTCCGGGTGCTGACCGAGCGCGACCTGTTCCGGGAAAGCGCCGAGGACTACCCCGAGCACGAATTCCTGGCCACCGGCCCCGCCGAGCCGTTCCGGCGATTGGCCCGCCGATTCCTGGGTCCGCAGGTAGGGGCGGTCGGCGCCGTCATGTCACCCTCTACGCCGTGAAGCTGACCATCATCGGGTGCTCGGGCAGCGTGCCCGGGCCGGCCGCGCCCGCCCCGTGCTACCTGGTCGAGGCGGACGGCTTCCGGCTGGTGTTGGACCTGGGCAACGGCGCCCTGGCCGCGTTGCAGGCCCGGATCAGCGCGTTCGACATCGACGCGCTGGCCTTCTCACACCTGCATCCCGACCACTGCGCCGACTTCAGCGCGCTGGCGGTGCTGCGGCGCTACCACCCGCAGCCGCCGTACCCACCGGAGCAGCGCCGGCTGCCGGTGTTCGGCCCGTCCGACACGGCCCGCCGGTTCGCCGCCCAGTACGCGCCCAACGACGCCGAGCGGCAGACCACCGACTTCTCCACGGTGTTCGACTTCCATCCGCTGACCGGCGAGACCGTGCAGATCGGCCCGCTGAAGGTGACGTCCGCGCTGGTCACCCACCCGTGCGAGGCCTACGGCTTCCGGATCGAGCACGACGGCCGGTCGCTGGTCTACTCCGGCGACACCGCGGCCTGCCCCGCCCTGGACGGCCTGTCCGCCGGCGTCGACCTGCTGCTGGCCGAGGCCACGTGGACCGACCTGCCCAGCCGCCCCGCGGACATGCACATGTCCGGCCGGCAGGCGGGGCAGACCGCGTGCCGGGCCGGTGCGGGCAGGCTCATGCTGACCCACGTCGCGCCGTGGACGGACCCGGAGGTCGTGCTGGCCGAGGCGCGCGGTGAGTTCGACGGCGAGGTGCTGCTCGCCGAGCAGGGCCGGTTCTACGAGGTCTGAATCACCCGCCTACGCCCTTCCAGACGGCCGAGGCGCCGCTGTCGCCGATCAGGTAGATCTCGTACGTCACCGCGACCGCGCTGGCGATCAGCGCGAGCGCCACGATGACCGTGATCACGCCCCAGAACCTCGACGCGGACGGGGCCTCCTCGACCATACCGGGAGTGGCGGCGACCTCCTCGTCCAGCTCCTCGATGCTGTGCACACCCGGGGCGACCGGCTGCTGACGGAGCGAGGCCGAGGGCGCCCGGACCGCGCGCACGCCGCCGGTGGCCCGCTCGCGGTCGGCGATCCGGCCCACGACCAGCAGCAGGAGCAGCATCACGCCGAAGGCGATCGCGTACGGCAGCAGGGCGTTGCCAAGGTCCCGGTGATGGGCCAGCCCGGGCGGCGACCCCTTGATCGAGTTGTACAGGGCCTCCCCGGCCTGCTGGGTGATCGGCACCGCGCCGATGCCCAGGACGGCCAGCACCAGCACCGGCAGCCAGTAGCGGCGGCGCCACTTCGGGACCACGGCGATGATGATGCTGCCGACCGCCGCCAGGGGCAGCAGCACGACGACGGCATGCACCAGCAGCGGGTGGAGCGGCAGCCCGTTGATGGTGAACGAGTTGTCGGCAAGGGTCATGACAACCTCACGTTGGGAGCGGCCCGGCGGTTCAATCGGGTGCCCGTAGGCTAGCCGCGTGGTTAGAGCAGACGGCCGAGGCGACGAGTCCCTCCGCGAGATCAAGATCACCCGTGGCTACCAGCAGTGGCCGGCCGGCTCCGTGCTGGTCGAGTTCGGCAACACCCGCGTGCTGTGCGCGGCCAGCGTCAACGAGGGCGTGCCGCGCTGGCGGGCCGGGTCCGGGCTCGGCTGGGTCACCGCCGAGTACGCCATGCTGCCGTCGGCCACCCACACCCGGGGTGACCGGGAGTCGGTCAAGGGCAAGATCGGCGGCCGCACCCACGAGATCAGCCGGCTGATCGGGCGGGCCCTGCGGGCCTGCATCGACCTGTCCGCGCTGGGCGAGAACACCATCGTCATCGACTGCGACGTGATCCAGGCCGACGGCGGCACCCGCACCGCGGCCATCACCGGCGCGTACGTGGCGCTGGCCGACGCCATCACGTGGTTGGACGCGGCTGGTCGGCTGGCCGACCCCAAGCCGCTGTCCTGCTCGGTGTCGGCGGTCAGCGTCGGCGTCATCGACGGCCGGGTGCGGTTGGACCTGCCGTACGAGGAGGACTCCCGGGCCGAGGTCGACATGAACGTGGTCGCCACCGACGCCGGCACGCTGGTCGAGGTGCAGGGCACCGGCGAGGGCGCCACCTTCGCCCGTTCCACCCTCGACCAGATGTTGGACCTGGCATTGGCCGGTTGCGCCGAGCTGACCCGCCTTCAGGCCGAGGCGTTGGCGCTGCCCTACCCGGGTCAGCTGCCGGAGCCGTCGCCCAAGGGACGGCGTCGGTCGTGACCAAGCTGCTGTTGGCCACCCGCAACGCCAAGAAGCTGGTGGAGCTGGACCGCATCATGGTCGCCGCGGACGTGCACGGGGTCGAGGTCATCGGCCTCGACGCCGTTGCCCCGTTCCCGGAGGCGCCCGAGACCGCGCCCGACTTCGAGGGCAACGCCTTGGCCAAGGCCCGCGACGCCGTCGCCGCCACCGGCCTGCCCGCCGTCGCCGACGACTCCGGCCTCACCGTCGACGCCCTCAACGGCATGCCCGGCGTGCTGTCGGCCCGTTGGTCCGGCCGCCACGGCGACGACTTGGCCAACCTCCAGCTCGTGCTCGCCCAGCTCGGCGACGTCCCCGACGACCGCCGCGGCGCCGCCTTCGTCAGCGCCGCTGCCCTCGTCCTGCCCGACGGCACCGAGGTCGTCGTCCGGGGTGAGTGGCGCGGGGCGTTGATCCGGGAATCCCGTGGCGCCAACGGTTTCGGCTACGACCCGATCTTCGTGCCGGAGGGCGGGACCCGCACCTCGGCCGAGATGGCCCCCGCCGAGAAGGACGCCCAGTCCCACCGCGGCCGCGCCCTACGCCTCCTGCTCCCCCACATCACCGCCGCCCTGACCTGATCCTCCCCCAATGCAGGGAAGGACGCCTTACCTGCGTCCAATGCAGGTAAGGCGTCCTTCCCTGCATCAGGGGGTCACCTCATTGGCGGAGCGACGCCCCAGCCCCAGTGGGGGACGGGCGCGTGCGGCACCGGGGTGGCATCCGGCTGCGAGTTGGACAACGCGATCCGCGTCCCCCACTCCAGGTAACCGGTGAACGCCGCCCGGAACTCCGGATCCGCCGGCAGGCCGACCTCGTCGGCGGCGTCCTGGAGCAGGCTCACCCAACGGCGGCGCTGCGGCTCAGTGATCGCTTTGCCCAGGTGCATACCGAGCATCGTCGAATACCCGCCGCGCTCCGCGGTGTACGCCGCCGGCCCGCCGAACACCTCGCCCAGCCACAGCGCCACCCGCCGCGGATGCTCGGTCGACATGCCCCGGAACAACGGCTCCAGCAGGTCGTCCTTCACCACCTCGCGATAGAAGGCCTCAGTCAGCTCGGTCAGGGCTTTCTCCCCGCCGGCCCAGTCGTACAGTGTCGGTTCGGTCTCACCCACGAGCAGCTCCTCCCCATTTGATCACCGCGCAGACGCAACCACCGCCGAGCGCGGCCGACAAGTACGCACTTTCCGGTAGGTAGCCAATGGAACGGCGTTACCACTGCCCGGTCGAGCTCACCCTCGACGTCGTCGGCGGCCGCTGGCGCGTGCTCATCCTGGCCCGCCTCAAGCAAGGCCCGCTGCGCTACGGCCAGCTGCGCCGGCTCATCCCGGACATCAGCGAGAAGATGCTCAACCAGCGCCTGCGCGAACTGGAAGCGGACGGCCTCTTGCTGCGCGACGCCAGCGAAAAGCCGGAGCTGCGCACGGATTACCGGCTCAGCCCGGAGGGCGAGACCCTGGCTCCGGTGTTGCAGAGCCTGTACGACTGGGGTCTCGCCCGGGCCGAGCGCACCGGCGTGGATGTCACGCCGGCTGGTGAGTGACCGACATCTGCACCACGAGCACGCCGGCCAGGATCAGCACCATGCCGCCGATCGTCAGCGCCGACACGGGTTCGGAGAACAGCACGCGGTTGGCCACCACGACCAGCGCGATGCCGCCGCCGGCCCACACCGCGTAGGTGACCGGCATCGGCATGCCCAGCCGGATCACCTGTGACTCCAGGTAGAAGGCGAGCGCGTAGCCGGCGATCAGGCCCAGCACGGGCAGCGGCTGGCTCAGGCCGTTGGACAGTTTCAACATGATCGTCGCGAACACCTCGGCGACGATGGCGAGGGCGAGCAGGATCCACATCAGCATTGCTGGTTCCAAGTTCGGGCGCGCACCAACGGCCGATGCCGCCGGGCGGCGGATCGGGGGTACGCGAAAGGGACCGCTGAACTCAGCGGCAAGCGGGATTAAGGCCGGTCAGGCCGGACTCAACCGCCGCGGGTCGGGAAGTGGACCCGCAGGACGAACTTGGAAGGACGCTCAGGACCGCTTGGTGTGGAGGAACCACACACGGCGTATCACCCTCACGTTGCACCGGGGCGGCCAGTCGCCAGCCCTCGGGCCCAGCTTACCCCATTCGGGGGCTCACAGCCCGGGCGCGAGCGCCGTGACCTCGTCGTTCACCGCTGCGGCGGCGGTCACCCAGTCGGTGCCGACCGGGAAAGACGCCAGCACAACCACGACAAATCGCCAGTCGGCGCCGACCAGACCACTGGTGTGCAACACCACGTCACGCGGACTCGTCGACCACCCCTGTTTGATCGCCCACGGCCGCGGCAGCGTCGGAATGCCGAAGTACTGGTCGAAACCGTCCGAGGCGTGCCGGGGAGCGGCCGCCAGCGCGTCCACGATCAGGTCGTTGTCCAGCACATGCCGGTAAATCGCGACCATGTCGGCGATGCCCAGCATCGTGTCGCCCCAGCGGCCCACGATCTCCGGCGGCCGGGTCGACGGCAGCGCCAGCCGCGCGGCCGTGCGCGTGACGATCGCCGGGCCGCCGTCGGCGTCCCACAGCTCGTTGGCCACGCCGTCGTCACTGGCCGACAGCATGCGCCACAACGCATCCCGCAGCGGCGGCTCGGCCGGCCGCCGCTCGAGCACGTCCAACGCGATCAGCAGCTTCACCAGCGAGGCGGACCGGAAACTCAGCTCCGCGCCCCGCCAGTGCAGTGCCCGATCGGCGACTCGGTCGTAGACCGCTACCGCGCGGCTCAGATGCCGAGATCCTTGCGCAGCTTGGCAACGTGGCCCGTCGCCCGCACGTTGTACGAGGCCTTGGCGATCTTGCCGTCGGCGTCGACGATGAACGTCGACCGGATCACGCCCATCACCGTGCGGCCGTAGTTCTGCTTCTCGCCGAAGACGGCCCAGCGCTGCATCACCGACTTGTCGGCGTCGGACAGCAGCGGGAAGGTCAGCCCCTCGGTGTCGCGGAACTTGGCCAGCTTCTCCACCTTGTCCGGGGAGACGCCCAGCACGGCGAAGCCGGCGTCGTTGAACTCGGCCAGGTTGTCCCGGAAGTCGCAGGCCTGCTTGGTGCAGCCCGGCGTCATCGCGGCCGGGTAGAAGTACACGACGACCTGCCGCCCGCGGTAGTCGGACAGCGCGACCTTGTTGCCGTCGCTGTCCAGGAGCGTGAAGTCCGGCGCCGTGTCGCCGACGGCCAGCCGCGTCTGCTCAGTCATAGCGCGAACGTAGCGTGCCGGTCTGACAATCGGCCTAGGCGGTCCCCGCGAACGCCGTCGCCGGCGCCCCGTCGACCACGTCCGGGCGAACCAGGATCCGCAGGTCGGTCGGCTGCTGCGGGACCGCGAAGGCCACCGTCAGCTGCACCGACCGGCCCGGCGGCAGATCGTCCTGCGCCGCCACGTAGCCGCCAAGGCCCTGCGCCGGATCCACGACCTCCTGCGCCGGCTGGCCGCCGATCGTCGCCTTGATCGCCAGCTGCGACGGCTTGTACGTCGAGGTCGTGCCGTTCTCCACCGTCAGCTCGAACACCGCCGCTCGGGCCGCCTGCGGGTAGGCCGTGCTGCTCGGGCGCTGCGACCGGGGCTGCGAGATCGTGATCGCCAGGCCGTTCGGCCAGGTCCGGCGGTCCCCGAACGCCGCATCCATGGTCTTCGTCACCTGGCCCGCCGTGGGATTCGCGCTGCTCTCCACCGCCGACAGCTGAGGGCCGCCCGCCGTGCCGCACCCGGCCAGCAGCGCCACGAGGCACGCCGCCCCGACCAGCCTGACGATCCGCACTGTCCCGCTCCCCTCAGCAACCTGTCCACCATGGCGGCCATCCGGGTGTCCGGGCCAACCGGTTACGACAGTCGCTGCACACCTGGTGCCGGGACGTGGCCAAGCCGTAACCGACTGACGACGGAGTGTGGGCGACCCCACAGCCTCTTGTCGTACTTCGCCCGTGCGGCGACAGCCGGTTGGTCCACATTGGTGACTCGGGCATCGCCGATCGTCTCGGCACGCGACCTGGGGGTATCCGGCGTCATACAGTCGTGGGCGTGACTTCAGCCGACTCCACGGTCGCCGGCAGGCCGTTGCGTGCCGACGC
The DNA here is from genome assembly GCF_028622115.1 of Kutzneria chonburiensis. Classification (NCBI taxonomy): domain Bacteria; kingdom Bacillati; phylum Actinomycetota; class Actinomycetes; order Pseudonocardiales; family Pseudonocardiaceae; genus Kutzneria; species Kutzneria chonburiensis. The sequence goes on from NZ_CP097263.1 coordinate 8,986,920, forward strand.
CCGGCGCAACCGCGCCCGGGTGCTGGAAGTGGCCCAGCAGGTGTTCGCCGAGGAGGGCCTGGCCGTGCCGATCGACGAGATCGCGCGGCGGGCCGGGGTCGGGGTCGGCACCGTCTACCGGCACTTCCCGACCAAGGAAGCGCTGTTCGTGGCGATCATCGTGGAGCGGCTGCGCGGGGTCGGCGAGGTCGCGCAAGAGCTGGCCAAGGGGCCGGACGCGGGCAAGGGCTTCTTCGCCTTCTTCGAGCACATGGTCCGCGACGCCAGCCTGAACAAGGCCCTGTTCGACGCGCTGGCGGCCAGCGGCAGCTTCAACCAGGAGCTGACCGCCGAGGCACGGCAGGTGATGCTCACCGGCCTCGGCGACCTGCTGGACAAGGCCCAGGCGGCCGGCGAGGTTCGGGCCGACCTGACCGCCGCCGACGTCAAGACGCTCATGGTCGGCTGCCTGACCATGGCCCGTCAGGGCACCACCGATCCCGGCCTGATCGTCGGCGTCGTGTGTGACGGCATGCGGCCGATCAGTCCAGGCCGGACACCCGAAGCGTGATGTTGAGGCGGCCGGCGGTCAGCCCGGTCGCCGGATCTCCGCTTCCCGGCACGGTTTTCGTCACGCCGTGATAGGCGAACCGGGACGGCCCGCCGAACACGAACAGGTCCCCGCCGCGCAGCTCGACGTCCGTCCACGGCCGGTTGCGGTTCTCGGTGTTGCCGAACCGGAACACGCAGCTGTCGCCCACGCTCAGCGACACCACCGGCGCGTCGCTGCGTTCGTCCTTGTCCTGGTGCAGGCCCATTTTCGCGACGCCGTCGTAGAAGTTGACCAGCGCCACGTCCGGCACGTAGCCGGGGTCGCCCACCGCCCTCGCGCCCAGCTCCGCCAGCCAGCCCGGCAGCGCCTTCACCGGCGAGCCGTCTTCAGTGGTGCGGCTGTACCGGTACGGCGTCCAGTGCCAGCCCAGGCACACCGTCTGCACGGACATCACGCCGCCACTCGGCAACCGCGTGTGCCGCATGCCCGCCGGGGAGCGGCCCACTCCCGACAAGCGGCCACCAGGCGCTGTTGTTCTACAAGACTCAGCCAGTCCGGCGTGTGCACCGCGCCGGGCGCGATCTCCACCGGCTCCCGCTCGAAGATCGACTCCACGGCACCCTCCCGCTTCCGCGCCACCCTCGGGGCGTGGGGCGGAGCCCCACATCGGGGGGTGTGGGGGGTCGTCCCCCCACAACAAACACCGGAGCGGCAAGGCGAGCGCCCTCCGCGAGCACAGTTCACCCATCGCGTAGGGCCGGTCGGACTCGAACCGACACTGGCACGGACCTAAACCGTGTGCCTCTGCCAATTGGGCTACGGCCCCCTGCTGGTAAGCCTAGCGGGCTCCTTCCAGCGGGCCCCAGGAGCGGGGCCTAACGTGGTCAACTACGGTGGTTCCGGCACGCACGGCGAGGAGGACAAGTGGCTCGCGATCCCGACACCATCCAGCGCGAGATCGAACAGGCGCGGGACGCGCTGGCCGCCACCCTGGACGAGTTGGTCGTCAAGGCCAACCCCAAGCAGTACGTGGACCAGGGCAAGGACGCGGTCCGGGCCCGGCTGTCCGATCCGCGGGTCAAGTACGCGTTGATCGGCGTCGGGGTGCTGGTCGGCGTCCTGGTGGTGCGCAAGCTCTTCCGCTGATCCCCAGCGGCATCGAGACCCCCGCCGCGGCGGGGGTTTTCGTGCGTCAGGGTCTCAGCAGCGGCAGCAGCACCTGGTCGACGAGCCGGTCGACGAAGGTGTCGTCGAGCGGATCGCCGGTGAGCATCAGCCGGTACGTCAGCGCCGCGCCGGCCAGCTCGACCGCCATGCCACGGGGCGCGTCCAGGCGAACCTCGCCGCGGGCGGTGCCACGGTCGATGATGCCGCGCAGCACGTCCCGCTGCGCCACCAGGAACGTCTCACGGAACGCGGTCGCCAGCTCGGGCTCGTGCGGCAGCTCGCCGACCAGCGCCTGGGCCGCCTTGCCGGTCGGGCCGGACAGGAACGCGGCGAAGGCGCTGAGGAACTCCCGCAGATCACCGGTCAGCGACCCGGTGTCGGGCTCCGGGATCTCCTGGTGCACGAGCTGGTTCACGGTGTCGATGACCAGGTCGAGCTTGGACTCCCAGCGCCGGTAGATGGTCGCCTTGCCGGCGCGCGCCTTGGCCGCCACGGCGTCCATCGTGAGCGCGCGGTAGCCGACCTCGGCCATCACGTCGAGGGCGGCTCTGCGCAGCGCCTCGTCGCGGGTGGCGTCTCTCGGCCGACCGCGGGCAGCCGCGTTTGCCTGCTCCGCGTACGACGTTGTGGCCAAGACCAGCCTCCCGATACGGCTACGGGTCGCCCTTCGGGATCATCCTAGGTGCAATCAGCCGGTCGGGTGGCTCAGTTCCCCTCGTCCTCGGTCTCGTCGGCCAGCTCGGACAGGTCCATCTCCTGCGTGTTCTCGCCGACGCGCGGCGGATCACCCGCTGGCGTGTCGGCCTCGGGCTCGGGCCGGGTCGGCGTGCTCAGGCCGTGCCGGGCGTGCAGGTACGCGGTGGTGAACGCGAAGGCGTCGCCCTCGAGCAGGTGCACGACGGTCGGCTTGCGCTCGGCGTCCGTGCCGGTCAGCTGCTCGACCATCTGGTCGGCCCGGTCCCGCGCGGCGATCAGGCCGGGCGCCTGCTCGGTCAGCACGGTGTCCTCGGACCGGACGTTGACCGTCCAGTCCTCGCCCTGTGGCTGGTAGTTCACCAAGATCGGTGTCGCGCCCATTCCTCGGTCACCCTCCCCGTCATGCGGCCTCCCCGGTCGATGGGGCCGCTCAGGTGAAACGCGGCACCATCGGACGCATGACGACGCTACACCGATCGGGTGACCGCCAACCGTGTCTTACACCAAAGCGTGCCTACCTTGTCGCTGTTCATCGCCCGCTTGTTCGATCATTCGGGCGGCCACCCGGTCGATCGCCGCGTCCAGGTCCTCCCGGCTCTTCGGCCGCCAGTCGGCCAGCCGCTCCACGATCCAGCCCCGCCAGGCGTCGGCCAGCCGGCCGAACTCGGCCTGCCCCCGTTCGGTCAGGTCCAGTTCCTCGCCGCGGCGCTCCAGGTAGCCGCTGAACTCCAGCGCGAAGAAGGCCGGCTCGAGCACCTTGCCCGGCAGCCGGTGCTTCTCGGCGATGGCCGCGACGGTGGGCGGGCGGTGCAGTTTGTGCTGGAACTTCACCCGCATGAGGCACCAGACGCCGCCTTCGTCCAGGCTCGTCCCGGACCGGCCGAGGATCTCCGGCGCGGCCTTGCGGCGTTCCCGGTACATCAGCGTGGAGATGGCCCGCTCCAGCTCGCGGTCGGAGTCCCGCGCCTCGGGCATCGCGAACGCCTCGCCGAGCTCGGGCGCGCTGGCCCGCGACGTGTCCCGCAGCGGCATCTCCTTGAGGAAGAACGACACCAGCAGCGCCAGCAGGCCGACCGGCACCGCGTACAGGAACACCGTGTGCAACGAATCGGCGTATGCCTGCACGATAGGCCGCGAAACGACGTCTGGTAGCGCGTGCAACAGCGACGGCACGGCCGTCACGTGCGGATCAACGCCTTGGGGGAGCGGGTTTCGCGCCAGCGTGGCACCGAGGTTGTCGGTCAGCTGGCTCGAGTAGATGGAGCCGAAGATGGCGGCGCCGAACGAGCTGCCGATGGAACGCAGGAACGTCACACCCGACGTCGCCACGCCCAGGTCGGCGTAGTCGACGGTGTTCTGCACGGCGATCGTCAGCACCTGCATGGCCAGGCCGATGCCCACGCCGAGGACCAGCATGTACAGCGAGGACAGCACGATGCCGGTGTCCGGCGTGAGCAGCGACAACAGGTACAGGCCGGCGCTGATGCCGAAGCTGCCGAGGATCGGGAAGATCTTGTAGCGGCCGGTCTTGCTGACGATGTTGCCGGACACGATCGAGGCCACCAGCAGGCCGAGCACCATCGGCAGCAGCCGGATGCCCGAGGTGGTGGCCGACGTGCCCTCCACGTACTGCATGTACGTCGGCAGGAAGGACAGCGCGCCCAGCATGGCGAAGCCGACGATGAAGCTGAGGATGCCGGACACCGTGAAGACCGGGTTGCGGAACAGCCGCATCGGCAGCATCGGTTCCTTGGCCCGCAGCTCGACCGCGACGAACAGGCCCAGCAGCACGACCGAGCCGACCGACATCCAGATGATCTCCGGCGAGCTCCACGCGTAGGTGGTGCCACCCCAGCTCGTGACCAGGGTCAACCCGGTCACGGCCAGGCCGATCAGCAGGATGCCCAGGTAGTCGACGACCGGTTTGACGGCCGCCTTCACCGACGGCATGGCCGCCGCCGCGACGATCAGCACCACCACGACCAGCGGGATGTTCACGTAGAAGGCCCAGCGCCAGGACAGGTGGTCGACGAAGAGGCCGCCCAGCATCGGGCCACCCACCGTGACCACGCCGAACACCGAGCCGAGGATGCCCTGGTACTTGCCGCGTTCGCGGAGCGGGATGAAGTCGGCGATCAGGGCGGTGGCCGTGACCATCAGTCCGCCGCCGCCGATGCCCTGCACCGCGCGCCAGATGATCAGCCAGGTCATGGAGTCGGCGAAGCCGCTGAAGAACGAGCCGACGCCGAAGATCACCACCGACAGCTGGAACATGCGCTTGCGGCCGAACAGGTCGCCGAACTTGCCGACGATCACCGTCATGATCGTCTCGGCCAGCAGGTAGGCGGTGACCACCCAGGACAGGTGGCCCGCGCCGCCGAGGTCGCCGACGATCGTCGGCAGCGCCGTGCCCACGATGGTCTGGTCGAGTGCCGCCAGCAGCACGCCGAGCAGCACCACTCCGAAGATCGCGTTCGTCCGGCCGCGGCCGACGCTCGCGGTGTCCGGCTCGACTGCGGTGGTGGCAGCCATGTCGCCCCCTCGTCCCGGTCGGTTCCGACTTCACCGCACCGAGCCGTCCGCCGCAGCGGACGTCACCCGGAGAGGTGAGGTCCCGGGTTCGAGAGTACAGAACAGTTCTGTTCTATTGCCTGTGATCTGGCCGACCCAGCAGGGGCGCCAGCAGCCCGTCCACGATCCGATCCACCAGCGCTTCGTCCATCGGCTGGTCCTTGAACAGCAGCGTGGCCACCGCCAGCGCCATCGGCAGCTCGCCGAGCAGCTCGAGATCCACGCCTTCCGGCAGCTCACCCCGCTTTTCGGCCGCTTCCAGCACCACCGTCATCGGGCTCACGCCGCCTTGGCCGAGCTGTTCGCTCATCAGCCGCACCAGCTCCGGGTCACGCCGGCCGCCTTCCAGCAGCGCCAGCAGCAGCCCTCTCCGATCGCCCGGCACCTCGGTGCGCAGCCACCGCTTCGCCAGCTCCCGCACGTCGCTCAGGTACGCCCCCGTGTCCGGCGCCTCCACCTCCACCCGATTGGCGTCCAGCGCCGCCACGATCAGATGCGCTTTCGACGGCCAGCGTTGGTAGAGGCTGCCTTTGCTTACGTGCGCCCGCTGCGCCACCAGGTCCATGTTGAAACGCTCGTAACCCACCTCCGCCACCACGTCGATCGCCGCGGTCAGCACCTCGGTCAGGCGCTCCGGGGTGTCGAGCGGGACGCGTCTACGCGGTGGGGACGACATTCCGGGGACAGTACTGCCGCCCTGCGCTCCTTGGCCCGGCTGACCGACCCAGCCGCGCCGCCTCGGGTTTACAGCCCTTGCTCACCACCGCCTCGGCCTTGCCGGCTGAGGGTGAGCTGGGCGCGGTGGAAGTCGAAATGCTGGGTGGGGAAGTGGTAGACCTGCGCCAGGGTCATGACCTCGCGGAAGAACGGATCCCAGCGCGTGGGGTAGGCCATCCGACGGGCCAGCGTCGCGTCGGATTCGTGATCCAGCCGCCGGTGCAGTGCGGCGATCACCCGGTCGAACAGGCCGGCCAGCAGCCGCCGCGGCAGGATCGTGCCCGCGAGCCACGCCCCGGCGAAGTTGACCACGTCGAACGGCACGGTCACCGCGTTGAGGAGCCGTGCGAACGACCGGCCGACGGGCTCGGGCAGCCGGCTGAACAACACGACGAGGTTCCGCAGGGCCCGCACGATCAGGTATCCGAGGAGCATGTGGAACAGCAGCTGCTTGTTCGACCACAGTGTGCCCGCCGACCGACGACGCAGGTCGCGGGCGGACGCCGAGTCCAGCAGCTCGTGGAACGTCGCGCGGGCTCGTTCCATCTCCTGGTGAACGGCCTGGCGGTCCATCGGCTGAGTGTGCGCCCGCCGACCTGCCTCCGCCCTCGGCTGATCGAGTGGCGGCGACGAGCCGGATCGCCCGTTCGAGCCGGCCGCGCAGTGGGATTCACCCGCCTCGCGGTGCGGCCCGTTCGGCGTAGCGTGGACGGCAGTCGGTCACCCGAACAGTTCAATTGCCATCACGGAGCCCATTGCCGCCATGTCGGACATCCCGATTCGCCGCTCGGCGGCCGCGCTCGGCGGATTTGTGGTCGGGTGCGCAGTGTTCTCGGTCGCCGGACTGGTGCCGTCGCTGACCATCGAACTCGACGTTTCCGATGCCGAAGCGGCGCAATTGCTCACGGTTTTCGGAATGACCTGCACGATTGTTCTGCCATTCATCGGCCGGGTCGATCGCGGTCGACTGCTCCCGATCGGCCTGGTCATGCTGGCCGTCGGAAACGGCCTTTCGGTATTCGCCGGTAATTTCTTCTTGCTGCTCGCCGCGAGAATTGTGCTCGGTGTCGGCGCGGCTTTCGTGGTACGGGTCGGCGGTCGGGGTCTGGCCGCCGGACTGGCCGTCGGAACCGCGCTCGGAGCGCCGCTGGCGGCGGTGATCGCGGACCAGGCGGGCTATCGGGCGGTGTTCGTGCTGCTGGCTGTCCTGGCCACGATCGGCGTCGCCGACGCGCTACTCGGCGTACCGCCGTCCACGATCGATCGTCACTCGATCGGTTATCCGCAGGTGCTGCTCGCCGCCGGACTGAAGGTGATCTTGCGAGCTGGCGGGATCGCCACGTTTACGCTGCTCACAACAGTGTTGGCGGCTGTCGCAGGCTTACACGGTCCGACCGTTGAAGGGTTGTTCCTGGCCGGCGGCGCAGGGGTCGTGATCGGCGCACTGGCCGCGCGAGGACGTGGCACGAGATCGGCTTTGGTGGCGTCTGTCGCACTCACCGCCGCATTCGTTGCGGCACTGCCGCTGATTCACGGCTCGATGGCCGGCACGGCGGCCGCACTGGCGCTCTGGGGTGCGTCGGCCGGGGCGGCGGACGCGTCAACCCGGGCGCTGATCGCCGATCCGGTGCTCGACGAAACGGCCGGCTTTCTCGGCATCGGCCTGGCCGGAGTGATCGGCGGCGCGGTGCTCGTCACGGCAGGGCCCGACGCATTGCCGCAGGTCACAGCGGCATTGGCGGTAGTCGTGCTGATCACTGCCGCGATCGGTCTCGCGGCGGACTCCCGGCGAGAGGGCCACCGTGGCCCTGGGGCCCTCCCCACCGGAAGCAAGGACGCGCGCTGAACTGCCGGCGTCGGGTCAGCGGTTGGGATTGACCGCCACCCGGCGTGCGGTGGACGCCGCCTGTCTGAGTACGCCGTCGCGTCCTCGAACTGGTGTTTCCGTCAGTCGCGGGTCCGGGTCTGCTGGCATAGCACCTCCTGTGGTCTCGGTTCCCGGCCGGACGGCAGGGCTGCTGCGCGGGGTAACCCCGCGGCGCGGTGAAGACACATTCGTCACCCGAGAAGGTGAAGGGTGGTGTTAACCGAAAGGGGAGCAGCCGTCCCGAACGGGAGATCGACGAGGTCGATGTCCGGCGGGGCCAGTGGCATGGCGCGGGTCACCCTTTCGACTTCGAGCGGTCCGGCGAGCGGATCCGTGTCGGGTTCATTCAGCCACCAGACGGCGGCGTGCTCAATACTCCATTTCGTTAAGGGACAACTAACTCATCGGTGTAGTAGCGTCGGGTTTGACCACGAAGCGAACGCGCAGCGTCACCGTGCGCGTTCACGGTGCCACCTGTTCGGCCTAGTCGTTCGGATCCTTCGTAACTACCTGCCGGTACGCCGACCGGAGCACCGCCGCTCCGATGTCTGCCGGCCAAAGGTGGCATATCGGCCACTGATCCTTGTGCTGACGGGAACGACCTCCTACGTTTTGACCCGGTCGCCCGTCGCCGCCGCGCACGTCCAAGCCGACAAGCTGGAGGAACAACGTGCGCAGGACTGTGCTGACCGCGCTGGCCGCGGTCGTGGCGTTGACCGGGTCGGGGGTGCTCGGGGCCGCCCCGGCGCTCGCCCTGGACAACGGCCTGGCCCGCACCCCGCAGATGGGCTTCAACAACTGGAACCTGACCCAGTGCGGGGCCCAGTTCAACGAGGCGTTCGTCGAGGGCATCGCCGACACCCTGGTGTCCACCGGCCTCAAGGACGCCGGTTACCAGTACGTCAATCTGGACGACTGCTGGGCGCAGTCGAGCCGGGACAGCAAGGGCAATCTGGTGCCCGACAAGAACCGTTTCCCGCACGGCATCAAGGCCGTCGCCGACTACGTGCACGGCAAGGGCCTGAAGTTCGGGCTGTACACCAGCGCCGGCACCAAGACGTGCAACAAGGCCGGCTTCCCTGGCGCGCTCGGGCACGAGAAGCAGGACGCCGCGCTGTGGGCGTCGTGGGGCGTGGACTACCTGAAGTACGACAACTGCAACAACCAGGGCGTCGACGCCAAGAAGCGCTACACCGCCATGCGCGACGCGCTGGCCGCCACCGGCCGGCCCATCCTGTACTCGATCTGCGAGTGGGGCCAGAACCAGCCGTGGACCTGGGCCGCGCCGGTCGGCAACTCCTGGCGCACCACCGGCGACATCAACGACTCGTTCGCGAAGATGCTGTCGATCTACAAGGCCAACATCAAGCTGGGCAAGTACGCCGGGCCCGGGCACTGGAACGACCCGGACATGCTCGAGGTCGGCAACGGCAAGATGTCCGACACCGAGTACCGCAGCCATTTCACGCTGTGGGCCATGATGGCCGCGCCGCTGCTGATCGGCTCCGACATCCGCAAGGCCTCGTCGGCCACGCTGGCCATCCTGCGCAACGCCGACGTGATCGCCCTCGACCAGGACGTGAAAGGCGTGCAGGGCAACGAGATCTCCTCAGTCAACGGCCTGCACGTGATCCGCAAGCCGCTGGCCGACGGGGACATCGCCGTCGCGTTGTTCAACGAGACCGGCGCGACGGCCAAGATCTCCACCACGCTGTCGGCGATCGGTGCCTCCTCGGGCACGCACTCGCTGACCGACCTGTGGTCCAAGGCCAAGTCCACCACCACGGGATCGATCAGCGCCTCGGTCCCCGCCCACGGCACCGTCGTCTTCCGCGTGCACTGAACCTGATCTTCAAGCACCCCACTTGACAATCCCGAACGGCGTGTTCCTGGGGCGTGAAACCCCAGGAACACGCCGCTTTCCCGACCTGGTTCACTCGGCCAACCCGGTGCCGTTCTGTCCCGCCCCGGACAGGATCGCCGGCACTGCCAGCTTCATGTGTCACGGTGTTGCCATGCGGACACGTGCGGTGATCTGGCGCCTCCTGATCGGGGTGGCGCTGGTGGTGGTCGGCCTGGTGGCCGGCTCGGTCGCCTCGAACGCTGGGGCGGCGCAACAGGTGACGGCCGACGACGGAGCCACGGTCGTCAGCCAGACCGTGGTCGCCCCGCGGACCCTGGATCTGACCATCCAGTCGCCTGCGTTGGGTCGCACCGCCAAAGCCCGGCTGCTGTTGCCACCGGACTGGGATGTCCGGCCGAACACCCGCTGGCCGGTGCTGTACCTGCTGCACGGGTGCTGCGACGACTACACGTCGTGGACCCGGCAGACCGACGTGGCCGCGCTGACCGCCGGCACCGACGTGCTCGTGGTCATGCCCGAAGCCGGACCGGACGGCTACTTCTCGAACTGGTTGAGCGGTCCGGCCTGGGAAACCTTCCACACCGTGGAGTTGCGGCAGCTGCTCGAACGCGGCTACCGGGCCGGGCAGCAGCGCGCCATCGCCGGCCTGTCGATGGGCGGGCTCGGCGCGTTCGACTACTCGGCGCGGCATCCCGGCATGTTCCAGGCGGCCGCCTCCTACAGCGGGGCGCTGGACACCCTGCTGTCCCAGGAGTCGATCACCAACGTCATCACCATCGTGACGAGCAACGGTCACGATCCCGACGCCCTGTGGGGAGATCCGGTGCGGCAGCGGCTCGTCTGGGCCGCTCACAATCCGACCGACCTGGCCTTCGCCTTGCGTGGCACCAAGCTGTTCATCGCCTCCGGCAATGGGCAGCCGGGCCCGTTGGACCCGCCCGGGACCGGGTTCAACCAGAGCGAGGCCCTGCACGGCGCGGAGACGTCCGCGCTGATCGACCGCCTGCGGTGGCTGCACATCCCGGCCACGCTCGACATGTACGGGCCCGGCACACACACCTGGCCGTACTGGCAGCGGGAGCTGCACGTGTCGTTCCCGATGCTGATGTCCGCGATCGGGGTGACGCCCATGACCTGACACCGTCCTCTGTAGACCTTCGCCGCAGTACCGGAAATGCGTGGGACCCGGACCGCCGGTTGGTGGTAGGACAGCCCATGTGGTGATGAGCAGCGTCGAGGACCTGATCCGTGCCGAGGACGCCGGGCAGCGGCTCAAGTACGTGTGCTTCTGGGGCCATGAGCCACGGCACGACGGGCGGATCGGCGCCTCGTGCCTGAGCCAGTGGTGGCCCGCGGAGTTCACCGTCGACGGGCTCGTGTTCCCGACCGCCGAGCACTTCATGATGCACCGCAAGGCCTTGCTGTTCGGCGACGAGGACACCGCCGCGCGAATACTGCGGGCTCGGCATCCGAATGAGGCCAAGAACCTCGGCCGTGAGGTTCGCGGCTATGACGAGGAGGTGTGGAGGGCCAGCCGCTTCGACCTGGTCGTGGCCGGCAACCTGGCCAAGTTCGGGCAGCACGCCTTGCTGGGCCGGTACCTGCTCGGCACCGCTGACCGGGTGTTGGTCGAGGCCTCGCCCCTGGACCGGATCTGGGGCATCGGCCTCGCCGCCGACGACGAGCGCACCGCCTCGCCGCGCACGTGGCTCGGGTCGAACCTGCTCGGGTTCGTGCTCATGGCCGTTCGTGAGCAGCTGGTCGGCGCCAGTCTCATTGGTGGCCGGGAGAAGCGGGACATCACCATCCTCGACCACGACCGCGGGTGGGCCCGGCGCTTCCGCGTCGAACGCTCACGTATCCGCAAAGCCTTGGGAGATAACGCCCTTCGTATCGACCACATCGGCTCCACCGCCGTGCCCGGCCTCGCCGCCAAGCCGGTCGTCGACATCCAGGTCAGCGTCGCCGACGCCAACCGAGAGGAGACCTATCTACCCCAACTCGAAGCCGCCGGCTACCACCTACGCGTGCGCCAGCCCGACCATCGCATGGTCCGCACCGCCGAGTTCGACGTGCACGTGCACATCTGTCCCACCGGCGGCAAGTGGGAACGCGACCACCTGTTGTTCCGCGACTGGCTCCGCACCAGCTCAGCCGACCGCCTCGCCTACGAGAAGCTCAAACGCGACCTCGCCACCCGGGACTGGTTCGACATGAACCAGTACGCCGAAGCCAAGGGCGACCTCATCGACGAAATCCTCGGCCGCGCCGAACACTGGGCGGCCCGGACAGCCTGGTCCGTCGACCACCCCCGCTAACCCCGCGAGTCCCGCTTAGCGTCACATCGAAATACCGAATCCGTTTCAGCATCTCGGTGTGACTGTGGGCGGGACTCGCGGGGGTGGGCGGGTCGTGGGTCAGGGGGCGGCGTGGGCGGAGAGGCCGGTCCAGACCGCGGCCATGAGCAGGTCGGTGGCGCGTTCCGGCGTGACCTCGGGACGGCGCTCGCACCACTGGGCCAGGCGCTCGCAGGAGCCGACCAGGATCTCGGCGGCGGCCTCGAGTTCGAGGGGGTCGGCGGCGGGCAGGGCCAGGCCCATCCAGCCGACCATCAGGTCGGTCTGCTGGCGGCGGATGGCCTCGATCTCCTCGACGGCCGACGGCACGGTCACCGCGGCCTCGTGCCGGAGCAGGCCGTAGGACTGGCGGCGCTCGGCGATGAAGCGGAAGAAGGCCAGCAGGCCGAGGCGCAGCATGTTCTCGGGACTGTCGGCGTGGATGACGGCCTGCTCGGTGGCCTCGCGCAGCTCGGTCCGCGCCTTGTCGATGCAGCCGACGAGCAGGCCCTCCTTGGAGCCGAAGTACTCGTAGAGCATGGGCTTGGACACACCGACCCGCTCGGCGATCTCGTCCATGGAGGCGGCGAGGTAGCCGCGCTCGGCGAAGACCTCCTCGGCCACGGCCAGCATCTGGGCCTTGCGGGCCGCGCGGGGCATCCGCCTGCGTCGGCCGGTGTCGGCTGCGCTCGTCACGGGACGAGTCTACCCAAGGTAACCTACTCGTAGTAACCTACTGGCGAGTTAAGGTGCAAGCCGAGGTCGACGAAGGGAAATCGGGACATGGGCGGGCAGGACACCAGCGTCGTCATCATCGGCACCGGCTTCTCCGGGCTCGGCATGGCCATCCAGCTCAAGCAGGCCGGCCGGCACGACTTCGTCATCCTGGAGAAGGCCGAGGACGTCGGCGGCACCTGGCGGGACAACACCTACCCGGGCTGCGCCTGCGACATCCCCTCGCACCTGTACTCCTTCTCGTACGAGCAGAAGCCGGAGTGGAGCCGGCTGTACGCGGGCCAGCGGGAGATCTGGGACTACCTGCGGATCTGCGCCGACAAGCACAACCTGCGCGGGCACATCCGGTTCGGCGTGAAGGTCACCGGCGCGGTCTTCGACGACGACAGCAAGCGCTGGACGGTGCGGACCGAGAGCGGTGACACCTACACCGCCGACGCCATCGTGGCCGGCATCGGCGCGCTGCACATCCCGTCCGTCCCGGACCTGCCGGGCATGGAGCGCTTCCAGGGCGAGAGCTTCCACTCGGCGCAGTGGAACCACGACTACGACCTCACCGGCAAGCGCGTCGCGGTCATCGGCACCGGGGCCAGCGCCATCCAGTTCGTGCCGGAGATCGCCAAGCAGGTCGACAAGCTCACCCTCTTCCAGCGCACGCCGGCCTGGGTGATGCCGAAGGCCGACCGGCCGGTCAACAAGGTCGAGAAGACCCTGTTCCGCAACCTGCCGGCCACCCAGTGGCTGCGCCGAACCGCGCTGTTCTGGGCACTGGACTCCCGGGCGCTGGCGTTCACCTTCAACCCGAAGCTGATGAAGTTCGCCTCCCAGCCCGTGCGCAAGCAGATCAAGGAGCAGGTGCACGACCGCGAGCTGCGCCGCAAGCTCACGCCCGACTACACCATGGGCTGCAAGCGGGTGCTCATCTCGAACGACTACTACCCGACCTTCAACCGCCCCAACGTGGACCTGGTCACCGAGGGCGTCACCGAGGTCCGGGAGCACTCCGTGGTCACCGCCGACGGCGTCGAGCACGAGGTCGACGCCATCATCTTCGGCACCGGTTTCCACGTCACCGATGCCTTCGACTACCTGGACATCAAGGGCCGCAACGGGGTTGACCTGACCAGCCAGTGGCGGGAGAAGGGCCTGGAGACCTACCTGGGCATCGGCGTCTCCGGCTTTCCCAACCTGTTCTTCCTGCTCGGGCCCAACACCGGTCTCGGCCACAACTCGGTGGTGCTGATGATCGAGGCCCAGGCCCGCTATGTGTTGCAGTGCCTCGGGCTGCTCGCCTCCCACGACGTCGCCGCCATGGACGTCCGGCCCGCGCCGCAACGGAAGTTCAACCTGGAGATCCAGCGCAAGCTGCGCAAGGGCGTGTGGAGCGTCGGCGGCTGCAAGAGCTGGTACCTGGACTCGGCCGGCGTGAACCGCACGGTGTGGCCCGGCTTCGTCTGGCAGTACGTGCTGCGGACCAGGAAGGTCCAGCTGGCCGACTACGAGCTGCTGGCGGCGACCCGCGCCGCGACGCCGGTGGGCTGATCGGGGTCGTAACCGCCGGCCGTATTGACTGGGGTGCGAACCGGGAGCCCGATCATCGGGGTATCGGCCTCCCGCAACGAAGCCGGCCGTGGTGGGGTCCACGGCCGGCTTCTCGCGTGGTGGGACACGCGTGATTCCTCGCGTGGTGGGACACGCGGGGCCTTGCCTGACGCCGGCCGTCCCTCGGAAATCCGAGGCCACCCGTCACGGTGCGGATCGCAGGGTGACGCGAGAGCGGCGGGTGGCTGGGCGGGGCGTCAGAAACTCGGTGCTGACCGGTCGCCGGGGAGACGGCGACCGGTCAGCGGGTCATGACCTGGCGCAGCCGCCCCATCAGGTCGACGGTGTCGACCCCGCAGAGCTCGGCCAGTTGTTCCAGGGCGGGCAGGTCGAGCTGGACCTCCGCGGTCCGGGCGCCGGCCGCGCGCAGGCGGTCGCGGGCCCAGCGGCGCAGCGGGAGCAGCTCGGGTTGGGCGTCTTCCACCACGCGGGCGAGCTCGAGACGGATGTGCTCGCCGGGGGCGTCGGTGAAGATGCGGCCGTGCACGCGGGCCAGCAGGTCGTGCGGCAGGGCTTCGAGGGCCAGGCAGATCTCGGCCAGCCGGACCACCGAGCACTGCCTGGTGCCCAGTTCGTAGGTGGCCAGCGTCTGCAGCGAGACCTCGGTCTGCAGCCTGCCCTGCAGCACCTTCCTGGTCCAGCCGCGTTGCTTGCGCAGCTTGCGTAGCTCGTCGCCGAGCACGCGCTGGTATGTCATCGGGTCGATCCGCACGATGGTGAGAGCGCGCACGGAGCGGTTCATTACGCGGTTTCCCGAGAACTTTTCAGACAAGGGTGTCACCCGAACGGGGCAAGGGCGGCAAGGGTAGGCCCACCGGACCGGTGGCGCGGGTGGCGTGGCCGGCGGCGGGGCACCGGAGCAGCGGAGCAGCTGACCGGCGGACCGGCGGTTCAGGGGAGCAGTTGACCGGCGGACCAGTGGCGTGGCGGACCGGCAGACCCGTGGCGTGGCGGATCGGCGGTGCAGGGGACCGGCCACGTGGCGGACTGGCGGTGCAGGGGACCGGCGGCGTGGCGACGAGCGGCCCGGCGAAGAGCGAGCCGGCGTGGGCATCGGGACGGGGACCCGGCGGACCGGGAACCGGCGCATCAGCCGGTGTAAGACCCTAAGCCGGTTTGAGGTCTTACACGGCGGGATGGCGGCAGCAGACGTGGCGGGCGAGCGGCGGCCGGGGCCGGCCGGGCAACCGAGGTGTCGGGCGCCGGGTGTCCCGGGCGTGGCGGGGCGGCAACCCGGCGAGCGGGCGGGTGGCGCTGAGTGCGGGGCGGCGGAGGTGGAAGGGCGTGCTGTGTGGCTGGCCGGCTGGCGGGAGGGCGTGCCGTGTGGCGGGTCGGCCGGGTTGGAGGGGCGTGCCGTGCGGCCGGCCGGTGGGAGGGCGTGCCGTGCTGCGGGCGGCCCGGGTGGGCCTGGCCCTTCGCGGTGTCGCGGATGGCCGGATGTGGACAACTTGGGGCACGGCCGGTTGGCGGGCTTGTTCCGGCCCGGGCGTGAGTTAGGCTGGATGGCGATGCCATTCAACTTGTTCACCCCAACTCACCTGGTCATCATCCTTGTGGTGATCGTGGTGCTGTTCGGCGCGAAGAAACTGCCGTCCGCGGCTCGCGGGATCGGGCAGTCGTTGCGGATCTTCAAGGCTGAGATGGGCGCGAAGGACGGCAAGGCCGAAGACACGGCCCCGCCGGCTCCGCAGCAGCAGCTCAACCCGGCTCCGCAGCCGCCAAGCGCCCAGCAGCACAACACGACCCAGCAGGGCAACGTCCAGTCCTGAGCCTGCGAGTCAGTTCACGCAGGTGACGCCGTCCGCCGTGATCGGCGCGTCGGAAGCGGTGGTAGGACCGGCCCGCAGGGCCGAGCCGTTCAGCGCCAGCTGACCAACGCCGGCCCACCCCTGGGCCCCGGGCCCGCGATAGTCGCTGCCCAGGTAGACCTCGACATGGCCACCGGCCAAGCTGGGCTCCTGGGACACGGCAATGCCGGACCCGAGGTCCGAAGCGACCTTGCGCGCGTCGGCCTCGCCGTCGGTGCCATAGGTGACCAGGGTGGACGACCGCGTAGCGGTGTTGCCGGTGTCCCCACGCCCGTAGCCCTTGGCCGCGAGCAGGTCCATGGTCCGCCCGGCCAACCCGGCAACGCCGGCCCCGTTGAGCACGTCCACGGTGATCGCGGGCGGTGCCTTCGTGGTGGTGGTCTCGGTGAGCCCCCGCACGAAACTGCGCACCTTGAACGGGTCGACCTTGACGGCATCGCCGTCCTGCGGCGTCACGTACGAGATGGCCTCGATCGGAATGGTGCTGAACTGGGTGGCGCCGCCGGTCAACCCCCGCAGCTGCTGGGCGAAGCCGACAAGGTCCCAGCCCTGGTCCAGCACCACGGACTTCTTGACGGCGTCGGCCAGCGCGGCCAGCTTGTCGGGATCGGTGAGGGTCCCGGCGGACAGCACCTTCTGGGCCATGCCGGCCATGAACGCCTGCTGCCGGTGAATCCGGTCGAGGTCGCCCTCGGGCAGCCCATGGCGCTGCCGCACGAACGACAGCGCGGACGCCCCGGACACGGTCTGCTCGCCGGCTCCGAAGTGCGCGCCGGAGAAGTCGTCGTCGACGGGGTTGCGCAGACACACCTGCACGCCGCCGATGGCCTGGGTGATGTCGTAGAACCCGGCCAGGTTGATCTGGGCGTAGTGGTCGATGGTCACGCCGGTGAGGTCCTGCACGGTGCGGATGGCGGTCTTGGCGCCCTCCTGGTTGGACCGCACCTCCAGCTGAGCCCCGGAGAAACCCTGCTGCCGCAGGCTGCCCAGCACGGCGTTCTTGCCCCAGGCGAACGCCGAGTTGATCTTGTGGGTGCCGTGGCCGCCGGCGATGTCGACGTACGAGTCGCGGGGAATGGAGATCGCGGTGGCCCGGGCGCCGCCGTTGGGGATGTGCACCAAGATCATCGTGTCGGTGTTGGACTCGCCGTCGTCCCCGCCGGCGTGCAGCTGGGCCAGCAGGTCCGGCGACAGCGGGTTGCCCTGCGCGTCGGTCCGGGAGTCCATGCCGACCAGCAGGATGTCCTCGGAGCCGTCGGCCGGCGACTCGGTGCTGGTGCCGGACTCGATGACGTCGGCGGTGGTCAGACCGCTGTTGATCTGCTGCAACTGGGTGTAGCCGAACCAGGTCAGGACCAGGGTCAGCGCCGAGGCCATGGTCACTGCGATCTTGGCGTTGCGCAGGCCGTTGCGGGGGCGTGCCGGGCGGCGGTACGAGCCGCTGTACCGGTACCGGTCGTTCACGCCTGCCCCTTCCCACGCCCGGGGCCACGCCGCGCCCCCGTTGCCAAGACGTGACATAGCGGGGAAGGTTGCCGACCGGCCCGCACCGGTTCTATACCCGGTCGGAAAGATCGGCTACCGGACGCGACCGGGTGCCACCCGGATGGGTCGGAGGGGCTACTCCCACTCCCACCGCAATCCGTACATCCCGGCCGGAATGTCCACCAGGGCGACGTGCACGCTGCCGTTGGGCTCGATGCGCTGCTCGGCCTCCTCGCGGCGGTTGCGCCTGCCGGGGGCGGCCGGCTTGGCCTGGGGCTGCCAGACGGGATAGCACCGCACGGGCACGGCATCGGGGTGGAAGACGACCTGGAGCACGCACTCCCGGGTCGGCTGCCGGAAGCCCAGAGTCAGCTCGGTGGTGCGCACCTTCGGGTTGACGCCGCTGATCTCGTACTCGGCCAGGTAGGTCTCGCCCAGCGCCAGCTTGCGGTGGAACAGCAGCTCGGCGGCGGTGACGTCCTCCTCGGCGTCGTACACGGTCCGCCCGAGCACGCAGTTGACGCCGGCGGTGAACACCGGGCTGCCGGCCTCGGGGTCGTCGCCGACGTTCATCACCAGCATCCGGTCGGCCCCGTCGGCCCGCGCCCGCAGCACCCGCCGCACGGCCATCCGATACCCGCGGCCGTCCTCGTCCAGGTAGAGGTCCTGGTGGTGGCTGAGGGTCTCCAACCGCTGGTTGGTCTCGGGGTCGATGGTGTCGGACAGCATCTGCATCGTCCGGTCGCTGTGCCCGAGCTCGGCGTAGCCGACGGAGCCGGGCACGTGGTTGGCCCAGCGGCCACGGGGCCGGGCCGGCCCGAGCAGGCTCATCAGCGAGCCGGCCGGCAGCCCGAGCACGGTGTCGAGGCTGCGCACGGTCTCCAGCGAGCTGGCCCGTTCGGGACGGCTGCGGCCCCGCTGCCAGTAGCTGAGGCTGGCCACGCTGACCTCGTGCCCACGGGCCTGCAGCCGGCGCTGGATGGTCTCGAGGCTGAGCCCGCTGGCGGCGATGGCGGCCTGCAGGGCCAGGTGGAACGGCCCTCTGCGGAGCACCTCGGCCAGCTCTTCCTCGTGCTCCGGGGTGGCGCCGAGGTCCAGTGCGGTGGCGAAGGTGCGAGTCACGTCGGGGTACCTCCCAAGCGGCGACGGTCCGTACGCGACACCGGGCGTCCCGAACGGGCAATTCCACCCGTTCGCTCAGTGCCTGCGTCGGACTGGTCTATTTTAGGGGGCGCTGAGTGATCGATACCACTCGAAGGAGTGCAAGTGGCCCTGTCCCGCCACACCATGGTCGCGATCCTCACCGTAGGTCCGTTGTCGCTGGTCAGCGTCGGAGCACCCGCGCTGGCCCAGCCGACCCCGGCGTTCTCGCCGCTGGTCGCGAGCGTCGTGCCCGGACTCGACAGAGCGGTGAGAACCGGGGCGTTACCCGGGTCGCAGAGCATTTCCGTCGCGGTCAGCCTGAAGCTGCGCAACCAGTCCGAACTGGACCGACTGCTGGCCGACCAGGCCAAGGGTCAGGCCAAGTACGTTACGCCGCAACAGTTTCGGGACCGTTTCGGACCGAAGCAGTCCGATGTGAACCGCGTCACCGACTACCTGCGCTCCCGTGGCCTCAAGGTCACGGGTGTCAGCGCCAACCGGCTCACGGTGGACGCCACCGGCACCGCCGACCAGCTGGGCGCCGCCTTCAACACCTCGCTGGCCCGCTGGCACGATGCCGGCCTCGGCCGCGACTTCGCCGCCGCCGACTCCACGCCCAAGGTGCCGACCTCGCTGGCCTCGCTGGTCAGCGGCGTGACCGGCCTCGACGAGCACTACGTGCCGCAGCGGCAGACCGCCGAGGTGTCCGGCCCCAAGGTCGGCAGCGGCCCCGGCGGCGGCTACACGCCGTCCGAGTTGCGCTCAGCTTACGGATTGTCCGGATTGGACGCCGACGGCAGCGGTCAGACCCTTGCGCTGTTCGAGTACGGCAAGTTCGACCAGGCCAACATCGACACCTTCGACCACCAGTACAACCTGCCGACCTCGCCGCCGACCGTGAAGAACATCGACGGCGGCAACACCGACGGCGACTCGGCCCAGGCCGAGGTGGAGCTGGACATCGAGGTGGCGCACGCCATCGCGCCCAAGGCCAACCTGGTCGTCTACACCGCGCCGAACACCACGGCGGCCGAGGTGGACCTGTGGAACACGCTGGTCGCCGACAACGTGCCGGTGGTCTCGTCGAGCTGGGGCCTGTGCGAGTACGACCGCAGCCTGGCGTCGATGCAGGCGGTGGACGCGGTGGCCAAGCAGGCCGCGGCCCAGGGCATGACCTTCTTCGCGGCCGGCGGCGACGCCGGCGCCTACGACTGCGAGCGGGACGCCAACACCCAGCACGCGGCCGACCTGGCGGTGGACTTCCCCGGCTCCAACCCGTACGTGACCAGCGTCGGCGGCACGAAGCTGACCCTGAACGCCGACGGCACGCGAGCTTCGGAGACGACCTGGAACCAGGGTGGCGGCTGGGCCGGCGGCGGCGGGCAGTCGATGGTGTTCGACAAGCCGCTGTGGCAGACCGGCGACGGCAAGCGGCAGGTGCCGGACGTGTCGGCGGCGGCCTCCGGCGGCGAGTACTCCGTCTACATCCAGGGCGCCTGGGGCCGCAACGGCGGCACCAGCGCGGCGGCCCCGCTGTGGGCCTCATACCTGACGCTGATCAACCAGCGCGCCGGCATCCTCGGCAAGCTGCGCATCGGCCAGCTCAACCCGAAGCTGTACGCACTGGCCGGCGCGGCTGTCAACGACGTGACAGTCGGCGACAACCGCTTCTATCAGGCCGGTGCCGGGTTCGACATGGCGTCCGGCTGGGGCTCCCCCAACGGAGTCACGCTCGGTGATGCCCTGCTGGGCTGATCAAGATCATCGTTATAACTCTGTGGCGCACGGCGAAAGCCGTGCGCCACAGACGTTTACGCGGGGTGAGAGCTCAGACGGTGATGTCGAGGATGTCGGGGCCGCCCTCGCGGGCGAACTCCAGCCGGCCCAGATCGGACCGGGCGATCGCGACGTTGCCGTCGATGCGCAGCGAGTTGGGGTTCTGGTCGTTGCCGTAGCCCTTGGCGTCCACGGTCCAGCTGCTCACCGCGCGGCGGGTCTTGCCGTCCTTGGACACGGCGTAGAGCGTGCAGTCCAGCGGACCCTTCACCCCGGTCAGCTCGAACGACACCTCGGTGCCGTGGTCGTCGCCGGTCAGGCCGACCTTGGCGGTCACCGGACCGCTGCTGGCCTGGATGGTCTCCGCGGGCCCGCCGCCGAACGCGCCGGTCACGCCGAGGGCGAGCAGCGGACCGCCGACGATCAGCACGGCCGCGGCGGCCGCGGCCAGCACGAAGGTGCGCCTGCGCTTGCGCCGGGCGTCGGCGATGTTGACCATCACGCCCTGGAGGACCTTGTCCTCCATCCGCGGCGGCGACGGCAGCTGCGGCGCCGGCCGGAAGTCCGACAGGTCGGGCATGCCGCCCAGCTGCTGACGGGAGCTGTGCCGGGGCGGCGCGGGCGGGCCGCTGGGGAACGGGTTCGCGTTGCCCGGGAAGGCGCCGCCGGCGGTCGGGAAGGCCCCACTGTTGCCCAGCATCGGCGGGGGCGTGCTCAGGCCCGTGCCGGGCGCGATGCTGCCCCGCGACGCGCCGGGCATGTCGTCGCCGAGCAGGTCGGCCAGCAGGCCGCTGCCCCGGACCTGGTCGAGCAGCGACGGCAGGCCGGACAGCTCGTCCAGCTCGGCCTGGCAGCGCGGACAGGTGGCCAGGTGGCGCTCGAACAGGGCGTTGTCCGACTCGTCCAGTGCCCCCAGCACGTAGGCCGCGACGTCCACGTGGTCGGTCGGCGATGTCATGTGGTCATCCCCCGATCCTGCAAGGCTCGCCGCAGGGCCCGCAGTGCGTAGTACACCCGGCTCTTCACCGTGCCCGGCGGCACCCCGAGGACCTCGGCCGCCTCGTTCACGGTCCGGTCCTTGAGGTATGTCTGCAGGATAGCCTCGCGGTGCTCCGGCGACAGGCTGCGCAGCGCCTCGGCCACCACCATGGCCGACAGCGCCTTGTCCGTGCCGTCGGGCACCGCCACCATCTCCAGCGGCCCGGCCTCGGTCTCCGGCGGGCGTGCGCCCTTGCTGCGCCGTCCGTCGATCACGATTCGGCGCGCGACGGTGAACAGCCACGCCCGGAGCAGGCCGGGGGCGTCGTCGAGCTTGTCGGCATTGCGCCAGGCCCGGAACAGGGTCTCCTGCACCACGTCCTCGGCCCACTGCTGGTCGCCGCCCGTCAGCCGGAGCACATGGCCGAACAGCGCGCCGCGGTGTTCCTGGTAGAGGGCGGTGACCAGCGTCGAGTCCCCGCCGGCGGCGTTGGCCGCCACGGGCTGGTCGCGTCTGGTCATCCGGTACCGCACCACGGGAGACATCTTGATGCCACGACCGTGTTTGGGGAAGTGCACTCTCGGTAGTTTTCTGTCACGGTCAACTGTGAATGTGAGCGGTTGCATCCACGAATGAGCCGAATCCGGCCGCGCAGAGTACTTAGTGGCGACCCTTCTCCCGCACGAAAGGACGCCACCGTGCAGCTGCGCCACCGCCGTGGCCGGATGACGGCCGTCGCCTCGCTGGGTCTGCTGCCGCTGGCACTGCTGTCCGCCTGTTCGGGCGGGTCGCAGGCCGCGACCGCGGCCGAGGCCACCGTTGCCCCGGCGTACACGACGGACGCCGACACCCCGGTCAACAACGCCGTGCTCAGCGTGGCCAACACCACCCTCGGCAAGGTCGTGGTGGACGACCAGGGCTTCACCCTCTACATGTTCAGCCACGACTCGGCCTCGCCGCCCAAGGCGACCTGCGACGGCGAGTGCGCGCTGACCTGGGAGCCGGTGTCGGCCCAGGACGGCTCCGTCGCCGTGCAGGGCGTCGGCCAGGGCCTGGTCGGCGAGGTCACCCGGTCCGACGGCACCAAGCAGATGACGCTCGGCGGCCAGCCGCTGTACCGGTACGCGCCCGACCAGAAGCCCGGTGACACCACCGGGCAGAACCAGGGCGGGCTGTGGTTCGCCATCGGTCCCGACGGCAAGAAGGCGGCGACCACGTCATGATCGCCCGGATCCTCGTGCTGCTCGCGGCCGCCGTGCTCGCCATGATGTCCCCGATCATGGCGGCGGTGGCGCATGCGGCAGCGCCGGGGGATCAGGGCGACAACTCGAGCGCCAGCCAGAGCGACCAGGACGTGCTCACCATGGTCATGCAGTCGGCCATGTGGGAGATCCAGGCCGGCGGCATGGCCCGCAACCAGGCGCAGGCCGCGGTGGTCCGCACGGCCGCCGCGACCCTGGTCGCCGACGACACGGCGCTCAACCAGCAGGCGGCCCAGCTCGCCGGGAGGCTGGGCGTGCAACTGCCCGGCCAGCCCGACGCCGACCAGCAGGGATGGCTCTCGCAGCTGCACGACGAGGCGGGTGCGACCTTCGACCACGACTACGTGAACCTGGCTCGCCAGGGGAACGGAAAGGTGTTCACGGCAGTCGCCGCGGCGCGTGCGGGGACCAAGAACGATCTGATCAAGCAGTTCGCTCAGAGCGCGGTCGGCACGGTCATGAAGCACATGACCGTGCTCGAGGACACCAGGTTGGTGGACTCCGCCTCGCTTCCCGATCCGGCCCTTCCTCAGACGACCGATCAGGCCCAGGCCGGCGCAGCCGGCCAGGGCGGCGCCACCCCGACGACGGCGCAGGTGACCCAGCAGGCCAACAGCACGGCGCAGCCAACCGACGATCGGCCGTCACCGGCCGTCGTTCTCGTCGGTGTGCTGCTCATCGGCGCGTTGGCCTGGGGCACCGTGATGATCATCCGCAGGGTCGTCAACTCCGCATGACGAGGTGAGAATCAGTGTTCGGAAAAACTAGGACGCCCTGGTCCCGCGGGATGCGGCTGACCGCGGTGATCGGCGGCCTCGTGTTGGCCGCCGGATCGGCCGCAGGCATCGCAGTCGCCGCAGGCGCGGGCGATTCGTTCGCCGCCACCGGCGACTCGCCCGAGATGAAGAGCGTGCAGGCCCTGCTGGCCAAGGCGCCGAAGCCGGGTTCGGACAAGATCGGCCCGTTCGCCAACGACTTCATCGACATCAAGAAGGTCCAGCCCAACAACAACACCAAGACGGCAGGCGCCAGCGGCACCTTCACCGAGGACTGCGGCACCAACCAGAACAACCACCACAACTCCGACAACTTCATCGTCACGCCGGGCCTCGACCACGGCGCCCTGCACGTGCACGACTACGTCGGCAACCGGACCACCACGGCCCGCTCCAACGACCGCAGCCTCGACGCCGGCGGCACCACCTGCGCCAACGGCGACAAGTCCACCTACTACTGGCCGGTCATCCGGATCAAGCAAGAGGCCAACGGCAAGCAGAACACCCAGCAGGGCCCGGACAAGGGCAACATCGGCCGGCTGGTCGAGCCGTCATCGGCGACGATCAAGTTCACCAGCGGCGGCGCCAGCAAGGTGAGCGCGGCGCCGAAGTTCCTGCGGTCGATCATGGGTGACGCCAAGGAGGTCACCAACGGGCCGACCAACGCCAAGGCCACCTGGACCTGCACCGGCTTCGAGAACCGGCTCACCAACAAGTACCCGGTGTGCCCGCAGGGCAGCTCGGTCGAGCGGATCATGAAGTTCGCGTCCTGCTGGGACGGCAAGAACACCGACTCGGCCAACCACCGCACGCACATCGTGTTCCCCAAGGCCAACGGCCAGTGCCCCAAGGGCACCAAGGCGGTGCCGGCGCTGGAGTACGACCTGGTGTACCAGGCCATCCCCAACGGCTCGGTGTTCGCGGTCGACGGCTTCGACGGGCAGCTGCACAACCCGGCGACCGACCACGCCGACACCGAGCTGCTGATGAACGCGCAGCAGATGGGCGGCGTCGTCAACTGCATCAACAACGGCCAGCAGTGCGTGAACCAGCCCCAGGGCGGTGGCAACAACGGCGGTGGCAACAACGGCGGTGGCGGCAACAACGGTGGCAACACGGGCGGCGGCAAGAACAACGGCGGCCAGCCGGCGGCCAACCAGAAGGTGACCTGCCCGGACGTGCGCCAGCAGATGCCGGCCATCCCGGCGTCGGTGAAGTCCTCGGTGACCCAGGACCTCGACCAGATGGACAACTTCCTCAACGACGCCAACAACCGGCTGCAGGCGGCCGGCAGCCAGGCGACGCAGGACTTCGTGAACAACTCGATCATGGGTCCGCTGCAGAACAACCGGCAGTTCCTGATCAACCAGATCCTCAACCTGTTCAACCAGGCGAGGGCCCCGCAGCCGCAGGGCAACCTGGTCTCGATGGCGGCCTGCTCGCTTGGGGACAACAACTAGCGAGCCACCTCGGGGCGCCGTGCCGCGTATGCGGCCAGCCAGCACGACGCCCACCCTGCGGACACCCCGCCCGGCAGCCAGCCGGGCGGGGTGTTCGCCGTTTTACGTCTATTTGTGCCGGCGGTCCGCGATGAACGCGGCGTAAACCGGCTGCCAACATCCGCAAGGGGTTCGGTGAACACGACAGGAAAGCGATAACCCATTAACTGAGAGAACGCTGAGATACGCGAAGATCAACTTTCATTCTGAAACCTGATCGTGACCAAAATTGAATGTGATCCGCATCACACTCGATAGTGTGGGACGCCACGCGGCCGATCCTGTCGGCCGGCTGTCGGTCGGCCAGTACGGTGCCGCTGACCGGGGATTCGCCGGCCGGGCTTTGCTGTCCGGGGCCTGTCACCTGCGTCGGGTGGTGTTCGGTCCTGCCGGTTCGGGGGTTTTCCCCACCGTCGAACCAGGGGTGTCCCCCATGGACCCGTGTGTGCGGATGGAGTGAGAATCGACGCCGTGAGTGACCAGGCGGCCGGGGGCCGAGCCAGGGACGGGCGACGAACGTGGGCGCTGCTCGCGATCGTCAGCTTTGTCGCCGCGTTGCTGCCGATGGTCTACCTGCACCTGGCCTCCAGCGGGCAGCTCAATCCGATCAAGCACACCATCAGCGACTATGTATTCGCGAAGCAGGGTTCCCGCTATTTCGACACGAGCCTGGTCGCGTTAACCATAGGGTCCATCGCGCTCATGGTCGGGCTGGCGAGCGCCGGTATTATTCGGGGTGCGGTGCTCACGGTCCTCGTAACGGTGTGGTGTGTCGGACTCGCGGTCGCGCTGGTGTTTCCGACGGATCCGACGGACGGCGTCCAGTCCATTTCCGGCGCGGTGCACCGGTGGGCCGCCATCTTCTTCTTCCCGTGCCTGTCCGCGGCGGGATTCCTGCTGGCCAGGCGGTGTCAGCTGACCCGGGGGTGGGAGCGGTTCGCCCCGGTCGTGCTGCGACTGGCCATGGCCAGCACAATCGTGCTCGGCACGTTCGCGCTCATCCAGCTGGCCATCAACGAGCCCGAGATGCTGCCATTCCTGGGATTCGTCAAGAATTACCTCGGATTGGCCGAGCGTATACTGTTCGGTATCGACATGGCGTTGCTGTTCGTGCTGGGAGCGGCGTTGTGGCGGGGCACGAGCTCGGCGGCTCCGGGCGTGACGGCGCAGGGTAGGACGGCACGCGGCCTGGTTGAGGGTGGTGCCCGATGATCCCGCTGGCGATCACGCTGGCCGTGCTCGGGGCCTGCTGCAACGCCGTGTCGGCGAGGCTCCAGCACGGCGGCCTCAGCGAGTGCGCCGACGAGCGCGGCCTGCGGCTGGCGGCGCTGCTGCGGCTGGCCCGGCAGCCGATCTGGCTGGCCGGCATCGCCATCGCCGCCGCCGGGGCCGGCCTGCACGCCACCGCGCTCGGGCTGGCGCCGCTGTCCGTGGTCCAGCCGGTCGGCATCCTGGCGTTCGCGCTGACCACCGTGATGTCAGTGCGGATCGAGAACATCCGCCTGGACCGGGTGGCCATCGGTGCCGTGGTCGCCAGCACCGTCGGCACCATCGCGTTCGTGCTGCTGGCCGCGACCGAGGCCAAGGCCACCGTGGTCGCCGCCGACGTCGAGCTGCGGGCAACCGTGCTGGTGGTCGGCGTGGTCGGCGGGCTGGCGGCGATCGCCGCGCTCAACACCGGCGCCACCCGCTGCCTGGCCTTCGCCACCGCGTCCGGCGTCAGCTTCGGCTACGTGTCCCTGCTGATGCGGGCGACGCTGCAACAACTCGCCAACGGCGGCGTGTTCCCGCTGCCCGAGGTCACCGGCATCGCGGTCGGCATCCTGGTCGGCGGCTGGCTCGTCCAGCACGCCTACGCCAGCGGGCCGCCCGAGGTCGTCATCGGCTGCATGACCGTGATCGACCCGTTGGTCGCCGTCGGGCTCGGCGTCGTGCTGCTCGGTGAGGCCACCGACACACCACCGATCGTGGCCGCCGCCGCCCTGCTCTGCGCCGTTGTCGCCGCCGCCGGCGTGGTCGTGCTCACGCTGCGTCGGCCGGCGCCAACACCCCCAGCTAATACAGTCGTCGACGGCGACCGGCAGCTTGTCGCGCCCGGGATGACCCAGCACTACGACGGGAGTACGAAATGACCTGGTCCCAGGTGCCCGATCGGCACGAGGCGGCCTCCGGACTGCGTATCGTGATCGGCGCCGAGACCTTCCCGCCGGACGTCAACGGGGCGGCTCGGTTCACCCAGACGTTGGCCGCCGGGCTGGCTTCCCGTGGCCACGAGGTGCACGTGATGTGCCCGTCGCCGGTGGGCCGGCCGTCCGTCGAGACGGTGGACGGGGTCACGGTGCACCGGCTCAAGGCCTACCGCACGCCGTTCCACCCGTCTTTCCGGCTGGCCTGGCCGTGGCCGTCGCGCGCGACCATGGAGCCGCTGCTGGCCGAGATCAAGCCGGACGTCATCCACACCCAGTCGCACTTCCTGCTGACCCGGGCGCTGATCTGGATGGCCGAGCGGGACAACACGCCGCTGGTCATCACCAACCACTTCATGCCGGAGAACATCCTCGGCCACGTCGGCGTGCCCGGCTGGCTGCGCAACGCCGTGTCCAAGCTGGCCTGGTGGGACGTCACCCGGGAGTTCGCCAAGGCCGACATCGTCACCGCGCCGACGCCGCGGGCCGTGCAGCTGCTCATGGACAACGGGCTGTCGTTGCAGGCGCGGGCCATCTCGTGCGGCATCGACATCGACCGCTACCAGAACCGGCCGGTCTCGCCCGATCCCCAGCACCGCACCGTGCTGTTCGTCGGCCGGCTCGACGAGGAGAAGCGGGTCCACGAGCTGATCAGGGCGCTGCCGCTGATCCCGGCCGAGCTCAACGTGCGGGCCGAGATCGTCGGCGACGGCAGCAAGCGCGAGGCGTTGGAGCAGCTCGCCGGCCAGCTCGGCATCGCCGACCGGGTGCGGTTCCGCGGCTTCATCTCCGACGAGGACCTGCTCGACGCCTACGCCGCCAGCGACGCCTTCTGCATGCCCGGCATCGCCGAGCTGCAGAGCATCGCCACCATGGAGGCCATGGCCGCCGGCAAGCCCGTCGTCGCCGCCGACGCCATGGCCCTGCCGCACCTGGCCCGTCCCGGCCGCAACGGCTGGCTCTTCCCGCCCGGCAACGTGCCCACCCTGGCCGCCCGCCTCACCCAGCTGTTCTCCGACGACGCCGAGCGGGAGCGTATGGGCAAGGAGAGCCTGGCCATCATCGGCGCCCACGGCATGAACACCACCCTGGAGACCTTCGAGGGCGTCTACCGCGAGGCCATCAACGAATCCCGCCGCCTCACCCGGCTCTCGGACCACCCGCGGCTGCCCGAGCAGTCCCGGCGGAGCTCCCGGGAACGGGCTGAGCGCTCGGCGTAACCGTCACGTCAAGTAGCCGCACCGCCCGTCGGCTGTGCTTGGAAGGGACCTTTCCGCACGTTCAACGTGCGGAAAGGTCCCCTCAGCGCATGTTGGTGGATACGGAGCGTCGCGGGATGTCGACGTGGAATGGGTGCGGCACGAGGTTCCGCCGAAGAACCCGAGCGCGGTGTACAGCGTGCGGATCCCGGCGGACCGGATCGAGCAGCTGCGGCGGGTGGCGACCGAGCGTGGGGTGCAGCCGACGGCGCTGATCAGAGCCTGGGTGCTGGCCCAGCTGGACGCGGCCGACCAGGGTGACGAACGCAAGCGGGAATGGGAGCAGGAGGTCCGGGCGACCGTGGTGCGGCTGAAGGAGCTGCTGGACGGTGCGCCGCTGGCCGACACCGCTTGACATGGTCGGAAATGCCTCCCGGCCTGGTCGAGCCCGTCGAGAAGGTGACGAAGCGGACTTAACGTCCCCGACCGGGCGATCTTGGGACGGTCGACGGGCGCGAGGGGGTGTGTCGGGATGGTAAACAGGTGCTGTGGCGGGGGAGCGCAAGAAGCGCCTGACGACCGGGTTCTGGCGGCTGCTACAGGGTCGTGCGGTGGCTCGAGAGACGAGCAAGCTGCACGCGGTGGTGGCTGCTGCTGGCGCGCGCGAAGAAGAGCTGCGTGAGCTGACGGACGAGCAGCTCACGGCGGCGGCGGGGAAGCTGCGGCGGGACGACCGCGGCGACTACGACGAGAAGGACCTCGCGCAGCTGCTGGCGCTGGGGCGTGAGGCGGCGCGCCGCACGCTCAAGGAGCGGCCGTTCGACGTGCAGCTGCAGACGGCCGGCTGGATGCTCAAGGGCCGGGTGGTGGAGCTGGCCACCGGTGAAGGCAAGACGCTGGCGGGCGCGATCACCGCCGCGGGCTACGCGCTCAAGGGCTGGCCGGTGCACGTGGTGTCGGTCAACGACTACCTGGCCCGCCGCGACGCGGAGTGGATGGGCCCGCTGTACGCCCTGCTCGGCGTGACGGTGAACTGGATCAGCGGCGCCTGCGACCCGGACCGCCGCCGCGAGGCGTACGCGGCCGAGGTGACGTACGCGTCGGTGAGCGAGATCGGCTTCGACGAACTGCGCGACCACACGGCGACCCGCGTCGAGGACCTGGTGTCCCCGGAGCCGGGCGTGGCCCTGGTCGACGAGGCGGACTCGGTGCTGGTGGACGAGGCCCGGGTGCCGCTGGTGCTGGCCGGCGCGGCCGCGGCGGGCGAGCCGGACCGTGAGCTGCCGGACGTGGTGCGCCTGCTGCGCGCGGGCATGCACTACGAGACCGACGACGAGCAGCGCAACGTCTACCTGACCGGCGCGGGCGCGGAGGCGGTGGAACGCGCGCTGGGCGGCATCGACCTGTACTCGGCCGAGCACGTGGGCACGACGCTGCCCCGCGTGAACGTGGCCCTGCACGCCGAGGTGCTGCTCCGCCGCGACGTGGACTACATCGTCCGCGACGGCAAGGTGCAGCTGATCAACCCCTCCCGCGGCCGCGTGGCCCGTCTCCAGCGCTGGCCGGACGGCCTGCAGGCGGCGGTGGAGGCCAAGGAGGCCCTCGCGGCCAGCGAGACCGGCGAGGTGCTGGACACGATCACCGTCCAGGCCCTGCTCAAGCGCTACCCCAAGGTCTGCGGCATGACCGGCACCGCGATCGCGGCGGCCGACCAGCTCCGCACCTTCTACGACCTCCAGGTGGCCGAGGTGCCGCCGAACGTGCCGTGCATCCGGATCGACGACCCGGACCGCATCTACGACACGGTCGTGGACAAGAACGCGGCGATCGTCGAGGAGATCGTCGAGGCGCACCGGACCGGTCGGCCGGTGCTGATCGGCACCCAGGACGTGGCCGAGTCGGAGGCCCTCGCGGCCCGGCTGGCCGAGGTCGACGTGCCGTGCGTGGTGCTCAACGCCAAGAACGACGCGGAGGAGGCGGCGATCGTGGCCGAGGCCGGCCAGTACGGCACGGTGACGGTCTCCACCCAGATGGCCGGCCGCGGCACCGACATCCGGCTCGGCGGCGCGGACGGCGCCGACCACGAGCGGGTGGCCGAGCTGGGCGGCCTGTACGTGATCGGCACGGCCCGCCACCACAGCTCCCGCCTCGACGACCAGCTGCGCGGCCGCGCCGGCCGGCAGGGCGACCCGGGCCGGTCGGTGTTCTTCGCCAGCTTCGGCGACGACATCGTCACCCAGTTCGCGGCCGAGGAGCCGGGGCCGTCGGACCTCGACGAGCACGGCCGCGTCACGGAGAAGGACAAGCTCGCGCCGCACACCATCGCCCACGCCCAGCGCGTGGCCGAGGCCGAGCAGCTGGAGGTGCACGCCAACACCTGGCGCTACAACCAGCTGTCCGCGCAGCACCGAAAGATGCTCGGCGAGCGCCGTGACCAGCTGCTGCGTACGGACAAGGCGGCCGAGGAGCTCAAGAAGGACAGCCCCGACCGGTACCAGGAGGTGCTGGACAAGGTCGGCGAGGAGGTCCTGGTCGACGCGGCCCGCCAGATCGCGCTGCTGCACCTCGACCGCGGCTGGGCCGAGCACCTGGCCATGCTGGCCGACCTGCGCGAGGGCATCCACCTGTGGGCGCTGTCCCGGGAAAGCCCGATCGCCGAGTACCACCGGGCGGCCATCCCGGCGTTCAAGGCGCTGTTCCGCACCTCCTGGGAGCGGACCATCGAGACCTTCGAGACGGCCAAGATCAGCGAGGACGGCGTGGACCTGGCCGGCGAGGGCCTGGCCCGGCCGACCGCGACCTGGACGTACCTGGTGCACGAGAACCCGTTCGGCTCCGACCTCGAGCGTAGCGTGCGCGGCCTGGGCAAGGTGCTGGGCAAGGGGCCGCGGCGGTAGCGTCTGCTCGTGGACCTTGCCGCCGCTGCTGACCTGTACCGGAAGTACGCCGACGACCTCGCCGCCGTGCGCGACGAGCAGCGCCGTCGGCTGCCCGGAATTCGAGCGCAGCTCGACGATGTCGAGGCCGAGCTGACGTATCTGCGGCTGCGTGAACTGCGGCCGTCGACGGTCGTGGAGATCGGCACGTTCCACGGGTGGTCGACGACGTGGCTGCTGAGTGCGTTGCGGGACAACGGGGTCGGCCGGCTGCTGTCGTACGACGTCGTGGATCACGTAGTGCGGTCGGTGCCGGAAGACCTTGCCGGGCAACGGTGGACGTTCACCCGCGGCGACGTGAGGAAGGCTCAGCTGCCGGTGGAGATCGACTACCTGTTCCTCGACGCGGCGCACAGCGCGAGTTTCGCCCGCTGGTACATCGGCGCCCTTTTCGGGCGGTTGGCCGGGATTCCGGTGAGTGTGCACGACGTGTTCCACGGTCGACGCCCGCTGCCGTTCAGCGAGGGCGCGGTGTTGGTTCGTTGGCTGACCGAACGAAAGATCGACTACTTCACGCCGTCGTTCCGGCGGGCGCCGGAAACGTTTGCGGCTTTGCTTGCGGTGAAACGGGAACTCGGCCTGGACGAGCCGATCCGGACCGGCCGGGACAATCCGATGGTGTTCTTCGACCTGCCGTAAGGCGATCGGCGCTGAGACATACCGTCGACGGGCAGGGCCACCCCCAGTGGACCCGCCCGTCGACGACGGCACCGTGCCACTCAACTATGTCGAATGCGGCGGCGCGGCAACAGTGTTGACGAGTTGAGCAAAAGTGGAAACACCCGAACGTCGGCCGGCCGGTGTCATGTTTGTCACCTGACGAGCCGTGCTCGTGTTCACGGCGCGAGGGCGTCCAGCTCAGCCCGCACGTCGCCGGCGCGGTGATCGTCGACCTCCTCGTACAGCGCGAGCGCCGCGGCCAGCGACTCCCGGGCCTCGTCGGCCCGATCCAGCTCGCGCAGCACCACGCCGCGCCGGAACAGCGCACCCGCCTCCTGCATGCGGTTCCGCACGTCACGCGTCGCGACCAGCGCCTGGTCCAGGCTGTCCAGCGCGCGGCTCGGCTGCCCGTCAGCCAGGTAGACGGCGGCGATCTTCAGCAGCGTCTCGGCCTGGTCCGAGGCGTCGTCACTGTCCTGCGCAACCCAGAGCGCTTCGTGCAACGTGACGAGGGCGCCGTGGTTGTCGCCGCGCAGCTGCCGAACCTCGCCGAGCGTGGCCATGGTCGTCACCTCGCCGTGCCGGTCGCCGAGGTCGCGGAACAGCGCCAGCGCCTGTTCGGCCTGCGGCTGCGCGCCGTCGGGCTCGCGCTGCTCGGCGGCGAGCAGCCCCAGGCCGGCCAACGTCCACGCCTCGCCGTGCCGGTCGCCGATCTCACGGCGTGTCGCCAGCGCCTCCTCGTAGAGACTGTGCGCGGCGTCGAAGTCGTGCAGCCGGTGCTTGGCCACGGCCAGGTTGGTCTGCACCCACGCCTCGGCGAAGCGGTCGCCCTCGGCGCGGGCGGCCTGCGCGGCCAGCTCGTGCGTGGCGACCCAGACGCCCATGGGCATGCGCAGCCGGAAGTAGTCCCAGGACGCGATGCACAGCCGCCACGCGGTGCCGGCGAGCCCGTACGCGAGGGCGGTCTGCATCACCGGCAGCAGGTTGGCGACCTCACCGTCACACCAGCGCAGCGCCTCGACCGGCGAGCCGAAGTCCAGCGGCGTGACGCTCGGGCCGGACGCCGGCACCTCCAGCATGTGCACGCGGAACGGCGCCAGCGCCTCGTTCGCGCGCTCGGCGGTCCGCAGGTACCAGTCGGTGAGCCGGACGGCGGCCTCGCGCCGCGACTGCTCCGTCTCCTCGGACTGCACGAGCTCGGCCGCGTAGACGTGCAGCAGGTCGTGCATGCGGTAGCGGTCGCGCTCGACGCTCTCCACGAGGTGCACGCTGGCCAGCCGCTCCAGCAAGCGGCGGCCCTGCACCGGGGACACGCCGGCCAGCGCGGCGGCGGCGGGCGTGCTGAGCTGGCCGCGGCGGAACACGCCGAGCAGCCGGAACATGCGGGCCGACTCGCTCGACAGGTCCCGGTACGACCAGGAGAACACCGACCGCACGGCGAGCGAGTCGTCGGTGGCCAGGCCGTCAAGGCGGTGCTCGTCGGAGTCCAGTTCCTCCAGTAGCTCGTCCACCGGGTGGTGCGGGTGCGTGGCCACGCGCTCGGCGGCGATCCGCAGCGCCAGCGGCAGATGCGCACAGTGCCGGGCCAGCGCGGTGATCGCCGCCGGCTCGGCGTCCACGCGGTCGTCGCCGATCACGTTGCGCAGCAGCAGCTGCGACTCCGCGCCGGTCATCGGGCCAAGCGTGACCTGGCGGGCGTTGGTGCGCATGGCCATGCCGGACAGGCGCCGCCGGCTCGTGACGATCACGGCGCAGTAGCCCGAGCCCGGCAGCAGCGGCTCGACCTGCACGGAGTCGGCCGCGTTGTCCAGCACGATCAGCAGCCGGCGCTGGCTGACCAGCGACCGGAACAGCTTGGCCCGCTGCTCCTGGTCGGCCGGCATGGAGTCGGTGGCAACGCCCAGCGCGGCCAGGAAGTCGCCGAGCACGTCGGCCGGCCGCGCCGGGCCGCCGTCGGGGGAGTAGCCGCGCAGATCCACGTACAGATGGCCGTCGACGAACTGTGTGGCCACGTCGTGCGCCAGCTTCAGGGCCAGCGCGGTCTTGCCGACGCCGGGCGAGCCGTCCACCGCCATCACGGCCGGCGTGCCGAGCTGGCGGTCGTCCACCAGGGCTTCGTGCAGCTGGCCCAGCTCCCGCTCGCGGCCGACGAAGCGGGCGGCGGCGGCCGGCAGCTGTGCCGGCCGGCTGGGCGCGGCCTCGGTGGCCAGCGCCATCAGCCGGCCGCCCGCGTCCAGCACCTGGTCGCAGCGCCGGGCCAGCTCGGCCGACGGCGGCGTGCCGTTCTTGACCTTGCTCAGCCAGCTCGGCGTGTAGCCGACCTGGTCGGCCAGGCCGCGCCAGGACAGGCCGCGGGCGGTGAGCAGCCGTTCGAGCTCGGTGCCGAACGCCGAATTCGGCATCACGGCATGGGCGCGCGGTCGACCACCGACTGGCGCAGCTTGCGGATCTCCCGCGGCAGGTTCCAGCCGATGCCGCCGGTGACGACGCCGTCGCGGCCGTAGAGGGCGGCGAACTTGCGCTCGTCCGGGTCGCCGGCCACGACCTTGTACTCGAGGCCCTCGCCGACCAGGCCGTACGCCTGCACCTTGGCGTCGTACTGGTCGGTCCAGAAGTACGGGACCGGGGCGAAGTCCTGGTCGGCGCCGAGCAGGTTGCGGGCGGCGGCCATGCCCTGCTCGGTGGCGTTCATCCGGTGCTCGAGGCGGATCCGGCCGTACTGCGGGTGCTCCCAGTTGGCCACGTCGCCGGCGGCGTAGACGTCGGGCGCGGCCTGGCAGCGGCTGTCGCAGACGACGCCGTTGTCGATCGTCAGGCCGGAGCCCTTGAGCCAGTCGGTGACCGGGGCCGCGCCGATCGCCACCAGCACGCACGTCGCGTCGAGCACGCTGCCGTCGGTCAGCTGCACGCCGGTGACATGGCCGTTCTCGCTGCGGAAATCGGCGACACCGGTGTCCATGAGCACGCGCACGCCGTTGTCGCGGTGCAGCTGCTCGAGCAGCTTGCCCACGGTCTCTCCGAGCTGGCGCGCCATCGGCACCGGCAGCGGGTCGACCAGCGTGACGTCCAGGCCCAGCGTGCGGGCGGTGGCGGCGACCTCCGCGCCGAGGAAGCCGGCGCCGATCACCACGGTCTTGGGCTGCTTGAGCAGCTCGGCCCGGAGCGTGCCGGCATGCTCCAGGGTACGCAGCACGTGCACGCCATCGAGCTCGTGGCCGAAGGGCAGCCGCCGCGGGGCGACGCCGGTCGCGATCACCAGGCCGTCGTAGCCGACGCGGCTGTCGTCGGCCAGCACCACCTCGCGGGCGTCCAGGTCGAGGCCGGTGGCCGGCGAACCCAGCCGGAAGTCGGCGTTCAGGTCCGCGATCTGCTCGTCCTTGCGCAGCTGCGTCTTGCCCGGCTCCCACTGGCCGGCCAGCACCTGCTTGGACAGCGGCGGGCGGTCGTATGGCCCGTGCGCCTCGTCGCCGACCAGCGTCAGCCGTCCCTGGTAGCCCTCGCGGCGCAGCGTCTCGGCCGCCGTCAGGCCGGCCGCCGACGCGCCGACGATCGCGATGTGATCCATGTCGTCGAGGATAGGTGGATGTATGTGGGGATCGACATCGGAACATCGGCATCCAAGGGAGTTCTGGTCAGGTCGGACGGCACAGTTCGGCACCGGGCCGGCCGTCCGCACGCCGTGTCGACGCCCGCGCCCGGGTGGTTCGAGCACGACGCCGAGGCGGTGTGGTGGCGTGACTTCGTCTCCATCGCCCAGGAGCTGGTTCTTGCCGCCGGCGGTGAGCCGTTGGACGGGTTGGCGGTGAGCGGGATCGGGCCTTGTCTGCTGCCCGCGTCTTCGGACGGGACTCCGCTGCGGCCGGCGATCCTGTACGGGGTCGACACGCGAGCCACCGCCGAGATCGCCGAGCTGACGGACCTGTTCGGCGGTGACGAGATTCTGCGGCGGGGTGGTTCGCCGCTGACAAGTCAGGCGGTGGGGCCGAAGCTGCGGTGGTTGGCCGTGAACGAGCCTCATGTCTGGGCTCGGACCCGGATGCTGCTGATGGCGTCGTCCTTCCTGGTGCACCGGCTGACCGGGCAGTACGTGCTCGACCACCATTCGGCCAGCCAGTGCTCGCCCTTGTACGACCTGGGTCGACGCGAGTGGGCTTCGGATTGGGCGGCCGTGGTCGCGCCGGGGTTGGAGTTGCCGTCGTTGGTGTGGCCGACGGAGGTGGTTGGGCAGGTGGGCGCGGCGGCGTCTGCTGCGACTGGGCTTCCGGTCGGGTTGCCGGTGACCGCCGGGACCATCGACGCCTGGGCCGAGTCGGTCAGCGTCGGCGTGCGCGCTCCCGGCGACGTAATGGTCATGTACGGAACGACCATGTTCCTGGTCCAGGTGGTCGACCAACCTCGACCGCATCCGGGTCTGTGGACCACTTCCGGCGTGTTTCCCGGCAGCAGCACGTTGGCCGCCGGCATGGCGACCTCCGGCGCTGTCACCGATTGGGTGCGGGGTTTGGTCGGCGGTTCGTTCGCCGATCTCGTTGCCCAGGCGGCAGATGTTCCCGCCGGCAGCCGTGGATTGCTTGTGCTGCCGTACTTCGCCGGCGAGCGGACGCCCCTCTTCGATCCCTCCGCTCGCGGCATGATTGCCGGCCTGACCCTCTCCCATGGCGCACCTGAACTGTACCGTGCAGTACTGGAGGGCATCGCTTACGGCGTTCGCCACAACCTGGAAACCATGACCTCCGCCGGCGGCTCCGCCCAGCGGCTCGTCGCCGTCGGCGGCGGCACCCAGGGCGGTCTCTGGACACAGATCGTCTCCGACGTCACCGGGCTACCCCAGCAGCTGACCCGCGAGTCCATCGGCGCTTGCCTCGGCAACGCCATGCTCGCCGCCGCTGCAGACGGGGTGGATGTCGCCGGCTGGAATCCGGTCGTACAGACCGTGGAGCCTTCGCCGGACGGTCCGTACGAGGAGTTCTACGCGCACTACACGTCGCTCTATCCGGCCACCTTGGACACCGCGCATTTCCTTGCGGGACAGCAACATCGAGCGGCGAGACAAGAACGGGCCGAGTGAAGGCCGGTCGGCTGTGGAGCGGGGGAGGGGTTGGCGGCTGCGCGCAGTGGGGAAGGTTGGCGGCTGCGGGGGTGGGTGGGGCGGCGTGGTTGGAGAGGCATTGGGGGCGCTGCTCCGGAGGGTGGGCAGCCGGGCTGGGGAAGCATGGGGGAGTTGGTTCGGCGGGTGGGTCGCCTGGCTAGGAGGGCATGGGGGAGCTGGTCCGGAGAGTGAGTCGGCCTGGGCCGTGTGTGGCGGCGGGCGGGGTTGCGCAATCGGACCGCGCCGGTCCGGCTTGTCCGGAATGATTCGCTCATGCTCGCACTGGTGCTCGTGACGATCGCGCTGTGGATCGGTGCGCTGGACAAGCTGTACCAGCTGTTCCTCGCGCCGGACGACCTGCCGCTGCGGGCGGTCGCGGGGTGTCTGGCGTGCCTGGCGGTGGTGCCGGTGCTGAACCTGCCGCCGGTGGTGGCGGTGATCGACACAGCCGGTGGTGGCCTGGCGAGGCTGCTGGTGAACCTGATGACGATGTCGGCCTCGTACTGGCTGCTGGCCTTCTTCCAGTACTCGGTGCGGGCGTCGCGGCGGTTCCAGACGGTGGCCTACGTCGCGGCGCTGGCCATTGTGGTTGGGGCGTGGTTGCTGGCGCCGGCGGCGGTTCGGTTGCAGCCGGCGGCGTTGTCCAGCGGGAATGACTGGCACTCGACGGTGTTCGTGGTTGTCGCTGTTGGATATATGGCATACGCGCTGGGACTGGCCATGCGGTGGGCGGTGATCTACGCGCGCGTCGCCCAGCGGGTGCAGCTCCGACGGGGGCTGCGGACCATGGCGGTCGGCCTGGCGTTCCTCATCGCGGGGTGTGCCTGCAAATGCGTGGTCGCCCTGCTGCAAGCGTTTGCGGGGGTTGACTGGGCGGTCGGCAACCTGGTGTACGTGAGCTGCGTGCTGGTCGGCAGCGTCCTGCTGGTCATCGGCGTTATGTATCCGGCTGTCACCGGCATGCTGGCCGCTGTGCCGGTCTGGCGGTGGCATCGCACGGCGTATCGGGAAATGGAGCCCCTGTGGCAGGCGCTGCACGAGGCGTTTCCCGATTTGGCGCTGCGTAGCGAAACCCTGCCTTGGTGGCGTGACCCGCTGCGCATTCGGCGTACTCACCGCGACTATTACCGCCGGGCCGTCGAAATTCGTGACGGCCTCGTGCAGCTCGGCCCCTACTATCCGCCGGCCGACGCCGACGACGCGGACGCGGTCAAGGCCGCGTTGCAGGCCAAGGCATCCGGTGCCCCCGCCGGTCCGCCGCGTCCCGCGCCCGCGGCCGGTGGCGACGACCTCGACTCAGACGTTCGGTGGCTGGTCAAGTTGTCCCGCGGACTCGGGTGACGTTCGGGAAATAAGATTGCCCTCGACGTTCCTGATCGCGACGTTGCTTCATGGTGATCCAGATCACGTCGAATGCACCCTTGGTGTTCTCGCGCATCTTTCTTTGTGAGACCGACAAATTCGCGAACACCATTTCGAGGGGCTGAGAATGAACATCACCGTGCAGGCGATCCGGCGGAGCGCGATGGCCGTTGCCGCGGTGGCGGCGGTGGGCGCGCTGGGTGCGTGCTCCGCTGGCGCTTCGGGCAGCGCGACCCCGCAGGCGGGTCCCGGCGGCAGCACCGTGGCCGCGAACAGCGGCGTCGGTCAGGGGTCTGACGGCGGGGCCCGCCAAAACGCCAGCACCCCCGGCACCGTGAGCACCAACGGCGGCGGTGCTGCCAACGGCGGCCACCCGAGTTGCACCGCGCTCAAGGTGTCGCAGACGTCTCCCGACGTGGTCAAGGGCAGCACCAGCCAGTGGCAGCTGCCGATCACCATGACCAACCAGGGCGGCACCGCCTGCACCGTGCAGGGCTTCCCCGGCGTCCGCCTCGACGGTTCCGACGGCACCAGCTGGGACCTCATCCGCACCAAC
This sequence comes from Kutzneria chonburiensis, assembly GCF_028622115.1. NCBI lineage: Bacteria > Bacillati > Actinomycetota > Actinomycetes > Pseudonocardiales > Pseudonocardiaceae > Kutzneria > Kutzneria chonburiensis. The sequence goes on from NZ_CP097263.1 coordinate 9,025,723, forward strand.
GGAGCCGTCTCGCCGGTGCTGCTCAAGCCGGGTGAGCACGTCACCGCCGAGATTACCTACCTGACCGCCACTTCCCTCGGCTCGAGCGAGCCCGACACCGGCTGGCACGTCACCGGCTATGCGGTGACGCCGCCCAACACCACCAACACCCAGACCCTGCCTTGGCCCGACGCCCTCGGGCTGGTCAAGCAGGACGCCGCCACCCACCCCGGCACCTACGTCGGCCCCGTCCACAGCTGACGGTTCCCGCTACTCAACGTCGATCGCCAGCAGCGATCCCTTGGCAATCACCCTGGCCGGCGCAGCGGGATTGGCCGAGGTCAGAAGGGGTAGGCGGGTGGGGTGTCGCGGACGGTGACCCACTGCCACTGGGTGAACTCCTCCCAGTTGGCCTGGCCGCCGTAACGGCCGCCGTTGCCGGAAGCGCCGACGCCGCCGAAGGGGACGGCAGGGTCGTCGTTGATGGTGGAGTCGTTGACGTGCACCATGCCGGCCCGGAGGCGCTCGGCGAGTTTCCAACCGCGGAAAGGATCAGCGGTGATGACAGAAGCGGTGAGGCCGTAGCTGGTGGAGTTGGCCAGAGCGATGGCCTCCTCCTCGGTGTCGAAGATCGTCACGGGGGCGACGGGGCCGAAGATCTCGTCGGTGAAGGCGGGCATGGACGGCGTGACGCCGGCGAGAACGGTTGGGGCGTAGAACAAATCCTGGTAGGTGCCGCCGGTGCGGATGGAAGCGCCGGCGTCGGCCGATGCCCGCACGATGCGGTCGACGGTGGCCAACTGGGTGGCGTTGATGATCGGGCCGATCTGGGTGTCGGCCTCGGCCGGATCGCCGACCCTGAGGGCGGCGGCGCGGGCGGTCAGCCGGTCGAGATAGGCGTCGGCGATCCTGCGGTGCACGAGATGCCGGCCGGTGGTGAGGCAGATCTGGCCCTGGTGCAGGAAAGAACCCCAAGCGCCGACCGAACTGGCCTGGTCGGGATCGGCATCGGCGAGCACGATGGTGGCGTTGTTGCCGCCCAACTCCAACGACACCTTCTTGACGTGCCCGGCCGCGGTGGCGGCGACGATCTTGCCGGCGCGGGTGGAGCCGGTGAAGGAGATCATCGGCACGCGCGGGTCGGCGACCAGCGCCTGGCCGGCGTCGGCCTTGCCGGGCAACACTTCCAGCAGGCCCGGTGGCAGACCGGCCTCCTCGAACAGCCGGGCGATCAACGCACCGCCGTAGACCGAGGTCTGGTGATCAGGCTTGAGCAGCACGGAATTGCCGAGCGCCAACGCGGGGGCGACGGCCCGCATGGCCAGCACCAAAGGGAAGTTCCACGGGGTGATCACGCCGACCGCGCCGAACGGGATCCGCCGGCCGTAGCTCATCCGACCGGCGGCCGGCAGCAACTGGCCGTACGGCTCGGTGGCCAGGCCGGCGGCGGCAAGCAGCTCGCCGCGGCTGGAGTGCACCTCGTGCGTGGTCTTGCCGGCGATGCCGCCGCACTCCCGGATGCCCCAACGGACGAACTCGTCCTCGTGGTCGTGGATGAGCTGGGCCGCGCGCAGCAACACCTCGGCCCGTTCGGCTGGCGCCGTGTCGGCCCACTTCGGTTGTGCCACAACGCTTCGCGTCACGGCCTCGGCCACGTCGTCGGGGCTGGCCAGCCGGGTGCTGCCGAGCACCGCGCCGGTCGCCGGCTCGACGATGTCGATCTGTTCCCCGGTCAGCTCGCCGAACACGGACTTGTCGGACACGAGCAGATCGGCCATCACTGCCTCCGTGACAGGGAGTCGGGGTCTCGGTGCACCGGGCCGCGCTCGACCACCCGGTCCAGCAGTCCCTCGGCCAGGTAGGCCGGATGGTCCTCGGGACGTACGGGAACCGGCTGCTGCCCGGTGTAATTCAGCAAACGCCTGACCAAGCTGCTGGTGTAGTAGCCGCCGGAGACGATCTCCAGCAGCGCCTGGTGGGCGCGCGGGTCGAGGTCGGCCAACAGTCGCAGCGCCGGCGCGGGCTCGTGCTCGCCGGCCAGCGCCCAGGCCCGGTTCAGCGCGCGGGCCAGGTCCGGCCGTACGGCCAGCACCAGGTCCAACTGGCCGCCGGCGACACCGGCCTCGGTCGCCGCCGGCATGCCGTCACCCGCCGGGATCAACTCGTCGGCGACCCCGCCGAGCCAGCGCCGGAGGTTGTCGTCGGTCATCCGGGAATCCTTTGCTCGCGCCGGTTCTCGATCAGGTGCTCGGTGTTGCGCAGGGCGAGCGAGACGATCGTGCTCGTCGGGTTCACCGCGCCGGAGGTGACGAACACGCTGCCGTCGGCAATGTACAGGTTGGGCACGTCGTGCGCGCGACCCCAACCGTCCACAACGGACGTTGCCGGGTCGTCGCCCATCCGGGCCGTGCCCAGCAGATGCCAGCCGGAGAAGCGCATCAGCGACTCGACGGCCGTGCGCCGTGCGCCGGCCTCGGCGAAGGACTGCTGGGCCCGTTCGATGTTGAAGTCCAGCAGCCGCCGGGAGTTCTCGCCGACGCGGTAGGTCACCTTCGGTGCCGGGATGCCCGACGAGTCGGTCAGGCTGTCGTCGATCTCCACCCGGTTGGCCTCGTCCGGCAGGTCCTCGCCGAAGATGCACCAGCTCAGCGAGTGCCCGAGATGTCCGCGCACGTGAGCGTGATGATCCTTGCCCCACACGGAGTTTCCCGCGCGGGAGGGCAGTGCCGCGTTGAGCGGACCGCCGGTCGGGGCCAGGCTCCACTTGGCGCCGCGCACGAAATCCCGGTCGGGATCGGTCTCGTAGTACTCGTAGCTGACGATCTTCGCGCCGACGTGGCCGCCGGCGTCGACCGGCTCGTCGAAGTAGCCGGTGACGTTGGCGAACGGGTGCACCATCAGGCGTTTGCCGACCAGACCGCTGGAATTGGCCAGCCCGTCGGGGAAACGCGGCGACGCGGAGTTGAGCAGGATCCGCGCCGTGCCGACGGAATTCGCCGCCAGGACAACGACATCGGCCTTGATGACGTGCCAGCGTCCTTCGGTGTCAACGTATTCGGCACCGATGGCCAGGCCCCTGGCGTCGGTCAGGATGCGGGAGACGCGAGCGCCGGTGATCAGCCGCGCGCCGGCCTTGATCGCGTTCGGCCAGTGCGTGACGTCCGTCGACGCCTTCGCGCCCTCCGGGCAGCCCTGCATGCAGGAACCGTAGTGCGCACAGGCGTTTCGGCCCTGATAGGGGCGGGACAGCACGGCGTTGGGGGCCGGCCACCAGTGCCACTTGAGCCGGTCGTGCGCGCGGGCCATGCGCAGCGCCCCGTCGCCGATCGGCAGCGGTGGCAACGGAAACTCCGCGCCCGGCGGCAGCGCGGTGTCGCCGGCCAGGCCCGAGACGCCGAAGGCGCGATCGGTGCGTTCGTAGAACGGCTGGAGGTCGCGATAGCTGAGCGGCCAGTCGTCGCCGACGCCGTCCAGTGAGCGGGTGCGGAAGTCCGAGGGCAGCAGGCGCGGCCAGTCCGCCGCGTAGAGCACCATGCTGCCGCCGACGCCGTTGTACATCAGGGTGGCGATGTCCGAGCCGGTCTCGTTGACCGGGTAGTCCTCGGGCTTGCCGCGCAGCGTCGGGTTGCCGCCCCAGCCGCCGCGCGCCTCCAGTTCGTAGGTCGGCCGCAGCGCCGGGAAGTCGGTTCGATCGGGCCAGTGTCCCTGCTCCAGACAGACCACGTCGAAGCCGGCATCGGCCAGCGCGCCGGTGACCACGCCGCCGGACGCCCCGGCCCCCACCACAAGCACATCCGCGTGTTCCACGATCCCCCCACCTGCATGGGAAAGCGCTTTCCCTGCAACCTATCCCGCCGTCGGAGCGACGGCAAGGTGTGCACCCCAGGCTATCGCCGACCAAGGTTCCCGAACGCGCAGTCTTCACCCCCGCGAGTCCCGCTCTCCGACAGGGTGAGTTGCGGTTTCGGGCAGAACCGAGCTCGGAGTCTCGGTTCTGCCCGAAACCGTATTTCGGTGTGCCGGAGAGCGGGACTCGCGGGGGTTGACGTGGGTGGGGTGCGCTCCTACGCTGGCGAAGCCGCCGCGATGTAAACGTTTACATTCCTCGTCCCTGGGAGGACAGCGTGCGCTACGCAGCGTTGCGGAGGTCGGCCCTGCTGCCGATGGTCGCGGTGGCCGGCATCGTCGTGTTCTGCGCCGGAGGCGCCGCGGCGGCCACGGTCCAGCCGCACGCGAGCACCTACAACGTCAAGGACTACGGCGCGAAGGCGGACGGCAGGAGCAATGCCGCGCCGGCGATCGACAAGGCGATCAGCGCGGCCAACGCGGCCGGCGGTGGCACGGTGGAGTTCCCGGCCGGCGGCTACCTGTCGGCGGGCACGGTGCACCTGAAGAGCAACGTGACCATCCAGCTGGACGCGGGCTCGACGATCACGGGCTCGGCCGACGGCTACGACAAGCCGGAGTCCAACCCCAACGACAAGTACCAGGACTACGGCCACAGCCACTTCCACAACGCGATGTTCTACGGCGACGGCGTCGACCACGTGAGCTTCACCGGCTCCGGCACCATCGACGGCGGCGGCCACCTGATCACCGGCAACCCGAAGTCGGGCCAGGCGGACAAGATCCTCTCGATCACCCGCTGCACCAACCTCACCCTCTCGGGCATCACCCTCAAGCGCGGCGGGCACTTCGCGGCGCTGATCAACGGGTGCGACCACGTGGTGTCGGACCACCTGACGATCTCCACGGCGGGCGACCGCGACGGCTGGAACATCATCAGCACCACCAACGTGACGATCACCAACATCAACGACGCGGCCAATGACGACGCGCTGGTGTTCAAGAGCGACTGGGCGCTGGGCAAGACGCTGCCCAACGGGCACGTCACGGTCACCAACGCCAACCTGTCGGCCGGCTGCTGCAACGCGCTGATGTTCGGTTCCGAGACGTGCGGCGACTTCACCGACTACCAGTTCTCGCACATCAAGATCACCGGCGCCGGCAAGTCGGGGCTGGGCCTGGTGTCCATGGACGGCGCGCACATCAGCAACGTGCACTACGACGACATCACCATGTCCAACACCCAGTCGCCGATCATGCAGAAGATCGGCACCCGCAAGCGCTGCGGCGGCAGCCCCGGCGTCGGCAGCATCAGCGACATCCACTACAGCAACATCACCGGCACCAAGGCCGGCAAGTTCAGCCCGACGCTGTGGGGCGAGTCCGGGCACGCGATCAGCAACATCACCTTCGACAACGTGCACCTGGACCTGCCCGGCGGCAGCGGCGCGGTGTCGAGCGGGGTGCCGAGCAACAGCGGCACCGACTACAACCCCAACAGCATCGGCACCCGGCCGGCGTACGGCTTCTACCTGCACAACGTCGCCGGCATCACCTTCCACAACAGCGGCTTCACGCTCGACAAGTCCGACGCGCGGCCGGCGATCATTGCCAACGCCGCCAGCGGACTGACCCTGGACAACGTGACGGCCGAGGCCGGCAAGGCGAGCTACGACCTCGGACTCCAGCAGGTGTCCGGCTACTGCCTGTCGGGCGGCACCAAGCTCCGCGTCAACAACTCGGGTTCTACCGAAAAGTGCGCCAGCTGATCCATTTATTGCACGCGGCAAGGCGGCGTTGCGCGCATTCGATGCGGGCAACGCCGCCTTGCCGGCTATTCACGGCCAAACGGTTTAGATATGTGAACAATGGTGAAGATGAACGCAAGGCGAACTGCGGTTGAAGCGTGGGGTATTGGCGCTGGTCAGAGGCGGAAGACCGGGAAACCGGGGGCGATGGCCAGCAGCTCCTCGTCGGTCGAGGTGTGGTCGATGTTCTCGAAGAAGGCGCCGACCTCGAACTTCCAGCGCTTGATGTAGGCGCGCAGCACGGGCGGCTTGTCGGCGTCGGCCAGCTCGGTGGGCGTGATGGTCTCGACGCGACGGCCGAGGCGCAGCTCGCCGGCGCCGGCGGCCCGCATGTTGCGGACCCACTGGGTGTGGCCGCGCGGGGCGACCAGGTAGCGGACGCCGTCGACGGTCAGCAGGTTGACCGGGTTGGTCCGCCACTCCCCGGACTTGCGGCCACGCACGGCCAGCACCCGGCTGCCCCACACCGAGAAGCCCATGCGGGTGAGGAGGGAGACGACCTCGTTGAACGCGTTGGTCGAGCGCTTGGGCTTGATGTAGCGGGTCATGGTGGTCATCTGCCTTCTCCGATTCGAGAGCGGTGCTCTGTGTTGAGAACAGTGAACACGGAGCGGGCGTCCAAGTCAAGAGCAGTGCTCTCACATGGGGTCACTGCTCTGGTAAGCTGCGCAGCGTGAACGCAGCGAAGACGGCGCGTGATCGCGCGAGGGCGGAGCTGACGGCGGAGATCAAGGACGAGGCCCGCCGGCAGCTGGTGACGGCCGGGGCGGACAGCCTGTCGCTGCGGGCGGTGGCCCGCGAGCTCGGCATGGTCAGTTCGGCCATCTACCGCTACTTCCCGAGCCGGGAAGAGCTGCTCACCGCCTTGATAATCGACGCATATCGAGCGCTCGGCGAAGCGGCGACCGCGGCTGACCAGCGGCTTCCCGACAAGGACCTGCGCGGGCGGTGGCAGGCGGTGTGCCATTCGGTGCGTGACTGGGCCCGGGCCAACCGGCACGAATACGCCCTGATCTACGGATCGCCGGTGCCGGGCTACAAGGCCCCGGAGGCGACGATCGTCGAGGCCCAGAAGGTGCCGCTGATCATGGTGCGGGTGCTCAGGGCGGCCTGGGCCGAAGGCACGCTGCGCCCGACCCGCGACTCCGGCGTGCTCTCCGACGGCCTGGCCGAGCAGTGCCGGGCGCTGGCCGAGGTGATCGCGCCGGAACTGCCGCCGGAGGTGCTGGCCCGGGCCATCGTGGCCTGGACACAGCTGTTCGGGATGATCAGTTTCGAGCTGTTCGGCCAGCTCGTGGGCAGTGTCGACCCCTCGGACGAGTTCTTCGCGTACGCCGTGGACGTGCTGGCCGACCTGGTCGGCATGCCGTCATGAGCCTGGCCCGCTTCGCGCAGGCCCGGGTCGCGCGCCTGGCCACGGCCGACCGGGAAGGCCGGCCGCACCTGGTGCCGGTGACCTTCGCCGTGCACGAGGACGTGGTGGTGATAGCGGTCGACCACAAGCCCAAGACCACCACCAACCTGCGGCGGCTCCGCAATATCGCGGAGAACGAGCAGGTCAGCCTGCTTGTCGATCATTACGACGAGGACTGGCGGCAGCTGTGGTGGGTCCGCGTCGACGGCATCGCGCGAATCCTGTCCGGCGATGGGCAAATCGAGCCGATCGGGTGGCTGCGGGCGAAGTACGAGCAGTACCGCGACCGCCCGCCGCAGGGCCCGGTGATCGAGATCAGGGTGCGCAAGGTCGTGGACTGGCACGGCTGAAGCCCATTCCCGGCCTATTTGTGACAAGCGCCACTGACGTCGGGGATATGTGACGCGGTACCCGCCGAACGGCGGTTATCGGGGCTGTCGCGCATTGCGAAACGCGTTGCGTGTACGTCGAACGGCGTTCGACAAGTGGACCCACGGGGCCGCCACCAGCGCCCATGCTTCGGTGAAGATCATCAAGGGTGTCCGGGAATGCGTGCCGATGTGGCACTGGACCGGCGGATTCGGTCGAAGTCGCCGGGTCTGGCCCGATCCCGCTCCAGCCGTCTCGACGTCTCTATAGACGTCGCTGTGAACAACTTCTGGAGACGGGGGAGTTACCTCTTTCATACCGTGAAGCAAGTCGGTCGGGAGGACCCATGGCGCGGGTGAGGGTGTTCGTTCAAGCGGGGGATCCGATCTCCGCGGTCGGTCTGGCCAGTTACATCAGGGCGCAGCCGGGCATGTTGGTGGTGCCGAGCCGATTGCCGGCCGACGCCGATGTGGCGCTCACGGTCACCGACCGGGTCAACGCCGATTTCATCGGCGCGCTGACCAAGGCCGCGCAGGCGGCGCCGCTGCCCACGGTGGTGGCGACCGACAACGTCGACCCCGAGCAGGCGCCGTCGCTGCACCGGTGTCGCGTCGTCGCGCTGCTGCCGCGCTCGGCGGCGACCAGCAGCCGGCTGGCCAGCGCGGTGCTCGAGGCGGCCGGTGGCGGCGCGGTGCCGAGCCTGGCCGAGCAGGCCGAGAACCTGCGCCGGGAGATCGCCGGGCCGGACGGCGCGATGCTGGCCCCGCGTGAGCTGACCGTGTTGCAGCTGATGGCCGACGGGCACGACACGCCCGAGATCGCCGACATCATGGCCTGCTCGGACCGGATGGTGAAGAGCATCATCCTGAGTGCGACCAAGCGCTTCAACGTGCACAACCGGGTGCACGCCGTGGCCTGCGCGCTGCGCGCCGGCCTCATCTAGAACACGAGCACTGCTCGACTCTCGCGGCGGACGTCGCGCGCGGTCTCCACTCGGTCCCGCCACGCCGAGTGGGGTCCCCGTGTGACGTCCGTTTCGCGTATCCGGACCCCGCACGGGCTCGTTGGTTCAAACGAAGGTGTCGAAGGGCTACGCCGAACGGGCTAGTGGTTGGCGTGGCGGGATGTTCCCCACTCCCGTGCCCCGGTAACACCGGGTGTGCGAGCAGCGAATCAGGGTACGGCGACGCCGTCGGCGTCGCGCTCGATTTCTCGCGGGGAGCGTGGCGGATGACGGTCTGTCGGCTGTGTGGCTCGACCAGCCTGGAGGGCGTGGTCGATCTCGGCGCCACCCCGCCGTGCGAGCGGTTCCTCACCGCGGAGCAGCTCGACGAGCCGGAAGTGACCTACCCGCTGCACCTGCGGGTGTGCACCCAGTGCTGGCTGGCCCAGATCCCGCCGCTGATCACTCCCGAGGACACCTTCACCGAGTACGCGTACTTCTCGTCCTACTCGACGTCCTGGGTGGAGCACGCCAGGACCTTCGTGGACGGCGCGGTCGAGCGGCTGGGGCTCAACGCCGACTCCTTCGTGGTCGAGGTGGCCAGCAACGACGGGTATCTGCTGCAACACGTGGTGTCGCGCTGGATCCGGTGTCTCGGCGTGGAACCCTCGGTGAACGTCGGCCAGGCGGCGCGGGACAAGGGCGTGCCGACGCTGACCGCCTTCCTCACCCCGGAGTCCGGTGCTCAGGTCCGTGATGAACACGGGCCGGCGAACCTGGTCGTGGCCAACAACGTCTACGCCCACATCCCGGACGTCATCGGCTTCACCAAGGGACTGCGCAACCTGGTCGCCGACGACGGCTGGGTGTCCATCGAGGTGCAGCACCTGCTGACCCTGATGGAGCTCAACCAGTACGACACCATCTACCACGAGCACTTCCAGTACTACACGGTGGCCTCCGCGCAGCGCGCGCTGGCCAGCGGCGGACTGTCCGTTGTGGACGTCGAGCTGGTGCCGACGCACGGCGGCTCGATCCGGCTGTGGGCCCGGCCGACCGAGGTCGCCGGCGAGCCCAGCGCCCGTGTGCACGACGTGCTGGCCCGGGAGAAGGCGGCCGGTCTGCACGAGTTGTCCGGCTACACCGAATTCGCCGCCCGCGTGGCGAAGGTGCGCCGCGACCTGTTGGCCTTCCTGACCAAGGCCGCCGCCGAGGGCAAGACGGTCGTCGGCTACGGCGCGCCGGGCAAGGGCAACACGCTGCTCAACCACTGCGGCATCCGGCCCGACCTGCTGGCGTACACGGTGGACCGCAACCCGTACAAGCACGGGCGGTTCACGCCCGGCACCCGGATCCCGATCCTGCCGCCCGAGCGGATCGCCGAGGACCGCCCGGACTACGTGCTGGTGCTGCCCTGGAACCTGCGCGACGAGCTGATCGAGCAGTTGGCCTACGTCCGCGAATGGGGCGGCAGCCTGGTCTTCCCCATCCCCGAACTCGAGGTGAAGTCGTGAAGGTCGTCCTGTTCTGCGGCGGGCACGGGATGCGGATGCGCACCGGCACCGCGGCGGACGTGCCCAAGCCGATGCAGCTGGTCGGGCCGAGACCGCTGATCTGGCACGTGATGCGCTACTACGCGCACTTCGGGCACACCGAGTTCGTCCTCTGCCTCGGCTACGGCGCCCACCACATCAAGGACTTCTTCCTCAACTACGAGGAGACCACGTCCAACGACTTCGTGCTCTCCCGCGGCAAGGTCGAGCTGCTGTCCACCGACATCTCCGACTGGAAGATCTCGTTCGTGCAGACCGGGATCGAGTCGCCGATCGGCGAGCGGCTGCGCCGGGTGCGGGATTTCCTCGACGGTGACGAGATGTTCCTGGCCAACTACGCCGACGTGCTGACCGACGCGCCGCTGCCGGAGATCGTCAGCCGGTTCGAGCAGTCCGACGCGGGCGCGTCGATGATGGTCGTGCCGCCGCCCGGCAGCTTCCACTGCGTCGAGCTCGGCGCGTCCGGCATGGTCTCGGGAATCACCCCGGTCAACGACATGCCGCTGTGGTCCAACGGCGGTTATTTCGTGCTGCGCCAGGAGGTTTTCGACCACATCCCGGAGGGCGGCGACCTGGTCGCCGACGGCTGTGTCGCGCTGGCCAAGCAGGGCCGGCTGATGGCCTACCCGCATCGCGGCTACTGGAAGCCGACCGACACCGTCAAGGAGCGGGTGGCGTTGGACGAGGCGTACTCGCGCGGCGAGCGGCCCTGGGCGTTGTGGGAAAGGGAATGATCGCACTCTCGACCGGACGCCCGCGCCGGATCGCCCTGCTCGCCGCCCACTGTGACGACATCGCGATCGGCGCGGGCGGCAGTCTGCTGACGTTGTGCCGGGCCGATCCCGGCGTGCGGGTCGAGGCGTTGATCCTGACCGGCGGCGGCACGCATCGTGAGGACGAGGAGCACGCGGCACTGGCGGCCTTCTGCCCGGACGCGGATCTCCGTGTGACGGTGGGAAAGCTGCCCGACGGCCGGCTGCCGGCGCACTGGGAAGAGGCCAAGACCGCGGTCGAGGAGCTGCGGTCGCGGATCGACCCGGAGCTGATCTTCGCGCCGAATCCCGGTGACGCGCACCAGGATCACCGTGGGCTGGCCGAGCTGGTGCCGCAGGTGTTCCGCGATCCGCTGATCCTGGGCTACGAGATCGTCAAGTGGGACGGGGACATGGGCCGGCCGTCGGTGTACCAGCCGCTGGCCGATTCCGTCGCCGAGGACAAGGTCCGGCTGCTGCACGAGCACTACGCGTCGCAGCGGGACAAGCCCTGGTACGACCGGGAGGCCTTTCTCGGCCTCGCCCGGATCCGGGGCATCGAGTGCAAGGCCCGGTACGCGGAAGCGTTCCACTGCAACAAGTTGACTCTCGACCTGGCTGGAGGATGACCCGGATGCGCGTGCTGCTGACCGGACACCAGGGTTACCTGGGCACCGTGATGGCCCCGGTGCTGGCCGAGGCCGGGCACGAGGTGATCGGCCTCGACTCCGGCCTGTTCGCGGACTGCGTGCTCGGCCCGACGCCGGCCGATCCGACCGGTATCGCGGTCGACCTCCGTGACGTCACGGCCGAACACCTGTCCACTGTGGACGCCGTGGTGCACATGGCGGCGCTGTCCAACGACCCGCTGGGGTCGTTGGCGCCGCAGCTGACGTACGACATCAACCACCACGCCTCGGTGCACCTGGCGCGGCTGGCCAAGGACGCCGGCGTCAAGCGTTACCTCTACGCCTCAACGTGTTCGGTGTACGGCGCATCCGGAGGTGACGGTCTCGTCGACGAGGACGCGCCGCTGCGACCGGTGACGCCGTACGCGGAGTCCAAGGTGCGCGTCGAGGACGACGTCGCCGAGCTGGCCGACGACGACTTCACGCCGGTGTACATGCGCAATGCCACCGCTTTCGGCTTCTCGCCGCGGCTGCGGGCCGACATCGTGCTGAACAACCTGGTCGGGCACGCGCACCTGACCGGCCAGGTCCGGGTGCTGTCCGACGGCACGCCGTGGCGGCCGCTCGTGCACGCCAAGGACATCGCGGCGGCCTTCGCCTGTGCGCTGGTCGCGCCCAAGGAAGCCGTGCACAACAAGGCGTTCAACGTCGGCACCGAGCTGAACAACCTGACCGTGGCCGAGATCGCCGGCGAGGTGATCGAGGCGGTGCCCGGCTCCAAGCTGGTGATCACCGGCGAGGCCGGCGCCGACCCGCGCTCCTACCGGGTCGACTTCGCCCGGATCCGGGCGGCCATGCCGGACTTCCACGCCGCGTGGTCGGTCAAGGACGGCGCGGTCGAGCTGTACGAGGCGTACCAGAAGTTCGGGCTGACCGAGCCCGACTTCAAGCAGCGCTTCACCCGGCTGGCCCGGCTGTCCGACCGCTCGGCCGAGGGCAGCCTCGGCCCGGACATGCGGCCGGTGCGATGAAGGAGCTGGTCGAACGGCTGTACCCGGTGTGCCGCAGCATCACCGGGAACGGCCTGCGGCGGACCTTGGAGATCATCGGCGAGCAGGTGGAGCTGGCCGTCTCCGAGGTGCCGACCGGTACCCAGGTGCTGGACTGGACCGTGCCGCGGGAGTGGAACATCCGGGACGCCTGGGTGAAGGACGCCGGCGGGCGCAAGGTGATCGACTTCGCCGAGCACAACCTGCACATCGTCGGCTACAGCACGCCCGTGCACGCCACGATGTCGTTGGCCGAGCTGCGCGAGCACCTGCACACGCTGCCCGAGCAGCCCGACCTGATCCCGTACCGGACCAGCTACTACAGCGAGACGTGGGGCTTCTGCCTGCGGCACGACGTGCTGGAGTCGTTGCCGGACGGGGACTACGAGGTCTTCATCGACTCCACTTTGGACGATGGCAGCCTGAGCTACGGCGAGCACGTGGTGCCGGGCGAGCTGACCGACGAGTTCATCGTGTCCTGCCACATCTGCCATCCCTCGCTGGCCAACGACAACATGGCCGGCGTCGCGGTGGCCGTCGAGCTGGCCACACGGCTGGCTGAGACGAAACCTCGGTATACCTACAGGTTCATCTTCGCGCCGGGCACGATCGGCGCGATCACCTGGCTGGCCCGCAACTTCGATCGCGTCGACCGGGTGCGCGGCGGATTCACGCTGGCCTGCGCCGGCGACCGCGGTTCGCTGACGTACAAGCGAAGCCGGCGCGGCGACGCGCCCGTGGACCGGGCCATGGAGCACGTGCTGCGGGAGTCGGGCCGCGAGCACAAGGTGATCGACTTCTCGCCCTACGGCTACGACGAGCGGCAGTACTGCTCGCCCGGCTTCAACCTCGGCGTCGGCAGCCTGACCAGGACGCCGTACGCCGGCTACCCCGAGTACCACACCTCCGGCGACAACCCCGACTTCGTCACCGAGGAGTCGATGACCGACACGCTGGACACGCTGTGGGCGGCGGTGGGCGTGCTGGAGCGCGACCGCCGCTACGTGAACCTCAGCCCGTACGGCGAGCCGCAACTCGGCCGCCGCGGGCTGTACGAGTCGCTCGGCGGACGCAGTGACACGAAACAGGCCCAGATGGCGATGTTGTGGGTGCTCAACCTGTCCGACGGCGAGCACAGCCTGCTGGACATCGCCCACCGAGCCGGAATTCCGTTCGCCACGGTCGCGGACGCCGCCGACGCCCTGCGGGGCGCCGGCCTGGTGAAGGAGTGACACCGAAGATGACCCAGTCCGTGACCACCGCCCCCACCCTCGGCTTACGCGTCGGCGACCTGGTCGAGGTGCGTGGCATCGAGGAGATCCTGGCCACCCTGGACAGCCGGGGCGAGCTGGACAACCTGCCGTTCATGCCGGAGATGGTCCGGTTCTGCGGCCAGCGCATGACCGTGCACAAGGTGGCGCACAAGCTGTGCGACACCATCAGCCGCAGCGGCATCCGTAAGATGGAGAACTCCGTCCACCTGGCCGGCGCCCGCTGCGACGGCTCCGCCCACGGCGGCTGCCAGACCGCGTGTTCCATGTACTGGAAGGAAGCCTGGCTCAAGAAGGTCGAGCCGGGGACTCCGCTGCCGGTGGCGGACAAGCCGTCCGGCCGGATCGACCTGCCGCTGCTGGTGGAGAACACCCACAAGGCCCCGGCGGCTGACGGCGGTGAGCGCTTCTCCTGCCAGGCCACCGAGTTGCTTCGGGCCGCGCCGACCTGCCTGCCGTTCCGCGACCTCGGCCAGTACGTGGACGACGTGAAGTCCGGCAACGTCACCGCCTGGGCGTCGTTCAAGGCGTTCGGGGTGTCGCTGTTCAACCGCGTGCAGGACGTCAGCCGGCAGAAGCTGCCGCGCAAGCTGTGGTTCAAGGAAGGCCTGCGCTGGGGCTTCATCAAGGGCCAGCCCGGCAAGAAGACGCCGACCGCGCACCTGGACCTGCAACCCGGCGAACTGGTGCGGGTCAAGAGCAAGGAAGCCATCCTGGCCACGCTCAACGAGGACATGCTCAACCGGGGCATGGGCTTCGAGATCGAGATGGCCCGCTACTGCGGCCAGACCGCCCGGGTGCAGGCGCGCGTCGACAAGTGCATCGACGAGAAGACCGGCGAGCTGCTGACCATGAAGAGCCCGTGCATCGTGCTCGAGGACATCGTCTGCGCCGGGGTCTACAACTCGAGCTGCCCGCGCGAGTTCGTGCCGTTCTGGCGGGAGATCTGGCTTGAGCGAGTCTGAGTCACCACCGGAGGCCGTCGGCACGATCGGTCGCAAGGCCGGTCGGGGCCTGCGCTGGAGCCTGGTCGGCAACCTGGGCACCAAGCTCGGCTCGTTCACCATCGGGCTGATCCTGGCCCGGCTGCTGGTGCCGGCCGACTTCGGCATCTTCGCCGTCGCCGCGGCGGCGACCGCCTTCGTCATGCACGTCAACGACATCGGCGTGATCGCCGCCGGCGTGCAGTGGCGCGGCAAGCTGGAGGACATGGCCCCGACGGGCACGTCGATCGCCATTGCCTTCAGCAGCCTGGTGTACGCGGCGTTCTTCTTCGGCGCGCCGGCCTTCGCCACGCTGTCCGGCACGCCCGACGCAGCGCCGGTGGTGCGGCTGCTGACGCTCGTGATCATCGTGGACGGCATCACCTCCTGCCGCGCCGCCGCGTTGATGCGGCGGTTCGAGCAGGACCGGCTGACCAAGGCGACGATGATCGGCACGGCGGTCAACTTCGTGGTCGCGGTGCCGCTGGCGTTCGCCGGGGCCGGTGCGTACAGCTTCGCCGGAGGGCAGGTGGCCAGCTCGATCGTCACCGGGATCCTGGTGTGGCGCATGGGCGCGTTGCCGTTCAAGCTGGCGTTCGACCGCGAGATCGCGGTGAAGCTGTTCAAGTTCGGCATTCCGCTGGCGGCCAGCCTCGGCGTGGAGTCGGTGCTGCTCAACGCCGACTACGTGATCGTCGGCAACGTGCTCGGCGCGACCGCGCTGGGCTGGTATCTGTTGGCGTTCAACGTCTCCAACTGGGTGCCGGGCCTGGTCGGCACGGCCGTGCGTTATGTCTCCATCCCGAGTTTCTCCCGGCTGGCCGAGCAGGAACCCGAGGCGTTGGCCGCCGGCGTGCGCCGATCGGTGCCGGTGCTGGTGTCGGCGATCCTGCCGGTGGCCGTGCTGATGGCGATCCTGGCCCCGTACATGGTGGTCTTCCTGTACGGCGATCAGTGGGGTCCGTCGGCCGCGGTGCTGCGGTTCCTGACCGTGCTGATGGTGGTGCGGATGCTGACGTCGCTGGCGTTCGACATCCTGACCTCGTTGGGCGCCACCAGGTCCACGGTGTGGCTGAACGCCGGCTGGGCCGTCGTGCTGATCCCGGCGCTGTGGTTCGGCACCCACCTGGACAACATCCGTGGCGCCGCCATCGCCCACAGCATCGTCGCCGTCGCGGTGGCGCTGCCACTGGCGATCATCGCTCTGCACCGGGCCGGCGTTCCGTTGTTGCCGGTGCTGCCCGCGCTGATCCGGCCGGCCGTCGGGGCCGCGCTGTGCGCCGCCGTGACGTTCGTGGTGGTGCGGTTGGTCAGCGGCGGCGCGTTCCTGCACCTGTTCGTGCCCGGTGTGGTCGGGATGCTGGTGTTCGTGCTGACGGTCGTGCCGGTCGAGCAGTTCCGGCAGTTACGGACGCGGCTGGTCCGCGCGCGCTGAGTGAGGAGTGGTCATGCCGCTGGTGTCCGTGGGGCTGCCGGTCTACAACGGGGTCGAACGCATCGAGGCCGTCGTGCGATCGGTGCTCGGCCAGGACCACGCCGACCTGGAGTTGGTGATCAGCGACAACGCGTCCACCGACGGCACCGAGGAGCTGTGCCGGTCGCTGGCCGCCGAGGACTCGCGTGTGGTCTACCACCGCAATCCGCTGAACGTGGGGCTGCTCAACAACTTCGTCGGGGCACTACGGCTGGCCCGCGGCGAGTTCTTCCGCTGGGTCGGCGACGACGACTGGCTGGCGCCCAACTGCGTGTCCCGCGGCCTTGACGCGTTCTATGACGACCCGCGGCTGATCCTGGTCACCAGCCAGGTCGACTACACCGGGCCCGACGGCGTCACCTCGACGATGCCCTATACCAGTACGGCGTTCCGGTCTTCGGACCCTGTTGTCCGGCTGACCGAGATGCTGCGGCTGCTCAACACCAGCCACCTGATGATCGACCCGCTGTACGGCATGGTGCGGCGGGAGCCGGTGGTGGCCATCGAGCGGCGGAACATGCTGCGCGAGGACGAGGTCTACGCGACCAAGCTGGCGCTGGCCGGGCCGTGGGGGCATGTGCCCGAGGTGTTGGCCAAGCGGCACTGGAAGCACGAGACGCCGGCCATCCTGGCCCGGCGGCTGGACGTGCCGTCCTGGCAGGCCCACTTCGCGACCACCTTGCAGTGCCGGGAAATGGTCCGCTGGGTGCAGGCTTCCGCCGAGCTGTCCGAGGAGCAGCGCCGCCGGGCCGTGCTGGAGATCGGCAAGATGTACGCCCGCCGCCAGCGAATCGTCGCCACCCGCCGCGCCCGCAAACTCGTCCGCATCGCCCGCGACCTGGTACCCCGTTAACCCTCCACGCTAACCCGCCTCCCCCACCCCGGCCAGCCCCCTTCCTTGGGAAGGGGGCTTTCCCACACTCGGAGTGGAGTAATTCCGCGTTGATCATGGGGGGATGTCAGGAAGGGCCCCTTACTGACGTTGAACGTCAGGATCGGTCCCTTGATCTTGGTGGGGTGTCAGGAAGGGGTCCTTCCTGACGTTCAACGCGAGGATCGGTCCCTTGATCTTGGCTAGTCGGCGGCCGGGACCGGTTCCGGGGTCTTGGGGGCCATGGCCGCCTTGAGGGCGGCCCAGCTGCGGTGCTTGACGAACGGGATCTCGAAGATGGCCGCGAAGCCCCGGGCGAAGGCGACCGTCACCGGCACGCAGATGAGCAGCATCACGCCGAACGCGCCGAGCCCGGTGCCGAACAGTGGGCCGACGACGAAGGTGTAGGCCACCACGACGATCGGCGCGTGGGTCAGATACAGGCTGTAGGAGAACGACCCCAGACTGCGCACGGGCCGGGTGTCGAGCAGACGCACCAACGGCTTCGGCTGACGGGTGGCCACGGCGACGAGCAACAGCGCGACCGCCGGGCCGGCGGCGAGGTCGACCCAGATGAAGTTCTTGGTCGTCCAGACGGGGCCGGCGATGGCTATCAACGCGATCACCGGCACCATGGCGGCGAACGACCACCACTGCCAGTGCACGCGCTGCCACTTTGCGCTTGCCTGAACGATTCCGGCGGCCGCCACACCCGCCGCGAACAGGGCGGCGAACTGCGGCGTGAACCGCATCAGAGCGTCCACAACGGACACGTGCGGCGCCAGCAGGCCGATCAGCACCACGATTCCCGTTGTCACGCCCAGCATCACCGTCGCGCCGGCCCGGCGCAGGGCCAGCAGCATGAGCGGGAACACGAAGTACAGCTGGGCCTCGACGGCAATGGACCAGAAAGCGCCGTTCGGGCTGGGTGAGCCGAACACGTCCTGCAACAGGAATCCGTACAGCAGAACGGACTTTCCGGTCGGCACGCCCTCGCCGGGCTGCGGCGCCAGCGTCCAGGCGACGAGGAGGCTGAACAACAGCGCCGGCCAGTACGGCGGCAGGATGCGCCAGGCCCGTCGGCGGGCGAACTTGGCCAGGCTGTCCAGCCGCCAGCCGTTGCGGGCCGGCGACACGGCCAGCGAGAAACCGGACAGCACGATGAACACCACCACGGCAAAGTGCCCGTACAGCAGGAAACCCGTCCAAGCGGGCGCGTGCGTCTCGGGGAAGCCGGGAAACGCCATCAGGTAGCTGTGGTGCAGCACCACGAACAGCGCCGCCAGTCCCCGGATGCCGTCCAGCCCGATCAGCCGCGGGCGGGCAGGTGTGTCCATGCCCCACACATCGCGTCCGCGCCCGCCCGCGTAACCACACCCTGGGAGCAACCGCCGTTAGGCCGAACGGCCCAGTCTGTAACGACAAATCCCAGGTCGTCGATTGTTCGGATGCTGGCGGTCGCCGTGACCGGCGCTCACGGAACGGGGCATGGGCCTATGGAATTCTGGAAGTCCATGTGGGTTCTGATGCGCCGTCGCTACGTCGGCCCGCCGGTCGTGCTACTGGCGGTGCTGGCCGCCGCCGTCACGTTCATCCTGGTGCCGACCCACTACGTGTCACGGTCCTTCATGGTGCTGGCCACCCCGGCCGGCGGTGGCACGCTCTCGCTGGACCCGAGCAAGCCCACCGGCCTGACCAACCCGCTGCTGAACTTCAACGACGGCCTCAAGACCACCACCGGCATCCTGATCCAGGCCATGAACACGCCTCAGGAACTGGCCGACCTCGGCGCCGGGCCGCACAGCTCGACCACGGTCGTGATCAACGACGGCACCAGCAGTCCCGATCTGCTCAGCAGCAGCCAGAACGGCCCGTTCGTGTACGTGGAGGGCGAAAGCACCACGCCCGAGGCGGCCAGCGAGGTCGTGAAGAAGGCTCAGGACAAGCTCCGCTCCGAGCTCATCGACCGGCAGAAGGCGCTGAACGCGCCGCCCATCACCTACCTGTCGATGGTCGACGTGATCTCGCCGACCACGCCCGTCACCAAGATGACGCTGAAACTTCAGCTCACCGGTGTGGCCCTGCTCGCGGTGCTCCTGCTCGGTCTCGGCGGCGCGTACGCCCGTGACCGGATGCGGGAGTCGCGCAAGATGCGGGCGCCGGACACGGTGGCCGAGCTCACTCGCTCTCCCGGCGAGCTCGACCCGCCGACCGTGCGGATCGCCCGGGCCAAGGACAAAGCGGTGCTGACCGTGCGCGGCACGCTGACCGACGGTCCCGACGTTCCACATGAGACGGTGTAGCCGCACATGGACTTCTGGCAGACGCTGCTCGTCCTGTTCCGGCGCTGGTACGTGGCCGTGCCGGCGTTCCTGGTCGCGGTCGGCGCCGCGGCCGGGATATACATGACGATCCCCGTCACGTACACCTCCACCGCCGTGCTGGTGCTCGACCAGCCGCTGGCCGGCGGCAGCCTGCCGGCGCTGCCGACCGACAAGGGCACCGTCACCAATCCTTTGCTCAACTTCGACCAGGGCCTGAACAACGCCGCCGCCATCGTCATCCAGGCGTTGAACACGCCGGAGGTCGCGCTGGCTCTCGGTGCGTCGCCGACCGGTGACCCGTCGTACAAGGTGACCAACGGCAGCACCAACCAGCAGGAGCAGATCGTCGCCGGGCCGTTCGTGTTCGTGGAGGGCGACAGCCGCAATGCCCAGGCGGCGCAGGACATCGCCAAGCGCTGCGTCGAGCGGGTCAAGCAGGAGCTGGCCAGCCGGCAGAAGGCGCTGAACGCGCCGGAGCAGACGTACATCACCGTCGACGTCGCCGTGCAGCCGACGACCCCGGTTGCCCAGCGCGGCAACAAGACCCGGGCCGCTGCCGTGGCCGTCGTGATGGGGGTCGTGGCCGCTCTGTGGGCCGCGTATTCGTTCGAGAGCTACTACCAGGCACGGCGGCGCAAGGGCGGTTCCGCGCTCGAGCAGTCGCTCGTGCCCGCGTCGAGCGGCGCCTGACATGTCCACGGATTTCCTGCCCGGGAAGAAGACGCGGACGATGGCCGACGGGGCCACGCTCGTCTGCATCTTCGTCACCGTGCTGATGCTCATTCCCGCTCGGGCCGTCTTCAAAGGCATTCCGCTGTCGTTGACGCCGGGCAATGTCGCCGCGCTGTTCGCCGGCATCTGCTGGGTCTGCGCCCAGCTCACGTTGACCCTCGGCATGGCCAAAGGGCGAACTCCGGTCCGTACCGGTATTTTCGTCTATGCCATCGCCGTGTTCTTCTCCTACGGCTACGCCAATTTCGGTCCGCTGCCCCAGGACGAGGTCAAGCTGTCCGACCACGCCATCGTGTTGGTCGCCGGCAACTGCGCCGTGGCCTTGATGATGAACGACGGCGTGCGCAGCCTGCTCCGCCTCGACCGGGTGCTGAAGGCCGCTGTCGTCTGCGGCACCGGTGTGGCTCTCGTCGGCTGTTGTCAGTTCATTCTCAAACTCGACCTCACCCAGTACATGGTGTTGCCCGGTTTGCGTTTCACCTCCGACGACGGTTTCGTCGAGACCCGGGAGGCCTTGGCCCGGGTTGCCGGCACCACCGGCCATCCCATCGAGTTCGGCGTGCTGTGCGCCATGTTGCTGCCGCTCGCCGCCCATTTCGCCTTTCAGGCCAAGGGGCGTGGCGAGCCCGTGCTGCGGTGGTGGGTCTGCTGCGGCATCATCGCCGCCGGTCTGATGTTCTCCATCTCCCGCTCCGCCGTGCTCGGCATCGGCGCCGCCGGTCTCGTGCTTTTCCTCGGCTGGCCCGCGAAGCGCCGTTGGTACACCCTGCTCGTCGGCCTCGTTTTCCTCGGCATCATGAAGGTGACCGTGCCGAGCCTGTTGGGCGCGTTGTACAACCTGTTCGCCAACATCGGCAACGACAGCAGCATTTCCCACCGTACCTACGCTTCCGCCGTCGCCGCCAAGCAGATCAGCCTGCATCCCCTGTTCGGGCACGGCCCCGGCACCTGGTACGCCGGCAAGCACGAGGTTTTCGACAACCAGTACATCCTGTCCACCGTCGAGACCGGTTTCGTCGGCGTGGCCGCTTTCGCCAGCATCTTCTTGTGCGCCTTCTATTCCGCGCTACGGGCCCGCTATCTGAGCAAGGACCCCGGCGCCCGCGATCTGGCCTTGACCTTGTGCGCCAGCCTGATCGCACCGTTGATCGGGTCCGCCACCTTCGACCTGACCGCCTTCGCCACCGTCACCGGGTTGACCTTCATCCTCATCGGCGCCACCGGATCACTGCTGCGGACCGCCAAGCAGCTCGCGCCGCACGAGGACCAGTTCGGTGTCCTGTACTGGCTCCGGTACCGCTGGGCGTGGCTGCGTGATGTGCTGGTGCGCCGGCGACGGCACGAGGCAGTGGAAGAGCCCAGCCTCAGTTAGAACGGCGGCGACCAGCCCACCTGATGAGCCGGTGAGTAGCCGGGCGGGGATCTCACCGCCCGGCTACTCACCGGCTCAGATCGGGCCTCAGCCGTGGCAGGCCAGGGGGCCGACCGTGGACGTGACGTTGTAGTTGCCGTCGATGGTGACCAAGCTGTTGTCGGACCACTGGATGGTGCCGCAGTCGGACTCGACCGGCCCGTAGATCCAGGACTTGTCGACCATGCGGTTGCCGCGCACGACAACGGTTCCGCCGGCGCCCTTGACCTGGATCGAGTAGGTGCCGCCGGCGACCAGGTTGTTGGTGACCGAGACGGTGTTGGTCAGGTCGGTGAGGAAGATGGGGGCGGTGATGTCCTTGGCGTCGCGCTGATCCAGGGTGTTGTGGTCGAGCACGAGATTGTGCCCGCCCTGGTAGCTCTGGATGCCGTCGGAATGGTCCCCGGGATTGGAGCACAGGTGCACGTACGAGTCATGGATCTCGATGTCGTTGCCGGAATCCCGGAAACCGTCGCCATGGTTGCGGATGAGCACCCCACGGGCGTAGAAGCTGCCCTCGCCGACACCGGGCTGGGAGTCGCAGCCGGAGGCGGGGCCGACGGTGGAATCGAGAATGGTGTACGAGTAGTCGACATTCTCGTACTCGTCGGTGACGAAACCGTCGATCTGGCTGTTGCGCACGGTCACGTTGTGCGCGGTGATGAGCAGGTTGCCGGGAATGTGCATGCCGTCGAGCACGGCCCCGTCCTGGCTCACGCGATAGGCGTCGCCGGAATTCATGGTGACGGAGGAAAGCTTGGTGCCGGGCGGAACTCCGGTGCACGCGGGCGTGGGGAAGGCGGCGCAGCGGCCGCCGCCGGAACGGCCGGGCGGTGGGGGAGCGGGCTTGGACGAGCTCGCCGGCTTCGACGAAGAAGTGGCGGAGGTCGAGGAACTGGACGACGTCGTGCTGGAAGCAGCCGTGGTGCTGCTGACGGTCGTGTCGCTCGGGGTGGTGCTCACCGGATCGGCCACGGGTGTCGACCCGGTGCAGGCTGTCAGCAACATCGCCGCCACCCCGACAACGGCGATGGGTAAGGCATGTCTCATGGTGATCGCTCCAAAGTGGTCAGCAGCTGCGCCCACGAACCGGCGCCGGCATCGCGCGGGCTGACGACCGAAACCGGTTGCGGCCAGTCGATGGCCAGGTCGGTGTCGTCGTAGCGGACGGCGATGTCCTCGGCGGGGTCGTGCTCGCGGTCGATCCGATAGCAGACGTCGGCCAGGTCGGTCAGCGCCTGGAAGCCGTGCAGCAGGCCCGGCGGAACATATAGCGTCGCGAAGGTCTCGTCGTCGAGCCGGAACGACTCGATTCGCCCGAACGTGGGCGAGGAAGGCCGGGCGTCGACGAGCACGTCGTGCACGGCCCCACGGGCGCAGCGCACGAGCTTGGCCTCACCACGGCCACCGCGGCCGTGCAGGCCGCGAACGGTGCCCTGACGAGACCGGGACTGGCTGTCCTGAAGGAAATCGCCGACACCGTGCTTCTCGCCGATGGCCAGGTCGTAGGTCCGGGTGAACAGGCCCCGGTCGTCCCGGTGCGGCGTGGGCACGAACAGCAGCACGCCCGCGATACCGGCCTCTTCCACACGCATTCCAGGTCCCGTCAACGGGTGCTCGCGTCGGCCGCCCAGTCCACCTCGGCCTTACGGCGCGCGAGGAACTTGTCGACCACGAGCACGGTGAGATAGCACGCGGCGTCCACAAGGGACACCGAACGCCGGGTGATGAGCGAACCGAGGGAGCTCAACCGGAGCCGCCCCTCCGTCGGAGGCCGGCCAAGGGCGGCCAGCTCCCGGTTGCCCTGCCGGACCCGCTTGCGGCGGCGCAGATGGGCCCGCACGGTCCGGGCCGGCCGCACCACGGACTCGGCCGACGGCACGACGACCCGCTCCAGCGGCGTGAACGACCGGTGCACCCAGCCGTCGTCGGAGATGACGTCGGGCAGCGGGAACGCCTTGGCGTGACCGTCCTTGGACAGCACGTACACGCCGACGCCGGCCAGCACGCGGCTCGGCGCAATCAACCGATCGTGTACCCGGTGCACCCGCCGAGCGATGCGGCTGGCGCCGGAAAGGTCCCACCGCGGCACCGGGGCGCAGGCCAGCACGCCGGGCCGTTGCAGGGCGGACACGAGCTCCCGCACGGACTGCGTGCTCAGCTCGATGTCGGCGTCCAGGTACACCCGCGGGAAGTCACGGCAGGTGTCGTCGCCGAGACGCAGGGCATGCGCCTTGCCGCCATAAGGGGTCTCCACCACGCGCACGCCGTACTGCCGGGCCACGGCGGCGGTGTCGTCCGTGCAGGCGTTGGGCACGACGACAACGTCGAACTCGTCCTCGTCGGCGTCCGCGAGAAGCGTGCTCAGGCAGCGCCCGAGCACGGCCTCCTCGTTGTGGGCGGGGATGACAACACTGGTCATGGTGGTTCCACGGTGGTCACCGAAGCGGCGTCAGTCAAGCCGGGGGTCGGCTCAGGTCAGTGCCGCAGCGTACGCCGCCAGCAGCGCCTTGCGGGAGTTCTCCCACGACAGTGGACCGGCCACCCTGGCCCGCCCCAGCTCGCCCATGCGCTTGCGCTCGGCCGGGTCGTCGAGCAGCTTGACCACGAGCCGGGCGAACTCGGACTCGTCGTTGGCCGCGGCGTACACGGCCGCCTCGTCGGCCGACACCCGCGCCTCGACCAGGTCGAAGGACACGATCGGCTTGGCCATCGCCATGTACTCCATGATCTTGTTCATGGTGGACACGTCGTTGAGCGGGTTGAGCGGGTCCGGCGCGAGGCAGACGTCCGCGGCCGACAGGTAGCGCAGCAGGTCGGCGTCGCTGACCCGGCCGGTGAACTCGACGAGGTCGTCGAGGCCGAGCTCGTGGGACAGCGCGACCATCTGGTCGAAGGTGTCGCCGCCGCCCATGAACACCGCATGCCAGTCGGTGCGGCCGAGCTCGTCACGCATGCGGGCCAGCGAGCGCAGCGCATAGTCCACGCCGTCCTGCGGGCCCATCACACCCAAGTAGCACAACAGGTGTGGCTTGCCCTTCTTGAGCTCGTCCTCGGCCGGCACCTCGTGGAAACGCTCGACGGCCGGCGCGCTGCGGACCACGAAAACCTTGTCCGGGCTCATGCCGCCGCGCTTGAGGGCCACCTGCCGGTAGCTCTCGTTGGTCGAGATGACCACGTCGGCCGCGCGGTACGTGGACTGCTCCAGCCGAACCACGCCGCGGTACAGGAAGTCCTCGCCGCGGTCGAACCGCGACAGGTACAGCTCCGGCACCAGGTCGTGCTGGTCGAAGACGAACTTGGCGCCGCCGCGCTTGAGCCAGCGCGCCACCAGGAACAGCAGGTCCGGCGGGTTGCAGGCGTGCACGACGTCGACCGGCCCGATCTTGCGGGCTAATCGGAAGGTGTGCCACACCGCCGCCGAGTACTCGAACAGGTAGCCCTTGGGGCCGCCGGTCGCCGCCTTGAGCGGATACCGGTGGATCTTGACCCCGTCGATCTCGGCGTACGGTTCCCGGTCCTGTTTCGTCCCCTGTGGACAGATGACGTGCACGTCCCAGCCGGCGTCGCGCAGGGCCTTGCTCTCCTGCCACACGCGTCGGTCGAACGGGACGGACAGGTTCTCCACCAGGATGAGTGCTTTACCAGCCAAGGCCCACGTATCCAGGTCGGTCCCGGCGCTGCTCGGCGTCGGGAAGGCGGACGAGATCGACGATCACACGCTCGCCCACAGTGTTGAATTCCTCGGGGTCGAGCGCGGCCAGGACGGCGTCGTCCCGGCACCCGATGACACAGACTTCGGCGTGCGCCATGACATCGGAGACGGAGTTGGACAGCAGCTCGCCCAGATGCGGCAGCCGGCCCTCGATGTACTCGCGGTTGGCCCCCATCAGCCGCGACAGCGTCACGTTCGCGTCGTAGATGCGGAGGTCGTACCCCTTGCCCAGCAGCCGTTCGGCCAGCTCGACCAGCGGGCTCTCCCGCAGGTCGTCGGTGCCCGGCTTGAACGAGAGGCCGAAGAGGCCGATTCGTCTTCGCCCGGTCGCGGCGATGAACTCGAAGGCCCGCTTGAGGTGTTCCTCGTTGGACGGCAGCACGTGCGACAGCAGCGGCACCGAGACATCGGCCCGCCGGGCCGCGTAGACCAGGCCGCGCAGGTCCTTGGGCAGGCACGAGCCGCCGAAGGCGAAGCCGGGGCGCAGATAGGCCGGGCTGACGTTGAGCTTTCGGTCGGCCAGGAACACGTCCATCACCTGGTGCGAGTCCACGTTGAGGGCGCGGGCCACCGAGCCGAGCTCATTGGCGAAGGCGATCTTGAGGCCGTGGAAGGCGTTGTCCGCGTACTTGGTCATCTCGGCCACCGGCACCGGCACCCGGAACACCTCGCCCGGCAGGCCCTCGTACAGCGCGGCCACCACGTCGCCGCTGGCCGGGTCGAACTCGCCGATCACGGTCTTGGGCGGGTCGAAGAAGTCGCGGACACTGGTGCCCTCGCGCAGGAACTCCGGGTTCACCGCGACGCCGAAGTCGACGCCGGCGGTCAGGCCGGAGGACTTCTCCAGTATCGGCAGCAACAGGTCGAGGCAGGTGCCCGGCAGCATGGTGCTGCGGAAGACGATGGTGTGCCGGGTGTTCTTCAGGGCCAGCGCGGCGCCGATCTCCTCGGACACCCGCTCCAGGTAGGTGGTGGCCAGACTGCCGTTGGGCGCCGATGGGGTTCCCACACAGATGAGGGACACGTCGCTGTCGGCGATCGCGTCGGCCACGTCGGTGGTCGCCCGCAACGCGCCGCTGGCAACGACTTCCGCCGTCAGCTCGCCGATACGCTCCTCGACCACCGGGGCCTTGCCCGAGGCGATCAGGTCCACCTTGACCTGGTTGACGTCCACGCCGACCACGCGGTGCCCCTGTCCGGCAAGACATGCCGCCGAGACACACCCCACATAGCCGAGCCCGAACACGCTGATCTTCATCTGCGATGCCTCCATCGCGCTCGAACGTGCGCGCGCCCCTTTGATCGGGGGAGGCTGCCGACCCGTTACCTGTTCAGCTTGCGTAACCCTCGCACCACTCGGCGCAATCCCGGTGCCAGGGCTGAGTTCTTGGCCGTCGCTACCATGTGCTCGCCCAGTTTGCGCAGGGCCAGCCGGCTGGAACTACGGGTGACGATTCCTTGACACACGGTGGATTCGCCGGTCTTGGCCCGGCGCTTGTACTCGTCGTCGCCCCGGCCCAGATCGATCCGCTCGATGCCCAGCGCCGGCGCGGCGATGATGAGTTCGCGCAGCAGCATCCAGCCAGGGGCCAGTTTTCCGTGCTCGGGGGCGTAGACCGGAAACCACCAGTGCAGCACGGAATCCGCGCGGATGCCGAAGTGAGCCGCGATCAGCTGGTCGCCGGCGTGCAGTGTGGACAGTATGCCGCCGAAGGAGCGCTCACGGGTGTGCAGCAGGCGGCGCACCAGATCGAGCCGATCCGGCTCGGCGAAGAAGTCCCTTGCGCCGGTTGCCCGATACTGGTCGCGTTTGAGTTCGACCAGTTGGCCCAACAGGTTCTCGTCGACCACGTCGACCTGGAACTTGACCGGCCCCAGCTCGCGTTCGGCCTTCGAGGTCCGCCGCCGGGCCTGGGACATGTTGTCCCGCCCCGATTTCGTCGCCCGACCGAGGTATCCGTCCAAGCCGCCGCTGACGTCCACGTACGGCGACACCCGCCGTGACCGGATCCACGGCTCGAACTCGCCGAGCCCGTCCACGAGATGGTCGAACTCGAAGGCCTTCACGCCGCCGGAGAGCAAACCCAATGGCGAGAAGGACTCTCCGGCCGGCCCGATCGGCCCCTGGAAGTCGGCGCCGGGCCACCCGACCGGCCGCAGCGTCGATCCCTCAAGGTGACCGGGCAGCAACGCTCGGATCTCGCCGGCCTTGTCCTCGTCCACCGCGACGTGCACGGTGCGTCCGCTCGCGTGCACGGCGGCGGCGAAACCCGGGTGGAAGTACGGACTGTCCAACGCCGGGTTGCCGGCCCGGAACCGGTGCCAGGCCTCAAGTTCGCGCTGCCCCAGCGCGTCGAACGTCAACCAGCGCATCAGCTGGCCAGGGTCTGGATGCGGCGGGACGGCCGGAGCAACGCGGCGACAGAGGCCTTCGCGGTCGGCCGGCCGGCCAATGCCCGAGCGGATTCGCCCAGCACCACGGCCATGTAGTAGGCCAGCGCCGGCATGAAACCGCGGCGGCGGCGGAACAGCCGGACCCGGTTGACCGTCAACAGCGCGGCCAGCATGGGATTCGTGTCGGCGTCGCCGCCGATGTGCTCGACCACCGCGCTCGGCTCGTACCACAGCGACCAGCCGCGATCGGCCGCCCGGAGCGCGAACTCCGTCTCCTCGCTGTAAAGGAGGAAAGACTCGTCCCATGGTCCGGTCTGCAACAGGGCGTTCACGGAGATGAGCATCGCCGCCCCGGTGGCCCACGCCGCCGGCGCCGCCCGCTCGTACTCACGGGGATCGGTGACCAGCTCACCGAGAGTGCCGATACGGCCGGCGCGGGTGCCGCCGATCACCGCTTCGGCCAGCGCTCTACCCACAGTGGGCTTGCGCCGCAAGGAAGGCTGCAGAGTTCCATCCGGATTGACCAACCGCGGCACCGCAATGCCGCGCCCAGGCACTGTGAGTACTTCTTGCAGGGTGGCCAACCCGCCGCGCGACAACCGGCAGTCAGGATTGATGACCAGTACGGAGTCGAGCGTGGCCAGGTCCAGCTCGTTGACGCCGGCGTTGATGCCGGCGGCGTAGCCGGCGTTGCGACCGATTTGGACGGTGCGCACCGGTAGCTCGGTGAACGAGGCGGCCAGCTCGAGGGTGCCGTCGCGGGAGGCGTTGTCGACCACGACAACGTCGGTGAGCTCGACCCCCTCGGCGCCGGCCGGCAGCGAGCGCAGGCAGTCGCCCAGCACGGGCGCGCTGTTGTACGTCACGACCACGATCGCGGTCCGAGCCTTCATGTGCACGTCATCGTGCCCAGCTCAGCCCGTGTTACCGTTGCGGCCCAACGGGTCAACCCCGTAGTCGCTTCACCACACGGGCGGCCTGCCGACGGACGCGCAGGGGCAGCGTCGGCTTCCCGGTGAGCACCTCGTGGGCCCAGGCCGCCTGGACGTCGTGGTGCAGGCTGTTGCGGGCCTGGAGCCAGGAGTCGCCACTGGCGCGGCCACCGTCGCTGGTGTAGACGCGGTGCACGCCGGCCAATCGCAGGCGCCGCAGCACATGCCGGTCGTAGGAGCCGAACGGGATGGCCACCTCGGTGATCGGATCCCCGGTCAGCTTGCCCAGCACCCGGCTGGCGTGGGCGATCTCCTCGACGGCCTGCTCGTCGGTCAGCCGCCGCCAGTCGCGGTGAGCCCAGCCGTGCGAGCCGATCCGCATGCCGGACCCTTGCAACTCGCGGACGTCGGAGCGGTCGAGCCGGCCGGGTTCGCCCAGAAGCCCGGCCAGCACGAAGAAATCCGCCGTCAGTCCGCGTTCCACCAGTCGGGGCAGCGCGATCTCCACATCGGAGGCGTTGCCGTCGTCGAAGGTGATCCGGACGTCGGGCCGGCCCATGGCCGCGTCGAGCACCTGCTCGAACTGCTCGACGCTGACCCAGGTCTTGTCCTCGTCCGGCTCCATCGCCCGTTCCGTCGGCCCGATCCCGTGCACGGTGAGGTTGACCACCGACTGAGACATGACCGTCCCCACCTCCAGCGCGACTGTCCTGGTTCGAGGGGAATATCGGACGTAACGCCTGAATTCGTTACAGGATAGAGGAATACCAGTCGGCTGTCCGGCGTAGCCCCGTCTCCAACGAGGTACGCGGATGCCAGCCCAGCAGTTCACCGGCCGGCCCGATATCGGCCACTTGCGGACGGTCCAGCGGACGGTCCGCGACGGCGCCGTAGCGTGGCTGCTGGTGCGCCCCGATGATCTTCGCCAACAGTTCTATGGTGTCCCTGATGGACAACTGGGTGCCGGACGCGATGTCGAACTCCCGGCCCGGCGCCTGCTCGGACAGCGCGGCGGCCAGGAAGGCGTCGACCACGTCGTCGACGTAGACCCAGTCCACCAGACGGGTGCCGCTGGTCAGCTCCGGCGACTCCCCGCGGAGCAATGCCGTTGTCACATACGGGATCAGCTTGCGCAGATCCTTCTGCCCCGGCCCGTACACCATGCCTATACGCAGCGTCGTCACCGGCACGTCCCACAGTTCGTGGAACATCCGGGCGTAACCGGAGACGGCCCATTTCGCCACGGCGTAGGGGGAACACGCCACCGCGGCCCCGTCTTCCGGCCTCGGCTCCTCCACGGATCCGGCCAGCACCACCCGGCCGGCCGGCGCCGCCGAGGCGACGGCGGTCAGCAGGTTCACCGCGCTGTCCAGATTGCTGGCCAGCGTCGGGCGCACCAGCCGCACCTCGCGGGCGCCGGTGACCTCGCTGGCCAGATGGAACACGACTTCCGGTTCCGCGGCCTCGACCACGGAGCTCACCTTGTCCGCGTCGCACAGATCGGCCACGTGCCAGGTCTCCCCGGCCGACACGTGCTCCTGGACCTGCCGGCTCACCGCGTGCACCACCGCGCCGAGTCCGGTCAGCCGTTTCACCAGATGGGAACCGATGAACCCGGTCGCCCCGGTCACCAGTGCCCTGACCCCCAGCCAGCCGGCCACCTCAGTACGCCCCCTGACCGCTGAAGACCGCACGCACGGTCTTCCACAGGATGATCGCGTCCAGGGCCAGTGACCAGTCCTCGACGTAGCGAAGGTCCAGCCGCAGCGCCTCTTCCCACGGCAGGTCGCTGCGGCCGCTGATCTGCCACAGCCCGGTCAGGCCCGGCTTGACCAGCAGCCGTCGTCCCGCGTCGGAGCCGTACTGCTCGACCTCGTGCGGCAGCGGCGGCCGCGGCCCGACCAGCGACATCGCGCCGGTGAACACGTTGATCAGCTGCGGCAGCTCGTCCAGCGAGTACCGGCGCAGCAGTCGGCCCGGCCCGGTGACGCGCGGGTCCTGGCGCATCTTGAACAGCGGCCCGGCGCCCTGATTGCTGGCCCGCAGCTCGTTGAGCATCGTGTCGGCGTTGACCACCATGGTGCGGAACTTCCACATGGTGAACGGTTTTCCGCCCTGGCCGACCCGCTTCTGCTTGAACAGCACCGGACCGCCGTCGTCGGTCTTGACGATCACCGCGATGGCCAGCAGCACCGGCGCCAGCAGGGTCAGCAGGATCAGCGCGCCCAGCCGGTCGACGCAGTTCTTGATCACCCGCTTGGCGCGGCCGAAAGTGGGCGCCTGCACCCGCAGCAGCGGCAGGCCGACCACGCCGGACACGTGCAGCCGCGGCCCGGCCAGCTCCATCAGCACCGGCGCGACGACCAGCTCCGACTCGGTGTCCTCCAGCTCCCAGGCCAGCCGTTGCAGCTGGCGCGGCGTCCAATATGGATCCGCGGACACCGCGACGACCCGATAGCCACCCGGTTGTGCCCGTTCGGTCAGGTCCCCGAGTGCGCCCACCACCGGCACACCGGCGACCTCCTGCGTGCCGTCGGTGCCGAAGCCGTCCGGCGTGCACACGGCCTCGACCCGCCAGCCGTTGTGCGGTTCCTTGCGGGTACGGGCGATCAGGTCGGCCGCCCACTCCACACTGCCCGCCGCCATCACCGGCAGCAGGCACTCGCCCTTGCCCCGCCGGCTGTGCAGCAGCCGGCGCAGCAGATAGCGGCCGGGGAACGCGATTGCCCCGACCGCCGGTACCACGAAGAACACCCATAACCGCAGATGTGTCAGCTCGAACGCGACGCCGGCCACCGACAGTGTCACCGCGGTCGCGACGAGCGCCTTGCCGAGTCTTCGGAACTCCTCGGCGCCCTGGCCCAGGATCTTGGGGTCCCAGGCCCGGTTGGCCGGCAGCGCGGCAACCACTATGAGTAGAGCGGCCACGCTGACCAGCCGCGGCAGCTGGCCGAGATAGTCGGGCAGCTCGCGTCCGATCAGGACGGTCGCCAGCAGGGTGGCCAGCGCGGTGGCCAGCACGTCGGACATGATCACGGCGGTGCGGTAGCGGCTCTCCCAGACCGCCAGCGGCGACCGGTGGTTGCGGTGCCGGCCATGGAAACGGGTGGACGTGACAGCCAGCAGGTGCGGTTGCTCGTGCGGCAGCAGTGCCATCCTCGGGGTCCCCCTCGGTTGCCCTCTCATCGACATTCCCTTGTGCAGGACCGACTGCGACGACCTCGCGCCGCCTTCGGCGCTACGTCAACTGTGGATGGATCTGGAGAACGAGGTGGACGTCCACGATCCTTCTCGGCTTTGGTGGCTGCCTCGTTACAGCGCCTGTTTCGCTTTGCTGGCAACACATCCCCGAGTGATCACTCACACGAGGGAACGGTTGGGCCGCCCGGCTCAGCGACATTGCTGCGTTTGCCGTAACAACCCTCGGGTCGATTACCGGCCGTGACAACAGGTCTGCCGGTGTGGTCGCGGATTGGGCTGAACGGCGGCATAACCCGGGCAGGGGCGGCGCAGTTGAACCGGGTGCGGCCCCACGGGGTCGTAACGTCGGGGCCCCGCGCTCGATGTGCGGGGCATCTGACGTCTCTAGTGGAGTGGAGTGCCGGTATGCGCGTCACCTTTGTGTGTCCGACACCGGTTGTCGGTGCGCAGGTGATCCAGGGATATGCCGACGAGTTGGCGGCCCGTGGCCACGAGATCAGTGTGGTCCGGCTGCGCGAGCGGGCGGGGCTGCGGGTGCCCGGCTGGTCGCGCAGGGGACGCGGACAGTCCTCGGTGCGGGTCGTGACGACCGCACGGCTGTCCCCGGACGTCGTGCCGGACGGGGATGTCGTGCTGGCGACCGATGCCAGCACGTCGAAGCTGCTGCCCGCGCTGTCCGGCCGCCATGGTCGGGCAGGGCAGCTGGTTCAGTCCCGTGAGCAGTGGGGGGCGGACCCTGAGCTACGGCTGGCCGTGCCCAAGATCGCCACGTCCGAGCGGCTCGCCGGCGTCCTGAGTGGACTCGGTGTGCCCAGCTCGGCCGTGACAGTCGTGTCCCAGGGGCTCAACCTCGCGGTCTTCCGGCCGCCACATCCGGCGCTACCGCGCGGGCACCGGGTGAGCGTGCCGGTCGGACCGGACTCCGGGGCGGCGACCGCGTTGGAGGCGTTGGAACGGACCAGGGCGCTGTTGCCCACCATGGAGGTCACCGCCTTCGGCGCCGGTCGCCGCCCGGAGCAGCTCCCCAGCTGGATCCGCTACCTCAGGTCGCTGCCCACCCACGAGCTGGTGCGCCAGGTGTACCAGCGCGACGCCGTCCACCTGGGCACCGCGGCCAGCGCCGCCCGGGCGATGGCGTGCGGCTCGGCGGTGGTCGGCGTCCGGGGCAGCGCGCTGTCGGACTTCGCCGAGCACGACCGGGACAGCCTGCTGGTCGAGCCGGGCGACGTGAACGGCACGGCCGAGGCGCTGGTCCGGCTGATGCTGGACCGCGAGCTGCGGACCCGGTTGGTGGCCGGTGGTTTCCGCACGGCGGCGACCATGGACAGCGCGGATTCGGCCGTGGCGCTGGAGAAGGCGCTGCACGGCTGGACCGAGGCCGTCGCGCCTCAGCTCTGAGCCTGGCGGCTCTGGCCCCGGAACTCCGCGATGACAACACCATCCGTTCTGGTGACTGTCACGTCGTAGATGCCGTTTCGGCCGAAGCGACCGCGTTCCGTTGCCCTTGCGACCAGTTCGTCGCCCAGCACGGCCGGCCGCAGGAACGTCACCTGACCCGACCGGGCGACGCTCACACTCCGTCAACCTTGCCGCAGGGCGATCTCCAGTTCCAGCCGGCGGGCCGGGTCGTGGATGCGGTCGCCGACCAGCTGGTCGATCTGGTGCATGCGATAGCGGACCGTCTGCGGGTGCACCTCCAGCCGGGCCGCGATCTCGTTGATGCCACCGCGCGTGTCCAGCCAGGCGAGCAGCGTGGCCTTCAGCCGCTCGCGCTGCTTGGGCGTGAGGTCGTCGAACGGGGCGAGGCTGCGCCGGCTCAGCTCGTCGAGCAGGAACTCGTCGGCGTGGAACAGCAGTGTGAGCAGATGGTCGTCACAGCGGACGATCGGGCCGTCGATGACGCCGCGTCGCGCGAGGACGACGGCGCGTCGCGCGAGCGTGAGGGACTGTCGGGCCTGGGCCAGCGGGACGGTCGGGCCGACGGCCAGGGGGCGAGCAAGGAGTCTGACCGCGCGGTCGGGGTCGGCGGTGAGCACGCAGCCGCCGTCGGAGAGGCAGCCCGGGAGGTGTGGCGCCTCGTCGACGAGCGCGATGGCCGCGGCCTGGCTCGGCAGCGGCCAGTCGGCGGCGATTGCTTGCGCCTCAATCGATTCCGTAGGGGCCGGCGGGTCGGCGAGGATGAGTCGTAGCAACTGGGCCCGTTGGCGCTCACCGCCCGCTGCGGCCTGACGCTGGGCCTCGGCGTAGCCCTCGACGGCCACTCGGCACAACTCGTCCACGTAGGCGAAGATCGCCTCGGCGGTCAGCAGCAGCACGTCCGGTGGGATGCCGAGCTCGCGGCCGGCCTTGGACAGGTTGCGCCAGGCGACGCGGGCCCCGACCCGGACCGCGGTCTGCATCGAATCGGTGGTGCGGCCCTCGGTGAACTCCACCCGGCCGACGTAGCGGAACCAGGCCGTCCACTCCGTGGACGACGCCTGCGGATTGCCGACGGATTCGAAGCAGTGCACGATCGCCCGCTCGACCCCGCCGACGAGCACCTGGCCGAACTTGCCGCGCAACGGCCGCGCGTAGGCGGGAACGGAGCGCTGGATCTCGTGCACCACCTCGCGGGCGAGCCGGCCGGCGTACGGGCGAAAACGCGCGCCGAGATGACCGGGCAGGCGGGCCCACAGCTGGCTCGCGTCATTGCGGACAGCCGTCATGGCCTCGACGATACGGTTACGTGTCAAAAACACTCCGAATTCTTGTCAGTTCTGGAGCAGTTTCTGCCGGCCTTCTATGGGTCGCTGACAAAGGGCCGCCTCTGGTGCGAGGCGGCCCTTCGCGTGATCAACTCGCTTTCAGCGTGAGATCGATCGTGTTGCCGGGGCCGGTGGCCAGCGCACTGATGAACGGCGTGAACAGGCCGCAGCCGCGCAGCGGCGCCAGCGCGTAGCTGCCGGACAGCGTGCCGCCCTTGAGCACGTCGAAACCGGGGCCGGAGGTCATCGTGACGACCGACGGCTTGCTGGTGCCGCAGGCCGCGGACCGGCTGATCGGCAGGCCGAACACGCTGATCAGCGGCATCTTCACGGCCAGCTCGGACCGCGCGTCCAGGGCCCCGTTGGCCACCGCGCCGGTGGTCTGGCCCTGCGGCTCGAAGGCGATCTTCGTGGTGACCGGGATGAAGCCGAAGATCGCGAACCGGGCGCTGGTCGGGTTGAGCGTGAGGTCAGCGGTGTAGCGGCTGGTGCCGAGGTCGAGCTTGGCCGTGATGCCGCCGCGGATCGCCACGTCCGTGTGCAGGCGCTTGATCTCCGAGCTGCCCTTGATCGAGTAGCTGTACGTGATGGTGCCGGGCGGCGCGGTCGTCGTGGTCGTCGGCTTGGTCGTGGTTGTCGTGGTGGTTGTCGTCGTTGTCGTTGTGGGTGGGGGAGTTGTGGTTGTGGTTGTTGTCGTCGGGGGAGTGGTGGTCGGCGGTGGGCCGTCCTTCGTCTGGAAGCTGATCAACTGGGCGTCCTGGCCCGGGTTGAGCGTGCAGTCCGAGGTGAACGTGCCGAGGCCGGTCGGCGTGCCGTCGGCCTTCTTCGGCGTCAGCGTGGTCGAGAAACCGCCGACCGACACGGTCGTGGTGCCGGCCTTGGTGATCGTCGCCGTCGGCACCGGGCCGGAGGCCACCGTGTCGAAGGCGCCGGAGTCCGGCACCGGGGTCGACGGGATCACCAGGCCCGGAATGGTGATGTCCAGCGGCGTGCCGGCCTCGTTCAACGTCACGCCGGCCTGCGCGGTGCCCTCGATCGTCTTGGCCCCGACCAACGCCAACCCCTGCGTGGCGGTGGGCGGAACCGTTGCCGTGGCCGAGAAGTCGGTCGTCACGAGGTCGCCGCCGACAGTGTCCGGAGTGGACATGGTCGCCCTGATCCGTACCTGGAGCGTCTGGTTGCCGATCAGCGGGAAGGGACAGGTGAACGCCAGTGTCTTGTCCACCGGGGTGCCTGCGGCCGCCGACACGCCCGCGCCGACGGCCAGGCCCGTCAGCACGAGCGCGGCCGCCGTGGCCACCCCCAATGTTCGATGATGCACAGCCGTCCTTCTTTCGTGTGGTCAACCGCGATGGGAGAACGCGTTTACCGGCGCGTGATCCGAAGCTAATGACGGCGGTTGTCGGCGGGCAAGGACAACCGGGAAAGTTGCGGTTAGCTGACATATTCGGTCAGGTGTGAATTGCTCATGCCGTGACAAGAACCTAGGCTCGGTCGCGTGACGCGCGACTACCCCTCAGCGCCCGTGCAGGCCGGCCACAGCGAGCCGGCGCCGCGCCGGGTGCGGGCTGTGCTGGCCGGCCGGACCGTCTTCGACACGCAGAATGCCCAGTACGTCTGGGAATGGCCGTTCTATCCGCAGTACTACATCCCCGTCGCCGACATCGATCCCGAGGTGCTGGTCGACGAGGACCACGTGCAGAAGCTGCGCCACGGCACCGCCCGGCGGCACGGCTTGCGCGTGGGTGACGTGAGCAAACCCAGCAGTGTCAGGGTGTTCGAGGACGGCCTGGTCAAGTTCGACTGGGACGCCCTTGATTCCTGGTTCGAGGAGGACGAGGAGATCTTCGTCCACCCGCGCAACCCGTACACGCGGGTCGACGCCCTGCGCTCCACCCGGACCGTCCGGGTCGAGCTGGACGGCGTGGTGCTGGCCGAATCCTCCTCGCCGGTCATGGTGTTCGAGACCGGGCTGCCCACCCGCTACTACCTCAACCGTACCGAGGTCGACTTCTCCCACCTGGAGCCGTCGGCCACCGAGACCGCCTGCCCGTACAAGGGGCGGACCACCGGCTACTGGTCGGTGCGGGTCGGGGACGCCGTGCACCCGGATCTGGCCTGGTGCTACGACTTCCCGACCCGGCAGCTGCTGCCCATCGCCGGTCTGGTCGCCTTCTACAACGAGAAGGTCGACATCTTCGTCGACGGCGTCGAGTTGGAGCGGCCGTCAACGCACTTCTCGTAGTGGTTCCGTAAGGGTTTGCGCGGCCGTTCCGCGGCTAGGGTTCAGTGGTGCGGAACGTGCTGCTGGCCATGGTTTTGCTGCTCGTCGGCGGCTGTGCGACTGCGCTCCCCTCGCAGTCGCCCGGCGCCGCGACGTGGTCGGCCTGGCCGGCGGCGCTGCACGACGCCCGGCACAGCGGTTCGTCCACAACGGACGGACCGGTGCGCGGGGTCGTTCGGTGGCAACGGCAGCTGGAAGGGCCCGTCACGCCGGGGCCGGTGATCGGTCCCGACGGGGTGGTCTACGCCTCCTCAACCGCCGGCATCCTGCACGCCGTGGATCCGGTGAGCGGCAAGGACCGCTGGACGTACGACTCGCACTACACCGGCGGCGGAGACCTCTCCGTGTCGCCGTTGGTGTTGCCCGGCGGCGACATCGTGTGGCCGACGCCGGGCAATCGGCTGCTGGTGTTGTCACCGGCCGGGGCATTGCTGTGGTCGGTCGTGCTGCCAGGGACGCCGACGTCGCCGGCCTCGGTCGACGGCAAGCGGGTGTACATCGGCGATCTTTCCGGCCACGTCAGTGCCATCGACGCCGACGCTCATCGTCTACTGTGGACTGCCACAGTGGGTCGGGTGTCGTATGGGTCCGTCGTCACCGACGGGTCCTTTGTCTACACGACCGCGGACGCCGGCGTCACCGCCGTCGACGCCGGCGGCGCGGTCCTATGGCAGCGGGATCCCGGCGACGACATCACCGAGGTGTCCGCCGGGCTGGCCGCCGACGGCACGGTGTTGTTGGGCACCAACGGATCCCGTGAGTGGGCCTATCATCCGGACGGGACGCCGGCGTGGAGCGTGCCCCGCTACATCACGTACTCGTCGCCGGTCGTGACGGGCAGCGGCCTGGCCTACGTCGGTGATCACGGCGGCACCGTGACCGCCTTCGACGTGCGGACCGGGGGCGTGGTGCGGTCGTATCGGCTCAACGGGGCCGAGATCTGGAGCTCCACCATCCTCGACTCCCGCTATCGCCTGTACTACGCCACCCAGGCCGGGCATGTCTACGGCCTGAACCCGGACGGCGGCCCGCTGTTCGACGTGAACGTCGGGGCGCCGGTCGACTCCTATCCTGCCCTGTCCGCCGACCATGCGCTGATCATCGGCTCCCGCAACGGGCTTCTCACCTCGATCGGCTAGGAATTCGCCGCTGCGGTTGTCCGTGGATGACAAATTCCGCCGCGCGCCTTGTCCGGTGGTTCGGGGCGGTCCGAAGCTGCCGGTATGCCACGCCTCGCGCCGCTGCTGAGTCTGTTGCTGATCGCCGCCTGTGCCGCGCCGCCACCGGCGCCCGACCCTGATGCCCCGGCGATCGCCTGGGCGGCAAAGGTGTGCGCCGGGATTCCGCAGATCACCGTGGCGCCGCAGGAGAACGCGGCTGACCTCGGGGCCTTCGTGCACACGTTGTCCGTGGCCCTCACGCAGGAGGCCGACGCGATCAGGGCCGCCGGGCCGCCGCCGGTCAGCGACGCCAAGACCATGGTCGACAAGGCGTTGGGCACGATCAACGCGGCGCAGGATTCCTTGCGCCAGGCCGGTTCCCGCCTGGCCCAGGTCCAGCCGGGTGACGCCGCCGGCCTGCAACAGGCGGTCGTCGACGTCAACGCGGGCATGACCGGGCTGGCCGACGCCGGCGACCCCAAGGCCACCCTCCGGCAGAACGCGACCCTCGACCGGGCGTTCGACAAGGCGGCCGGCTGCTGACTTTGTCGGTCCGACGCAATCGCCTTGGCCGGAAAATTGTGCGGCGTTGATAATTTCGCCCGGCCGGAGGGGAATTCCTTGTCGCGGCCCGTACCCGTGAGTAACGTCCGGCGGCAGTCAATTCTCATCGTCGATGGGGAATTCATGGCAAAGCGGTGGCTGGCGCTGGCCGTCCTGATCGGCTGCGCGATCGGCACGGGCTCGTCGGCGAACGCGGTGCCGGCCGCGCCGCCGGCGCAGCCGGCCGACAACCCGCCGATGCCGGTGCACTACCGTGTGGACACCACGACCAGGGTGGCCAAGCTCGGCTCGGACCTGGTCGTCGGGCCGGGTCGGCTGGACGGCCAGTTCGTGATCGTGCCGGGCAGCAACCCGCTGCGGGTGGAGATCACCGGCGACCTGAAGCTGCCACCGGCCGACAGCTACTTCGTGACGTTCGGCTTCATGCCGGCCACCGCGACGATCACCGTCACCTCCACCGCCCCGGTGCAGTCGGTGCTGCAGAACGGAACCCTCACCGCGACCACCCGGCTGACGTTCGCGCTGAGCAACTCCAAGGTGCACGGGGTGCCGCTGGACGTCGGCCCGAACTGCCGCACCGACGAGGTGTCGATCGTCCAGAGTGGACCGTTCATCAGCCCGCTGTCCACCGGCACCGTCGCCGGCACGTTCACGATCCCGCCCTTCCGCCACTGCGGTGTGACGGAGAACCTCGATCCGCTGTTCACCGGCCTGGTCTCGGGCCCCGGCAACACGTTGCGCACGGTGCTGACCTTCCTCTGCGGCGGCACCGCGACCTGCGAGGAGCGCTGATGGGTGTGCAGATCGAGGTGGAGGGGCTGGCCAAGTCCTTCGGCCGGCAGACCATCTGGCAGGACGTGTCGCTGACCGTGCCGGCCGGTGAGCTCAGTGTCCTGTTGGGACCGTCGGGCACCGGGAAGTCCGTGTTCCTCAAGTGCCTTGTCGGCCTGCTGCGGCCGGAGCGGGGTCGGATCATCGTCAACGGCGTCGACCTGTGCCGCTGCACCGAGGCCGAGCGCTACCGGCTGCGCAAGCTGTTCGGCGTGCTGTTCCAGGACGGCGCGCTGTTCGGTTCGATGACCGTGTACGACAACATCGCTTTCCCGCTGCGGGAGCACACCCGCAAGACCGAGGCCGAGATCCGTCGCATCGTCGCCGACAAGACCGAGCTCGTCGGCCTGGCCGGGGCCGAGCACAAGCTGCCCGGCGAGATCTCCGGCGGCATGCGCAAGCGGGCCGGTCTGGCCCGGGCCCTCGTGCTCGACCCGGAGATCATCCTGTGCGACGAACCCGACTCCGGCCTCGACCCCGTCCGCACCGCCTACCTGAGCCAGCTGCTCGTCGACCTGAACGCTCAGGTGGACGCGACCATCCTGATCGTCACGCACAACATCAGCGTGGCCCGCACCGTGCCCGACAACCTCGGCATGCTCTACCGGCGGCGGCTGGTCGGCTTCGGCCCCCGCGAGATCCTGCTGACCAGCGAGGAACCGGTCGTCGCCCAGTTCCTCGGCGGCCACCGCCACGGCCCGATAGGTATGAGCGAGGAGCGGGACGCCGTCCTCGGCCATGCGGAAACCGCATGGCCGACGACCCTGCCCGACCTCGTGCCGCAGCTCGAGCCGAGCCCCGGACTACCCGTGCGCCAGGCGATCGGACGTCGCCAGGAGCGCGTGCGCACCCTGCTCCCCACCCTGTCCGAGGCGGCACGGCACCACGTGCTTTCGCATTGGGGCGTGCCCCGATGACGGCGGTGAGGCGGTTGTCCGCGGTGGGCCAGGTGCTTGCCCATCAGGGCGTGCCCCGATGACCGCCGTTGGCCAGATGTTCGCGCTGGGCCTTGAGGTCCTGCGCCAACTGCTGCGCCGTCCCTTCCAGTACCGGGAGCTGGTCGAGCAGTTCTGGTTCGTGGCCAGCGTTTCCATCCTGCCGTCCATGCTGGTGTCGATCCCGTTCGGCGCGGTGATCGGGCTGGAGCTGGGTTCGCTGACCTCGCAGATCGGGGCCGAATCGTTCGACGGGGCGGCGAGTGTGCTGGCGGTGGTGCAGCAGGCCAGCCCGATCGTCACGACGCTGATCATCGCCGGCGCGGGTGGCTCGGCGATCTGCGCCGATCTGGGGTCGCGGACCATTCGCGAGGAGATCGACGCGATGGAGGTGCTGGGGGTCTCGCCCGTGCACCGCCTGGTCGTGCCGCGGGTGTTGGCGGCGACGTCGGTCGCGGTGCTGCTCAACGGAATGGTCAGCGTGGTCGGGGTGGCCGGCGGCTACTTCTTCAACGTGGTCCTGCAGGGCGGGACGCCGGGCGCGTACGTGGCCAGCTTCGCGGCGCTGGCCCAGCTGCCGGACCTGTGGGTGAGCGAGCTGAAAGCGATGATCTTCGGCTTCCTGGCCGGCGTGGTGGCGTCCTACCGCGGACTGCATCCCCGTGGCGGCCCGAAAGGCGTTGGCGACGCGGTGAACCAGTCGGTGGTCATCACGTTCCTGTTGCTGTTCCTGGTGAACGCCGTGATCACCGCGGTGTACCTGCGCATCGTGCCGGCGAAGGGAATGTGATGGAGGCCCTCGGCGACCAGCTGCTGTTCTTCCTCCGCGCGCTGGCGGCGATCCCGTTCGCGGTGCGGCGGTACTTCAAGGAGGTCGTCCGGCTGCTGGCCGAGGTCGGCTTCGGCTCCGGCGCGCTCGCGGTGATCGGCGGCACCGTCGGCGTGATGGTCGGCATGACCGTGTTCACCGGTGTTGTCGTTGGCCTGCAAGGATATTCGGCGCTGAACCAGATCGGTGTGGCCGCCTTCTCCGGCTTCATGTCGGCCTACTTCAACACGCGCGAGATCGCCCCGCTGGTGGCCGGCCTGGCCCTGTCGGCGACGGTCGGCTCCGGCTTCACGGCCCAGCTCGGCGCGATGCGGATCGCCGAGGAGGTGGACGCGCTGGAGGTGATCGCCGTGCGCAGCCTGCCCTATCTGGTCAGCACCAGGGTGGTCGCCGGCTTTGTCGCCGTGGTTCCGTTGTACGCCATCGGGTTGCTGTGCTCGTACCTGGCGTCGCGCGAGATCACCGTGGTGTTCTACGGCCAGTCGGCCGGCACCTACGACCACTACTTCGGCCTGTTCCTGCCGCCCTACGACGTCCTCTACTCGTTCGGCAAGGTGCTGGTGTTCAGCGTGGTCGTGATGCTGGTGCACTGCTACTTCGGCTATCGCGCGACCGGCGGCCCGGCTGGTGTCGGCATCGCGGTCGGGCGGGCCGTGCGCACCACCATCGTCGCGGTGAGCATGCTGGACTTCTTCCTCAGCCTGGCCATCTGGGGCGCCACCACCACGGTGAAGGTGGCGGGATGAAGAAGCTGGCCGGCGCGGTCTACCTGACGATCATGGCCGTGGTCGTGGCGCTGTCGGTTGCCGTCTACCGCAAGGACTTCACCTCGGCGGCGATGGTCACGCTGCGAACCGACCACGTTGGCAACCAGCTGCACCTGGCGGCCGAGGTCAAGCTGCGCGGCGTGGTCGTCGGCGAAGTCAGGGACGTGCGAACCAACGGTTCCGGCGCGGAGATCTCGCTGGCCCTACGGCCGGACGAGATCGGCCGGATCCCGCGGGACGTCACCGCTCGCCTGCTGCCGAAGACGTTGTTCGGCGAGCGCTACGTGGATCTCGTCGCCGGCCGGCCCGGTCCGCCGCTGGCCGACGGCGACGTGATCGGGCAGGACCGGTCGGCGACGGCGGTCGAGGTGGAGAAGGTCGTGGGCGACCTGATGCCGATGCTCCAGGCCGTGCAGCCGCAGAAGCTGTCGTCCATCCTCAGCACTCTGGCGGGGGCTCTGGCCGGGCGCGGCGGGGCGCTCGGCCAGACCTTGACCTGGCTCGGCGGCGACGTCGACCAGTTCACCCCGCACCTCGACGAATTCACCGCCGGTATGCGGGAACTGGCTCAGGTGACCGACAACTACAGCCGGATCGCGCCCGCTGTCGTGCAGGCGCTGTCCGATCTGACGACCACCAGCCGGACCATCGCCGACCAGCGGGCCAACCTGGCCAGCCTGTTCCAGAACCTCACCACCGGATCCCAGGACCTGGAGACCTTCCTGCGACGTAACGGTGACAACGTTATTCGGCTGTCCCAGGCCAGCGTGCCCACGCTGAGCCTGCTGGCCCAGTACTCGCCGGAGTACCCGTGCATGCTGCGGGCGCTGACCGCCTTCGCGCCGGAGATGGACCGGGTGCTGGGCCGGGGCAGCAGCGAACCCGGCCTGCACGTGACCGTGAACGTCCAGCCGGGCAAGGGAAAGTACGTGCCCGGCCGGGACGCTCCGGTCTACGACGATGTCGGCGGACCGTCCTGCTATCCCGTGACCGCCGCGCCCAATTCCGTGCAGGAGAACAACTTCATCGGCGCGTTGCTGGGCCGGGACGTGCCCAGCTGGGGCAGCGTGCTCGTCGGCCCGCTCTACCGGGGCACGGAGGTGACGGTCGGATGAGGAGCCTCAAGGTCCCGCT
This sequence comes from Kutzneria chonburiensis, assembly GCF_028622115.1. NCBI lineage: Bacteria > Bacillati > Actinomycetota > Actinomycetes > Pseudonocardiales > Pseudonocardiaceae > Kutzneria > Kutzneria chonburiensis. The sequence goes on from NZ_CP097263.1 coordinate 9,068,621, forward strand.
GCTCAAAGGCTCGGCCTTTGTGCTGGTCACCGGCTTGGCCACGGTCGCGCTGGGCGTCGCCATCGCCAATCCGGGCACCGGCACCCAAGTGAACTACACCGCACAGTTCACCAACGCCATCGCGCTGTCCGTCGGCGACGACGTGCGCATCGCCGGCGTCAAGGTTGGCCAGGTCGAGCGCATCTCCATCGCCCAGCGGCGTGTCGCCGAGGTGGAGTTCTCCGTGCAACAAGACCATCCCTTGCCAGCTTCTGTCACCGCCGCGATCAAGTACCGCAATCTCGTCGGTCAGCGTTACGTCTCCCTGGGCCAGGGCCCCGGCGACCCCAACCAGGTCCTGCCACCCGGTGGGCAGATCCCGTTGGCCCGCACCGCCCCCGCGCTCGATCTCACCGCTTTGCTCAACGGGTTCAAGCCGTTGCTGCGGGCGCTGTCACCCGGCGACGTCAACCAGATGGCCGGCGAGATCGTGCAGGTGCTCCAGGGCGAGGGCGGCACCGTGGACGACCTGCTCGCCCACACCGCTTCCCTCACCTCGACGCTGGCGCAGCGGGACCAGGTCATCGGCGACGTCGTCACGCACCTCAACGCCGTGTTGGCGCAGGTCAACACCCATGACGACCAGCTTTCCTCCCTGGTCACCACCACTCAGCAGCTCGTCACCGGCCTCGCCGCCGACCGTGGCTCCCTCGGCGACGCCATCAGCGGTCTGTCCGGTCTCGCCGACGCCACCACCCAGCTGCTCGCCCAGGGCCGGCAGCCGCTCAAGGACGACATCACCCAGCTCGGCGGCGTCGCCGCCAACCTCGCCGCGAACTCCGGCCTGGTCGAGCAGTTCCTCACCACCCTGCCGACCAAGCTCGACGCCCTCGGCCGCACGGCGTCCTACGGCTCGTGGCTCAACTTCTTCCTGTGTTCGGCCACCACCGACGCCCCTGCCCCGCCTGGCGGCGCGACACCGGGAATCCCCGTGACGGCAGGGAGGTGCCGATGAAGCGCAGCTTCCTGGAACTCAACCCGGTCATCGTCGCCGTGGTCGGCGTGACCGTCACCGCTCTCGTCGCGGCCGGCGTCTTCTTCGCCGACGAGCTGCCGTTCGGGACCACGGCCTATGCCGCCTACTTCAGCGAGGCCGCGGGCCTGAAGCCGTCGGACGAGGTGGCGGTGGCCGGCGTCAAGGTGGGGGAGGTGACCGCCGTGCGGCTGGAGGGCGACCAGGTGCGGGTTGGTTTCCGGGTTTGGGACGCATGGATCGGGGACGGCACGACCGCGTCGATCGAGATCAAGACGTTGCTGGGGCAGAAATACCTGGAGCTCGACCCGAAGGGCAACGCGGACCAGGATCCGGCCGCGGTGATCCCCCGGCAGCGAACCGCCGCCCCGTATGACGTGGTCGCCGCATTCGACGACCTGGCCGGCACGGTCACACAGATCGACACCGGCCGCCTGGCGCAGAGCTTCGGCGTGCTGGCCGACACCTTCCGCAACGCCCCCGACGAGATCAGGGCCACCGTCGACGGCCTGTCCGGCCTGGCCAAGACGATCTCTTCGCGGGACGAGGAGCTGCGGCAGCTGTTGGCCGGCACCGCCAAGATCGGCCGCACGCTGGCCGACCGTGACACGCAGTTCCAGCGTCTGATCAGCGACGGCGCGCTCCTCCTCCAGGAGGTCAAGCAGCGCCGCCAGGCCATCGGCGCCCTGCTCACCGGCAGCGTCGCACTGGCCGCGCAGCTGAGGGGACTCGTCGCCGACAACTCCACCCAACTCGGTCCGACGCTGGCCCAGCTCGACGAGGTAGCCGCCGTGTTGCAACGCAACCAGCAGAACCTCGGTAAGGGCCTATCCCTACTCGGCCCTTACTACCGTCTGCTCGACAACGCCATGGGCAACGGCCGCTGGATCGACACCTACCTGTGCGGCCTGGTCCCGGCCACCCCGGGCCGGGACTGTGCCCCGCCGGGCGGGAGGGGGAACTGATGAACCAGCTGATGAGCATTCTCCTGGTCGTTGCCAGCACGGTGTTCGGGCCGCTGTCGACGAACGAGCCGTTGCGTGTGACGGCGTACTTCACGGAGGCGGTGGGGGTGTACGCGGGGTCGGACGTGCGGGTGCTGGGAGTGAAGGTGGGCACCGTCGATGAGGTGCGGCCGGCGGGAACGCAGGTCAGGGTGCGGCTGACAGTTGAGCCGGGAGTGAGCATCCCCGTGCAGGCCAAGGCGGTGATCATGGCGCCGAGTCTGGTGTCGGACCGGTTCGTGCAGCTGGCTCCGGCGTACACGAGCGGACCGGTGCTGCCGCAGGACTCGACGATCGGCGAGGACAACACGGCGACGCCGGTGGAGCTGGACCAGCTGTACGGCAGCCTGAACCAGCTTGCGACGGCGCTGGGCCCGAACGGGGCGAACACTGACGGGGCCCTGTCCGACCTGGTCAGGACGGGTGCGGCGGTGCTGGACGGCAACGGGGCCAAGCTCAACGACACGATCCGGCAGCTGGGTGCGGCGGCCGGCACGTTGGCCGGCTCCAAGGACGACTTCACCGGCACGGTCGACACCCTCCAGAAGTTCACGGCGATGCTCGCCGGCAGCGACAACCAGGTGCGGGACGTGACCGATCGGCTGGGCGAGGTGTCGGCCTTCCTGGCCCAGGATCGCGACGACCTCGGGGCGGCGCTGCGCGAGCTGGCCGGGGCGCTGGCCGTGGTGAAGCAGTTCATCCAGGACAACCGGAGCCGGCTGGCGTCCACTGTGGACAAACTGGCCCAGGTGAGTCAGGTGCTGGCCAAGGAGCAGGCCTCGCTGGACGAGGCCTTGAAGGTGGCGCCGCTGGCCCTGGGCAACGTGCTGAACGCCTACGACCCGGCGACGAAGACGCTGTCCGGCCGGGCCAACATCCGCGAGTTCGCGCCGGGGGAGCAACCGGTGCTGCCGCTGCCGGGGGTGGGGTGATGGGGAAGCTTTCCGTGGTGGCCGGGCGATCGCTCGGGGCTCGCGTGCGGTCCGCCGCTGCCGCTGCCGGGCGGCCGCGCAAATACCTCCTCCTTTCCGTCCTCCTGCTTGTAACGGCCTGTGCGTTACCGGGCGGGGCGGATGTGGGGAGCCGGCCGTATCGCGTGACGGCGCAGTTCGGGGACGTGCTGGACCTGGTGCCGCAAGCGGCGGTGCGGGTGAACGACGTGCCGGTGGGTCGGGTGGATGCCATCAGGCTGGCGCCGGACGGGTGGACGGCGCTGGTGTCGATGACGGTGAACGGAGACGTCAGACTGCCGGCTGATGCGCATGCCTATCTGAGGCAGTCGAGCCTGCTGGGGGAGAAGTACGTCGAGCTGGCGGGTAGCCCGTCGGGCAGGCAGCTGGTTGACGGGGCGAACATCCCGCTCAGCCGCACGAACCGGAACCCACAGGTGGAAGAGGTGCTGGGGGCGCTGTCGATGGTGCTGAACGGGGGCGGGGTGGCCCAGCTGCAGACGATCACGCAGCAGGTGAACCTGGCCTTGGGCGGCAACGAGAACAACGTCCGCGACCTGCTGTCCAAAGTGGACGATGTGGTCAAGAATCTGGACAGTCACAAGGGTGACATCGTCAAGGCGCTGGACGGGATGGCGAAGCTGGCCAAGACGCTGGACGAGCACAAAGGGCAGATCACGGGGGCGATCGACGGGCTGACGCCGGGGATTGCCGTGCTGGCCCAACAGAAAGACAGTCTGACGGCCATGGTGGATGCCCTGGACCGGCTCTCGAAGACGGCGGTGGACGTGGTGAATCGCAGCCGGGATGACCTCGTGGCCGACCTGAAGGCGCTGCAACCGACGTTGCAGCAACTGGCGAAAGCGGGCGACAACCTGCCGAAGGCGTTGCAGGTGCTGGTGACCTTCCCCTTCACCGACCAGGTGCTCAACGACATCAAGGGCGACTACCTCAACGTCTATCTGAAGGACCACTGATGCTGACGCACGGAGTCCGGCTCAAGGTGGCGGCGTTCCTGCTGGTCGGCCTGACGGCGGTGGCCTTCGTCGCGGCCCGCTATGTCGGCCTGTTCGGCACGGGCGGCTACACCGTCACCATGAAGCTGGCGGACGCCGGCGGCATCTTCCCCAACGCCGAAGTGACCTACCGTGGCGTCCCGATCGGCCGGGTCCACACGGTCAGCCTCAGTGACGACGGCGTGGACGTGGCGCTGAACCTCGATCAGTACGACATCCCAACGGATATCGACGCGGTCGTGGCCAATCGGTCGGCGGTCGGCGAGCAGTACGTGGACCTGCGCCCCAAGCGCCCGGACGGTCCAACGCTGCATGACGGATCGGTGATCCCGCAGCAGGCGACCAAGGTCCCGCTGCCCGTGCAGACCCTGCTGACGAACATCGACAGCCTGGTCCAGAGCGTGCCCGAAGACCGGCTGACCACCCTGGTCGACGAGCTCGACACGGCCACCCACGGCACGACCACGGATCTGCAAACCCTGCTGGACAGCACGCATTCCTTCGTCGACGCGGCCACGCAACACATGCCCCAGCTGACCCAGCTGGTCGCGGACTCGACCACGGTCCTGCACACCCAGAACGACGAAGCCCAAGCCCTCACGCAGTTCGGCGTCAACACCAAGCTCATCGCCGACCAGCTGACCGCCTCCGACGCCGATCTGCGCAGCCTGATCGGCACCGTGCCGCAGCTGTCGACGCAGGTCAGCCAGCTGATCAGGGACACCGATCCGAGCCTGGGCGTGCTGATCGCCAACCTGCTGACGACCTCGACCGTGGCCCTCGGCCGGCACGACGCCATCCAACAGCTGCTGATCTCGGCCCCGCCGGCGATCGCCGCTGGCACCAGCGCGGTCGTCAACGGCACGGCCAACTTCGGGCTGTCGCTGACCTTCTTCGACCCGATCGGCTGCACTGCCGGCTACGACGGCACCAACCGCAAGAGCGGCCTCGACACCAACACAACCCCGCTGAACACGCAGGCTCGCTGCACGCTGCCGCCGAGCTCGGGCACGGGCGTCCGCGGCGCCCAGAACGCCCCGAACGGATAGGAGCCGAGATGAAGATCGTGGTGATCCTGGCGGCGGTGTTCGCCGCGTGGGGCGGCTGGTCCTGGTGGAGCGCCGCCCACGACGACGCCCGGCTGTTCACGCTGGACCGGCAGGCCGTCACGCAGGCCGCCCAGCACGACATCGCCACGCTGAACACCCTCGACTACCGCAAGATCGACGACGGCCTGAAGTCCTGGCTGGCCGTCTCCACCGGCACCCTGCACGACCAGCTGGTGCAAACCGGTACGGACAGCCGGAAACAGTTGGAACAAGCCAAAACCGTCACCACGGCGCAGGTCATGGACACCGCCGTCACGGCGCTGGACCAGCGCGCCGGCACGGCGAAGCTGATCGCCGCCGTGCAGCTGGACGTCACGCCGGCAACCGGCCAGAAAACGTCCAAGCGCACCAGGTTCCAGGCCGACCTCACGCGAACCGCCCAAGGCTGGCAGGTCAGCGCCCTCGCCCCGGTGCAGGTGCAGTCATGAAGTACCTCATCGCAGCGGCGATTGCCTTGGTAGCACTGGGAAGCTGGTTCCGTATCGAGGCGACCGGCCTGTGGGACGATCCGGCGACGGCCAACCAGGCGCTCGTCGACCCGGCGGCCACCAGCAAGGTCATCGGGGACGTGAACTCGGCGCTGGGCAAGGTGTTCTCCTATCGCTACGACAACACCGCCGCCACCGAACAGGCGGCCAGGCAGAACCTCAAGGGCAACGCGGAGAACCAGTACAACGACCTGTTCGCGCAGGTGAAGCAGCAGGCCCCGGCGCAGAAGCTGATGCTCACGACCACGGTGGTGGACAGCGGCGTGACCCTGCTCCAGGGCGATCACGCCCAGCTGCTGGTGTTCCTGGACCAGTCCGCGACCCGCGGCGACACCAATCAGAGCAGCGTTGCGGCCGCGGAACTCACCGTGACGGCCCAGCGGCAGGGCGACCACTGGGTGATCACCGACCTGCGAACGAAGTAGCGAACCGTTGTCCCAATACCTACCGGTCGGTAGCATGGCGGCAATGAGCGCGACGGAGCAGTCTGCGGCCCATCGGATCGGCCTGGCCGACGTGGTGCGGGCGCTGCCCGCCATGGCGCTGGACGCGCCCAGCCTGCTGCACGGCGCGATCGGGCTGGCCACCATCGGCCCGACCAGCCGCGACTCGGTCGGCCACGTGTTCCAGCGGGCCGCGCACCGCCACCCGGACCGGCCGTTCCTGCGCTTCGAGGACACCGAGCTGTCCTACGGCCAGGCCAATCTCTGGGTGAACCGCTACGCGGCGGTGCTCAACGCCCACGGCGTGCGGCCCGGCAGCACGGTCGGCATCCTGGCCGAGAACCGCCCGGAGACCTTGCTGGCGGCGCTGGCGGTCGTCAAGCTCGGTGCCACCGCCGGCATGCTCAACCACCACCAGCGCGGCGATGTGTTGAACCACAGCCAGAAGCTGCTCGACAGCACCGTGCTGATCGTCGGCAGCGAGTGCCTTGACGCACTGAAGTCCGTGCCGGACAACGAGATTCGTGGCACGGTGCTGTGTCTGCCGGAAGGCGACGAGGCGCCGGAAGGCTACCTGGACCTGGACGAGGCGGCGATCAGCGCCGACGACCACGACCCGGTGCAGACGCCGCTGATCCACGCGCGGGACAAGGCGTTCTACGTCTTCACCTCCGGCACCACCGGCCTGCCCAAGGCCAGCTCCATGAGCCATTTCCGGTGGCTCAAGGCGATGACCGGCCTCGGTCACCTCGGCGTCCGGCTCACCTCCGGCGACACGCTGTACTGCTGCCTTCCCCTGTACCACAACAACGCGCTGACCGTGTCGCTGTCGTCGGTGCTCGGCGCGGGCGCGACTTTCGCGCTGGGCCGCAACTTCTCGGCCTCGCGGTTCTGGGACGACATCCAGCGCACCCGGGCCACCGCGTTCTGCTACATCGGCGAGCTCTGCCGGTACCTGCTCAACCAGCCCGTACGCGCCAACGAGCGCACGCACCGCGTCCGCGTCATGGTCGGCAACGGGCTGCGGCCGGAGATCTGGGACGAGTTCACCCAGCGCTTCGGCATCGGGCGGGTGGCCGAGTTCTACGGGGCCAGCGAGTGCAACCTGGCCTTCATCAACGCCTTCAACATCGACCGCACGGCCGGGATGTGCCCGTTGCCGTTCGCCGTCGTCGCCTTCGACGCCGACACCGGGCAGCCGGCCCGCGGCGCCGACGGCCACCTGCGCAAGGTCGGTGCGGGCCAGGTCGGCCTGCTGATCACCAAGGTCACCGACCGGGCCCCGTTCGACGGCTACACCGATGCCGACGCCACCGAGAAGAAGTTGGTGCGCAACGGTTTCCGCCGCGGCGACTGCTGGTTCAACACCGGCGACCTGGTCCGTGACCAGGGGTGGAACCACGTGGCCTTCGTCGACCGGCTGGGCGACACCTTCCGGTGGAAGGGCGAGAACGTGGCCACCACCGAGGTCGAGGGCGCGTTGGACGAGTGGCCGGCGATCGAGCAGGCCGTGGTGTACGGCGTCGAGGTGCCGGGTGCGGACGGCCGGGCCGGGATGGCCGCCGTCAAGCTGCGCGACGGCGCCGAACTCGACGGGCCCGGCCTGGCCCGGCACCTCGCGAAACGCCTGCCCGGCTACGCGATTCCCTTGTTCCTCCGGGTGATCGACGAGGTCGAGCAGACGTCCACGTTCAAGAGCCGCAAGGTGGCGCTGCGCGAGCAGGGCTACACCGACGGCGGCCCGGTGCACGTGCTGGCCGATCGCGACACCGGCTACGTGCCGGCCTACGAGGGCTACGCCACCGAGGTCGCCGCCGGGCGGATTCGGGTCTAGGCGGCGGCTTCGGCCTTCTTGCGCAGCTCGACCCGGTAGCCGACGACGACCGTGCAGATCAGCGACAGCGAGATCAGCGCCTCGGCGATGAAGAACGCGGCGAAGTCGACGACCGAGCCGATCGGTGGGTTGCCGGGGACGGCGTTGCGCAGCGGCACCAAGGCGAACAGCAGCGCGCCCATGAAGCTCATGGACGGCCAGAGCAGGCCGTGCCGGCCGGTGATGGCGAAGGTCGCGGCGATCACGGCGGCGATGCTCAGGCACCACATGAACGCCATGATGAACAGGGCGAAGGCGAACATGCCGACCGTGCGGCTGGTGTCGGCGGAGAAGCTCAGCACGCCGTCGTCGACCTTGGTGGCGCCGGGGTGGATGCCGAAGAACGTGTCGCCGCTGGCGAAGGTCACCGCGACCGGCGCGGCCTCGCCGTTGCTCTCGGCCAGGAAGGCGAAGTCGACCTTGTAGCTGTCGAACGGGTAGTCGGTGATGACGCCGTCGGACAGCGGCACCTGCACGTCGTTGATGCCCGGGTTCTTGCCGGCCTTGAAGGTCAGCGTGTCGCCCTTGATCGCGGCCAGGTGCAGCGTGACGTCCTTGGCCGGCGCGCCGTCGGAGTCGGCGTAGCGGCCCTTGGGGTCGATGCTGACCTGGGCCGAGAGCGTTTGGCTCTGCGGGTCGAGCTTCTGCACGTAGAACAGCACGTCGACGCGGTCGGCCGGGCCGGCGTCGCCCAGCACGGTCTCGGTCTGGCTCTGTGCGCGCTCCGCGAAGTACACGCTCAGGCTGGCCGCGGTGACCACCACGAGCACCACCGGCGCCACGATCCACAGCCAGCGCCGACGCGGCCGGGCCGCGGTCTCCTCGCTCATTGTCCGCCCTTTCGAGGTCGCGCTTCATCGCACCTGGTGGCCGGTGAAGGCGGAGAACAGGGCGGAGAAGCAGGGAAAATTACCCGCGCCGTCCTCACGCCATCAGTGACGGCCGGGGCCGGAACGGTCATGCCGCGCCAAGCCTGGCCATCGCTGAGCGGTGAGCCCGGGAGCAGGGGGAAAAGCCTTGCCGGATAGTGGCCAGGGCTGTCCGGAAAGTCAAGGACCGTTGGGAGCGCGGGCAATTCGCTTTGCCCGTCCATTCTGGACGATCCAGATACGTGACCCGCCTCACCTCACTGATGCGTGCAAGTGGCACGCAAGTGGGCTACCGTTGCTGATGCGTGCAGATGGCACGCACTGTGAACCGAGGAGGAGTCATGGGCAACCAGCCCGTCAAGCCGGAAGATGTGCTGCCCGACGGGGCCGAGGGCACCGAATTCGGCGGTGAATACGTGCGCAAGGGCTCAGTCGCGGCGTTCATCGGCAACGTGCGGGCGCTGGCCGAAGTGGAGTCGAGCGGTGCTCAGCGTGATGCGATCGTGGGGCAGTTGCGGGAGTTGAAGCCCGCTCTGGTCCGCATCGGCGTGCTCGACGTGTTCGAGATCCGCGATCCCGAGGTGCGCGCGCTGGTCGACGGCCTGTGATCCGGGCCACTGAACCGTGAGTTCGTGCCAACTCGGACGGACGACCGGACGGTTTTGCCGACGCCCCCGTTATGGAATGCCTACAGTGGTTGTCGGGGGAAAACCACGTTGAGAGAAGGCATTTCATGGTGGGCGTTGCCATGGGCGCTGCCGTTTATTCCCGGCCGCGACAGAAAACGGGTGACACCGGCACGGTGTTCATCTCGTATTTACCTTTCCAGCGGCGTGCCGGCCGCGGCGCGGCGCGGTGAGCCGTCGTGAGCCAGTGTATGGACACCCTCGTCGGCCTGACCGTCGCCGAGGCCGTCGAGTATCGCTCCGAGATCGAGAATGCCCCGGCTGAGCAGGGGTTCTACCGGCTGAGGCAGGCCAGGGTGGCCGTCGTCGGCGAGGGGCCGGCGCTCGGCACGGTGCTGCGCGCCGGCCTTGGCAGCGGCTGGCGGCAGACCCGGGTCTTCACCACCGGTTCCGTGCCGGAATACGCATTGCGCGACGAATTTCAACACGTCTTGACCGATCAGGTCGACCGAATCGACGCGCATCTCGCGGAGACCGATCTGGTCGTGCACGTATCGTCCGATTTCGCCGAGCTGATCGAGATGGGCCGGCGCTGCCGGGCCGCGAACGTGTCGTTGACCCAGGTCTTCATTCGCGACCGCGACGCCTGGATAACGCCTGTTCACGCCCCCGGCGGGCGGCCGACCGAAGCCGCGTGGCGGCGGTTGGTGCCGGAGGACGAACCGGCCGTATTGCCCAAGCGGGTGCCGGGCGCATTGATGGCCGCGGCGTATGAGGGCCGGTTGGACAAAGCGGGCGCTGTGTTCGAAGTCAAGGTCGAGGTTGAGGCGGTGACCGCCGCGCTGATCGGGGCGCAGGTGTCGCTGACCTGCTTCCGCTACCTCACCGGCACGACGCCGACCACCGAGCCGACGCTGCTGCGGCTGGACCGGGACACGCTGGAGATCACCGAGCACCGTTACCAGTGGGGCGGCCCGGTCGGGGCCGCGCCGTCGGCCGAGCCGCTGACGCCCGGTGAACTCCTGGACCGGCTGCCGGCATTCGTGGATCGACACGTCGGCCTGCTCTCCGCCGTCGAGCAGGCCGGCGTCGTCAGCTGGGCGACCGTGGCCGATCCGTTGCGGCGTTGGCCGGCGCACCGGGTGTTGGCCTGGGCCAATGATGCCGAGACCGCCAAGGTGCGGGCCGTGCTCGCGGCGATGGCGAGCTACGGCGCGTTGGCCGCCGGCCGGGGTTGGGCCTGGGGCACGGATCTCATCACCGGCGCTCGCCGCCGGGTGTTTCTGGACCAGTCCACCCCGCATGCCGAAGTCGGCGTGGCCGCCGGCCTGTGCTGGGACGACGCCGTCGCCGCCGGCTTGCAGGCACACCACGAGCAGCACGTGGATCCCATGACGCCCGTGAGGCGTTGGGTAGACGACACCACACCGTCCGATGTGGACGACCTGGCCAAGACGCTGGCCACCGCGACCGGGCGGACGCCGGTCGCCGTGCCGCTCGACGCCGACCCGGCCGCCGCCCGACTGCTGCCCTTCGTCACACAGATCGTGCTGGTCTGACGAAGCGGGTCATTCCTCGACTCGGGGCTTGAGGAATGACCCGCTCCATACGCTTGGAAGGGGGCCTTCCTACACTCGGAGTGTAGGAAGGCCCCCTTCCAAGCTTCAGGCTTTGAACACGAGGGTGAAGGTGTGGGAGGCTGGGTAGTTGGCGTACTGGGGGAGGACGTCGGGGCCGCAGGCGGCGGAGCCGAGGCCGTGCTGGGCGTTGTCGACGAAGAGGTGGACGCGGTCGCTGGCCGAGAGCTCGTGGGGATGAGCGGCGGCGGCGATCTGCTGGGGGGTGTGGCGGGAGAGGCTGAAGCCGGGACGGTGGCCGGTGCGGTCGGGGACGGTGTCGATGCGCAGGCGGCCGTCCAGGTCCAGCGACCGCAGGTCCGGGCGGTGGCCGGTCTCCTGGGGCTTGGAGTAGATGACGTTCAGGTCGTCGACGGAACTGTCGAAACGGCCTACGCGCGCGGCGGTGGAACTGTCCGAATAGGACTCCAAGGGGCCGGTGCCGAACCACGAGACCTGGTCGACGGTCGGCAGTTCGAAGCGAACGCCGAGACGGGGCCAGGTGCAGTCCCAACCCTGGCTGGGCACGGCGTCGACCGTCAACGCGACACCGTCGGCGACGCCGAACCAGTGGTAGGTGACCTCGATGCAGCGGCCGGCGGTGGCGGCGGCGACCCGCACCGAGACCTGCACGGAATCATCGGTGATCTCGACATGCCGGATTCGATGTTCCAACCGGTCGAGGCCCCGCTCGTTCCACAGCCAGCCGCCGGCCCGGATGTCGTTGTCCGTGGGGGCGCGGAAAAGCTCCAGCCGTGGGCCGGAGATCTCCACGTCTCCGATGCGCAGCAACGAACCCGTGCGGGGATCGAAGACTGCGCCGCCGAGACCGCCAACCGGCGCCAGGGAAACGCGCTCCGGGGCGGACAGCTTGTACTGGCGGAAGCCGACGACGTGGCCGGAAACCGCTTCCACGGTCAGCCAGGTCTCGCCGGAGACCGCGACGTCCAACGCCTCGGGCGGCAGCTCGAAAAGGCCGGAACCGCCGGGCGGCACCGGATTGAGCTCGATCTCGTCCGTGCCGACCTCGACCCCGTCGACCGTGCGGGTCCACGTGAACCGAACGGCCGAGGTGTCGATGTAGTGGTAGCGGCTGCGTAGCGTGCCGGGCTCGTCGCCGAAGACGATGGGCGCGATCACGGCGGCGTACTCGGCCAGGCCCGGTGACGGCGTACCGTCGGGCAGCACCATGCCGTCCATCACGAAGTTGCCGTCGTGCACGACCTCGCCGAAATCGCCGCCGTAGGCGTAGAACGGGGTGCCGTCGGCGGTCTTGGTGAGAATGCCGTGATCACGCCATTCCCAGATGAAACCGCCGTGCAGCCGCGGATACTGCTCGTAGACGGCCTGGTAGTCGGCCAGGCTGCCAGGTCCGTTGCCCATGGCGTGCCCGTACTCGCAGTGCACGAACGGCCGATTCCGTTGCCGCACGGCCTCTTCCGGCCGCAGGTTGCCCTCGGACGCGTTGCCGGTGGTGGCGATGACCGCCAGTTCCGCGAACGTGGCGTACATGCGGGAGTGCATGTCGGTGTACGCACTGGCGTGATCCCGCTCGAAGTGCACGGGGCGGCCGGGATCGCGTTGGTGCGTCCACTGGGCCATCGCGGCCATGTTGCGGCCGGTGGCGCATTCGTTGCCCAGCGACCAGATCACGATCGACGGATGGTTCTTGTCCCGCTCGACGGTCCGCTGCATGCGGTCCAGGAACTGGTCCCGCCAGCGCACGTCCTCGGACGGATTGTCCACAATGGAGTCGTCGAACTCGAAGCCGTGCGTCTCCAGGTCGCACTCCAGCATGACCCACAGGCCGAGCTCGTCGCACAGCTCCAGCACCCGCGGATCCGGCGGATAGTGGCTGGTCCGGATGGCGTTGATGTTGTGCTGCTTCATCAGGAGGAGGTCCCGGCGCACGTAGTCGGCGTCGAACACCCGGCCCAACACGGGATGCGTCTCGTGCCGGTTCACGCCGTAGAACATCACCTTGCGACCGTTGACCAGGAACTGGTCACCTTCAATTGCCACGGTGCGGAAGCCGAGTCGCAAGTGGACGGTCTCGTCGGCCGAGGACACGGTGCACGCGTAGAGATGCGGAGACTCGGCGCACCACGGCTCGACCGCGCCGACGGTGAGTGGCGCGACCTCGGCGGCCGACTGCCACGTCACCGAGACGTCGAGATCCGGCACGGACAGGGTGATCGGGAACGTGCCGGTCACCTCCGGGCGGATGACCCCGCTGCCGCCCGAAAACTCGGCCTGCACCCACACGTCGTCGATACGCTTCGACGGCCGGCCCAGCAGGGTGACGTCACGGAAGATGCCGGGCAGCCACCACTGGTCCTGGTCCTCGAGGTAGGTCGCGGCCGACCACTGGTGCACCCGCACCAGCAACGCGTTCTCGCCCGGGACAACAAGATCCGTCACGTCGAACTCGGTGGGCAGCCGGCTGCCCTTGCCCACGCCGACCTCGGACCCGTTGAGCCACACCTTGTACGTCGATTCGACGCCGTCGAACCGCAGCACGTACCGGTCGATGTCCCACGAAGGCAACGTGAACGTCCGGAAGTGGTCGCCGGTCGGGTTCTCGTCAGGCACGTACGGCGGGTCGACCGGGAACGGGTACTTGATGTTGGTGTAGATCGGCCGGCCGTAGCGGCCGTCGCCGTGCAGCACCCAGTGCGACGGGACCGGCAAGATGTCCCAATCGGACGGATCCTCGATCGGCGCATCGGCATACGGCCACAGCTTGAACTTCCAGTCACCGTTCAGTGACAGAACGGGAGCACTGGACCGCACCCACGAGCGTGGCGGCAGCCGGTTCGATCCGGGGGAGAAGTCCTCGTAGTACGTCACGCCATCAACCCTTCACAGAACCATCTGTCAGGCCGCCGCGCCAGTACCGCTGCAAGAAGATCATGGCGATGGCCAGTGGGATGACCGACACCAGCAGGCCGCCGACGGTCAGCTCGTAGAACTGCGGCGACCGGTCGACCTGGCTGCGCCAGGCGTTCAGCCCCAGCGTGATCGGGTACAGCTTGTCGTCGGCCAGCATGATCAGCGGCAGCAGGAAGTTGTTCCAGATGCCCACCAGCTGGAACAGGAACACGGTGACCAGCGCCGGGGCCATGCTGCGCAGTACCAGGGAGTGGAAGATCCGCAGCTCGCCGGCCCCGTCCAGCCGGCCAGACTCCAGCACCGAGTCGTCGACGGTGGCCTGCGCGTAGATCCGGCACAGGTAGAAGCCGAACGGCGAGACCATCGCCGGCAGCAGCACACCCCAGTACGTGTTGGTCAGCCCCAGCTTGCTGAACAACAGGAACAGCGGCAGCGCGGTCGCGGTGCTGGGCACCAGCACGCCGCCGAGCACGGTGCCGAACACCAGGTTGCGGCCCGGGAAGTCGTACTTGGCGATGGCGTAGCCGCCGGCCGCGGCCAGGTAGGTCGCGACCAGCGCGCCGACGCCGGCGTAGATCACGCTGTTGAGCAGCCAGCGCAGGTAGATCCCGTCGGAGGCGGTGAACACCTCGACCACGTTGTGCCACAGCTGCATGGTGCGCCCGAACCAGAAGCCGGGCGTGGTGAACAGGTCGCCGGACGACTTGGTCGCGGCCACCACCACCCAGTACACCGGCACCAGGAAGTAGATCGCGACGACGGTCAGCAGGCCGGTGACCACGATGGCCCAGCCGGTGTTCCTGCCGGTCATGACCGTCCCTTCCGGTTGGTCCAGGCCAGAAAGCCGAACGACAGCACGAAGGCGGCGATCGCGATGATCACGGCCTCGGCCGAGGCGACGCCGTAGTCGTTGTAGGCGAAGGCGTTGTTGTAGGCGCTCAGGTTGGGCGTGTACTCGGTGACGATGGCCGGCGCGACCGTCTTGAGCACCAACGGTTCTACGAACAGCTGGAGTGTGCCGATGATGGAGAACACGACGCTGAGGATGAGCGCCGGCCGGATCAGCGGCAGCTGGATGGACGCGGCGATGCGCAGCGGCGAGGCACCGTCCACTTTGGCCGCCTCGTAGATCTCGGACGGGATGGACTTCAGCTGGGCCACGATGACCAACATGTTGTAGCCGGTGTACGTCCACGTGACGATGTTGGCGATGGACCACAGCACCGAGTTCGGGCCGAGGAAGTCGATGTCCAGTCCGACCAGCTTGCCCACGTCGATGATCGGGCTCAGGCCGGGCACGTACAGGAACGACCACAGGATGGTGGCGATCACGCCGGGAATACCGTACGGCAGGAAGTAGGCGGCGCGGAAGAACGACGGCCAGCGCGCGGAGGCCGACTCCAGCAGCAGGGCCAGCGCGGTGGCGAACACCGTCATCACCGGCACCTGCACGACGCCGAACAGCAGCACCCGGCCGATCGCGCCGAGGAAGTTGCTGTCGCTCAGCGCTTCCACGTAGTTGGCGAAGCCGGCGAAGCCGCCGGTCACGCCCTTCTCGCCGAACAGACCGGCCCGGTTGATGTGGGTGAAGCTCTGCACCACGGCCAGGATCACCGGCACCAGCACGGTCAGCGCGAACAGGGCCAGGAACGGGGCCAGCAGGATCCACGGCGCGCCAAGCAGTTTCCGGCGATGGCGTTGCGGAGCGTTGGTCTTCACCGTGGTCCGCTCGAGAGTCGCGGTCACTTCGCCTCCAGCACGGTGAGACCGATCTGCCGCATGGTGTCCACGGTGGTCTTCTGGGTGAGGTGCAGGCTGTCCACAAGGGACTGCCCGGCGGTGATCTTGCGCCGGAAGTTGTCGGACAGCGCGTTCAGGGTGCGCTGGGTGATCGGACCCCAGTGCCAGTCCTTGGGCTGTTCCTTGGCCGCCGGCACGAAGATCTCGGTGTTGTAGTTCTGCCCGCTGAAGAACTCGCTGGGCTGCTGCCGCTGCGCGCCGATGTAGTCACGCGACGGCGACCAGCCGATGCCGCAGTACTTGATCAGCGCGTCGATCGCCTCCGGGCTGGTGGTCATCCACACCGCGAAGTCCAGCGCCTCCTTGGGATGCCGGCTGTTGGCCAGCACCGCCGCGCTCGACCCGCCCAGCGCGGTCGAGCCGGAACCGGTTGGCCACTTGGGCATCGGCGCCACCCGCCACTTGCCCTTGCCGGTGCCGATCGTCTCCACCAGTGCGTCGCCCCAGGACGCGCCGGTCAGCGCGGCGATCTGGCCGTTGCCGGCGGCGGCCGTCCAGCCCGGGCTGTACGGGTCGTAGCCGGTCTGCACGTAGCCGCCGTCGATGGCCTTGTCGAAGAACCGGGCCGCGGCCAGGGTGGCGTCGTCGGTCAGGTTGACGATCCAGCCGTTCTCGGTCGGCGTGAACCACTTCCCGCCGGCCTGCGCGGCGTACGCCATGAACGGCGACGCGTCGGCCACCGAGAAGGCTTCCAGGCACACGCCGGGATCCTGCTTGTGCAGCTCCTGGGCCAACGTGGCCCATTCGTCCCAAGTGGATGGTGGCTGGCCGCCGACCTTGGCCAGCACCTCGGGTTGGTAGTACCAGGCCATCGGGCCGGTGTCCTGCGGGATGGCGAACACGCCGCCGTTGAAGGTGACCTGATCCCACGCGGCCTCGTCGTAGCGCGACCGGTACTGCTCGGCCCCGTACCGGGCCAGGTCGACCAGGCCGCCGACCAGCATGAACTCCGGCACGCTGCGCAGCTCGACCTGGGCCAGGTCGGGGCCGCCGCCCGCGGCCAGCGCCGAGTACATCTTCTGGTAGCCGCCGCTGTTGCCGCCGAGGCTGAACACCGCCTGGACCTGCACGTTCGGGTTGCGGGCGTTCCAGATGTCGGCGACCTTCTGCAGGTCCTTGAGCCAGGCCCAGTAGGTCAGCGTGATCTTCTCGCCCGGCCCGGCGGCGGGGATCGTCGGCTCGGCGTTGACCGGATTCGCGCCCGGCGGCGCGCAGCCGGCCAGCGCGGCCGCCCCCAGCGCGCCCAGCCCGAGTCCCAGCAGCCGACGGCGTCCGATGGTCACCCGGAGCCCCCTTTCGATCACGCGGCGGCGGCGAATTTGTTCACACAATCATAGATTTGGCTCTCGTACCACCACGAACAGTGCCGGTACGATCACTGATCCATGACCAGGGTGCTGATCATCGGGGGCGGTGTCGCCGGACCGGCGACGGCGCTGGCACTGCACAAGGCCGGCATCGACGTCGGGGTGTACGAGGCCTACCCGGTCGGCGGTGACGACGTCGGGGCCTTCCTGACCATCATGAACAACGGCATGGACGCGCTCGCGGCGGTGGACGCGGCCGGCGCCGTCGAAGCGGTCTCCTTTCCCGCCACGACAGTGGAATTCCTCAGCGGCAGCGGCCAGGTACTTGGCCGGCAGCACATTGCCGGCCAGCTCGAGACCGGCCACGACCCGCGGACCATGCGCCGCTCGTCGCTCTATCGGGCGCTGACCGAACAGGCACGCCGTCGCGGCATTCCGGTCGTCAACGGCAAGCGCCTCACAGACGCCGTGCCCGAGGGCGAACGGATCAGGGCCGTCTTCGAGGACGGCTCAACTGAGCTCGGTGACGTGCTGGTCGGGGCCGACGGCATTCACTCGCGCGTGCGGACGTTGATCGACCCGGCCGCGCCGGAACCGCGCTACACCGGGCTGAACATCCTGTACGGCTACACCGACGACACGACGCTGCCGCTGTCCACCGACGCGTACCGCATGATCCAGGGCAAGCGGGCCTTCTTCGGCTACACGACCTCCCCGCAGGGCGAGACGTTCTGGTTCGCCCGGCTGCCCGCCCCGGAACTGACCCGCGACGCCATCGCCGGCACGACGATCGACGGCTGGCGGCGCCGCGCCGCCGAGTTCTTCATCGCCGACACCACGCCGTCGCGGCGGATCATCGAGGCCACCTGGCACGAGATCATCGGCGGCAACGCCTATGACGTGCCGTCCACGCCGATCTGGCATCGCGGCGCGATGGTGCTGGTCGGCGACGCCGCGCACGCCGCGTCCCCGGCGGCCGGCCAGGGCGCGTCGATGGCGCTGGAGGACTCCGTCATCTTGGCCAAGTGCCTGCGGGACCGGCCACGGGACGAGGCCTTCGCGGCGTACGAGCGGATCCGCCGGGAACGGGTCGAGCGCCTGGTCGCGACCAGCGCCAACGACGGCGCGACCCAGGACAGCGGTGACGAGGTCCTGTCCGAGCAGTTGAACGACCGGCAACAGTCCCGCGCCTGGTTGTACGCACACCACATCGAGTGGGCGGAAACCGTGGCCTGACCCGCTACGGTGAAACCGGCCGAGTGAACGGGGAGACACGGATGGTGACCGTCGAGGCGTCTGGTGTCGAGCAGCGGGGCATCGAGCACGTGCCGGACGAGGAGCGCTACGGCACGCCGCGCCGCCAGTTCTGGGTGTGGTCGGCGGCCAACCTGAGCATGCTGCCGGTCGGCTACGGCCTGCTGGTGGTGGCCATCGGGCTGAACTGGTGGCAGGCCATGCTGGCCGTGGTCATCGGCATCTGCCTGTCGTATCCGCTGGTCGGCGCGGTCGCCGTCGCCGGAACGCGCGGCGGTGCGCCGGCGATGATGCTGAGCCGGGCGTCGTTCGGCGTGCTGGGCAGCCGGCTGCCGACCCTGATCACCTGGTTCACCGTGGTCGGCTGGGAGACCGTCAGCGTCGCGCTCGGCGCGCTGGCCACCCGGACCGTCCTCGAACGGCTGTCACCCGGTCTGGGGAACACCGGCATGGTGGCGGTGGCCTTCGCGGTGATCGCCATCGGCACGATCGTGCTCGGCGTGTACGGCTATCACGTGATCCAGCGGGTGCAGCGCTGGCTGACCCTGATCACGGCCGTGGTCACAGTGGTCTACCTGATCGTGGTTCTGCCCCGCCTGCACTTCGACCTGTCCGGCGGGCACGCCGGCTCGGCCGTGACGCTGCTCGGCGGCATCGTGCTGGTGATGGCCGGCACCGGCCTCGGCTGGCTGGCCGCCGGCGCCGACTACTCCCGCTACCTGCCGCGAAGCACGCCCAAGCGCAGCATTCTGGGCTGGACCGCGGCCGGCGGCGGCGTCACGCAGGGCCTGCTGGTGCTGGTCGGCGTGCTGCTGTCGACCAGCGACCCGTCGCTGGCCGCGGCGGTGTCGCGGGACCCGATCGGCGCGCTGGCCGCGCAGGCCCCGACCTGGTTCCTGGTGCCGTACCTGATCAGCGTGATCCTCAGCGTCACCGCGGCCGGCGCGGTCGACCTCTACTCGTCCGGCCTGGTGCTCCAGGCCATCGGCGTCCGGCTGCCGCGGCCGGTGACCGCCGGCATCGACGGGGTGCTGATGATCGTCGGCGGCGTCTACATCGTGTTCGTGGCGCCGACCTTCGCCGCCGTGTTCATCGCGTTCCTGCTGATCAGCGGCGTGGCCGCGGCGGCGTGGGCCGCGGTCTTCCTGGTCGACCTGTGGCTGCACCGCCGCGACGGCTACGACACCGCCGCCCTGGACGACGCCGACGGCCGCTACGGGCGGTTCAACTGGGCCGGCATCGGGTCCATGGTCATCGGCACCGTCGTCGGCCTCGGCCTGGTCACCTCGGCCGACCCGCAGCTGGCCGTGATCACCGGGTTCCTGCTGCCGGACAGCATCGCCCACAGCCCGCTGGCCATCACCAACCTGGGCATCGTGCTGGGTTTCCTGCTCTCCGGCCTGCTCTACGCGGCGCTGACGGTCCGGACCAGGACCGCGGCGCGGGAAGCGGTTGACGTACCGTAGTCGGGTGGACGTGACGACGGTGCTGAGCGAGCCCGAGTGGCGGGCCCGGCAGCGTGCGCACGTCGACCGGGTCCGCCGCTGGACGCAGCCGCACCGGGAACGCGGTCTGGCCAAGGAAAAGCACCCGGTGCACGACTTCCTGTTCACGTACTACTCGCAGCGGCCGGGCCGGCTGGAGCGCTGGCATCCCGGCCTCAACACCGTGCTGGCCGGGGATGCCGACGAATTCCTGGCCTACAAGGGTTATCACCGGGTCGCCGACGGCGTGACGCTGGATCCGGCCGCCTGCACCGAACCCCGGGTCCGCACCGCCGAGTTCTACCTGGCGCTGCTGGGCGCGACGGTGTCGCGGCCGCCACGGCTGAACTGCTTCGGGCTGCACGAGTGGGCCATGGTGTACCGGCAGACGCCGGAACAGGTCCGGCACTTCGGCTGGCCGCTTCGATTGGGACACCAGGGAACCGACGAGCTGGTCGAGTCCTCGCAGGTCCGATGTGGACACTTCGACGCGTTCCGCTTCTTCACGCCGCCGGCCCGCCCGCGCAACGCGCTCCAGCCGACCCGGGAATCGCAGGTCGAGCTGGAGCAGCCGGGGTGCCTGCACGGCAACATGGACCTGTACAAGACGGCCTACAAGCTGGAGCCGTACGTGCCGTCGGAGCTGGTGGCCGACTGCTTCGAGCTGGCCCTGGCCATCCGCGAGCTGGACATGAAGGCCAGCCCGTACGACCTGTCGGAGCTGGGCTACGAGCCGGTGCGGATCGAGTCGCCGGCCGGCCGGGCCGAGTACGCGCGTATGCAGTCGGACTTCGCCGAGCGGTCGAAACCGTTGCGGGACAGGCTGATCAGCTGTTGCCGGGATGTGCTGCGGTGGCGGGAAGAACACCAGCCAGCAGCTCCCTGACCGACCGGCTGCCGGTGGTGTCGTCGAGCTCGTCGTAGAGCGCGAGGGCCTGCTGCCAGGAGGCGCGGGCGTCGTCCCGCCGGCCGAGCTCGGTCAGCACGTCGCCGCGGCGGGTCAACGCCTCGGCCTCGGCCCACCGGTCCCGCAGCTCCTTGCTCGTCAGCACGGTGTCGTCCAGCAGCACCAACGCGTGCGGCAGATCCTTGCGCAGCAGGTGGATCTCGACCATCTTGCGCAGCACGTGGACCTGGCCCTCCAGCGAGGCGATGTCGGCCATCATGCCCAGCGCCAGCCCGCACAGGGCCAGGCCGCCGTCGAGGTCGCCGCGCAGCCGCAGCACGTCGCCCCGGGTCATCAGGCACAGCGCCTGCCCCTGAATGTCCTTGTACTGCACGAAGATCTGCGTCGCCCGGTCGGCGAACTCCTGGGCCCGCCGGTCGTCACGCAGGTCGGCGGCCAGGAAGGCCGAGCCGGCCAGCGCCCAGGCCAGGCCGTAGCGATCGTCCACATCGGACCGCAGCCGGCGGGCCTCGGCGTACAGGCGGTTGGCCATGGCCAGCTCGCCCATCCGCCGGTAGCCCTCGGCCAGGTTGGTCACCACCCAGCCCTCGGCCGCCCGGTCGCCCAGGTGTTGCGCGGCCTGCCGGGCCAGCTCGTGGCTGCGGATCCACACCGTCCACGGCCGCCGCTGCAACAGGTACGTCCACAGCACGACCGGCAGCTGCCAGGCCAGCTTGTAGTGCCCGTGGTCCATGGCCAGCTGGATGATCGGCACGAAGTTGGGCAGCTCGGCGTCGCACCAGCGCAACGCGTCCAGCGCACCGGCGTCGTCGGCGGTCCAGCCCAGCGGGTGCACGCCGCGCGGCAGCTCGTCCTTGGCCATCGGGTCGAAGCGGAACGGGGCCAGCACGTGGGTGGCCGCCGTCGCCGAGTGCAGGTACCAACTGGCCAGCCGGTACACCGCTGCCGGGGTGTCGGTGACCTCGCGGTCGGCCAGCTCGGCGGCGTAGTCGCGGATCAGGTCGTGGAACGTGTAGCGGTCGCGGCCGACGGCCCGCAGCAGGTGGGCGTGGGTCAGCCGGGCCGTCGCGCGGCGGGCGAAGGTGTGGGGCATGCCGGCGAAGGCGGCCACGGCCCGGCCGCTGATCTGCGGGCCGGGGTGCAGACCGAGCAGCGGGAACAGCCGCGCGGCGTCCGGATCGAGGCGGCGCAGCGACCAGGAGAAGATCGTGCGCACGTCGGCGTCTTCGACGCCGAGCACGTCGAGACGCTCGGAATCCAGCTCGGTGACCAGGTCGCGCAGGTCGTAGTCCGGGGTCGTGACGGCCCGTTCGGCGGCGACCCGCAGGGCCAGCGGCAGCCGTCCGCACCGGGCGGCCAGCGACGCCAGCGCCGCCGGCTCGCGGTCGGCCCGCTCCCGGCCCAGCACCGTGGTCAGCAGGGCCAGCGACTCGTCCTCGGACATCGGGCCCAGCGTCAGCCGGTGCGGGCTGGCCCGCAGGGTCAGGCCGGACAGCCGCTCCCGGCTGGTGATGATCACCGCGCACCGGGCGGTGCCCGGCAGCAGCGGCTCGATCTGGGCGAAGTCGGCCGCGTTGTCCAGCACGATCAGCATCCGGCGCTCGGCCAGCGCCGACCGGTACAGCGCCGCCAGCTGCTCGACGTCGGCCGTGCCGGCGGCCGGCACGCCGAGCGAGCGCAGCAGGTCGGCCAGCACCTCGTCGGGCCGGGCCGGGCGGTCGTGCGGGCTGTGTCCGCGCAGGTCGGCGTAGAGCTGGCCGTCGGGGAAGCGGGGGATGGCCTTGTGCGCGAAGTGCAGCGCCAGCGTGGTCTTGCCGGCGCCCGGCGGGCCGTCAACGGCGATGATCAGCGGCACCCGGCTGTCGGTCGGGCGTTCCAGGGCCGCGGTCAGGTCCCGGATCTCCGGCTCACGGCCGACGAAACCGCTCATGGCCAGCGGCAGCTGGGCCGGGCGCGGCAGCTGGTCGACGGTCAGCACGGCCAGCAGCGAGCCGTTCGCGCCGAGGGCGACGTCCAGCGTGCGGGCCATGTCGACCGAGGGCAGCCGGCCGTTCTCGATCTTGCTCAGGTAGCCGGGAGTGATCCGGGCGAGGTCGGCCAGGCCGCGCAGCGACAGCGCGTGTCGGGTGCGTAGCGCCCGCACGTGCCGGCCGAAGCTCTCTGACATGCCCTACCCCGGAACCGAGGGTATTACACATACCGCCCCAGACCGGCGATGTCTGTAAGCAGTTCGGCCAGGATCCGGCCTGTGTCGGCGGCCACAGCCACCGCCACCGGGCGGCGTTTCGGCAGCTCCGTGCCCGGTAGCGGCACCGGGCGGCGGTCGATCAGGGTCGCCCCGCGCAGGTATCCGTGCAGCTCCACGACGACTTCGTGCCGTTCGTACTCGGCCAGGTCGGGGTTGACGGCGATGGCCGCGGCCACCGGGTCGTACAGCAGCATGCCCGGACCGCCGTACTCCACGGCCAGCGTGCCGGCGTAGAAGTCGAGGTACTGCTTGTGCCAGGCCGTCAGGGCCTTGGCCACGGGATTGTCGATCCGGGCCAGCTCGGCGATCCAGGTCTCGTCGGCCCAGGCCGGGGCCACCGCGTCGATCGGCACCACGGTGAGCGTGAAGCCGGCGGCCAGCACCTGCTCAGCCGCTTCCGGGTCGTGCCAGGCATTGGGCTCCTGGGCCACGCCGACCGTGCCGGGCAGCGTGAAGACGCCGCCCATCCAGACCACGTCCCTGACCAGAGTCGGCAGGTCAGGGGCCAGTTGGAGGGCCCTGGCGACATTGGTCAGCGGACCTAACGCCAAGACCGTTACTTCGCCCGGGTGCTGCCGGGCCAGCCGGACGATCTGCTCGGCGGCCGTCTCGTCGATCGGCCTGGTTGTCGGCGGCGGGCCGGCGTTGCCGCCGAGGCCGTCGTCACCGTGCACGATCTGGCCCGACATCATCTCCGGCCCGACCAGCGGTTTCGCCTCGCCGATCGCCACCGGCACGCTCAGGCCGAGCAGCTCGGTGATCCGCAGCGCGTTGTCCGCCCCCGGCGCCGGCGGCAGGTTGCCGTGCACCGTGCCGATGCCGAGGACGCGGCAGTCGCCCCTTTTCGCCCGGGCGAGCAGGCCGACGAGCGCGAACGCGTCGTCGACGCCGGGATCGGTGTCCACCACGATGAGCACGGGGGCGATTATGGGAGCCCTTTCGGGCGGACCGGGGTGTTTCCTGGGTTGGCAACGGCCAACCCCTGGCCAGCGTGACCGTTGTCTCCCCATAGTTGACGTACCGGGGATTTCGGGAGTCCCGGACCCGCTGGTCGAGGGGAGCGGCGGGTCCGGGGCCCTCTTTTCTGTCACATGCGGTCCGGATGTGCCTCTGGGAGGCAAGTATGACGCGCATGTGACATTCGAATGTGGCGGTGGGCGGTTAGAAGAGGCGGGTGCGGTACTCCTGGGCGGCGAGGGTGGCCAGGGTGTCGGGAGCCAGGCCGGCGGCCGCCAGCTTCGGGCCCATGTCGGCGATGGCCAGCTGGTAGTAGTCCCCGCCGGTGAGCAGCGCGTCGGCCAGCTCCAGGTTCGGGTCCCACAGGTGCGACCGGATCAGCGCCTTGCCGCACTGGAAGTACACCTCCCGCACGCGGACCACCGTGGCCAGCAGCGCCGGCTTGCCGCCGGCCGACAGCTGCCCGAGCAGGTCGGGGTCGTCGGTGACGAAGGCGTCGCCGTTGATCCGCAGCGTCTCGGTCACGCCCGGCACCAGCATGATCAGGCCGACGCCGGGCCGGTCCATCAGGTTGGTGAAGGTGTCGATGCCGCGGTTGCCCGGCCGGTCCGGGATGGCGATCGTCCACGGGTCGAGCACCCTGACCGAGCCCGGCGGGTCGCCCTTGGGGCTGGCGTCCACGCCGCCGTCCGCGCCGACCGAGGCCAGCACGAAAAACGTGCTGTGGCCGATGAAGCGGTGCGCGAACTCGGTGATGTGGTCGGTCTTCTTGTCGGCGATGAACGCCGGCGGGTAGCCGACGATCTCCCGGATCCGGGCCATGTCGATCGGCTGGTACTCGTCGGCCGCGGTCATCTCACACGTCCAGGGTGAGCCGGGGGCCGGCGCAGCGGGACACGCACGGGAACATGCGGTCGCCGGCCTGCTGCTCGGCCTCGGACAGGATGTCGTCACGGTGATCGGGCCGGCCGCCCAGCACCCGTACCTGGCAGGTGCCGCAGATGCCTTCCCTGCACGCGCCTTCGACCGGTATTCCGTTGTCCTGCAAGACTTCCAGCACGGTCCGATCGGCCGGCACGGTCAGCGTCCGGTCCGAGCGGGCGCAGACCACCTCGAACTCGTGGTTGGGCCGGGCAGGCTTGGGGCGGGCGGCGAAGCGCTCCACGTGCAGGGCTTCGGTCGGCCAGTCGCGCATCGCGTCCTCGACGCCGGCCAGCAGCGACTCCGGTCCGCAGGCATAAACGGCCGTGTCGGTTCGCGGTTCGGCCAGGAGTTTCTTCAGCGACAGGCGGTTTCCGTCGGTGAACAGCTCACTGTGTCCGTTGTGGACGGACAATTCGTCCTGAAAGGCCAGTGAACCGCTGGTTCGGCCGCAATAGGCCAGCCGCCACGGCCGACGGCCGAGCTGGTTGATCATCGGCAGGATCGGTGTGATGCCGATGCCGCCGGCGATGAACAGGTGCCGATCGGCGTCGACCAGCGGGAAGTTGTTGCGCGGCTGACCGATCCGGAGTTTCTGACCCGGGCGCAGGAAGCTGTGCACGTACTCCGACCCGCCGCGGCTGCGCCTTTCCCGCAGCACGGCGATCCGGTAGCCGCCGAGGTCCTTGGGTGACCCGCACAGCGAGTACTGCCTAATCAGGCCGGTCGGCAGCTCGATGCCGACGTGAGCCCCCGGCCGCCACGGCGGCAGCGGCCCGCCGTCCGGGTCGGTCAGTCGCACCGACACCACCCCGTCGGCCTCCAGTCGCAACTGGTGAACGAGCGCGATCATCGTGTCACCACCTCTTGAACACGGATCAAGGGACCTGTTCCGAGTACACTTGAACACGGATCAAGAGGCAATGTGACGGGAGCCACAGGTGGACCGGGAGCAGGTGGTCGAGGCCGGCCTGGCGCTGCTGGACGAGGTCGGGCTGGACGGGCTGACCATGCGCAAAGTGGCCGAGCGGCTGGGCGTGCAGCTCAACACCGTGTACTGGCACGTCGCCGGCAAGCCCCAGCTGCTGGCGGCGCTGGCCGATCGCATCGTGGCCGGTTGCGCGGCGGAGCCGCTGCCGGAGCCATGGCGGGAACGCGTCGAAACCCTGGCCCGCAGGCTCCGGAAGGCGATGCTCGCCCACCGTGACGGCGGCCGGGTGGTCGCCGGTCGGTACGTGATCGGCACGCACACTTTGGCGTTCGGTGAAAAAGCCGTGGGGGCGCTGCTCGACGCCGGCCAACCGCCTCGCGAAGCGGCCTGGGCGACGTGGACGATCGGCTACTACATCTTCGGCCTCGTCCAGGAAGAGCAGGCGGCCCCGGAGGCCGACCTCGCGGCGATGGCCGAATCGGCCGATCCCGAGCGGTACCCGGCGATGGCCGCCACCGTCCCGCACCACCTCCCGACCGACTTCGACGCCCGGTTCGAATTCGGCCTGAAGATGGTGCTGGACGGGCTGCCGTCAGGGACGGGGGATTGACCGCAGGTTGCTCCGGGCGAGGTCGATCATCCGGCCGACGCCGCCGTCCAACACGGTCCGCGTCGCGGCGAGGGCGAAGCCGCGGACCTGGGCGGCGGTGATGTGCGGGGGAATGGACAGCGCGTTGGGGTCGGTGCGCACGTCGACCAGGAACGGCCCGGGGGAGGCCAGCGCGGTCGACAGAACGGAGCGCAACTGCGCCGGATCGTCCACGACCTCGGCCGGGACGCCGCACGCGCGGGCGATGGCGGCCAGGTCGGAGACGCCGTGGTCGGTCTCGAACGACGGATAGCCGGCGACCATCATCTCCAGCCGGATCATGCCGAGAGACCCGTTGTTGAAGGCGATGATCTTGACCGGCACGTTGCGCTCGCGAACGGTGCGCAACTCGCCCAGCAGCATGGTCAACCCGCCGTCGCCGGACATGGAGACGACCTGCCGACCGGGCTGGGCATGGGCGGCGCCGATGGCGTGCGGCAGGGCGTTGGCCATGGTGCCGTGCCGGAACGAGCCGATGATCCGCCGCCGCCCGTTGGGCGTCAGGTAGCGCGCGGCCCACACGTTGCACATGCCGGTGTCGACGGTGATCACGGCGTCGTCGGCGACCAGCTCGTCCAGCACGGCGGCCACGTACTCGGGGTGCACCGGCCGCAGCTTCTCGACCCGGGCGGTGTAGGCCGACACGACCTTCTCCAGCGCCTCGGCGTGCTTGCGCAGCATCTTGTCCAGGAACGACCGATCGGTCTTCTGCCGCACCATCGGCAGCACGGCCCGCAGCGTCGCGCCGACATCGCCCTCGACGCCGAGCTCGAGCCGGGTCCGCCGACCGAGCCGGGCGGCGTCGCGATCGACCTGCACGGTCCGGGCCTGCGGCAGGAAGGTGTCGTACGGGAAGTCGGTGCCGAGCAGGATCAGCAGATCGGACTCGTGCGTGGCCTCGTAGCACGCGCCGTAGCCGAGCAGCCCGCTCATGCCCACGTCGTACGGGTTGTCGTACTGGATCCACTCCTTGCCGCCGAGCGAATGCCCGATCGGCGAATGCACACGGGCCGCCAGCTCCAGCACCTCGGCCCGGGCGTCCCGAACGCCGGCCCCGACGAACAGGCTGACCGTCGAGGCCGCATTGATCTTGGCGGCGAGCTGGTCAACCGCCTCGGACGCCGGCACGGCCACGGCCCGCGTCTCCACGATGTGACTGCTGCCGGTCGGATGGGCCGCCGGCTCGGCGGTCAGGTCGCCGGGCAGCACGAGCACAGCGACGCCCTGCTTGGCCAGCGCCGTCTGAATGGCGATCCGCTGCATCCGGGGCAGCTGCTCGGGCCGTGACACCAACTCGCAGTAATCGCTGCACTCCAGAAACAGGTGCTGCGGATGCGTCTCCTGAAAGTAGTTGGTGCCGATCTGCGTCGACGGAATGTGCGACGCGATGGCCAGCACCGGTGCGCCGCTGCGATGCGCGTCGTACAGGCCCTGGATCAGATGCGTGTTGCCCGGCCCGCAACTGCCGGCGCAGACCGCCAGCCGCCCGGTCAGCTGCGCCTCGGCCGCCGCTGCCAGCGCCGCCGCCTCCTCGTTGTGGACGTGGACCCATTCCACGTCTTCGGTTCGGCGAATGGCGTCGGCGATCGGATTCAGGCTGTCGCCGACCAGTCCGTACACCCGGCGCACGCCGGCCTGCCTGAGCACCTCGATGAGCTGGTCGGCGACGGTCTGAGCCATGGGCACCCTTCCCCGGTCGATGTGGTGCGACTCACCATTGGCCGGTCGCACGTCACCGCCGAATCTAGTGCCGGACACGCCGATGGCGCCCGTAGAAGTACGGGCGCCATCGTTGGCCTTGCCTATTCGTTCAGCGTGTTTCAGCTGCCGTGGGCGGCCTGGAACTTGGCCACCAGCTCGGCCGGGATGCGGCCGCGGTCGGAGATCTTCTCCCCCTGGCTGCGGGCCCACTCGCGAATCGCCTGGTTCTGCGCGCGGTCGCCGCCCGCCTTCACCGCGGTGGTGCTGCCGCCCCGCTGCTTGCGGCCACCGACACGCTGCGCCTTCTCGACGAACGCCGTCAGGCCTTCGCGGAGCTTCTTCGCGTTGTCCTCGGACAGGTCGATGGTGTACTCGACACCGTCGAGACCGAAGGACACGCTCTCGTTGGCCTCACCGCCATCGAGGTCGTCGATCAGCTGGACGATGGTCTTCTGTGCCATGGACGTTTCTCCGTCTGGGTCGGAACGTGGCGTAATACTCGCTGTCAAAGAGGCGTGCCCCGTCGACGCGACTGCGGCCAGTCTAGTCGATACTCCGCACAAAATGACTCACCGACTCGAAACCAAATTGAGCGGCTAACCGGGTGGGGTCGGTCACGGCCGACCGGCCGATCGGGCAGGAGTTGTCAAGAGGTCGGTCCGCCCTGGTACGCCGAACAGACCAGCGATGACAGTTGTCGTTGCCGTTTCTTCACCGGATCAGGTGGCGTTAGGTCCGGATTCGGTCCACGCCCCGGGATTGCGGCGCGATGCGAGCCCGCCTTGACCGGGGAGGATGCGGTGGTGAGCGAACCCGATCCGCACCGGTGGAAAGCGCTGGCGGTCAGTCTCGCCGCCGGCTTCATGAGCCTGCTCGACGTGAGCATCGTGAACGTGGCGCTGCCGTCGGTGCAGAACGGTCTCGGCGCAACGGCCGGATCCGTGCAGTGGATCGTGTCCGGATATGCGCTGACGTTCGGGTTGTCGCTGGTCGCCGGCGGCCGGTTGGGTGACGTGCTCGGCCGCCGCGTCATGTTCCTCGTCGCATTGACGGCATTTGTGCTGACCAGCGCGTTGGCCGGGGCGGCGCCGAACGAGGCGTTCCTGATCGGCGCCCGACTCATGCAGGGACTGGCCGCCGGCTTGCTCACACCGCAGAACTCGGGCCTGATCCAGGATCTGTTCCGCGGCGCCGAACGTGGCAAGGCGTTCGGCCTGCTCGGCGCGACGATCGGCATTTCCACCGCGACCGGACCGGTGCTCGGCGGCCTGATCCTGGCCGCGTTCGGCGACGAGACCGGCTGGCGCTGGGTGTTCTACGTCAACGTCCCGGTCGGTGTGCTGGCCTTCGTGTTGGCCTTGCGCTGGCTGCCGAAGGCCGATCGCGGCCGAGTCGCATTGCGACACGAGATCGACCACATCGGCGCGTTCCTGCTCGGTGTCACCGTGCTCACCCTGTTGCTGCCGATCGTGCGGACCGAGAGTGGTTCGGCCGGCTGGTGGTGGCTATTGGCCGTGCTCACGCCGGTTTTCGGGGTGCTGTTCGTGCGGTGGGAGCGGCGGGTCTCGGCCCGTGGCGGCAAGCCGCTGCTCGACCTGCGCCTGTTCACCGAGGTTTCCGGCTACTCGTCCGGTTTGCTGCTCGGATCGGTCTACTTCTGCGGGTTCGCCGGCATTTTCCTGGTGATGTCGCTGTTCCTCCAGAAGGGTTTGCACTACACACCGTTGCAGTCGGGACTCACCGTGACACCGTTCGCCGTCGGTTCCTCGATCATGGCGGCGGTGGCCGGCCGGCTGGTTTCCCGGCTGGGTCGCAAGGTGACGGTGGCCGGGCTCGGTCTCATCACGATTGGTCTGGCCGCGGTCGCGGTGGTCGTGCTACTGGTGCCGCAAGGCGTGATTGGCGGCGCGATCGCGCTGCCATTGCTGGTGGCCGGAATCGGCGGTGGCGCGGTCATCTCGCCCAACACCACGTTGACGCTGGAATGCGTGCCGAACCGGATCGCCGGGGTGGCTGGTGGTGCGTTGCAGACCGGTCAGCGGATCGGCACCGCGATCGGCACCGCGGTGCTCGCCACCGTCTTCTACTCGGCCACACAGCGCGGTTTTCCGGCCGCTGTGTCCACGACGTTGTGGTGCGCCATCGGATTCATGCTCGTGGCAATAGTCATCGCCGTGTACGAACTGCGGCGCACCACGGCCGGCCGGGCCTCGGCCCGGCCGGCCGCCGGCGATTAGGGCGTCACTGCGATGGTGGTCAGGCCCTTCACCGCATTGGTGACGGTGTTCGAGGCGTAGACCACGTTCGGGGTGCCGGCGCACTTCGACACCGATGTCACGTTGATGGCGTACTGCCCGACCCCGCCCAGATCGGAAACGTTGTTCCGCCACACGTTTCCGCAGCCGCTCGGGAACGACGGCGTGGTGCTCACGTTGTGCGTCTGGTAGCCGTCGGCGAACACGCCGGGGCCGGCGAACGTGCCCGTGTTCCCGTCGATGGTGTAGCCGGTGCCCTTCACGTCCACCCACGAGTCGGCCGAGTTCTCACCGGAGATGCCCTGGCCGTCGAAAGTGTTGCCGCTGATGAGACCGCCGGTCGTGCCCTCCTTGACGTCGATCAGCTCGGCGGCGATGTTCGGACCCAGATGATTGCCCACCACCTGCACCCGGTCGCCGCGGTCGGCCCCGTCGGTGTTGCCGTAGCAGGGCCAGTTCGACACCGCGGATCCGATGTAGACACCCTCGCCGTAGCCCGGCTGCACCAGGCCGGTGTCGGTGACGGTGGAGTTGCGCACCACGGAATCGGCCGAGGAGCGCCGGAAGTGGATGGCCTCCTCGTCGATGCGCTTCACCGTCACGCCGTCGATGACCGTGTGCGGCGAATTGTCGACGACAATGCCCTTCTTGGAGTCGGTGACGGAGAAGCCGCCGAGGTTCCAGTAGGGCGCGTCGAACAGCCAGAGGCCGTAGCCGGAGTCGTAGCCGGCGGTCGGCCGGGCGCAGTCCGGCGGGTCGCCGGCCGGGCCGTCGTTGATCAGCACGGCGTCGGCCGGACCGGTCAGGGTGATCGGATTCGCCGCCGTGCCGGGTCGTTGCGTGATGAAGGACCCGTGATACGTCCCGGACGCCAGCTTGATCACCTGGCCCGGTTCGGCGCTGCCGAGGGCGGCGATCAGCTCGGCCGCCGTGCTCACGTTCACCGTCGGTCCGCTCGGCGGCGTCGTGGTCGTGGTGGTCGTCGTGGTGGTCGTTGTCGTGGTGGTGGTGGTGGTGGTGGTCGTCGTGGTCGGGCCGCCGGCGCAGTCCGCGCCGTTGAGCCGGCAGCCGGTCGGTGTGGCCAGTCCGCTCACGCCGAACCCGGCGCTGGTGCTCGCGCCCGGCTTGATCACGCCGTTGTAGCTGACGTTGGCCAGCTTGTAGTGCTGGCCGGTGTGGGTCAGCGTGGCGTTCCACGCCTTCGTCACCGTGGTGCCGCTCGGCAGGTCGAACTCGACCACCCAGGTGCTGCTGGCCGCCGTGCCGCCGTTGGCGATCGTGTAGCTGCCGTTGTAGCCGTTGTTCCAGGTCGAGGTCTGGCTGAATTGCGCCGTCAACAGGGGAGCCTGTGGCGCCGTGGCGTCGGCCGGGTTGGCCACCACCAGCAGTCCGGTCACTATGCCGACCGACGCCAGCGGCGCCAGCAGTCTTGTTCGGAACACGCGAGTACCTCCGAAATGCAGGGCGGGGTGCTCGCAGTATCAAGTCGGGTTGACGTGGCGGCAATGGGCGGAACGGGTAACTCCATGTACGTGAATAAGGAAAGCGCAAAGCCTTTCCTGTACACATTTCCTGCCGACAAAACCGCAGGTCAGGACGTCTCTTCGCGGATCGCCTGCTCGTAGGCCCGCAGTGTGGCGACGAACAGTTCCCGTTCGTCGGACGTGAGTGGGGCCAACGCCTTTCGCCACGCGTTCGCGCTGCCGGACAGCCAGGCGTGCACGGCTTCCCGGTGCTTCTCGGCGATGCTGACGATGGTGCGGCGACGGTCGGCCGGATCCTCGGCGCGGTCCAGCACGCCCTGTCGGCTCAGGTCGCCGACCATCAGGCTGGCCGTCGTCGGCGCGACCTCCAGCCGGGCGGCCAGTTCGTTGACCGTCAGCGGTCCGTCGCACTGGAGCGAGGCCAGCAGCGCGATGTGTCGTGGTGCCAGCGCGAAGTCGCGCAGCTCGGCCGGCAGCGGCAGCTTCTTGGCCCGTGACACCAGTCGCGGCATGAGCAGCACCAGTTCCCGCAGGCCGGCCTCCACCGTTGACATACCTTTGACTCCAAACTAGCTTTGCTTGCAAAGCCAATATGTCTCGACGGCTCATCGTAGGGGAGCAGCACATGACCGTCCTCGTCACGGGCGCGCGCGGCCGCATCGCGCAGGCCTTCATCACCCGCCTGACCAGCGCCGGAACGCCGTTCCGGGTGGCAAGCAGCCGTCCGGAGCCGGGGGAGGTGCGGCTCGATCTCCGTACCGGCGAGGGCCTGGCCGAGGCGCTCGACGGCATCGACCAGGTGCTGCTCTACACCCAGCCTGACGGCGTCGAGGCGTTTCTCCAGGCAGCGCAGGGGATTCGGCACGTCGTCCAGGTGTCGTCGGCCGCCGTGGTCACCGGCCGCGGTTCGATCGCCGAACGGCACAAGGCGGTCGAGGACGCGCTGCTGAACTCCGGCCTGCCGACCACCGTGCTGCGTCCCGGGGCGTTCGCCGGGAACACCCTGCGCTGGGCGGAATCCATCCGTTCGACGTCCACAGTGGAGTTCGCCTACCCGGACGCCCGGTACGCGCCGATCCACGAGGACGACATCGCGGCCGTCGCCCAGACGGTGCTCGAGTCCGGCAAGCACGTCGGCGATGCGCTGACGCTGACCGGGCCCGAGGCGTTGAGCTACCGGCAGCAGGTGGCCATCCTGGCCGAGGTGCTGGACCGGCCGATCTCGGTGGTCGAGCTGAGCCGGCAGCAGGCGGTCGACCAGCGGCCGTCGTTCATCCCGGCCGAGGTGATGGCCGAGCTGCTGGACACCGACGCCGGCTACGTCGGCAGCCCGCCGCTGCTCACCGACACCGTCGCGGCGGTGACCGGTGCACCGGCCCAGGACTTCCGTCGCTGGGCCACCGATCACCGGGCGGCGTTTCAGGGGACCAGCTGACCGCTGTAGTGGCTGACCTCGCCGGGCGTCCGCGGCACCACGAGCGTGAACTCCGCGCCGCCGGGACCGGCCACGTCGATACGGCCGCCGTGCAGGACGGCGTTCTCGTAGGCGATGGCCAGGCCGAGGCCGCTGCCCTCGCTGCGACGGGAGCGGTCGCCGCGGACGAAGCGGTCGAACACCTTGGCGGCCAACTCGGGTGGCAGGCCGGGGCCGTGGTCGCGGACGATGACGCGGGCCTCGGACGGGGAGCGGCCGTCGATGGTGACGGTGATCGGCGCGGCGCCGTGGTGCAAGGCGTTGCTGACCAGGTTGCGGACGATGGTGTGCAGCCGGCGGGGATCGCCGACCACGACGCCGTCGCCGTCGAGGCGGACCGGGATGTCGGCGGCCACCATCTCCACCACGTCCACGCAGAGTGCTTGCAGGTCAACGGGTTCGGGCCGGAACTCGGCGGCGCCGGCGTCGAACCGGGACATCTCCAGCAGGTCGTCGACAAGCGCACTGAGCCGGCGGGACTGGGTGGCGATGAGCTCGGCCGAACGATCGCGGTCGGGCCCGTCGAGACCGTCACTGGCGGCGATCAGCACGGCCATCGGCGTGCGCAGGTCGTGCGCGACGTCGGCGACGAACTGGCGCTGCTGCTCGTCCTTGCGGCGCAGCTCCTCGATGGACTCGCCGAGCCGCCGGGCCATGGCGTTGAACTCGCCGGCCAGGTCGGCGAACTCGTCCCGGCCCTGCACCGGCAGCCGGGTCTCGAGGTCGCCGGTGCCGAGCCGGCGGGCGGCCCCGGCGGCGACCCGGACCCGGCGCTGGATGCGCCGCGCGGCCAGCAGCCCGAGGCCGCTGCCGACCACGATGACCAGCACGGCGGCGGCGCTGAGCTCCAGCCGGATCTTGGCCAGCTCGTGGTCGACCTGCGCGGTGCTGTAGTACTCGACCAGCAGCATGTTCGGCTCGGTCTGCCCGACGAAGACCAGTTGCAGACTGCCCTGGTAGGTGCCCTCGTAATTGATCGGATCGAGCTTCGCCTGCGCCCTCTCGACCTGCTCCTTGGGGATCACCGCGGGGGTGCCGGCAATCGAGTGGTAGCCGTCACCGTCCAGTGTGGACTGTGGGCCGGTGGCCGGGTTGAGGTTGACGATGGACCATTCCAGCGCCAGCCGGCCGTGCAGATAGTCGGCAGCACCGTCCACTTTGGATCCCTCCGGGGCGGCGGCGTGCACCAGCCACTGGTGGATCTGCTGGGCGTCCGACTGGAAGTCGGCCGACGCGGCCTTCTCGAAGCGGTCCCGGATCTCGTTGAACTGCAACTGGTACGACAGGTAGGCCATGGTGCCGGTGGCGGCGACCGTGATGGCGACGACCGACAGCACGATCGACGTGCGCAGGCCGGGATGCCAGCGCCTCACGGCTTGACCAGGCGGTAGCCGAGCCCCTCGCGGTGCGCAGCAGCGTCGGGTTGCCCGGGTCCGGCTCGATCTTGGCCCGCAGCCGGGCCACGGCCGCGTCGACCAGCCGCGAGTCGCCGGCGAAACCGTAGTCCCAGACCCGCTTGAGCAGCGTCTGCCGGGACAGCACCTGCCCGGCGTGGTCGGCGAACTCCAGCAGCAGCCGCATCTCCGTGGAGGTCAGGTGCAGCTCGTCGCCGTCCTTCGTGACGATCATGGCCTCGGCGTCGATGGTCAGGTCGCCGAACGTGTGCACGGCGTGCTGTGGCGCCGCGCTGGTCGACGTGCGGCGCAGGATGGTCTTCACACGGGCGTCGAGCACCCGCGGCTCGGCCGGCTTGACCACGTAGTCGTCGGCCCCGCCCTCCAGACCCACCACCATGTCCACCGGGTCGCCACGGGCGGTCAGCAGCACCACGGGAACCGTCGACCTGGCCCGGATCTTGCGACACACCTCGAAGCCGTCGATACCCGGCAGCATCACGTCCAGCAGCACCAGGTCGGTCGGCGTGCGCTGCTCGAACAGCTGCTCCAGCGCCAGCTCGCCGGTGTCCGCCACGGTCACCTCGTGGCCCAGCGCGGTCAGCGCCCGGGCCAGGGCCTCGGCCAGCACGGTGTCGTCCTCGACGAGCAACAGCTGGGCCACCGTGCCTCCTTCGTTCGGATACACAGTGGTTAGCACGAACGGCGTACCGGCGCTGCGCCGGGATGCGGCTGGCGGGCCGGCGGCGTGGCGCACAGCTCGAAGTGCCAGGGCTCGTTGTCGTAGCGGCGGTACAGGTTGTGCCTGCCCCCGTTGCGCTCCAGCCAGGCCGCGCCCTCGCACGGGCGGACGTCCAGCGCCAGGCCCTGCACGTGGCTGGACTCGTGCGGCGGCAGCACCCACTTGCGGGCCTCGTGGTGCGAGCCGGTTCCGCGCACCGCCTCCTTGTACAGCCGGTACTGCTCGGCCGCGTCCCGATGACCCGAGGTCAGCCCGATCAGCTGGCCGTCCCGCCAGAACGCCTCGGTGCGCGCCGTCTCGAAGGCACACCGCGTCGCCGGGTGCAGGCCGGCCAGCGACTCGCGCGGGAACCGCAGGCCCAGCGCCCACTGGGCGGCGTGATGACGGCCCGCGCCCCGGTGCCGCAGCGCCACCACCGGCAGGAACACGCGAGCCAGTGCCTTGGTCGCGACTTCGAGCAGGATCGTTCGGGTCATACGGACAATCGTGGCCAGCACGTGTGCTGGCTCCGACTTAGGAGTGTCACGGCTGTGTGACAGTCCTCGGCGGCCGCTGCCCGGTCAGGCGCTGTAGCGGATCATCCACTCGGTGTCCGGGTCGACGCCGGTGAACTCGAACCGCTCCGGCGGCACGATCTCCACCGTGTGGTCGGCCGGCACGCGCGCCGGCAGCGTGCCGAAGCGCTCGCGGCGGACGGCGGCGGCTTCGGTGTCGGTGAGCTCAGCCATGACTGCCTCCCTGTTTCCCCGCCGGCCGGAACTTGGCCCGGTAGCCCCGGGCCGAGATGCCGACGTGCCTGGTGAAGTTGCGGCGAAGGGACTCCGGCGAGCCGAAGCCCACCATCACCGCGATGTCGGCCACCGCGTGGTCGGTGGTCTCGAGCAGGGTCTTGGCCCGGGCCACCCGTTCCCGGGCGACCCAGTCGAAGATGCTCGTGCCGGTGGCCTGGCGGAACTTGCGCACCAGACTCCGTTCGCTCACGTGGGCCCGTGCCGCCAGCTGGTTCAACGTGAGCGGCTGGTGCACGTGTTCCCGCAGCCAGCTGAGAAAATCCGGCATCAGCCGGCCGCTCGGGTCCCGGGTGGACGGGTCGCGGTGCGGCGCGATCAGCAGCCGGCCGATCGCTTCCGCGTAGGCGTCGCCGATGTCCAGCGACAGCAGGTGCAGCGCGATGTCCGCTGTGGACAGTGCGCCGCCGCACGTGTGGATGTTGCCGTCGTCCACGAAGACGCGGTCGATTTCCAGCTGGGTGAAGGGAAACTCCTGGCGGAAGGCCGCGGAGTAGAGCCAGTGGGTGGTCGCCCGGCGGCCGTCGAGCACACCGGCACGACCGAGCAGGAACGTGCCGCCGCACAGCCCGACCATCCGTGCGCCGCCGTGGAAAGCGGCCCGCAGCAAGGACAACAGCACTCGGCTGCGTGGCGCGAACGGGTTCTCGACGCTGGGCACCAGCACCGTGTCGGCGGTGAGCAGAGCGTCCATCGGGGCCAGGTCGCCCAGGTCGACGCCGCCGGGTAACGGCTGCCGGCGGCGCTCGCCGCACAGCACCACCTGGTAGCGCCCGGTCAGGTCGCCGGCGCCGGGGAACGGGCGGCGGCCAAACACCTGCTGCACCACGGCCACCTCCAGCGGCACCGAGTCCGGCAGCACCGGCACCGCGATCACGTGCCGGTCGCGGCCACGGGACAGCGGCGGTGACTTGACGGGGTGCATCGGCTCAGGCCGCGGCGACGAGGGCGTCGCGCATGATCTGGAGCTGGCCGTGGTGCTGGACGACGTCGGTGTAGACGTGCAGCAGCGCGCCGGCCGTGTCGGTGTCCTCGCGGGCCGCGGCGACATCCTTGGCCAGCTGGGCCACGGTCTCGTGGACCCGGTCGAGCAGCGGCGCGACCGGCCCGGATGCGGTGAACTCGGCGTCCCGGTCGCGGTGGGCCGGGCGGCCGGAGACGACCTCGCCGACCCAGTAGCCGATCGCGCCGAGGCTGTGGTTGAGCACCGCGTACGGCGTGTTCGCGCCGGGCAGCGACATGCGGTGGTTGGCCCGGTCGTCGCCCAGCTCGGCGACGATGTCGGCCATTCCGTTGAGCGCGTTGGCGAAGAAGTCGAGGTACTGCTCCCGTGTGAACACTGACGTCTCCAGTCGGCACCGGTCGGACCGGTGCTGGATTCGCCTGCGACTATTACGCACCGGTTAGAACGGTGCGCAGCATTGCACGGCGTCCGCGCACCTGTCAAACTGGTGCGCATGGTTCACCGCTTCCCGTGCGACCACCCGGCGCTCGACTTCGTCGGCACCCTCCGCGGCCGCCGCAACGACGACCCGCTGGAGATGCTCGACCGGCCCGCCGCCCTCGACGCCTGGTACCGGGAGTCCAAGACCTTCGACGCCGGTCCGCCGGCCGGTCCGAACGACCTGATCGACGCGATCGCCCTGCGTGAGGCCATTTACGCCCTGGTCGCGACCCGTCTGTTCGGCGAACCCCGGCGCCCGGCCGACGTCGACCTGCTCAACGAGTTCGCCCGCTCGGCCCCGGTCGCCCCGCAGCTGACGCCGGCCGGCCGGCACATCGACGCCACCCCCGCGCAAGCGCTTGCCACCGTCGCCCGGGCGGCCGTCGACCTGCTCGGCGGTCCGGACGTCGAGCTGCTCAAGGAGTGCCAGCGGCCCGAGTGCAACCAGGTCTTCATCGACCGCTCCCGCGGTTTCCGCCGGGAATGGTGCTCGATGACGACGTGTGGAAACAAGGTGAAAGGCGCGACCTATCGCGCCCGGCAACGCGGGAATCTGGCCCCGGCGACCTGACCGGAACGGCCGCGCGGGTCACCGTGTGCGGCAATGCCGAAGTCGGCGCGTCGGCGGTCGGCGGCCAGTAGGGTGCACCCCATGGCGTCCGTACGACAGGTTCAGATCACTTTCGACTGCGCAGACCCCGAGCGTGTGGCTCGCTTCTGGTGCGAGGTGCTGGGGTACGTCGTGCCGCCGCCGCCCGCGGGCTTCGACAGCTGGGCCGATTTCGACAAATCGCTGCCGGCCGAGCATCAGGGGTCGGCGTTCGCCTGCAACGACCCGGACAAGGTCGGTCCGCGGCTCTACTTCCAGCACGTGCCCGAGGGCAAGACCGCCAAGAACCGGGTGCACATCGACGTCCGCGCCGCCCCGGGGCTGACCGGGGCCGAGCGCCTCGCCGCACTCGAGGCCGAGCGCGACCGGCTCGTCGCCATCGGCGCGACCTGCACGCAGGTGCTGGTGTCCGACGACCTCAACGAGTCGTGCATCAACATGCTGGACATCGAGGGCAACGAGTTCTGCCTCGACTGATCAGTTGCCGGTGGCCAGCCTGGCCAGTTCGGCGTCGAAGTCGACGTGGTCCCACTCGGTGCCGGGCGGGACCTGCTCGTAGCTCAGGTCGAGGAAGGCCGCCAGCTCCTCGGCCGAGGTCTCCATGACGGCCGCCCCGTCCGGCGTGGTCAGCACCAGCAGCACGGTGTCCGAGTCGACCACCGGGTTGACGTGCAGGTCGCCGTCGCCGGTCGGCGCGAGCAGGCCGTCGGCCAGCAGGTCACGGGCGAAGATCCAGTCGATGTCGCCCTGGCCGTGGTGGAAGGTCGCGGTCACCGCGTACGGGTCGGTGGGGTCGTAGCGCAGTTCGGTGGGCACCGGGACGGGGCCGCCGAGCATGCCCCGCAGACCCACGGTGATGCCGACCTCGACGGTGACGGGTGCTGCGTTGTTCATGGCCGTGGTTCCTTCCGCTCGTGGGCCTCTGGTGGTGAGACGTCCCAGGCGGGCGGACGGAACGCGAGTGCGCTTCAAATCACGCGTCGGAGTGAGAGCTGGGTCTCGCTTGTCGACCCTGGGTGACGGCGTGACGGCGGTGGGTGATGGGCCGAGGTCAGCCGGTCGGACGACTGTCCGCCGGGCTGAACGCGTAGCGGGGCGCCCAGGCGGCCAGCACCGAGGCGGCGAAGGTGGCGTCGGCCTGCCGGGTCAGCAGGTGGTCGGCGCCGTCGATGGCGATGAACGACTTGGGGTGCCGCGCGGTGTCGAAGATCCGCCGGGCGTGGTCGACACCGACCAGCTCGTCCACCGGCGAGTGCATCACCAGCAGCGCGGCGTCCAGCTCGGCGATGCACCTGGCCTGCGGCTGGGCCGCCACATCGGCCAGGAAACTGGCCCGCACGCGGAACTTCCGCCCGCCCAGCACCACATCGGCCTCGCCGTCGCGCTCGATGTCGTCGCGCCGGTCGCCCAGCAGGTGCAGCACGTGCTCGGGGTCGGCCGGCGCGCCGATCGTCGCCACCGCCCGCGCCTCGGGAATCCGGTGCCGCGCGGCCAACACCGCCGCCCCGCCGAGCGAATGCCCGATCAGCAGCGTCGGGGCCGCGTACGTGGTCCGCAGGTGATCGGCGGCCAGCACGAGATCCTCGATGTTGGACGAGAAGTCGGTGTTGCCGAAGTCGCCACCGGAGCCGCCGAGACCGGTGAAGTCGAAGCGCAGCACCGCGATGTCGTACGCGGTGAGCGCCTTGCAGATCCGGGACGCCGCCAGCACGTCCTTGCTGCACGTGAAGCAGTGCGCGAACAGCGCGTAGGCACAGGGCGTGTCGTCCGGCAGCTCCAGCCGGGCCGCGAGCGGCGTCCCCTGCGACCCGGTGAACTCGGTCTTCGCACTGTGCATCGGTCAGTCCTGACGGTGGCGCTGGTAGTGGCGGGCCACCCGCGCCCGGTTTCCGCAGTTGGGCGAGCACCACTCGCGGCGCGTGTGTTCCTTGACGAAGTACAGCACGCAGTTCGGCGCGAGACAGGCGCGCAGCCGGCCGCGCTCCGGGCCGGCAAGCAATTCGACCCCCAAGGTCGCGATCACCCCGGCCACGGGTCCGTGCAGCGTGCGTTCCGGCGGGCCGTCGGCCGGCCAGGACAGTCGGGTAACGGCCTGCTCGGCCAGCACATTGACGGTGGCCAGCGCCGCCACGCGCGACATCGGATCCAGCGGTTGGCGAGGATCGTCGGTGGCGTCGGCCGCCAGCCGGCGCAGCGCGCGGCGCAGGGTGCGCAGCTGCTCAAGGTCGACCGGCCCGTCCAGGCCAGCCGCCGTCGGCCAGTCGCCGTCGAGGACGTCGGCGTCGGGGCGGATCGTGTTCATCAGCTCAACCGGCAGTGGTTCCGGC
This sequence comes from Kutzneria chonburiensis, assembly GCF_028622115.1. Lineage (NCBI taxonomy): Bacteria > Bacillati > Actinomycetota > Actinomycetes > Pseudonocardiales > Pseudonocardiaceae > Kutzneria > Kutzneria chonburiensis. The sequence goes on from NZ_CP097263.1 coordinate 9,109,196, forward strand.
ACTCGGTGAACCTAGCACACCGCTAATGGAACGACCGGATGCTAACCATTTGGCCCCTGTCGGTGGTCGCCGGTCACGAGCACAATCGGCTGCCATGCAGGTGCTGGTCACAGGGGCTTTCGGCAACATCGGTTCGAGCGCCGCCGCGCAGCTTCGCGCGCAGGGTCATGAGGTGCGGCTGTTGGACGTGCCGACCAGGGCCAATCTCCGTCGCGCCCAGGGCTGCTCCGATGTCGTGTGGGCCGACATCCGCGATGCCGACGCCGTGCAGCGGGCCGTCCGTGACCAGGACGTCGTCGTGCACCTGGCCGGCTTGATCCCGCCCCAGGTGGCCGAGAACCCGGAGCTCGCCCGTGCGGTGAACGTCGGCGGCACCGAGAACGTGCTCGAAGCCGTTGCCCGCCACCGCTCCCGCATCATCTTCGCGTCCACTTTGGACGTCTACGGCCACACCCAGCACCTTGCCCCGCCACGTCGCGTCGACGAGCCCACCGCGCCGACCGACGAGTACTCCGGTCACAAGATCCGTTGCGAGGAGCTGGTCCGCCGGTCGTCACAACCGTGGGCCATCTACCGCTTCGGCGACGTCCCGCCCAACGAGACCCGCCGCCCGCACCCCATCATGTTCGCCATTCCCCTCGACAACCGCATCGAGCTCGTGCACCGCGACGACGCCGGCCTCGCCGTCGCCAACGGCGTCACCGCCGACATCTGGGGCCGCACCTGGCTCATCGGCGGCGGCGCCGGCTGCCAGGTCCGCTACCGCGACATGCTCGGCCGCGCCCTCGACGCCTTCGGCCTCGGTGCCCTCCCCGAGTCCGCTTTCAGCACCGACCCCTATTGCACCGACTGGCTCGACACCGCCGAGAGCCAGCGGGTCCTCCAGTTCCAGCGGCACTCCTTCGAGGACATCATGTCCTACGTCGTCGAGTACTCCCGTCCGCCACTGGCCGCCCGCCTCGTGCTGCCCCTGGTCCGTCCTTTGGCCCGCCGTCACATCCTCAAGCTCTCCCCGCACTTCTAGCTGCGCACCAGGTGGTCAGGTCCCCGATCGCAGGGCGTCCACCGGTTCCAGGCGGGCGGCGCGCAGAGCTGGGTAGAGGCCGGCGAGCAGGCCGACGGCGGCGCCGGCGATGGGGGCGCCGGCGGCCAGGGACAAGTCGAGCACGGGCGTCCACCCGTTCAAAGCCGAGATGACGACCACGGCGACGATGCCGGCGCTGGTGCCGATGACGCCGCCGATCAGGCCGACCGTCCCCGACTCGACCAAGAACTGGGCGGCGATGTGCCGGCGGCGGGCGCCTAAAGCGCGGCGTAGGCCGATCTCGCCGATGCGTTCCATGACGGTCACCAGCGTGACGTTGGCGATGCCGATGGCGCCGACGACCAGGGAAACCAAGCCGAGGACGACGAAGAGGCCGTTGACGTCGTGCTCGACGCCGCCGCGCAAGGTGGCCGGATCGGGCGGGGCGAGAACCTGGAGCTGGCTGTGGTCGTTGGGGCTCAAGGCGATCGGGGCCTGCCGGGCGATCAGTGGTGCGGCGCCGAGGTCGGTGCGGATCAAGACCTTGGTCGGCGGGCCGATCTTGAGGCGGTCGGCGGCGGCGGTGTAAGGCAGGATCACGGAGGCGTCCAAAGCGTGGTCCAGGTCCAGACCGGACGAACCGAGGATGCCGATGACGGTGAAAGCCTGCCCGTTGACGAACACGGCCGGCTGGTCGTCGACCCGGGTGATGCCGAGCAGTTTGGCCGCAGTGGCACCGAGAACGGCGACGCGGTCGTGCCGGGACACGTGCCCGGCGTCGAAGAACCGGCCCTGGGCAACGGAACCGTTGACGACCTCGGGCAGACCGGCGGTCGCGGCGACGACGGGCAACGCCCGGTCGCTGACGACGTCGGGGTCGTGCAGCTCATTGGCCCGCACCGCGGGATTGCTGGCTGAGTCCATTTCGGACACCGAAGCGGCGGCATGGACACCGTTGAGGCGCAGGAGATCGGCCAGGCCGGTCCACGCGACCAATGGCGGACCCGCGGCGTTCGAGGGAACGGTGACCGTGATGCCGGTCGCGCTGACGGCATCGAAACGGCCGGCGATCTGGTTGCCAGCGGTGGCGGCGACGCCGAGCGTGATCACCAAGGTGGTGATGCCGATGAAGGTGCCGAGCATGGTCAACGCGGTCCGCACGGGCCGCGAGGCGACGCCGGCCAAGGCCTCGTCGCCGAGGTCGATCAGTCGCACAGCCGGCCGTCCTCGATCCGCACCCGGCGCTGCGCGCGCCGGCTGACCTGCTCGTCATGGGTGATCACGATCAGCGTGACGCCGTCGGCGGCCAGCTCGTCGAACAGGTCCAACACGCCGGAAGTGTTGGCCCGGTCCAGGTTTCCGGTCGGCTCGTCACACAGCAGCAAGGCCGGGCGGCCCAGCAGGGCACGGGCGATGGCCACCCGCTGCCGTTCACCGCCGGACAGCTTGTCCGGACGGAAATCCTTGCGGTGAGCCAAACCGACCTGCTCCAACGCCTGGGCCGCCCGCTCCGAACGATGTTTGCGGTCGGCGGACCCGTACAACTCGGCCATGGCCACGTTGTCCACCGCGCTGCGGTACGACAGCAGATGGAACGACTGGAAGACGAAGCCGATCCGGCTGCCCCGCAGGGAAGTCCGCTGCCGGTCACTCAGCCCCGCGGTCTCGACGCCGTCAAGGCGATAACTGCCCGAGGTCGGACGATCCAGCAGCCCCAACGTGTTCAGCAACGTCGACTTCCCGGAGCCGGACGCGCCGACGATCGACACGTACTCGCCGCGCCGCACGGTCAACCGCACATCACTCAACGCCTCCACCGGCGGACCGGCCGGGAACACCCGGCCAACCCCGTCCAGCTCGATGACCACGTCGGTCACTTGCTGCCCACCACCACTCGTGCGCCCGCGACGAGTCCCGTCCCGGACACCTCGACCAGGCCGTTGGCGGTCAGCCCGACCCGCACGGGCACGTCGTGCACCGCGCCGTCCTTGTCCTGCACCTGCACCCGCGTCGACCCGTCCTGGCTGGTCGCCACGGCCGCGACGGGCACCACCAGCACTTCGCCATTGGTCTTGCCGACCTCGATATCGATCTTCGCCGCCTTGGTGGCGTACGCCGCCAGCGCGGCCGGATCGACCGCGGTCAACCGCATCGGTGTTGCGTCCGAAGTGGACTGCTGTTGTTGTTGCTGCTGTGGTTGCTGCTGGTTCTGCGGCGGCGCGGGCTGATCGGTGACCGGCGGCGCGGCGTCCTTGCCCAGCGCGTCGACCTTGGCCGCCATGGTGGTGCCGTCGGGCAGCGTGAGCTTGGCGCTCATGCCGGTCCGCACGAACTGCGCGTCGGCCGACGGCAGCGTGCTCTGGATGTTCACCGTGCTGTTGGTGACGGTCCCGATCTGGCCGCTCGCCGTCGCGCCGGCCCGGGTCGTGACGGTGTCCACCCGCACCGGAAGCGTTGGCAGGAAAAGGATCTCGCCCGACGGCACGGTGGTCTTGTCGGCCTCGGCCTGCGGCTCGTAGCCGGTGTGCTCGTACCAGCGCTTGACCTGGATCTGGGTGGCCACGTCGAACGTCCCGTTGCTCAGATGCCCGTAGCCGAGCGCGGTCAGCGCCTGCTGGAGCTGCCGGACGTCGTCGCCCTTCATGCCGTCCGACAGCGTCCGGTACATCGGAACCTGGCCCGGCAGCAGGAAAACCGGCCGGCCGCTGACCTCGAGCAGCCGCTGCCCGGAACCGACGGTCGCGCCGACCGCCGGCGCCCGCGTGACCAGCTGCGTGGTGGCCCCGCCGACCGTGCCGGTCAGCGTCAGCGGCGTCGCGCCGGTGTAGCTGATCGTGCCCTGCGCGGTGATCGTGCTGGCCAGGGCCTGTTTGACCACGGCTACCGTGATCAACGAAGCCGGCGGCGGCTGGTGCGCGGCGGCCGCGTCGGCCGGGGAGGTGATCTGCGCGCCGACGGCCCAACCGGCCGCGCCGGTGGCCAGCGCCGCGCAGACCACCAGCAGCATCACCCGCCTCGGCCGCATCAGCCGACGCCGTTCTGCAGCAGCTTCTCCACGAACGGCTTGGCCGCCACCTCATACGCCTTGCCGCACTCCAGGTCGTCGAGGGAGATCTGGATCTCCTTGGCCAGACCCTGCTTCTTGTCGGCCACCGGATGGTCGCTGTGCTCCTGCTGCACCAGCTGTTCCAGCGTGCGCTCGATGACGCCGGGCTTGGTGCTGGGCACCGAGTAGCCGTGCTGCTGAAGACAACTGCCGTAGGCCTGGGCCGCGTTGAGCACCGCCGCATTGGTGGTGAACTCCTGCTCGGCCTGGGCTCCGGCCGCCTGAGCGGCCGGATCGGTGGTGACGTTCGCATTGGTGCCGATCTGCGGGGTGATCTTGGCCGCGCAGCCGCCCATCTTGTAGTCCTTCTTGTCGCCGGGCTGCCGCGCCTCCCGGGAGCCGCCGTCGTAGGCCTGGTCGTAGGCCAGCTGGCGGGCCGGGTCCAGCGCGGCGCGGATGGCGTTGTTGGGGTTCTGGTCCGGGGAGTAGGTCTGCACCACGTTGGGGTCGTTCGGGTACACGTCGGACGCGTAGTTGGAGCCATAGCCGTACTTCTGGCGGTATGTCTTCAACACGTCGTACGGCACGGTCGCCGGGTCCTTGCCGGCGACGTTGCCGGCCGGCCGGGTGTAGTGCTGCGGATGCGGCACGTACTGGAAGCCGGCGGCCTTCATGCAGTCGGCCATCAGGTTCTCGAACTTGATGGAGTCGGCCTCGGCCCGCCCCTCCGGCGTGTTGGTGTCCGGGCCGGCCTGCGTCGGCGCGGCTGCCGACGGGCCGGTGGTCGAGGGGCCCGCCGACGGGGCGCCGCCGCAGCCGGCCAGCAGCGCACCGAGGCCGAGCACTGCCGCGACAGCCCTTATCGTGGTGGTCATGTCGGGTTCGACGAGTGGTGCTCCGGAAAGGTTGAGGCAACCTGTGCCGGGGGTCGGGCGTCGGAGCGGTCATGGCCCGAGGTGACGTGGAGTTCGTGGAGTTCGTGGAGGCCAGCACCGGGCGGCTGCAGCACGCCGCCTACCTGCTGACCGGCGACCGCCACCAGGCCGAGGACGACGTGCAGACCGTGCTGGTGCGGGTGTACACGGCGTGGTCCCGGATCCGGCGGCAGGACCCGTTCGCCTATGCCCGCAAGGTGCTGGCCAACCTGGTCATCGACCGCTGGCGGCGACCGTTCCGCGAGGACGCCACCGAAGAGCTGCCCGAACGGCCGGCCCCCGGCGATTTCGTCGACGGCGTGGCCACACAGGAGTGGCTGATGCGGGCGCTCGGCCGGCTGTCGGCGCGGGAGCGGGCCATTGTCGTGCTGCGCCACTTCTGGGACCTGTCCGAGGCCGATGTGGCCGTCGAGCTGGGGGTTTCCGTCGGCACCGTGAAGAGCACGGCGTCGCGGGCACTGGCCAAGATGCGGCTGTCCGACGACCTGGCGGAGCGTGTGTCGTGAGTGACATCGACCGGCTCCGGGACGCCATGGCCGAGCCGCCGCCGCCTTTCTCCCCGGTCGACATCGAGCGTGTCATGACCCTCGGCAGCCGTCGCCGGGCCCGACGACGGCTGCTCACCGGGGCTGCCGTCCTGTCGGCGTTCCTCGTCGTGGCCGGCACGGTGGTCGGTGTCCAGATCTTCCGCGGAACCCAGGTCCCGGCCAGCATCTCGGTGGCCGCCCCGCCACGGGCCACGCTCGAGGTGCGGCCGTTCGGGACCATTGTGGACACCGGCGTCGTCGACAACCAGGGCCACGCGGTCCTGTACTTCGCCCGCGCCGCCGGAACGACCAGGTACCAGCTCGTCCTCGCGCACAAGGCGGCCGACGGCACCATCACCCCCGTCTCCGCCGAGGACGCCGACTTCACCGCCGGCGGCTTCCAGGGCGTGGCCACCGGCCATCCCGTCAGCTTCCTGCCGCTGTACGGCTACTTCACCGGCTCCGTCCGCCAGTTCAAGGCCACCTACCAGGGCGACGAGCTGGCGGTGTTCGACCGGGCCGTGCCCGAGCTCAACGTCACCCTGTTCTGGGCCGCGCCCAAGTCCAGCGCCGAGGACATCAGCATGTCCAGCGTCGTCCAGCTCGCCGCCTTCGACGCCGCCGGCAACCTGCTGGCCAACGGCAGCGGTCCCGGGCGCTGACCGCCGCCGCCTGGCGACGGCCGTCGGGATCCCGAAGCCGTCGGGCAACAAGCCCTGTCAGTGCGGCCGGCTTGTCTGTTTTCACCGGTTCGGCGACGTTAGCGTCCCTCGCATGACACGACTACTGGCAATCCTGTTGTCCTGTATGGGAATACTGGTGCTGACGGCATCGGTGGCGCCGGCCGCGCCGCTGGTCGACGCCGCCGCCCAGCAGTCCTGGGCACTGGCCAACCACGTGATCGGAATGTCGGCCGACGAGGCCGGCCACGTCACAGCGGCGGTGTCGAGCGAGGCGGCGCTGCCGGCCACCGCGCCGTTCGCCGTGCGCCACAGCTCGCAGACCGCGGCCGACCTCGACGCGACGCAGGCCAAGCTGATCGCCTTCCACGACAAGCATCCCCAGTACGGCATGGGCTTCTACTACGACGCGGCCAAGGACGCGACCGTGGTCAGCGGCACCGTGCCGGACTCGTTGGCCGGGGAGCTGCGGGCCACCGGCAAGGTCGAGCTGGACACCTCGCCGGCGGACAAGATGACCGAGGACATCGGCCACGCGCCGGCCGAGCCGGCCGGCGTCGCCGCGTGCGCACGGAACAACGACTGCGGGCCGAACCACTTCGGCGGTGCGAACATCAACAACCGCTATGGCACGTGCACCGCCGGCTTCTCCATGCGTGACACCGACGGCGGCACGTACTCGGTCACCGCGGGCCACTGCGGCGGTATCAACACGCACTGGAACTCGGGTCAGCACGAATACGGCACCACCACCGCCCGCCCGCCGTTCCCGCGCTACGACATGGCCAAGATCCGCTGCGACTGCGGCGGCTACGCCGGCCAGATCTGGACCAGCGCCAACACCACCCGGTACGTGTCGGTGGCCTGGAATCCGGGCACCGGCTTCATCCACTCCAGCGGCGTGTGCGTCGCCGGCGGTGTCACGGTCAGCGAGAGCTGCTTCGCCAGCATCGTCAGCACCTCGGCCGTGTTCTGCCCCAACCTCGACCCGGACCTGCCGCCGTCCTCGCAGTGCACGACCAACCTCATCCAGTACGCCCGCACGGACGGTGCGCAGATGACCCAGGGCGGCGACTCGGGGGCGGCGATCTACGACCTCGACCCGCACGGACACGGCACCGCCGAGATCGTCGGCATGCACGTCGGCCGGCACCAGGGCGTCCGTAACGGCCACCTGTTCCACACCGGCTACGCGGAGCGGTACGCGGCCATCCAGGCCCAGTTCCGCGGCGGCATCAACACCACGCCGTGAACGGCAGGGGCGGATCGGCCCGGATCCGCCCCTGTTCTCACACCGAGCGCAGCACCGAGGCCACCACGCCGAGCACCTCGGCCCGGTCGCCGTCGATCACGGCGTAGGCCGGATTCCGCGGCTCGAGATAGACGTGGCCGTTTTGCTTCTTGTAAACCTTCACCGTGGCTTCACCGTCGATCATGGCCGCCACGATCTGCCCGGAATGGGCCTCCTGCTGCTTGCGGATGATGACGATGTCGCCGTCGCAGATGGCGGCGTCGACCATCGAGTCACCGCGGACCCGCAGGCCGAATACGGTGCCGCGGCCGGTCAGTTCCCGAGGCAGCGTCAGAATGTCGTCGACGTGTTCCTCGGCCGTGATGGGAATACCGGCGGCGATGTCGCCGACCACCGGCACACTCACCGCGCCGTCGCCGTGCTCACGGCTCTTGGCGCTGCCGCGCAGGAAGTCCCGCACGTCGATGGGCCGCGAGACCGAGGGGCTGCGCCGCAGGTAGCCCTTCTCCTCCAACGCCGCGAGGTGTTTCGACACCGAGGAGTTGGACTTCAGGCCGACCCGGTCGGCGATCTCCCGCGTGCTCGGCGCATAGCCGAACTCGACCACCCACTCCGTGATCGTGGCCAGGATCTTCACCTGCCGCTCCGGCAGCGACTCCACGTCCATGTCCTGGAACGGGTCGAAATCGGTGTATGCGGTCACCGGTTGATCATAGGACGGGCGCTATTCACCGAATCCGGCGGATCCCCCATTCGCCCGGTGAATCCGCTCACGCGTTCGAAACGTTAAGGTGGAACCGTGCCGAGCTTCGACGACGTGCGGTTTTTCGCCATCCCGATGACGACCCGGTTCCGTGGCATCACGGTGCGGGAAGGGGCGGTGCTGCGTGGCCCGAACGGCTGGGGCGAGTTCTGCCCGTTCGACGACTACGACGACGCGGTGGCCGCCACCTGGCTGGCCACGGCGGTGGAGCAGTGCACACGGGGCTGGCCGGCGCCGGTGCGGGACCTGATTCCGATCAACTGCACGGTGCCGGTGGTGGATCCGGTGCGGGCGCACGAGATCGTGGCGAAGTCGGGCTGTGGCACGGCCAAGGTCAAGGTGGCCGACCATCCGGCGTCGCTGGGCGAGGACATGGCCCGGCTGGAGGCGGTCCGGGACGCGCTCGGCCCCGACGGCCGGATCCGGATCGACGCCAACGCGGTATGGGACGTCGACACGGCGGTGCACCACATCCGGGAGATGGCGCGGGCGGCCGGTGGCCTGGAGTACGTGGAGCAGCCGTGCCGGACCATCGAGGAGCTGGCGGCGGTGCGGCGCAAGGTGGACGTGCGCATCGCGGCCGACGAGTCCATCCGTCGGGCCGACAACCCGCTCAAGGTCGCGGTGGCCGGCGCGGCCGACGTCGCCGTGATCAAGTGCACCCCGCTGGGCGGGGTGCGGCGGGCGATGCAGGTGGCCGAGGCCACGAGCCTGCCGGTGGTGGTCTCCTCGGCGTTGGAGACGAGCGTGGGTCTGGCCGCGCAGCTGGCGCTGGCCGGGGCCTTGCCGGAGCTGGATTTCGCTTGTGGGCTGGGCACTCTGTCGCTGCTCGACGGGGACATCGTGCGGGATTCGTTCGCGGTCGTGGACGGCTTCCTGCCGGTTCCGACGCAGCCGCCGACGCCGGATCCCGAGCTGTTGGACCGTTACGCCCTCACCGGGGAGCGCTTGACCTGGTGGCAGCGGCGGCTGGACCGCGTGTTGGGGCTGCAAGGACGGCCGCCGGCAGCGCCGTGACGGCCAGGCCCAGTCCGAGAGTGGCGACGGCCGGCCAGCCGCCGAGCACCCACAGCTGCGAGCCGAGGGCGAGGCCGACGGAGATGCCCAGGTAGCGGATGAAGAAGTAGAGCGTGTTCAACCGGTTGTGGTGGGCGGCGTCCAGTCCGAAGAGGACGGACTGGTTCACCACCTGGTTGCCCCACACGCCGATGTCCAGCAGCACAGTGCCGATCACCAGCCAACCGATCCACAATGGACCAACGGCCAGCGCGGCCCAGCCCAGTACCAGCACGAAGACCAGCGCCGACTGACCGACCCGTGGCCCCAGTCGGTCGGTCAGCCGTCCGGCCAGCGGCGACGCCAGCGCACTGGCCGCCGCCACCAGCCCGAACAGGCCGGCAACGGCCGGTCCGAGGCCGAAGTCGTGCAGCAGCAGGAACGGCAGTGTGTTCCAGAACGCGCCGAATGCTGCCCCGACCAGCACGCCAGCCGCGCAGACCCGCAGCACCCGGCCGGTCAGCAACCTCGGCAGCGTGCGCAGCAGATCCGGATACCTGATCGTCGACCGGGCCGGCACGCTCGGCAGCATCCGCAGCAGCACCAGGGTCACCACGACCATGATCGCCACCGAGCACCAGTACACCGCCCGCCACCCGAGCCATTCGCCGATCGCTCCCGCGTAGGCCCGCGATGCCAGCAGTCCGACCAGCAGGCCGCCCTGGAGAATGCCGACCACGTGCCCGCTGCGCTCCCCGCCGTTCAGCGCCACCCCCAGCGGCAGCACCACCTGGGGAATCGCCGTGAACAGCCCGATCAGGAAACCGGCTGCCGCCAGCCACCCCACCGACGGCGCCACCGCCGCCCCGACCAGCGCCAGCGTGGTCGCGGCCATCATGGCCAGGATCAGCGGCCGGCGGTCGCGGATGTCGCCCAGCGGCACCAGCAACAAGATGCCCGCCGCGCAGCCGAGCTGCGTGGTGGTCGGCACGATGCCCGCGACGCCTTCGCCGATCCGCAGGTCGGCGGCCACTTCGCCGAGTACCGGCTGGACCAGGTAGAGATTGGACGCCGTGACAGCGCACGTTGCGGCCAGCACGGCGGTCAGGCGACGAGTGAGCACGTGACGTGAATCTAGCAGTATTGTTGGCGCCGCCTCCGGCGTCGCGGCTCGGCCCCTCGTGACCCCTGCCTCGCCCTTGCCGGATATCGACCGCCGCATCGGCGCAGGTGGTGGGGCGCGTCGCTAGCGGCGGCCGAAATCCGCCAACCGGGCGAAGCAGGGGCGGGGCCGAGCGATCTAGGGGTTGGCAACGCCGGGTCCGTCAAGGTGGACCCGGCGGAGCCGTCAAGCTAACCCAGTGACACGTGGAAGATCTGGTCGTTGCTGTTGTGCGGGGTGCTGTCCTTGTCGCCGTTGTTGGACGTCGTCAGCCAGATGCCGCCGTCCGGCGCGGGCTCGACGGTGCGCAGCCGGCCGTAGGTGCCGTCGAAGAACACCTGCACGTTGGTCAGGCTGTCGCCGCTGATCACCTCGCGGTAGAGCCGGGTCCCACGCTCGCAGGCGACGTAGAGCACGTCACGGACGATGGTGATGCCGCTGCACGAACCCTGGGCCACCGGATAGGTGTGCTTGGGCTTGATGAAGCCGGCGGTGCCGCAGGTACCCGAGGTTCCCTCACACGACGGCCAACCGTAGTTGCCGCCCTTGGTGATCAGGTTGGTCTCGTCCATGATGCTGTTGCCGAATTCCTGCTCCCACAACCGGCCCTGCGAGTCGAACGCCAGCCCCTGCACGTTGCGGTGCCCGTAGCTCCACACCGCGTTGTGGAACGGGTTGTCGGCCGGGATGCTGCCGTCGGGGTTGATCCGCAGCACCTTTCCGTTGAGGCTGCTGGTGTTCTGCGCGTTGTCGCCGTTCTGTGCGTCGCCGGTGCCGGCGTAGAGGTACTTGCCGTCGGGGCTGAACCGCAGCCGGCCGCCGTTGTGGAACTTGTTGCGGGCGATGCCGGAGAGCAGGACCTGCTCGGTCGAGGTTTGCAAGGCGTCGGCCGTCGGGTCGTACTTGATCCGCACGATCCGGTTGTCCGACGGGGAAGTGTGCATGATGTAGAGCCAGTGGTCGGACGAGAAGCCGGCCGGGTTGATCTCCAGCCCGGTGAGGCCGCCCTCGCCGTCGGTGCTCTGCACGTTGGGCACGGTGCCGATGACCTTCTTGGCCCCGGTCTTGGGGTTCAGGTGCACGATGTCGTGCACGTCCCGCTCGTTGAACAGGATGGTGCCGTCGGGCAGCGTGACCAGACCCCACACGACGTCGTCGCTGGCCCCGACCTGCGTGACGGTGCAGACCGGCTGCGTGCAGGAACCGTTGGGGGTGGTCACATCCAGCACCGCCGACGGGTCGCTGACGTTCTTGTTCGCATCGGCTGCGGTGACCTGGAGGTGATAGGTCGTGTTGGGGCTCAACGCACTCAGCTGCGCACTCGGTGCGGCGCCGCTGGACGACCCGATGGCCACCGGCGAGCCGTTGACCACGTTGTACACCGTGTAGCCGGTGACGCCCACGTTGTCCGTGGAGGCGGTCCAGGCCAGGCCGATGCTGGTGCTGGTCACCGACGTCGTGTGCACGTTGGTCGGCGCGGAGGGCGGCGTGTGGTCGTCCGACGGCGGCGTGGTGACCGACAGCGTGGGGCTGGGCTGCGAGACGTTGCCGGCGGCGTCACGGGCGTTGACGTAGAAGCCGTAGTTGGTGCTCGGGCTCAAGCCGCTGCACGTGCCGGTGAGTGTGGTGACCTGCGCGCACAGCTGGCCGTCGTGGTAGACGTCGTACCCGACGACGCCGACGTTGTCCGTGGCCGCCGGCCACTGGATGGTGACACTGCTGGACGTGCTGCTGACCAGCGTCGGGGTGCCGGGCGCGGTCGGCGCGGTGGTGTCGCCGCCGGTGCCGTAGACCTGGAACTCGTCCAGCGAATAGCCCTTGCTGGCGTCGGTCCGGCAGCGCTGGGTGCCGTACACCCGGACGTAGCGGCCGGTTCCGGACAGGCCGGTCAGGTCCTCCACGCCACCCTGGCCGGACGTGGTGGTGTGGATCGCCGTCCAGTTGGTCGTGTCGGGGGAGACCTCGACCCGGTACGCCTTGGCGCACGAGGCGTCCCAGGTCAGCTTCACCTCGTGCACGGCGTAGGCGGCGCCGAGGTCGACGTAGATCCACGACGGGTCGATGTTCGCCGCGCTGGCCCACCGGGTGGCGGTGTTGCCGTCGACCGCGTTCGCCGGCTGGCAGCAGCCGCCGGACGAGGAGGCGACGACGGGTTTTCCCTGTGACAGCAACGTGTCCGCCGCCGAAGCCGGCGTTGCCGCCATGGTCACGGCGACCAGCGCCGCCACCACGACGGCGAGGAGTCTCGTTCTGGGCACGGCCCGCACCTTCCACTTGTGTCCATCGATGGCGCGGCGGCGGGGATGAAAACGTTTACACCAGCACGTCAATGTACGAGTGCGGCCGGTGCTCGTCAACCGGCCTTGCCATGACACTAGCTAAGTGCATACGCTAGTGTCATGACCACCACACGGTGGGCCGCGACCGAGCGCGTCGACGGCCTGGTCCCGGCGCCCGGCGGCCTCGGGTTCGTGCAGGATCTGCTGAACACCTGCTCGGACGGCCTGCCCGAGCGCTGGCACCGGCACGACGAGCTGCTGGGCGACCTGGCCTCGGCCCGGACGTGGCTGGCCGGCGCGGTGCCGGCGCTGGCCGAGCACCGCGGCCCGCTGGTCGCACCGCGACTGGCCGCGACGGACCTCGAACCGCTGCTGGCGCTACGCGAACAGCTGCGCGGCCTGGTCACCGGTGAGACGGCTGTGGACGGTCTGGTCGGCACGGCGGCCGTCGAGGTGGTCCCGGGACCGTCCTTCGCGCTGCGGCCGGCCGGCGACGGCTGGCGCTGGATCGCCTCCGCCGCGCTGGCCGAATGCTTCCTGGCCCAGGAGAACGGGACCTGGCGTCGCCTCAAGGCCTGCCGCAATCCCCACTGCGTGGCCACGTTCTACGACCACACCCGCAACAACAACGGCGTCTGGCACAGCGTGCGGACCTGCGGCAACCCGGCCAACCTCCGGGCGTCGCGGGCCCGCAGACGGGCCGCCGAAGGGATCGGATCATGACCACGTTTGCCGATGTGACCGCCGTTTCGGCGATGGCCCCGTTCGAGTTCAAGGCCGACATCAGTCCACGATGGACGATCGTCGGCCACCCCAACGGCGGCTACCTGCTGGCCATGATCGGCCGGGCCGTGACCGAGCTCAGCGCGCACCCGCACGTGCTCGCGGCCAGCGCGCACTTCCTGCGTTCGCCCGAGCCCGGGCCGGCGCGGATCGAGGTGGAGCCGTTGCGCGCCGGCCGATCCACCAGCCAGCTGCGAGGCCGGTTGCTGGTCGACGACAAGCCGTGCGTGGAGGCCACCTTCACCCTCGGCACTCTCGCGCCGAACTCCGAGCCGGCCTGGCAGAGGGGCCTGCCCGACCCGGCCATGACCGACCCCGCGGCGGCGATCCGGCTGCCCGCGGTCACGCCGGGTGGGCAGCCGGCCGCGATGATGGCCGAGGCCGACGTGCGCCTCGATCCCGACAGCCACCAGGTTTTCGCCGGCACGCCGAGCGGCCGTGGCGAGATCAGGGCTGGCTCGCGCTGCCCGGCGGCGTGGCGTTCGACCCGATTTCCCTGCTGTACGCGGTGGACGCGTTTCCGCCGGCCACGTTCGACATCGCCACGACCGGTTGGGTGGCCACCCTGGAGCTCACGGCGTACGTGCGGGCGCTGCCGGCGCCCGGACCGTTGCGGGTGGTGAGCAAGGCCCGGCTGGTCGACGGACCCTGGGTCGATCAGGCCTGTGACGTGTGGGACAGCACCGGACGGCTGGTGGTGCAGGCGATCCAGCTCGCCGGCGTGCGGCTGCCGTGATCCTCACGCCCGGCGGCGTCGGTGATCCACGACCAACGCCGTGGCAAAGCCCAGCGTGAGCAGTCCGAAGCCGATGCCGACGAGCACGTGCAGGCCGGACGCTGACATCACGACGTTGCCCACGGCGCTGATCAGGAGCAGGACCCAGAGAACGATGCGTGTGGTGGTCATGTCTCGACCGTAGGCAGCCGGTGGGTCGCGATCGATCCCGTGAGCGGGAGAGTTCGAGGTACAGCAGGCTGTACTTCCGCGCCTTCGGCGTGGCCGCGGGCGGTGCGGGTGGCTTATCGTCCGGGACATGCCCACCCGATCGGCCCGCGCGGTGCTGGACGCGCTGGAACACCTCGCCGGCGGCCTCGGCACCGCGTTGCTGGCCGTGGTTGCGCTGGTCTGGCTGTCGGCCAGCGCCGCGTTGTGCCTGGTCGGAGTCGGTTTCCTGCTGCTGCCGGAGGCGCTGCGCATCGTCCACGTGGTGGCCGAGCGGGAGCGGGCCCGACTGTCCCGCCGCGGACGGGAGATCATCGGTCCGGTGCCGCTGCGGCGGGAACTGGGCTGGCTGGTCTGCCACGCCACCGTCGGGTTCGTGCTCGGGGCCGCCGCGCTGACGCTGCCGGTCGACGTCCTGCACGACACCTCGCTGCCGCTGTGGTGGCAGTTCGTGCCGCCGGCGGCCGCCCAGCCGGCGCAGGGGTTCTTCACGGTGACGAGCTGGGGCGACGCGTTCTTGGCCTGCCTCACCGGGTTGGCGGCGCTGGTGGTCATGTTCGTGCTGCTGCCGCCGATGGCGCGCTGGCAGTCGTGGCCGGGAATCCGCCTGCTGTCAGCAGATCACGAACCCGATCTCGCGCTGCGCGTTGCCCAACTGACGGCGACGCGCGCTGCGGCCCTGGACGCGCACGCGGCCGAGCTGCGGCGGATCGAGCGGTCGCTGCATGACGGCACGCAGAACCGGCTGGTCGCGGTGACCGTGCTGATCGGGGCCGCGCAGCGGTCATTGACTCGGGATCCGTTGGCCAGCAAGGAGATTCTCGACCGCGCGCAGGATGCCGCCGAGCAGGCGCTGGCCGAGCTGCGCGGCGTCGTGCGCAGCATCCTGCCGCCCGTCCTGGCCGACCGCAGCCTGCCGGACGCCTTGACCGCGCTGGCCGCCGCCTGCCCGGTGCCCTGCCGTCTCGACGCCGAGCTGCCCGACCGCTGTGCGGCGTCCGTGGAGGCGACGGCGTATTTCGTGGTGGCCGAGGCGTTGACCAACGTCGCCCGGCACAGCCAGGCCTCTTCCGCGACCATCTTCCTGCGCCGCAAGGATGACCGGCTGTTCGTGGAGATCACCGACGACGGCGTCGGCGGGGCCGGCGAGGACGGTGGCTCCGGGCTGTTGGGCATCCGCCGCCGCGTCGAGGCCCACGACGGCGACTTCACGCTGACCAGCCCCGCTGGGGGACCGACCGTGGTGACTGTGAGCCTGCCATGCGGATTGTGATCGCCGAAGACGACTCGCTGCTGCGCGAGGGACTGGCCTTGCTGCTCAAGGCCGAAGGCCTTGACGTGGTGGCGACCGTGGCCAATGCCGAGGACTTCCTTGCCGCCGTTGACGAGCACATGCCCGATGTGGCCATTGTGGACGTCCGCATGCCGCCGACCCACACCGACGAGGGCATCGTGGCGGCGGTCGAGGCCCGTCGACGGCAGCCCGGATTGGCCGTGCTTGTGTTGTCGGCGTACGTGGAGCAGGCGTTCGCCACCGACCTGTTCACCACCGGCGGCGCGCGGCTGGGCTATCTGCTCAAGGAACGCGTTGGCCGGGTGGAGGAATTCCTCGACGCGCTGCGGCGGGTGGCCGGCGGCGGCACGGCGATCGACCCGGAAGTCGTTGCCCAGCTGATGGTTCGTCCTGACACCCGGCTGGCTCGGCTCAGCGCCCGCGAGCGGGACGTGCTGGCGCTGATGGCCGAGGGGCTGGGCAACAGCGCCATCGCCGAGCGGCTGGTCGTCACGGATGGGGCCGTGCACAAGCACATTCGCAGCATCTTCGCCAAACTGGAGCTCGCGCCGACCGACAGTGCCGACCGGCGCGTCACGGCGGTGTTGCGCTACCTCAGGGCGACGACCGGTGCGCGATAGCCCAGGCGGCCGCGGGTCACCGCCAGCAGCACGACGCAGATCGTGGCCGAGCCGAGCAGGAAGGCGTGCGAGGTGGCCTGGATCGGCAGCGTCGGGAACATCTCCGACCAGGCGATGGAGAAGAAGTTGTTCACGCTGGTGTGCAACAGCATGGCGATCGGCAGGCTTTCCCCGGAGCGGTTGAACACCCACGTCATGATGATGCTGAAGGTGACGCAGGTGGCCACGAACTCGACCGGCGTGAGCCAGGTCCAGTGCGGCCAGTTGCCCCAGTCGGAGAAGAACAGCGGCAGGTGCCAGACGCCCCACAGCGGGCCGAGGACCAGCGTGCCGCCGAGCGGGCCGAACCGCTCTTGCAGGCGCGGCAAGGCGAAGTCGCGCCAGCCGGGCTCCTCGGCCAGTCCGGTGGTGATCATCTGCAACACCAGGCCGGGCACGTACGCGATCAGCGTGGCCATCGCCGGCAGCATTGGTCCCCGGTCGGTCAACGCGACCGAGGCCACAGTCAATACCGCCGGCACCGCGACGACAACGCCGACGTACCAACGCCAGTTGACCCGCCAGTTGGCCAGCCGGCCGACCCAGCGGCGCAGTCCTGGCCGGCCGTCGGCCACCCTGGTCACCACGTAGGCGGAGAAGATCGGGCCGAGGTACGCGCCCGGCAGCACGCCGGCGAACTGGCTGGTGCCGAGCAGCTCCGGGAAGCGGAAGTGCAGCAGCCCCAGGCCGTTCTCGGACAGGACGTACGGCGTCCAGGCCGCCCAGCTGAGCAGGTTGGCCAGTGCGAAGAACCAGATCAGCGGCCGGCGGCGGATGTTCTCGGTGATTGTCACCGGGAGAGCACACCAGTCTGAGACCCGGCGGTCATTCCCGTGCACACCCGAAACCCGGGTACAGCAGGCTATACCGTGTCGTCGTACACGCGAACCAGGCGGTCGATACGCCATAACTGCGCCAGCACCACCAGCGTCGCCCCGAACACCGTCGGCCAGACGTCCAGCGCGATCAGGCCCCACGCCACCAGCGCGATGCCGGCCGCACCGGGAATGACCAGCAGCCGCAGCGCGCGTCGGTTCTCGGCGCTCAGGGAATCCCGCTGCCGCAACCAGATCTGCTCACCGTAGATGCCTTTCGACGCCCAGCTGGTCGGAACGTCCACCGCCGGGAACGCCCCCGGGTTCACGACCAGCCACAGCACCACCGCCGCCAGCGGGGCCAGTGACCACCAGCCGATCCAGTCCCGACTCCAGATCGCCAGCAGCAGCAACGGAATCGCCGCGAACCGGGTCCACACGCTCCACGGGTTGGCGTGCCGCCGCCAGGTCTCGTCCTTCATGCCGTACCCCTTCGAACAGGCCGCCCATCAGCACCTCGGCGATCACCACGCCCAGCCGCTCCAGGCCGTCCGGGCCGAACGGGTCGACCCCGAGATGACGGCCGAGTTGGTTGTGCAGCGCGAAGCCGCCCAGCTCCATGCAGACCAGCACCACCGCCCGCAGCCTCGGATCATCGACCGGCCGCGCACCCCGTTCGGCCAGCGTCCGCTCGGTCACGGCCACCATCTCGTCGAACATCTCCGCCGTCTCCGCCGGCCGCTCCACCATGGCCCGGGCCAGATAGCTCAGCGTCGGCCCGTTGTCCTCCGCCTCGCGGGCCGCCGCCATGGCGTGGGCATCGCACGCCTCGATCAGGCCCTGCTTGGACCCGTAGTGGTGCACCACCAGCGCCGCCGACACCTTGGCGTCGGCCGCGATGCGCCGCACCGGCGTCCCCGCGAACCCGTCCCGGCCGAACCGCAGCAGCGCCGCATCCCGGATTCGGGCCCGCGCCTTCAGGTCGTCGCTCGAGTGCATGACCCCAGGCTCGCCCCGCCCCGGCCCGACCGTCAACTTGTTCAGGAAGTTGAACAAGCGTTCAGCCATGACCAAACCGAAGTCCGAGGGTCCGGCAAAGCATCGGAATAGCGCCGACTCTGGCCGGATGTGCGCGCGGCCACACCGCCCACCGCCAGTGCGGTCTCAATGCCGCAAACCGGGCACTGCTACACCTCGGTCTGAAACCAGCACTCCACGGTGCCATTCGCGCCGTGGATGGGTGAGGCCTGGGCGAACGGGCAGACCGCGCGATATCGGCGGTCGGACAAGGTGAGCATCCGTCGGCTCGGGGCCTTACCGTCGAAGCCTGGGTGCTGATGGGAAAGGCGTGCCGATGGCCACTTTCGACGAACGGGAGAGGCGGGCGCTGGGTGGGCTGCTGGCGCGCGACCAACAGGCGCGTGAGGCGAGGCCGGACCAGGCGCTGGAGCGCCCGGGGCTGAGCTTCGCGGAGTTCTTCGACATGCTGGTGGCGGGGTACGCGGACCGGCTGGCGCTGGGGGAGCGGGCGACGGAGGCGAGTTCGCCCAGCCGGCCGACGTCGAACCGGGGCTGCCGGCCGGCGAGGACATTCCCCATCTCACCATCGAGTTGATCCGCACGTACGCCGCTGATCTCGGCCTGAACTGAGGAGCGACCATGGACTACGACTACGTGGTGATCGGGGCCGGATCGGCCGGTTGCGTGGTGGCGGCCCGACTGCTGGCCCGTACGGACGCGAGGGTGCTGGTGATCGAGGCCGGCGCCGGTCGGGCCGATGCCCCGACCATCACGAACCCCTCGCGGTGGGTGGAAAACCTCGGCTCCGAGTACGACTGGCAGTACTCGTACGAGCCGAGCCCGCACGTCGCCGGGCGCAGGATTCCGTTGGCCCGTGGCAAGGTCGTCGGCGGCTCCGGCAGCATCAACGCGACCGCCTGGGTCCGTGGCAACCGGCACGACTTCGACGGCTGGGCCGCGATGGGCAACGAGGGCTGGGAGTACGACTCCGTGCTGCCGCTGTTCAAACGCTCCGAGGACTGGGAGGACGGCGAGACCGACCATCACGGGGCCGGCGGACCGATACCGGTCGAGCGGGTCAAGGACCTGCACCCGGCGGCGTCGGCGCTGATCGACAGCGGCATCAGCCTCGGCCTGCCCTACCTCGACGACTACAACGTCCCGGAGCCGTTCGGGGTCGGGCCGCTCTCGCTCAACGTCCGCGACGGGATGCGCAAGAGCCCGTGGGACGGCTACCTCGGGCCACTGCAAGACAATCCGCGGCTGACCCTGCGCAGCGGGGCCCGGGCACGGCTGCTGACGTTCGCCGGGACGCGGTGCACCGGCGTCGAATACGAGTGGCAGGGCCAAATCCACACCGCCACGGCGTCGTCGGAGGTGATCCTCTGCGCCGGCGCGATCGACAGCCCACGGCTGCTGCTGAACTCCGGCATCGGCCCCGCCGACGAGCTGTCGGCGCTCGGCATCCACGTCCTCGCCGACCTGCCCGTCGGTCGTAACCTCCAGGACCACCCGCTCCTGGGCGGTTTCTGCTTCGAGACCGAGGAACTGCCGCCGGTGAGCGGCAATCTCTCCGGCAGCAGCCTGTTCTGGCGGAGCCGCCCGGAGTTCGTCGTCCCGGACATCATGCTCGTCTCCATGCAGGTCCCTTACCTCACAGCGGAACTGGCGCAGGAGTATCCGCCGCCGGCGCACGGTATCGCGCTGCTGCCAGGCCTGATGCGCCCGCAGAGCCGGGGCTACGTAAGGCTTCGAGCCGTGGACGGGCCGCTGGAGATCCAGTCGAACTTCCTGGCTGCGCAGGCAGATGTGGAAGCCCTCCTGGCGGCCGTCGAGCTGTGCACCGAGCTGGCCGTGGAACCGGCCTACCGCAAGCTGATCCGCTCGTGGGTCGCGCCTGCGCGGCGAATGTCCAGGGATGAGGCCGTTTCCTTCATTCGCACGGCGTGCTCCAGCTACTTCCACCCCGTCGGCACGTGCGCCATGGGCACCGTGGTCGACTCGCGGCTCGAAGTGCACGGCATCGACGGTCTGCGCGTCGCCGACGCCTCGGTCATGCCGACGATCACCTCGGCCAACACGCACGCCCCGACCATCATGATCGCCGAGGCCGCCGCCGATTTTCTGAGCTGACCACCGGGGTGGACAGGCGGGTGGCGACTGTGGCACGGTTTATCGAAGGGGAGCTGGGGAAATAGCTGATCGGCGGGGCGCGATTCGTGGGCGAGGGGTGGAGGTTCCGCCTGCTGGGGCCGCTGGAGGTCCGGCACGACGGCACGGTGCTGCCGATCGCCGCGGCCAAACAGCGGGTCCTGATCGCCGTGCTGGCGCTGGCCGGCGGCGAGCCGGTGCCGGCGGAGCGCCTGATCGAGTGCCTGTGGGGCGACGAGCCGCCGATCACGGCCCGCAACACCCTGAAGAACTACGTGCTGCGACTGCGCCGAACGTTCCAAGTGGACAGTGGCCTGCTGGCCACGTCCGCGGCCGGCTACCGGCTGGACATCGACCGCGATGCCGTTGACGTGCATCGATTTCAGGATGCGATCAAGACGGCCAAACATGACGAAGCCTCACTGGACGAGGCTCTGGCTCTGTGGCAGGGACAGCCGCTGGCCGACGTGCCGAGTGACGTGCTGCACCGCGAAGTGGTGCCGGGCCTGATGGCGCTGAGGCTGGCCGCCCGGGAACATCGGGTCGACCTCGACCTGAACCGCGGCCGGCACCGCGAACTGGTCGACGAACTCCTGGTGCTGGCCACCGAAAACCCGCTGCGGGAAGGCATCTGGGCCCGGCTGATGCTGGCCCTGTACCGCAGCGGCCGACCGGCCGAGGCCTTGGACGCCTATCGCCGGGCCGGCGAGGTGTTGGCCGAGGAACTCGGCGTCGACCCTGGGCCGGAGCTGAAGAAGCTGCACCAGGCCGTGTTGACCAGAGATCCGGCGCTGACGATCACCGGGAAGCGCGCGACCGTCCCACGCCAACTCCCGGCCGCCACCGCGCATTTCGTTGGCCGCAACGCCGAATTGGCCGGCCTCAGCGCCCGGCTGCCGGCCACGCCATTGATGGTGATCTCGGCCATCGCCGGTACCGCGGGCGTCGGCAAGACCACGCTGGCCGTGCACTGGGGCCACCAGCACGCGGACCGGTTCCCCGACGGCCAGCTGTACGTCAACCTGCGCGGATTCGGCGGCACGCCGGTGCAACCGGCCACCGCGGTCCGGGGATTCCTGACCGCACTGGGCCAGGCGAACGTGCCAACCGAGCCGGACGACCAGTTCGCGCTCTACCGCTCGCTGCTGGCCGAGCGGCGCATGCTCGTCGTACTGGACAACGCCCGTGACGCCGACCAGGTGCGGCCGTTGCTGCCCGGCACCGCCGGCTGCGTCGTGCTCGTGACCAGCCGCGATCAGCTCGCCGGGCTGGTCGCGCTGGACGGCGCCGTGCCGCTGACCCTCGACCTGTTCACCCACGACGAGGCCCGCGACATGCTGGTCCGCCGCCTGGGCGACCGCGTCGAACACGAGCAGGCCGCGGTCGACGAGCTGATCGAGGCCTGCGCGCGGCTGCCGATCGCGTTGAACATCGTTGCCGCGCAAGCGGTCCTGAACCCGACCCGGCCGCTGGCCGCGCTGGCCGAGGAACTGCGCGACGCCCGCCGCCGGCTGGACGTCCTCGGTTCCGTGGCCGACGTGCGGACAGTGTTCTCCTGGTCGTACCAGGCCCTCAGTGCTGAAGCGGCCCGCGTGTTCCGGCTGCTGGGTCTGCACCCAGGCCCGGACATCGGCCGTGACGCGGCCGCCGACCTGGCTGCCCTGGACCTCGACCGCACCGACGCGGCCCTGGCCGAGCTGACCCGGGCACACCTCGTCACCGAGCACGCCGGCCGGCACACCATGCACGACCTGCTCCGCTCGTACGCCGCTGACCAGGCCAGGGACGACGACCGGCCGGCGGCCCTGCGGCGGGTCGTCGACTACTACCTGCACACTGCGCATGCCGCCGACCGCGCCATGGACCCGCACCGCCGGCTGGCCCAGTTCGACCCGCCCGGCCCGGACACGCATCCCACGCCGATACCGGACGCGGCGGCCGCGATGACCTGGTTCGACGCCGAGGACCTCAACCTGGTGGCCGCCCAGCAGTTGGCCGTCGACCACGGTTGGCACGGAGCGGTCTGGCAGCTGGCCTGGGAGGTCAGCGGCTACCACCTGCGGCGGGGCCGCCGCCACGACCGCGTCGCCATGTGGCGCGCGGCGGCCGATGCCGCCGAGCAGCTGGGCGATCCGATCGTCCGGCTTCGCGTGCTGCGCCTGCTCGGCCGCGCCTACGCCGACGTCGGCCGGCACGAGGAGGCCCGCGAGCAGCTGGAGCTGGCGCTGGCCGTCGCCGAGCAGGCACACGACCTCGAACAGCAGGCCCATACCCACGTCACGCTGGCGATCGCCGGCGAGCGGCACGCCGACTACCGCTGGTCGCTGACCCACGCCCTACAGGCCTGCCAACTCTTCGAGCAGATCGACCGGCCGGTGTGGAAGGCCGACGCGCTCAACCTGGCCGGCTGGATGTCGGCCAAGCTCGGCGAGTACGACGCCACCTACGACTACTGCGGCGAATCCCTGACGATCTACCGCGACCGCGGCGACACCGAGGCCGAGGCGACCGTGCTGGACAGCCTCGCCTTGGCCTACCGCCTCGACGGCCGGCACCGCGAGTCCGTCGACCACTACCAGCAGGCCCTCGTGCTGTTCCGCCGCCACGGCGTGACCAACGAGATCGCGCAGGCCCTCGACAACATGGCCCAGGCCCACCTGGCCCTCGGCGAGCGCGAGCAGGCCCGCGCCGCCTGGCAGGAAGCGCTCGAGGTGTACCGGCGTCAGGACGACGTCCAGAACGCCGATCTCATCCAGGAACGGCTCGACGCCCTCTGGTGAGGGGTCTCCCTAGAACGGCCCGTTCCGGCCGCTGAACAGCCGCGCCGCCGCGATCGTGAAGCCAGACTCGCTGCAAAGCCCCATTCGCAGAGGAGCAGGCGTGGCTTCGTACGACGGCTCGAACGTAGACACCGATGCGATGCGCGGTGGCGCGCGGACCATCTCCACCACGAGCAACCAGATCCAGGGTGTGCGCACGAAGGTCGACCACACCATGCAGGACCTGTTCGTCAGCTGGCAGTCGGACGCGGCGGTGGTGTTCCAGGACGCCATGGGGGCGTTCGACCAGACCGTGCAGTCGATCATGGTCAGGTTGAACCGGCTGTCCGAGGACGTGGTCAACGCGGCACAGCAGTACGACCACCGGGACCAGGACAACACCTCGGGCGCCCGCAACGCGGCCGGCGCCATCGGTGGCCTGTCCAACTTCTGATCCCCACGGCGACAAGGACAAAACCCATGGCACTCGGCCAGTTCCAGATCAGCTTCCAGTCCATGCAGGAGACCGTCGAGCGGGCCAAGCAGCAGTCCAACGAGATCAGCGAGCTGCTGGCCGCGATGAAGACCGAGGTCGACAAGCACCGGGCGCACTGGGTCGGCTCCGCCGCCGACTCGTTCCAGCAGGCCTACGACGACTGTCACCAGAAGGCGCTCGTGCTGCCGCAGGCGCTCGACGCGGCCGGCCGGACCCTGGCCGCCATCAACGAAGGCACCTCGGACACGGAGTCGGCCAACGCCAAGCGGTTCGGGCCGCAGTAGCCGATGAACGGCAACGAGCCCACCAAATCCGTGCAGCAGCAGGAGCAGGAGAACAAGCGGCAGGAGCAGCAGGACGCCGACCACAACAAGAAGTTCGAGCAGTACAAGGGCGACGGCTCGCAGGCCAAGCCGCTGGACATGCGCTCCGACGGCAACAAGCACGACGACCCGCCCAAGGTGCCCGGCACCGACCCGGCCCACCCGGGCAAGGGCGACACCGCGGTCAACACCGCGGCGATGGCCCGGTTCGCCTGGAACATGGGGATTCTGGCCAACACGGTGAGCGCGGTGAACAAGAGCCTGGTGCCGGCGGTCTACGTCAAGCCCGGCGCGTTCCTCACGGCCAAAGCCAAGGTGCAGAAGCCGGTCGGCACGGTGGGCGACAACCTCGTCACGGCCACCGAGAAGATCCACACGATGCTGCTGGACGTCATCGACGACGTGGGCAAGACGCTGCTGGCCTACGAGAAGGCCGACGAGCTCAACAAGATGACCGCCGACAAGTACAACGAGCTGTTCAACCAGTCCGGCGGCGACCTGGACAACGTCAAGTGGGGCGGCTCCGGCAGCTGAGGCGGCGGCCCGGCGGCGGATTGAGGGAAGATGACGGACGACGGCAGCAAGACCAAGCCCACCGGGACGACGACGCACTCCGACGGCGGGGTGTGGCCGGACGGGGACGACGGCAAGGCGACCATGGACCCGGCCGACCGGGGCAAGGATTTCGCCGGCCTTGACTGGAAATCGATCGAGGCGCTCGTCCTCGGCGGCGGCGCCCTGCCCAAGGGGCAGGGCGCCGACACCGTGACCTACGTCGATCCGCAGACCCTGGTGAACTCGGCCGCGGTCCTCAGGAGCGCCTACCTGAACCTGCACATGGTGGCCCGGTCCATTGCCGACCAGACCAACGCGCTGGCCGGCGAGGACGGATCGTGGAAGGGGCCGGCCGCCGCCCGGTTCCGGGTCATGATGCTGAACCTGTCACACAAGGTCGACGCCGTGGCCAACGTGATCGTGGACGCCAAGAACGGCCACGACGTGCCGGAGCAGCTGCTCGACCTCGGCGGCTGGCTGGTGTGGGCGCAGAACGAGCTGCGCAACATCGACTACTTCTACGCCAAGCAGATCTGGGACCTCGGCAGCGAGTACCGGCTCGACGGCAACCGGGCGTTCATCTCCAAGAAGCCCGAGGTGGTCGAGATGATGACCAACGACATGCGCAAGGTCGGCGACCAGCTGGCCACCCACTACTACGACCACTTCGTGCTGCCGGGCTTCAGCAATCCCAAGGCATTGCCGGAGCCGACGCCGGAACCGCCCGGCGGCGGCGACAAAGGCGGCAAGGGCGGCGACAAGTACGACGCCAACGTGCCCAAGCCGCAACCCCAGCCGACGCCGTTCCACTACGCCCCGCCGAACCTCAAGAACAACCCGGACTACAAGCCCGGGCCGCCGCCCGGGGACCACAAGACGGATCCACCGCCGAAGTACCAGACGGACCCGCCGCCCCACTACAAGACCGATCCGCCACCGGGGTACCAGGGCGGGCCGCCGCCGGTCAACCAGCAGCAGCCGCCGGCGATCCAGCACTACAACCCGAACTCCGGGCCGGAGAACAAGAATCTCCACGGTCCCGACAAGCTCAACGACCCCGACAACCTGCTGCACTACAAGTCTTCGCCGCCACCCGGCAACACCGGCGGGCCGCCGGTCACGCCGGTGCCACTGACCCTCGGCCCCGGCCCGGCCACGGGTGGTGGCGACAACCTCAAGCTCCCCAACCGCAACCTCGGCCCCGGACCCGGCACGGGTGGCGGCAACAATCTCAAGTACCCGAACCGTGATTTCGGTCCCGGCCCGGGTACGGGTGGCGGCGAGAACCTCAAGTCGCCCGGCGGCGGTGACATCAGGTCGCCGCACATCTCGGACCCGCCCGGCGGCACCGATCACCTGCACGACAACGCCCTGAACCCGACTCAGCTGCCGCCAGGGTTGCAGAACAACAACACCCGCGGCGGAGGCGGCACGCCGTTCATGCCGCCCAACGGCATGGGTGGTTCCGGCCTGCAGAATCCGCCGGTCGCGGACCGTCCGGATTCGTCGGGACTGCTCGGCGGCGTGGAACACGCGTGGACCGGCAACACGCCCGACAACCTCGGCGACCCGAGGGTGCACGGCGAAACCCCGCCGCAGAGCCCGAACTCGTGGGGCATGCCGTTCATGCCCCCTGGGGGTATGGGTGGATCGGGTATGCAGAACCCACCCGTGGCGGAGCGACCGGACTCGGCCGGGCTGCTCGGCGGCGAACACCTTGCCTGGACGGGCGAGCAGCCCGACGGCGTCGGCGATCCCGAGTCCACCGGGGCAACGCCGGCCGGCATCTGGGCCGGGCCCGAGCCCATCATGGGCCTGTACGAGAGCGACCTGCCGAATCTGCCCGCTGCCGTCGAAACCGTTAAGCAGCAACAACTACTGCCGGGCTGGCCGGCTACGCCACCGGCCGGGCGCACAGAACCGGAGGAGCCGGAGATGAACTGGGTCGCCGAAGACGTGCGTGTGCCGGTGGTACGGCCCACTGGTGCGGAAGACATGTCGGCCTGGGATGTCGGTGCCGCCGAGTTCTTCAGCGGCCTGATGCCGTTGTCCGTCACCGAGGAGATCACCACCGACATCGTCGAACGCAGCGACGAGCCATGGGGCGGGACGTACCACCGGATGCGCGTGGGTGAGTCCCTGTCCGAGCCGCTGCCTTCCTGCGGCGGCGATGACTACGAGCCCGACGAGTCCGAAGTGGACGAAGCCGTCGAGGACCGAGCGGTTGCCGACCTGCTCCGTCAGGACGACACCGCATGGGGCGGCGCGAAGAGCTCATTGGGCGTGCTCGAATGAGCACCGAGACGGTGAAGCGGGGCCCGCGCGCGGCCGGCCCCGAGCGACCCGAGGGGCAGGAAGAGCTCCAGGAGCCGCCGGTGCTGGCCGAACCGGCGGTGCGGGACCTGAACTCGCTGCTCATGATGCTGCCGATGGGCATCGGCTCAATGGTCATGGTGCTGGCGTTCTCCGGCATCGCCGGCAGTTCGCCGATGACGTACGTGGTCGGCGGCGGCATGGGGATCTCGATGATCGCCATGAGCCTGGCCCAGCTGACCCGTGGGGCCACCGACCGCAAACGCAAGATGATGGCCGAGCGACGGGACTATCTCCGCTACATCGCCCAGGTCCGTGAGCGCGCGCGGTCGACGGCCGAGCAGCAGCGCCAGGCCGTGGCCTGGAACAACCCGTCGCCGGATGCGTTGTGGTCCTTGGCTTTGGGCCCGCGGCTGTGGGAACGCCGTGGCAGTCACGACGACTTCGCCCGGGTGCGCATCGGGTTGGGCACGCAGCAGTCGGCGCTGGAACTCGTCTCGCCGGTGACCAAGCCGATCGAGGACCTGGAGCCGCTGTCGGCGATCTCGTTGCGCCGCTTCACCGAGACGTACCGAACGCTGTCGGGCATCCCGACGGCTGTCGGGCTGCGCAGCTTCACCAGCGTCGAGTTCGACGGCGGCCTGGACGCGGCGACCGCGCTGGTCCGGGCGATGCTGGCCCAGCTGGTGACCTTCCACTCGCCGGACGAACTCCGCGTCGCCGTGCTGACCACGCCGACCGCCCAGGCCGGCTGGGACTGGGTGAAGTGGTTGCCGCACAACCATCATCCGACGCTGCGGGACGAGGCCGGGCCGCTGCGGCTGCTGGCCGTCGACCACGACGAGCTGATGGACGTGCTCGGCCCGGACGTGGCCGACCGTGACGATCACGACAAGTCGGCGGTGCCGACGACGACCGAGCCGTTCGTGGTGATCGTGGCCCACCTGGCCGTGATTCCCGAGTCGTCCCGGCTGTTGGGCGCGGGCCTGCGCAACGTGGTCGTGCTGGACGTCAGCGGCGCGCTGCCCGGCGGTCCCAAGGTGTTGCGGCTCACCGCCACCGAGGACCGGGTCGAGTTTCCGACCGGCGACACCGTCGGCTCCGCGGTGCGCGACGAGTTGTCGGTGCCGCAGGTCGAGGCGTTGGCCCGGCTGCTGTCGCCCAAGCGGACCAGCGGCACGCTGGAGATCGCCGAGCAGCCGCTGGAAAGCGATTTCGGGCTGACCGCGCTGCTCGGCATCCGGGACGTGCACACCTTCGACGTCGTCGCCCAGTGGCGGCCGCGGGCGGCGCAGCGGGCGCGGATGTCGGTGCCGATCGGCGTCACCGAGGACGGCGAGATCGTCGAGCTGGACCTGAAGGAGTCGGCGCAGGGCGGTATGGGCCCGCACGGCATGCTCATCGGGGCCACCGGCTCGGGCAAATCGGAGCTGCTGCGGACACTCGTGCTCGGCCTGGCCGCCACGCACTCCTCGGAGATCCTCAACTTCGTGCTGGTGGACTTCAAGGGCGGCGCGACCTTCCTCGGCATGGACCGGCTGCCGCACACCTCGGCGATGATCACCAACCTGGCCGACGAGTTGCCGCTGGTCGACCGTATGCAGGATTCACTCAACGGGGAGATGGTCCGGCGGCAGGAACAGCTGCGCGCCAGCGGGTATCCCTCGCTGTTCGAGTACGAGAAGGCCCGCGCGGCCGGCGAGCAGCTGGCCCCGATGCCCACGCTGTTCCTGGTCGTGGACGAGTTCTCCGAGCTGCTCGGCGCGAAGCCGGAGTTCATGGAGCTGTTCGTCTCGGTCGGCCGGCTCGGCCGGTCGTTGGGCGTGCACCTGCTGCTGGCGTCGCAGCGGCTGGACGAGGGGCGCATCCACCGGGTGGAAGGCCATCTGTCGTACCGGATCGCGTTGCGCACGTTCTCGTCCATGGAGTCCCGCAACGTCATCGGCGTCGGCAGCGCCTACGAGTTGCCGTCCGAGCCCGGCAACGGGTATCTCAAGATCGACACGGTGAATCTGGTGCGGTTCAAGGCCGCTTACGTGTCCGGCCCGGTGCCGGCCGGTGCGGGCGAGGGCGTCGCCGTGGACGCCGCGCACGCCGGTCTGGACGTCGTCCCCTTCCATACCCAAGCTCACCCGGCCCGGTTGATCCTGCGGGACAACGACATAGAAGAGTCCGATGTGGACACCGTCGAGGTGGCCGTCGGCGAGATGACGCTGGCCGACGCCTTCGTCGACCGGTTGACCGGGGCCGGCCCGGCGGCACGCCAGGTGTGGCTGCCGCCGCTGGCGGAGTCGCCCAGCCTGGATTCGTTGCTGCCGACCGTGTTGCCCGACCCGGACCGCGGCATGACCGTGCAGGACCCGGCCCACTGGGGCGGGCTGCGGGTGCCGATGGGCATGATCGACCGGCCGTTCGAGCAGGTCCGGGAGCTGCTGATGGCCGACCTGTCCGGCGCCGCCGGCCACGTCGCCGTGGTCGGCGGGCCCAAGTCGGGCAAGTCGACCATGCTGCGGACACTGATGCTGGCCCTGGCCATGACCCACACCCCGCGCGAAGTCCAGTTCTACGGCCTGGATTTCGGCGGTGGCGGCATCATGTCGGTCAGCGGCCTGCCGCACGTTGGCTCGGTGGCCACTAGGCTGGAGCGGGACCGCGTCGTGCGGACGATCGAGGAGATCGCCCAGGTCATGGAGCACCGGGAGGCGGTGTTCGCGTCCCGGGGCATCGAGTCCATCCAGACGTACCGGCAGCTGGTGCGGGACGGCGCGCTCGACGACCCGTTCGGCGATGTGTTCCTGGTCGTGGACGGGTGGTTCACCCTGCGCAACGACTACGCCGACCTGGAGCAGCGCATCGGCGAGCTGGCCTCGCGCGGCCTGTCGTTCGGCGTGCACGTGGTGATCGCCTCCACCCGCTGGTCGGAGATCCGCCCGTACCTGCGTGATCTGCTGCAAACCCGCTTCGAGCTGCGGCTGGGCGACCCGATGGAGTCGGAGATCGGCACTCGCAAGGCCAAGACCGTGCCCGGCCAGCCCGGCCGCGGCCTGACGCCGGAGGGCCTGCACTTCCTGGCCGGGCTGCCCCGGATGGACGGCAGCAGCGGCGAGGACGACCTGGCCACGGCGACGAAGTCGGTGGCGGAGGAGGTCCGGCTGTTCTGGCCGGGCCCGGCCGCGCCGGCCGTGCGGCTGCTGCCGGCGACGCTGCCCATCACCCGGCTGCCGCCGTCCGACGGCGACCTCCGGGTCGCGCTCGGCCAGGACGAGCAGCGGCTTTCCCCGGTGTGGCACGACTTCTCGGCCACGCCGCACCTGCTGGTGTTCGGCGACAACGAGACCGGCAAGACCAACCTGCTGCGGCTGGTGATCCGCTCCGTGCTGGCCCGCTATCAGCCGGGTGAAGCCAAGATCCTGCTGGCCGACCCGAGCCGCATGCTCGACCAGGAGGTGCCCGAGGCGTACCGCGTCGGCTATGCCACGACCGGCGAAGCGCTGAAGTCGTTGGCCACGCAGGCCAGTGTGTCGCTCACGCCGCGAGTCCCGGATCAGAGCATCGCCGCCGACCGGCTCAAGCGCCGCGACTGGTGGACCGGACCCCGGCTGTTCGTCGTGATCGACGACTACCAGCTGCTCACCGACGGCATGGGGTCGCCGCTGGAGCCGTTGCTGCCGTTGCTTGCCCAGGGCGCGTACACCGGGTTCCATCTCGTGCTGGCCCGCAGCACGTCCGGGGCGATGCGGGCGCTGAGTGACGCTGTCGTGCGGCGGGTGTGGGAGTTGGGCAACCCCGGTGCGGTGTTCTCGTACCCCAAGGAGGAAGGCAAGTTCCTCGGCGAGGCGACGCCGCGCAACCTGCCGCCCGGCCGTGCGCAGCTGGTCACCCGGCGTGGCGTCAAGTTGATGCAGACCGGCTTCGTGCCGGAGTTGGCCATGACCGAGAGGACGTCGCGATGAACACGCTGACCGGCGAACAGTGCCGGATCACCGTGTACGGGCCGAAGGGACGGGCCGATCTGTCGGTGCCGCTGTCGGTGCCGCTGACCAGCCTGCTGCCCATCCTGGTGCGCCACACCGGTTCCGATGCCGAGCCGGGGCAGGCATGGGTGTTGCAACGGCTCGGCCAGGCGCCGCTGGACCCGTCGGGCACGCCGGAGTCGCTGGACTGGCAGGAAGGCGAGGAGTTCCATCTCCGCGCCAGCCAGGATCCGTTGCCGGAGCTGGACTTCGACGACATCGCCGAGGGCATGGCCACCATGGTGAGCCGCCGGCCGGGACGCTGGCAGCCGGAGTTCAACCGCCGCCTCTTCCTCGGCTTCGCGATCTTCGCTCTGGTCGTGCTGACCCGCGTGCTGGTTTACCCCGGTGCCACTGGATTGTCGGTCGGTGGGTCCATTGTGGTCTCACTCGGGTTGTTGGTGGCAGCGGTGTCCTGTGGGGTGCGGTCGACCGACCGGGCGCTGCTCTTGCTGCTCGGTCTCGGCGGGTGCGGATTCGCCTTTCTGACCGGGTACTTGGCGGTCGGCGGGATGTGGTCGTTGCTGTCCGGGTGTTTGGCGGCGGTGATCGCCGGCGGGGCGGTGCTCGGCGGGCGGGCGGCGTGGTCGCCCCACGTCCCGTTCACACCGTTCGGCACGGTGGTGGCGACCGGTGTGGCCGGGGCGGTCTCGTTGTGGCTGCACCTGGGGGCCGGTTTCTCACCGGTGCAGGCCAGCGGGGTCGCTTGCACTGTGCTGGTGGGCTTTCTGGTGTTCGCGCCTCGGATCGCCGTGCGGTTCGCCCATATCCGTGGCCCGCAGCTGCCCCGTTCGGCCAAGGAGCTCCAGTTCGACATCGAGCCCGAGCCGGCCGACCGGATGGCCACCCGAACCGGCTACGCCGACGGTTACCTGACCATGGCCTGCGTCGCCGCCGCGGTGGTTTTCGCCTACTGCTACCCGGTTCTGCTGGCCGGTGGGCTGTTCCCGGCGATCACGGGCGGCATGGTCGCAGCGGCGGCGTTGATGCGGTCGCGCAGCCTGCTGGGCGTGTGGCAACGGGTTCCGCTGGCCGTGTCCGGCGCGATCGGGTTGGCGCTGCTCGGTTTCTCGCTGATCTCCCAGCTTTCCGCGCCATGGCGGGGCGCGAGTATCGCCGGGCTGGCACTGGTGTTCTTCCTGCTGGTGCTGGCCATGCTGCGGCCGCCGCCGCGCCGGCTGCTGCCGATCTGGGGACATCTGGCCAACTGGCTGGAGACGCTGAGCGCGGTCGCGCTGGTGCCGATCCTGCCCGAGCTGTTCGGCCTGTACGGCTGGATGGTCGGGCTCGCGGGGTGAGGGAAACATGGTGCAGACACAGAAGGATCACGTCGAGGCGCATTCGTTCCTCATCGGCCGGATCACCTCGGCCCTGGTGCTGGGCAACGCCAGCCACCTGGACGTGCCCGGGAGACGCGCTTGGCACGGACTGCTGATCGGCGTGCTGCTGGCGGTGCTGATCGGCGCGGGCTTTTTCGTGTACGGCCTGCTCGCGCACGGCTTCGGCACACCGCCCGCCGCGCATTGAGACGAAGGGACGACGGTGGACCTCTCACAGGTGCTTCGGCGGGGCAACGGTTCTGCGCGTTCCGGCCTCGGCAGGCACACGGTCGGCAACGCGCTGGTGGTGCATCTCCCGAACGGCATGACCGAGGAGGCACAGGCTCTCGCACTCGGTGTCGCGCCCGACACCGAGCACGACCTCGTCGTGCTCGACCTGCCGGTGGATCTGCCGGTGTCGATCTGGGAGTCGGTGGCCGAGGTGCTGCCCCGGCGACGGCGCGGTGTCCGGCTGGTGATCGGCGGCCGGTCCCGTGAGGGCACCGCGCTGGCCGGGCAGTGGCTGGCCGAGCGCATCAACCGCCCGGTGCTGGCCCCGGACGGCGTGGTATTCCCCAGTGCGGGTGGCGCTCTGTTCGTCCACTCTGGACAGTCGAGCGGTTGGGTGCGGTTCCAGCCCGGCCGGCCGTCGGCCTGGGATTCCAAGCGCTTTCCTCGTCCGGCTTGGGATTCCCGGCAGACCGCGGAGACCACTGTCACCAGTTCGACCGGCGTCGCCGAGCCGCTGCCCGGCGGGTTCTGGATCCGCCCGACCGGCGGCGACACGGTCGCCAACCAGCACCGTCGGGCGTTGATCACCGCGATGCCGACCCAGCACGAGACGATGACGATCGTGCTGGGCTGCCCTGGCCTGCCGGCACTGTCCCTCGACGATGTGGCCCGGCTGTGGATGAAACTGCCGGCCGACGTCCGGGCCAACGCTCGATTCGTCCAGTACGGACCGGTTTCCGCCGATGGGCCGTACGGACAGGCGCTGGCCGACCTGCTGGCCGAGCGCACCGGCGTCTACACGGGGCTGCCTATCGGTTCGCCGGATGCGCCGGTGATACGCACGGTCCTGCCGGACGGCTCGCCCGGCTGGTATCCGTCCGCGCGTGAAATCGGTTACCGGCCAAGGGAATCGCCGGAGCTCCGCGGGTACCGTGCGCCGATCGACGGGCTCAACGAGATCGCCCCCGCGGTCTACTGGTACGCCCCGGACGCCGTGATCGAGGTCGTGCAGTCGGGTCTGCTGGTGCGGCCGCCGCAGGACGGCCCGAACACGCCGGCCGTACGGGCGCTCACCATCGATCCCAGCCTGCACACCCTGGCCTACGACCCCGCGGTCGATGCCGACGAGCCCCGGATGTTGTTGCTGGCCCAGGATGTGTTGGCCCGGCTCGATCAGCGGACCCGTCAGATGAGCCGCGTGCTGCCCGCTGCTGCGCTACTGCACGCCCGAGCCCAGGTACGGCCGGTCGAACGGACCGTGGCCATGCGAGTGATCCCGCCCGCGCTGCCGGCGGCCGAACCGCAAGCCCCGGTGCCGGAGGTCATCGAGAGCGTCGATGCGCACGATGCGCCTCAGGAGATACCCCCGGCCGGTATTCCTCCCGTAGAGATCCCGGTCGGCGTCGCACCCACTGACGTGAAACAGGTTCTGGAGCAGCCCAAGGCCATGACCGTGGCCGCTCGGCTCAACCCCACGCCGGCCGTGGCTCGGCTGCGCGTCCAGTCGACGCCCGGGGCCGACGCGACCGCGCTGCTGCCGGCTCGTGGCGTGGAGAAGGAACGGGAGTGGCTGCGCCGGTCGCTGGGCGCGGAGTTCGGCGTGCGATCCAATGCCGTGGCCCGAATCCTGTCTCAACATCCCGGCTTCCAGGGGGCCTTGTCGACGTCGTCGGCCCAAGTGCTGACCGATGCCGTGGCCGTGCAGCTGTATCTTTCGGCCAGCGGCGCGTCGATCGACCACGAACTGCGCACCGGCGCGAACGGGCCGCACGTGCCCCTCGCCCGCTGCGTGGTGTCCGGGCTGAGCCGGCTGCCGTCGCACCGGGGGACCGCGACTTTCGCGACGACGCTGCCGCCCGAGGCATGGAAGCTGCTGGTATCCCGGCCGGCCTTGACCGAGTGGGGTTTCCTCAACACGCTCACCCGACAGTCGTCCACTCTGGACGGTGACGTCGAGGTGCTGGTGTGGTCGATCACCGGGCGTCGCACCAAGTTGCTGGAACCGGCCGAGGGCGGGGTGGACAACCGGGTGGTGTTCGTGCCCGGCACGAGCTTCAAGGTGCTGCGGGCACAGCAACCGTCGGCGGCCGCACGAGGCGTGGTGCTGCTGCGGGAGTTGACCACGGGCGAGGTCGACGACGACGGTCGGGTGGCCACGGATCGCGTGGCGTTGGACGAGCTGGCGACGACCGCGCTCGACCGCGAGCTGGAGCGGTGGGCCGGACAGGATCCGGCCGGGTCGGAGCTCGACGACCGGGCCGCCGGGCGGTTCGGCGCGTTCCCGGGTCTGGTGTGAGGGTGGAGAGGCGGAAGGGATGAACCGACAGCTGCTTGTGGTCGGCGACGGCGGGTTGCCGACCATCGGCGCGGCGCTGGCGCAGGCGCAGCCGGGGGCGACGATCAGCGTGCGCCCCGGCCGCTACGAGGAGAACCTCGTCGCCGACCGGATGGTGCGTCTCGTTGCCGAGCCAGGCACGGTGGAAGTGTTGGCGCCCAGGGGGAGTGTGCTCGTCGTCAATGCCGAAGCGGTGCAGCTGAGCGGCTTCACCCTGACCGGCGCGGACGAGACCATGGTGGCGGTCGACGTCGTGCGCGGCGAGGCGGCGCTCGACGAGTGCCGGGTCTCCGGCGCGTCGTGGGCGACGTTGTTGGCCCGGTTGCAGGGTAGCCTGGCCGTTCGAGGGTGCACGGTGACCGGCACGGGCGGTGCTGCCGTCGTGATCGCCTCGCCCGCGCAGTCGACCATCGAGGACAGCGAGATCGTCGACGCGGCGTCTACCGGCGTGGTAGTGGCCGAGGTCGGATCCGTTGTGCTGCGCCGAAGTGTGGTACGGGGCGCGGGTGGCAACGGCGTGTGCGTCAACGGCGATGCGGTCGCCGTGCTGGAGCGGTGCGAGATCATCGGCGCGCAGAAGCCGGCCATGGTGGTCGAGCAGCGCGGCCGGGCGACGATCACCGAGCTGACCGTCCGGGACAGCGTCAGCGTGGACCTCTACGTGACCAGCGAGGAACACGTTTCCGTTGCCTCATCAACGTTTCTGTCCGCGCCGCTGCAAGCCGTGCATATCGCCGCGATGGCCGCGCCAGTGCTGCGTGAGTGCTTGTTCTCCGGTGCCGGGCGCAACGCGGCACAGGTCACCGGCTCGGCTGCGCCCCGGTTCCTGGACTGCTCGTTCGACGGCTCGCCGGTGACGATCCTCGTCGACGAACAGGCGCGGCCCCGCTTCGAACGCGCGACCGTGCGCAACTCGACGCAGACGGCCCTGGAGATCACCGGCGACGCCGAGGTGACCGTCAACGGCCTGCGAGTGTCGGCCGGCGACCTTCAGGTCACCGCGACCGCGCGGCTGGCGGCGACCGACCTTGAGGTAACCGCCGGAGTCGTGTCCTTCGCCAGCGGCACCCCGAGCTCGGTCACCTCCCTCTTCGTACGCGGCAGCGTGCATGTGGCCGGCACGGGGGAAATCTCCTTGCACGACTGCGAGGTCGCCGAGTCGCCGACCGACGGGATCACCGTGGAGTCGGGGGCGACGCTGACGGCGTCCCGGTGCCGGGTGACCGGCGCGCGAGCCAACGGGGTTCGGGTTGCCGAGGGTGCTCGGGCCTCGCTTGTCGAGTGCGAAGTCCTTGACGCCGGCCAGGAAGGGTTCCGGGTCGACAGCACCGACGGCGTCATCCTGCGCGACTGCGTGGTGAACGACGAGGCGTCGAACTCGTTCGAACCGCCGGTCGAGCAGAACCTGTCCGAGGCGGCCGGCCAGGTGCTCGACGGGCCGCTGGGCGAGCTGGAGTCGCTCGTCGGCCTGGCCGGCGTGAAAAAAGAGGTCACCGGCCTGATCAATCTGATCAAGATGTCCCAGCTGCGGGAGCGGATGGGGCTGCCGATGCCGCCGATGAGCCGGCACCTGGTGTTCGCCGGGCCGCCCGGCACCGGCAAGACCACGGTCGCCCGGCTCTACGGCGCCGTGCTGGCCGAGCTCGGCATCCTGGCCAAGGGGCACATGGTCGAGGTGGCGAGGCAGGACCTGGTCGGCCAGTACATCGGGTCCACCGCGATCAAGACGACCGAGGTGGTGCAGAAGGCCATCGGCGGCGTGCTGTTCATCGACGAGGCGTACACCCTGGCCGCGGGCGGCGGCGGCTCCGGGCCGGACTTCGGCCAGGAGGCCATCGACGCGCTGATGAAGATCATGGAGGACCAGCGCGACTCGCTCGTGGTCATCGTCGCCGGCTACTCCGAGCAGATGGACGGCTTCCTCGACTCCAACCCCGGCCTCGCGTCCCGCTTCACCCGCACCATCGAATTCCCCAACTACAGCGTGGACGAGCTGGTCACCATCGCCGGCGGGCTGATCCGCAAGCACTACTACGAGCTGACCGAGGACGGGCTGGCCGCGGTCCGCGACTACTTCGAGCGCATCCCCAAGAACTCGACCTTCGGCAACGGCCGCGTGGCCCGCAAGCTGTTCGAGGCCATGGTGAACAACCAGGCGTCCCGGCTGGCGCTGAGCCCGCCGGCCAAGGACTCCGAGCTCAACCGGCTCACCGCCGACGACCTCGGCTCGGAGCTGAGCCAGCTGCCGGCCGCGGGCACGCAGACGTCGGTGCCGGTCACCGCCGACCCGGCCTGTGCGGTCGGCTCGAGCGTTGTGTGGCAGCGGCTCGACGGGCTGGTCGGCCAGGCCGCGGTACGGGAAAGCGCACAGCGGCTGCTGGTTCGGCTCGGTGGCCTGGCCCGGGAGCGTCAACCTATTGGCCACCACGGCAATCTGGTGATCAGCGGCGAACGCGGCAGCGGCCGTACCGAGTTCGCCCGGTTGTATGCCTTGAGCCTGGCCGAACTCGGCCTGGTCCCGGTCGGTCAGCTGGTGCGCCGCCGCCTCGCGAACGAGCTGTCCCCGCGCTGGCCCGGCCAGGCCGAGCACCTGGTCCGGGCCGCGCTGGACGACGCCGCCGGCGGCACCCTCGTGGTGGATCTCGACGGCGACTGGGACACCGGCGCCCACGGTCCAGGTGTGGAGGCGCTGGAGGCACTCGCCGGGTCGGTTGACCGCCGTCCAGCCGACCCGGTCGTGGTGCTCACCGGGCCCGCCGAGCGGATCGGGCTGCTGCGCAAGCAACTTCCAGTGCTGCGGGAGCTGTTCGGCACCGGGTGGGCTCTCGGTCCGTACACAGTGGACGAACTCGCCGAGATCGCGGTGCGGTTGCTGGTCCGGCGGGGCCATGACGTGCCCGAGGACGTACGGGCCGCGCTGGTGCACGAACTTGCCGCCGCGAGTCGGCAGACCGTGCACGCGGCACACGAACTGGCCGGCATGCTCTCGGCCGCCGCCGCTTCCCGCACTTTGGCCGCCGCCGACCTGCGCGGCATTCGCCCGGGGTACGCACTCGGCGCGGGCCTGGCCGCGGTCGGCTGACCTTCAGGAGAAAACGTATGGACACCAACGAAAAGGCCCTGGCCGCCGCGCTCGACGCCTACCAGCGCCAGCGCGCGAACTTCGACCAGGCCCGGGCCTCCCTCGCCAGCATCACCAGCAGCGTCACCTCGCCGCGGCGCGAGGTGACCGCCACCGTCGGGCACGTCGGCGAGTTGACCGAGATCTCCTTTCCCACCAGCGCCTACAAGCGCATGACACCGGTCGAGCTCGGCGCGGTGATCGTCCGCACGGTCGGCGCCGCCCGGGAGAAGTCCGTCACCGCCGCCGCTGACGTGATGGCTCCCATGCTGCCGCCGAGCCTTTCCGCTCGGGATTTGATGAGCGGCAAGGTCGACGCCGACGCTCTGTTCTCCGCCGGCGCACCGCGATCGGGGGAGGGCGCGTGACCGACAAGTTCTTCGTCGATTCCGATGGTCTCAACGACGGCAGCAAGGGCTTCTCCGCGAAGTCCGACGAGCTGCTCGACGTGCTGGCCTACGTCAAGTCCGTGGCCGATCCCGGCCGGATCGCCAAGGCCGTCGGCGGCGACAAGTACGGGCACATGTTCCTCGAGTCCAACCAGCCGTTGGTCGACGGCGTGCTGTCCGGTGTGCTCACCTGGGCGCTGGCCGTCAAGGGCACGTCCGGTGCGGTGCGGGACATGTCGCATTCGTTCGTCGACGTCGACTCCGGCGCACATGACGCGTCCCGCGCGTTGCGGGACAACCTCCTGGAGATCAACGGCCTGCTGATCAAAGGCGGGTCGAACGACTCGCCGCCGGTGGACAAGCACTTGGTGGACACCAGCCACAATCCGCCGCTGCGGGCCGGGATCGTCGTGCGGGAACGCGACGCCCCGGTGCACAAGAAGCCCGTCAAGCTCGAGCCGACCACGAGCACGGTCGTGCACCTGGTCGACGGAAACGCCATACCGGACAAGGCCGAACGAGCGTCGACCGAGGGGTGGGCGCCCGCCTTCCGCGGCCGGGCCCCGGAGCAGCCGCTGCGCGGGACCGAGCCGGTCAAGCCGACGGAGTAGTCGATGAGCCTGATGGTCCCGCCCGACCTGAACTGGGTGTTCTACGTCATTGCCGGCCAGGCGTGGCCGGAGGGTGACGAGGATGCCGTGCGCCTGTTGGCGTCCGAGTGGGACCAGGCCGCCGCGTTGCTCGAGGGCGCGTCCGGGGGCTATTCCCAGTTGGCCGGGAGGGTCGGCGACAACGTCGGCGGAACCGTCGGGAACAACTTCATCGACTTCGCCGGGCCCCTCGGCCGGTCCGGCGCCTCCTTCGCCACCAGCGCCCGCCAGATCGCCGCCGCGCTGCGCGACTACGCCTTGAACATCGAGCACGCCAAGTACAACATCCTCATCCAGATCTCCGTGGTCGCCGCCAACATCCTCTGGGCGGCCCTGGATCCGTTCACCGCCCCCTTGATCCCCGGCATCTGGGCCGCCGGCCGCGATGCCGTGATGGAGATCGAGGGCTCTTTGGCCGAGCGCTTGGCCACCCTCGCCACCGAGCTCGCCAAGGCCGCCGCCTTCGAGGCGTCCGAGGAGGTCGCCGAGGAGATGCTCGCCCAGATCATCCAGATCGGCCAGGGCAACCGCGACGGTCTCGACATCCCTCAGCTGCTTCAGAACGCCGCCCTCGGTGCCATCGGCGGCATCTTCGCCCACGGGGCCCTCGGCGCTCTCGGCCGGGCCGACCGCAAGTTCCACACCCAGTTCACCCCCACCGTCTACGCCTCCGCCGGCGTCCAGGGCGCCACCCAGTTGGTCGTCGGCATTACCGGCGCCGTCCTGTTCGGCGGCGACCTCGACGACCTGGGGTGGAGCGTCGTCAGCGGCGCCCTCACCGGCGCCGCCATCCACAGCGGTTTCCGCGCCGGCAACCACTTCCGCCCCAAGGACAACTCCAGCGGCGGTCCTCAGTCCGGTCCCCACGGTCCCAACACCGTCGGCGGCCTCGACACCAAGATCACC
Organism: Kutzneria chonburiensis; assembly: GCF_028622115.1. Classification (NCBI taxonomy): domain Bacteria; kingdom Bacillati; phylum Actinomycetota; class Actinomycetes; order Pseudonocardiales; family Pseudonocardiaceae; genus Kutzneria; species Kutzneria chonburiensis. Next base: position 9,148,935 of record NZ_CP097263.1, read on the forward strand.
ACCAACCCGATCACCGTCGGGTCGTCCGGCCACACGGGGACAGGGCACGACCAGACCGGCAACGGGAACCAGTCTGGCAACGGCCGGACCGGCGATGGACCGGCCGAGAACGAGGATCGGGAAGGCCCCGCCCCGCAGGGAGACCAGCCTGGCCACACCGCCAAGGACACTCCCGATCCCGCCCAGCACAGCGGACCGGCAACGGGCCGGTCCGACTCGACGACCGGCGGCCTGCCCGGATTCGACGACGGTGCACGATCCACGCACCCGGACCAGACCCAACCGCCGACCGGCTCGGGCCCGGCGCTGTTGAATCCGAACCATCCTGCATCCCGGTCGGGCCCGGCCGCGGTGGAGTCGAATCACCCGGCTGCGACTGACCTGAACCACCCCGCTTCGCAGTCAGGCCCCGTTGCGACGGAGCCAAACCGCTCAGCTGCTACTGACCCGAACGGCCCCGGGGCCAGGCCGGATGGGGCGACGACCGACCCGAACCACCCCGCCTCGCAGTCGGGCCCCGCAGTGGTGGAGCCGAACCATCCAGCGGCAACCGACACGCAGCATGCGGGTTCCCAGCCAGGTCCCGCCGATACCAACCGCCCCGCATCTCGGTCGGGTCCCGCCGATAGCAATCGCCCGGCATCTCAGACAGGCCCCGCTGATCCGACCCGGTCGGCCTCTCAAACGGGGCCGAGCGCCGCCAATCGCCCGGCCGCACAGCAGGGGCCCGCCGGTGGCCAATCATCATCCGCGGAGGTCACGGCCAAGAATCCGACCCCGGAGCCGAAGATCGGACACCTGCCAACCCCGGCGCCGAAGATCGGTTGGGCCGAGCAGTTCCCGGTGCTGGACCCGAACCTCGCCGGCGGGGCGGCTCACCATGAAACCGTGGTCGGGTCGAACAACCACGGCCTTGACCACCACCAGGCGCTGACCGCGCCGGACGGCACCTCGTTGTCGTCGGAGAGCTTCCGCTCGCCGCGCGACGGAAACGCTTACTACACCGAGGTCTTCCACCATTTGCGGGCCGTTGATCCCGACATCGACCTCGACACCTGCTTCCAGGTCGTCGTGCAGGCGTCGTTCTCGATCGCCGAGGGCGACGTCTACCTGTCCGGCCCCGGCGGCAAGATCACCCTGGGACACGCCAAGGAGCTGACCGGGGAGCCGTTCCGTCGCGCGACCGCCGACGACATCGTGACGCACATGGAGAACCAGCCGCGCGGGGCGATGGGGGTCGTGTTCCACGCCGGCGACGGCACAACGGGACATTTCACGTTGGCCTACAAGGATCAGCGCGGGGTGACCAACTTCGTCGACGTGAAGCACTCGTCGATGGACGCGCTGCACAGCGGCGACACGACCGGGTTCATGCCGCTGCCCTGGACGGGTGCGCGGCCGCTGGGGTCGTCGGACGTGGTGTTGCGGGCGGAGTCGACCGGCGGGGCCGGCGGCCACGGCGGCCTGACCTTCCGGGCCAACAAGGAGATCATCCAGAAGCCGACCAACGAGCCCGAGGTGCAGACGTACTCGGAGCTGCGCGGCGGGAATCCGGACGCCATCAGCGAGGTGGTGCCGCCGTCGTACGAGGTCGAGCAGGTCGAGCAGCGGGAACGCGACTACGGGCTGGTGCCGCCGCCGCGGGCGGACGGCCCGGAGGTGTTCATCGACAACATCACCGCGACCATGGACGACGTGAAGCTGCTCGACATCAAGATCGGGCGGCGCACCGCCAGCAAGGAAGAGCTGGTGCAGCACGGCATGTCCGAGGCCGACGCGCGCAAGAAGAAGTTCAAGCTGAAGATCAGCGACTTCGTCACCGGTTCGGACCGGCGCGGCTACCGCGTGGTGGACATGACCGGGCTCGCCGAGTCCCGCCTTCAGGCCGGCCGGCATTCCGAGACCCACATCCAGGACTTCATCCCGCAGGACTCGCCCGAGGTCTGGCACGCGCACCACGACAAGATCGTCCAGGAGTTGGACGGGGTACTGGCCGCGGCGGAGAAGTCCGACTACGCGTTCATCGCGGGCAGCGTGCTGATCGCCGTCGGCAAGGACCGCGTCACCGGCGAGCCGTCAACCAAGGTCTCCTTCATCGACCTGGCCCACCCGGTCAAGAAGGCCGACGGTCCGTCATTTGCCAAGTACCACAAGAACCTCGTCGACGGCATGAAGAACCTGATCGAGGAGTTCCAGCACCTGCGCCCGGCGGCGAACACTGTCCTCGGCGAGGGCGCGTTCGACTTCATCGGCGACCCCGAGCCCGCGGAACGGCTGCGCGGCGCGGTGGTCTCGTCGTTCCAGAAGTACGGGGCCACCAAGGAAGAAGTGGCCAACCACCTGGCCGACGGCGCACGGGTCGAGGCGGCCTACAACAAAATCACGTCGCCGACGGAACGGGCCAACACGGACCAGGCGGCGGATCTCGTTGTGCAGCACCTGGTCGACGGTCAACGTGGTTTGCGCGGCGGCGCGCCCGATACGACGGTCGATTCGTTGTTGCGGATGTACCGCGATCCCGGTTTGCGTAGCGGCGATGTAGGGGTGATGGCGTCCGGTCAGCGCGGCGACGGTTTCGGCGATGCACGATCGCTGACCGAGTTCGTCGACCCGAACGGTGGAATGGCGCGGCTGGGCGACCGGATGGGCCCGATGGCGCAGTTCGTCGAGGGCTGGGCTCGTCGGCTGCACACCGACTTCAACTCGGTCGAGGACAAGTTGTTGGTGAGCGTGGCCAATCCGAATGCCCGGACGGTCGCCGGCGTGCGGACGATCATCCACGACGCGATACAACGAGCATCGGCCGCTCATGCTGGGCCAGGTTCATCCACAGTAGACGAAGTGATGGACAACTTCGTGCGGTTCTCCCCTTATCGCGACTCGGGATCGCGTACCGCCGTGCTGCTGGACGTGATGAAACCGGGGTCGCTCGGGGAGATCGAACGGGCGCTGCGCACCGGCATGACCGGCGAATTCCGTGTCCACGACGGGCAGAAGTCCGAGCTGTTCGACGAAGACGCGCGCGCACTGGGCGAGATCGGGCGACTGCTGGGAAACTGGCTTGCCCTGGCGCCGGCGAACGCACTGCCGCCGGACGTGCGGATCTCCGCGGAAGTCGGGTTGCGGCTGAATCGCGGCAGCGGAGGCGTTCCGCACGCCGTCCTCGAGCGGCAGGGCAAGGGCGAGATCCTGCGGCTGCTACGGGACAGCGTCAGCATCGACCGGGACGACTTCGATCGGCTGCCGATCACGTGGTCCCTTGACCACAAGTCCGACAACAACGTGCGGGCTCGGGTGTTCGCCGATGCCGATCGCACCGTTGACCGCATTCGGGATGCGCATGACCTGACGCTGAACTACACGCCGAACAGCCGATCCCGGTTCCCGGCCGCGACCGAGCGGGACCTGAAGTTGGCGCTGGGCGGGTTCGTCGCGCGTTTCCTCGAGGGGCAGGGCGCCGCGGACATCAGGCTGCACCTCGGCGTCGCCACGAAGAGCCCGTACACCCAGGACCGCATCGACGACCTCACTTCCTTGGTACGCAACGAGGTGGCCAAGGCCTGGGACGCACTGCGGGAGTCATACGGGCCGCCGGCGTTCAGCGCGCTGCCGACCAGGGCCCAGGAGGACCTGATCGGCCGGGTGCAGATCGAGCCGGACCCGAATCTGCCCCGCGGCGTACGGTTGACCTGGTCCCCGCCCGCCGAGGTGGAGACCTCGGAGCCGCACCACGAAGTGCCTGGGGAATCGGCGATCGAGCGGTTCCCCGATGACCCGGCGGCAATGGACGCGGCGGCCGAGTTGCTCGGGCAGGGCGACCATTCCAGGGCGCAGTCACTGTTGCGGGACGTGCGGGGCAGCAGTCCGATGGACCTGGACAGTCCCGGCGGCCACCAGGGCTTCGACGACGACCTGTATTCCGCCACGCCCCGGTCGGAGTCGCCGGAACCCGATTCCGTAGTCCGGCGATTCCTCGACGATCCGGACGCGATGCGCGCGGCGCAGGACCTGCTCGGTCGGGGCGACGACGAGCTGGCCGCGTTGGCGCAGTCGTTCCGGCCGCTGCCGGCCCCGGTCGATCCACTCAACCGGTTCATCTCCGCCGAGGTGATGGCGAACGGCACGGAGTTCGTGCCCGGCACGGACGGCGTGCACACGTTCCCGGAGTACCTCGACGGACTTGGTGTGCTGCCGCCGAACGCGTTGCGGCCCGGGCTCTTTGTCGGGCCGGCGGCGCTGGGGGAGTTGGGCCGGCGGGAGCTGTCGATGTCGTGGGCCCGTCGGATGATGCTGCGCCGGAACGACGACGGTAGCTACCGTTACACGGCCGACCAGGTCAAGGACGCTTCCGGGCGACTTGAGATCAAGCGGGACACGCTGGGCCGCTGGCGCCGCGCGGCCGAGGCCGAGCTGAGGGCCGGCCCGCCCCCGGCGGCGGCCCGGCCGTCGCGGGAGCAGTGGGACGAGCTGATCGGTTTCCGTCCGGACGACGGCGGGACGCTGGCCGAGCGGGTACGCGATCTCGGCTTCTCGGACGCGATCGACCGGAAAGCGAGCTGGGTCAAGGACCTGACCTGGGAATGGATCATGCGGTACGACCGCGAACGCATCCAGGGCGGCCGGTATCCCCTCGGCGACCTCGCGATGGGCGAGGCGATCGGTCGTGTCTCCGGCGAGAACGCCGCCGCGTTCAGCCGTAACAACGTGCACGACTTGCGGCACGTGGCCACTGCGTGGACCGCGGCGCCGGAGCCGTCGGCCGATCTGCGCGAGCGGTTCGTGACGGCGGATCCCCGTGGTGAGCCGTCCTCCTGGACGGCACTGAAGCTGGTCGACGAGCTGAAGGCGGAACTGGTCCGCCGCGGCGAGTTCCACGGTCCCGTGTTCGTGGTCGACGGGGACCCCCAGATCATCGCCAAGTACCGGCCCAAGTGGGAATGGGAATGGATCGAGGCGTTGGCCCGCAATCTCAGGGCCAGGTATCCCGAGCGGGGCCGCGACACCATCGCCATCATGCTCGGCGGCCTGGCCAGCACCAAGACCGTCTGGGAGTGGGTCGGCGGGATCGTGCGGCGACCGGCCGACGACTCGGCCCCGATCGATGCCGGCTACGGCTACCCGGAAATCGACCTCAACGAGATCGACTTCGACGATCTCGGCGATCCGGGCGTGCGGTTCGACGGCCCGGCGGGGACTGTGGAAGACCCGATGCCATTGAGTGACCTGGTGTCGCACAACGACTCTGGCGTCCGGTCGTTCCCTGGCGGTGCGTACTTCGTCGGCACCGACGCGGAGACCGAGATCGTGACCGACGCGTTCCACAATGGACTCGGCGATCCGGACGCGTTTACGGTGGCGGTGCACCACAACAGCGAGGGGTTCCTGGTCCGCGGGCAGCGGGTCGACACGGCAGGACTGGGCCGCGCGCTCTCGGCCCTGGAGCAGGAATGGTCGCAGCGGCCGAGGGTGGTGCTGCTCAGCTGCGACGTCGCGGTCGGTGATCGGCTGGACGAGCTGGCGGCGGTGCTGCACGGGGCGGGCTACGAAGGTGAGGTCATCGGCCCGGACGGGCCCGTGGAGGTCTTCTCGAACGGCCGGATCCGCTTGCCGGAAGGCGGTTCGTTCATCGCCATCGGGCCTGACGGCGGCCGCCGCGCAGTCGATCTGCCCGGCCTGCGCCGCCCGACGAGTGGGCCGCCGGTGCGCTCGGTGGTGATGAGTCCCGACGGTGATCGGGCGGCGAAACGGTTGCGCACCAACGATGGCCATGACGCGACGCCGCCCCACGGTGATGGCCCGCAACCGTTCTACGTCTTCGCCAAGCCAGAGGACGACGCTGCCGGGCTGGCGACGCGAGTGTCCGGTGATGCGGCCTATCGCCAGGCCCTGTCGCAGGACCCGAATACGCCGGTCGCGGTGGTCGGCCTGGGCGAATCCAGCCGCGAGTTCGCCGAGGCGTTGCGGGGCAACGGTTCCTACCGCGAGGTGCTGGCCGTGAACGCGCAGGGCCAGTTCGAGCGGGTTTCCCGACTCCGCCCGGGTGACGCCCGTACGGTCGAGCTGGTCGACGCGGCCGGCAAGACCTACGGTGTCGGTTTCCCCGGTTCAGAAGGCACCGAGCAGGCGTGGGAGTCCAACGCGAGCTGGGCGACAGTGCACTCTCGCCGGCTGATCGCGGAGCGCGACGACGACGGTTCGGTCAGCTCCGAGGCGGAGGAGGACAAGGGCGTCGAGACGGTCGCGGGCTGGGCCGGCACGACCGAGGACGGCCGCGCCGAGTCGCTGCACGTGATGCTGGAATCGGCCGGCGGCAGCCATGTCGTCATGCTCGACGACAGCGAACGGCAGCTCCCGGTCAGCAACGAGGAGATGGCCGGTCTGCTCCTGGCCACCGACGTTTTCACGACGGCGCAACAAGGACCGGTACGGCCGGGCGTCGTCATCGCCACGGACGAGCCCAGCGCGGGCCATGACCCGAACCCTGGCCTGCTCAACGCGATGCGCCGACTGGCCGGCCCACAACACGGCTTCTCCTACACGGGAACGGTATCGCAGGGATCGCACGGCGAACTGGAAGTCCGGCCGGGGGAGCACTTCACGCAGTATCCGTTGTCCCTCAACGATGTCAGGCACGTCTCGCACGGATCGACGTTCGGCTTCCCGGCCAGGCCGGCCGACCTCGCGCGGCTCCAGCAGCTCGCCGGCGCGGTCGACGCCGGCCGGGTCCGTGATGACGCCTGGGGTGACCGAAAACCGATCTTCGTCTCGGTCGACGGCGACACCGGCCACGCCAACCTGCGCCTGACCTCCGGTCAGCTGTCCGAACAGGACGGTGGCCAGGTCGCCCGGCTGCTGCTGAAGAACCCCGGCTTCAAGGAACAATTAGACCAGGACCCCGGTCGCCCGATCGTGCTACTGGCGAAGAACGGCGCGGCGCGCAACAACTTTGGTGGATTCGGCTTCGACTTCGCCGGCGCACTGCGCGAGGAAGGCTACTTCCGGGACATCTACGCGCCGCCGGCCGAGATCGGTCGAGGCTTCGAGTCGGTGTCCGGCTGGCGGTCTGGTGATCTCAAGACGACCGTGCTGCTCAGCAACGACGGCACGACCGCGGTCCAGGTCGTGCGCTCGCCGGGGGACGACAACTTCGTCGCGTACCTGCGGGGCTGGGTCAACCACGCCAAGCTGGAAGGCTTTCACGACGAGCCACCGGTGCTCGTCGTCGGTCGGTCCACTGTGGATGGATTTGCGGCCATTCGCCGAGACGGCAACATGGCCACGCTGACCAACGAAGAACTGGCCCACGTCCTGCGAGACGACCGGCAGCTACGCACGCTCATGGGTACGTCCCCCGAACGCCCGCTGATGCTGATCGGCGTCGGCACGCCGATCGACGGCATCGACGGCTTCGCCCAGGCAATGGCCCCGGGCGGCTACTCCCGCACGATGCACATGCCGATCGGCAACGTTGCCTTCGACCAGTCCGGAGCCCTCGTCCTCGCCGGTGGGCTGCGCACGGCCGAGCCGATCATGCCAACCCCCAACGACTTCGCCGGCTATCCGCACGTCAGCCAGGATGGCGTCGTACACGGGCAGTTCTTCCCCAGCCGAGCCTTCGACATCCTGTCCGACGCGCTGAACGGCATGCGTTACGTCGGCGACGCCCAGCAGACCTACCACCGTGAGGTCCCCGGCGACACCGTCGAGGAGAATTCCCCGTGGGCCGGCCAGGATCCGTGGCTGGTCGACGGACACGGCGTCGGCCTGCACGGCCTCAACTTCGCCCTCATCACCGGTCGGCCGCACGTCCGTGGTGACGTGCTGACGTTGACCGGGCCGCAGGCCGCGCGGGCCATCTACGGCAGCGAGATCTTCCGTGCTGCCGGCGGTGGCGACCTGGTCGTGCTCGGCCACTGCGAGAGCAACCGGTCCGCGCCCGGCCAGTTCTCCGTCGCGTACTACATCAAACGGGCCTGGGAGAACGACTTCCGCCCGGTCACCATCTGGGGTGCCGACCGCGAGGTCCTGCTCAGCTCGGAAGGCGAGCGGACGGTGCTGGACGGCGGCTGGTTCGCCGAGGTATGAACAGAGGGAAACCCATGGATACTCAGGACTTCTTCCTACTGATGGACCCGTCCTGGAACCCCGACCGTGGCACACCGCCGGCCGAGGCGGTCGTCGGGCTGTGGCCGGTGGAGGACGGCACGGTCGGCAAGTTCCGGTCCAATCCACAGTACGTTGCCACGGACGGGAATTCGCCGTCGGATCCGCTGGACGCGGTGCTACGCCTTGCCTTGCGCGGCCGGGCCGAGGCCCGTCACATCCAACTGATGCTCCGCGACTCCCTGTTCGACCTGGCCATGAACGGCGACGGCCGCCCGCTGGTCACGACGTCCCCGGACGACGTGCCGTGCGTGGTGGTGGCCAGCGGCGAGCCGCACGGACAGCGGGTCAGTGCGCCGCGCTGGCGGCGCGTCGATCTGGGCGACCTGGTGGTACTGCTGGCCGACGGCGTGGACGTGCTGTTCAATCCGGGCGGCCCGGCCTCGGTCCGGCTCACCGGCGATTTCCTGCGCGAGACCATGATGCTCGGCGACGATCTTGTTGCTGAGGGGTTTCCCGACAACTCGGCGGCCCGGGCTCGGCGACGGCCCGCTGCCGACAACTTCTCCCTAATGTCGTTGGCACACCGGGAAAAGGACTGAGGAGATCACATGCTTTCATTGGTGGCCAAGGCCGCGGCCGCGCTGGCCCTGCCCGTTGTCGCGCTGACGATGGCCCCCGCGGTGGCCGACGCCGCGCCGGCCGGCGGTGGCGCGGCGCTGTGCGTCGACGGCGGCGCCGACTACTCCGCGGTGTTGCAGTGGCCCAACCGTGGCGGCCTGGAGACCACCGTCGTCCAGCCGGGGCAGTGCAGCAGCTGGGGCCCGGACGAGCGTGGCGAGCTCATCGTGGTGCTGGCCAACTACCGCGGCGCGACCATCAACCTCGGCCACTGGTTCGGCGGCGGCTTCTACGAGACCGCCCATGCACACGGCACCTTCGTCGGTGGCACGGCGAACTTCACCGTGAACTTCTGAGCAGCCTTCTGCGGACTCCGCCAGGTTCGCAGTCATGTCGGCGGCGCGTCCGTACCCCCAGTTGGACGCGCCGCCGACCTATACGACGCCGGCGCGCAGCGCATAGGCGACGGCGTGGGCCCGCGTGGTGAGGTGGTAGCGGGTCATCATGCCGTGCAGCACGTACTTCACGGTCCGCTCCGAGTACGACAGCGTGGCGGCGATCTCGTCGGTGCCCATGCCGTCGGCCAGCAGCCGCAGCACGTCGCGCTCACGGGCGCCGAGCCCGGTCATGGTCAGCCCGTTGGGCTCGAGCACGTCACGGCGCATGCGGGCAAGCTCGGTGAGCAACTCGCCCTGCATGGCCGGCGGCAGGAACGCCACGCCGCTGTGCACGGCGAGGACGGCGTGCACCAGCCGCGCCGGCTGAAGGCCCTCGCGCGGCAGTACCGCCGCCACCCCGCACTCCACGGCGATCAGCGGGCTCACCGCGCGGTAGTCGTCGGTGACGAGCACACAGCGCGGCGCCGGCGACAGCTCGCGGATCGCGCGGACCCACGAGTACGTGGCGTCCTCGCCGGTCTCCTCGACGATGACGACGACCTCCGCCTCGGCCGCGTCGGCGACCACGCGCAGGCGGTGCTCGCCGTCGAGCAGGCCGGCGGTGCCGTATGCACTCAGTGGATCGGCGGCGTGCACGGCGACAGTGACAGCGGGTGCGGGGCGCGACGGAATCATGGGATCCAGTGTGCGAGCCGGCACTTCACAGTCGCTCAACCGAGCGTCAGATGACGCCGGTCCGCATGGCGAACGCCACCGCGTGCTGCCGGTTGCGCAGCCCCAGGCGGCTGTTGACGCCGTGGATGATGTTCTTCACGGTCCGCTGCGAGTAGCACAGCTTCTCCGCGATCTCGGCCGTGTCCAGGCCGTCGGCCATCAGCCGCAGCACGTCCACCTCACGCGGCGCCAGGTCGCCGATGCGCAGGCCGCGCGCCTCCAACACCTCGTGCCGCAGGTGCTCGGCGCGGGCCACCAACTCGGCGAGCAGATCGTCCGGCGCGGCGCCCTGGCGTGCGGTCACCGACGCGATGGCGTCTAGCAGCCGGTGATCGGTCGCCGCGACCCGCGGCAGCACCGCCGATATCCGGGATTCGACCAGGTTGACCAGGTCGGACTCGCCGATCCGGTTGGTCACGAGTATCGCCGGGCGGGCCGCCCGCCGTCGCGGCGCCAGGCTCTGCGGGTCGAGCCGGGCCGGCGCCAGCACGACGACATCGGCCTCGGCCGGCGCGACCAGCCGCACCTGCGGCCGGGACGCCAGGTAGCGGGTGATCCCGGTGTGGCTGATCGGGTCGGAAGCCTGCACGGCCACGCGGAAACGCTGCATCGATGCCCCCAGTTCTCGGCTTGTGGGGACCAGTCTCGCGAGCGCCACTTCACGACCTCTCACCGTGGATATTCGCCGGCGTGCACGGCCGCCGCCAGCTCGACCCGTGACTTGTAGCCGGACCGTGTGAACAGGCGGCTCAGCCGGCTCTCCACGCTCTTCTCCGTGGCCTGGAGCACGGTCGCCAGCTGCCGGTTGGTCAGGCCGTCGGCTGCTAGCACCGCTAGCAGCCGCTCGTTCTCGGCCAGCGTCTGCTGCCGTCCTGGCACCGCGACGCCGTGCTCACGCATCAGGTGGCGCAGCCGAGCCCGGCTCAGCAGCGCGTCGAGTTCCTCGAGCGCCTCGTACGCGTGCAACAGCGCCCGGGGATCGACCAGTCCGCGCGCGGCCAGCCGGCCAACGACGTCCGCGAGCTCCAGCGGCTGCCCGCGATCCGTAGCCAGCCCGGCCGCCGCGGCGGCGATCTCCAGGTCACGTTCGACGATGGCCCGGGCGACCAGGCTGCGGAGCAGGGCGCCAGGGGAGTCGGCCGCACGGGCGATGCGCTCGGCTTCACGGCAGCAGCGCATGGCCCCGTCGATGTCGCCGCGTCGGTACGCGAGCTCGGCGAGCTGCGCCCAGAGCCGGTCCGTTTCCAGGACCGCGTCACTGGCTCGCTTGAGCCCCTCCCTGAGCCGCGCACGGGCCTGTTCGTGATCGCCGAAGGCCAGGTCGATGCGCGCCTCCGCCGAATCCAGCAGGTGGGGCAGGGCGGTGTCGGGCGCGCGCAGCAGGTCGCGGCTCAACGTGAGGCGGCCACGGGCGAGGGCCAGGACGGCGGTCTGATGCCGGACCAGCGTGTGCGCGATGTCGGTGGACGCGTCGCCGAGGCGGCGGGCGAGATCCTCGCCGGTACTGACGTCTCCGCGCACCAGGGCGACCGCCGCGCGATGCGCCGGGGCCAGCCGCTCTCCCCGTGCGTCGGCGAGGACCTTGTCCACGACGTCGGCGTCGCCGCCCAACAGCGCGGGGAGCAGACGCAGGTGCAGGCGGTCCCACTGGCCCAGGGCGGACTCCGGTACGACGTCCAGGTCGTCCTCGAACCGGTTGCGGCGGCCTTGCATCAGGTGTTCACGGGCTTGCAGAAGCCGACTCAGATAACCAGCGGCCGGTCGCGCGTGGCCGGCGAGCACGGTGATGTGGGTCAACGTGTCGAGGTCCTCGGTGGGCAGGCCGTCGCGCACCACGCGTTCGGCGGTGCGCAGGCTCTCCTCGTATTTGCGCTGTTGGTAGCACTCACGCGCGTACTGGACGAGGATGCGTTGCCGCCGCCGGTCGTCAGCCGTGATGTCGGCGGCGGCCAGCAGCCACCGCTCGGTACCAACGGCCTCAGCGCACTTGAGGAGCTCGGTGCACGCCCGCTCGCGGTCGACGAGCCGGCCCGCTTCGGCCAAGCGGTCCGCGTAGTAGGCCGTGTCGACAACGGCCCCGTCCCACACTGCCAGCACGGCCGCGCGGGCCAGCTGCCGTCGTTCGAACGGCCCCAGCTGCGCGGTGATCGTCGCCGCCACCATCTCCGCTCGGAACCGCCCGTCACGGCGCAGCACTCCCGTGCTGCGCAGGCGATCTAGCACCGCTAGGACCGCGTCCTGCGACGTCCCCAGGGCTCCGGCGACCGTCGCCGGCAGGGTGTCGCCGAGCGGGTGCAGCACCGCGATCGCCTTCACTACCGGCCAGTCGTCCCGCCGAAGCGTGGCCAGCAGCGGATGGTCCGCCGGCAGCGTGGCACTGACCGGCCCGGCTAGATGCGCACGGCCGGCCGCGAACGACACAGCGTCGCCGCGCGCCACCGCGTTGAGGGCCTCCAACAGCAGCGCGGCCAGCCCGCCCGACAACTGCCGCAGCCGCGCTACCAACTCAGCCGACGGCCGTGCCTGCAATGCCACCCGCGCCGCCGTCACGGTGTCGGCCGCGCCCAGCGGTCTCAGCACCAGCACTCGCGCCAGCCCGTCGCGCCACAGCCTTTGCACCGTCGACCGCGCTGCGGTCGCCGGCAGCTCCGCCACGCACACACAGGTCACGCCGCTGTCCGGCAGCTGCGCCATCGCGGCGAGCACCGCTACCGAGTCGTCGTCCAGCAGGTGCGCGTCTTCAATCAGCAGCGTGTGCACGTCCACGCGCCGCAGCGCCGCAACAATCGCCGCCGCAGCGTGCTCTGCGGCGATGGGCGAGGCCGCTGCCAGCAGCCCCGCGTTCGTCCACCTCAGCGGGTCCGCCGGCGTGGCCCCGCGTTGCGTAAGCGGCGACAGCAGCGCCCGCAGCGATGCCCCGAGCGGATGCGGCGAGCACTGCACCGTCAGCGTCCTGTCCAGCGCCGGCCGCAGCTGCTCCAGCAGCACCTCGTGCCCCGCGCCCGCCGCACCGACCACCGCGACCAGCGGCGCGCCGCTCGCGACCAGCCGTGCGATCTCCTTCGCGCTCATGCGCTGATCGCCTCGACGCTGCGGCATTTGACCATTGCGGTGGCGACATCGACGCGGGTGCGGGCGCCGGTTTTGGTAAAGACGCGGGACAGGTGGTACTCGACGGTCTTCTCGCTCATCTGGAGGGCGACGGCGATCTGGCGGTTGGTGCGGCCGTGTCGGATGAGGGTGGCGATGCGTAGCTCGGTGGCGGACAAAGCGGTGGCGGTCTGGGCAGCGCGGCGAGGTGTGGAGACGCCGCGTAGGCGCATGAGGTCGCGAGCGCGGGCGCGAAGGGGGCGGGCGCCGAGGCGGGTGGCGATCTCGTGGGCCTCGTGCAGCCAAGGACGGGGCTCGGGCGCGAGACCGCCGGCCAGCAGGCACACGGTGAGGAGTTCGGGGAGGTGGCCGCGGAGGCGGGCGAGGTCGGCGTACTCGTGAAGGCCGTCGAGGTCGTGCTGGATGGCTGACCGCGCGAACAGTTCGAGTGACGGGTCGGTGATCTCGTTCAGGACCATGGCAGCGCGGTCGTGGTCGCCGTCGAGGACGGCGATGACGATTAGTCGCATGAGTAGGCGCTTGCGGCCGGGAAGCGTGCCCTGGGCTTGACAGTGGGCCCGCCAACCGAGGTCGAACGCGGCGCGATGCTCACCGAGGCGCATTCGAAGGCCGCTCTCCACCCACGCCCGGAGCACGGCCAGGCGCTCGTCCGTGGGCCCGGCTTTGAGCCACGCCATGGCCTGGCGTTCGTCGCCCTGTTCCGTGCACACCTCGGCGGCGAGCAGGCGGGCCATCCGCAGCAGCTCGGTGGACGGACCCAGCTCCAGTCGTCGGGCCGCGGCCAGCACGGCGGTCCAGTCGCCGGTTCGGAAGTCGTGCACCAAACCGGTATGCCGAGCCGGCACCCGCACCGGCTCGGCGGTTGGCTCGGGTGAGCCATTTTCGAAAATCACCCGCGAGGCCAGCGCGGGAACCGGGCACGTGACCCGTCCATCGGCATCGCACGCGAGCACGTTCCGGCGCACGAGTTCGTCGACAGTGCTGCCGTACTCGGCCAGCGAACCGTCGACCAGCAGCGGCAGGTCGTCGAGGTTGAACGGGGCCATGGCCAGCAGGTGGCGAGCGACCGCGTCGAAGTCACACAGCTGAGCCGGTACGAGGACGGGCTTGTCGTCTGTGATGCACGTGCGGCCGTGTACGACGGCGAGCCGGCCGTCACGGCGTAGCTCATCCACGGTGGACAACAGCGTCGCCGGATGACGGCTCAGCGGACCGAGGGCCGTGAACAGGCGGCGCAGCGTGGACTCGTCGAACGCGGCGCCGGTCGCGCGAGCGAGCAGCGGCCCGACGAACTCCGCTGGCAGGGGACCCACATCGAGCACGTGATCGGCCATGCGGCCGAGCCCGGCATCGTCCGTACAGGTCGCGACGATCAGCGATCGCGGCGGGCAGAGCGCGGCCAACGCCTGGGCTGGCAGCGCATCGACATCGTCGGCCAGCAGCACGAATTCCCGCTGCCGGGAAAGGCGGGCGAACAGCCGGGCCAATTCGGTGAGCAGGGCCGCCCGTCCCTCCGGCGACCGGTAGGTCAGCGGCCGGGTCAATCCGCGCACCGCCTCCACGGACGCGGCGAGGCGTCGCTCAGCGAATTCCTCAAAGTGCCGGTGCGTCATGGCCAGTACCGCCGTCGCGCCGAACTCGTCCCACGGCGGCACGGCGTCCCGAAAAGCCGCCGACAGCACCAGCGCATCGGATGTGCGTCTGGAGAACGCCGTGAGCAGCGCTGATTTGCCGATGCCGCGGGCGCCGCGAATGACGACAAGCACATGACGCCGCGGGCCGACGCCGGCGAATGCCGAATCGAGCGCGGACAACTCGGCGTCCCGGCCGCAGATCGTCGACATGCGCACACCACACTTCCCCACAAGAGTTCCCGGATTGCTGATCCATCGTGCGGCGAGCGAGCTGATGACACGGCGTCGCCGGTGACGGGCGTCCACCGACACTGCCCGAACGAGCCACGATGAGAGGTCGTGAAGTGGTGCTCGACATTGTGGTGGCCGTGACCATGGACGAGACGTTTCACGAGATCAGTGATGTGCTGGACCGGATCGTGCGGGAGCAGGAGGCCGAGCTGGCGGCCGAGGAGAACGCGGCGGTGACCGCGCGGCCGGTGATTGTGGTGGAGGACACGAGAATAAACTGAACGGTGCCGCGCCGGTATTCGGGCGATCACCGGGAATTCGGCGCGTGCCGGCGGTTCGCCGATGTGAACGATCCGGCGCGACCGGCGCGCGACCGGCGTCTGATAGCTGTCATTTCGGGCAGACGACGTTTCACCGCGGTACCATTCCTGGTGGCCTGACGGGAACTCACGTTCCTTTCTTGCGCCATCCGGCAGTGGTCCGGCACCCCGCCGGCCGCTACGATGAACCGGTCATGGAATGTCGAAGCGCCTACCCGGAGCGGATACCGGGGACTTCGACGGAAACCCGGCTGCGGATCCAACTGCTGGGTCCCGTTCGGGCTTGGCGAGGTGCCGCGGAGATCGATCTCGGCAGCGCGCGTCGCCGCGCGGTTTTCGCCATCCTCGCCGCCGGCGCCACCACGGCGGTGGCCCGCGCCGAATTCGTGGACGGCATCTGGGGCGACGCGCCGCCGGCCAAAGCCGTCGGCATTCTGCACACCTATGTCTCGGGCCTGCGCAAGGCATTGACGCTGCCGGGAGAGCGGCCCGACGCCGTGCTCACCACCATCGAGTCGAGCTATTCGCTGGCCCTCGACCCCGACCAGCTGGACGAGCTCCGGTTCGGCCAACTCCAGCGCGACGCCCGGCGGAGCTGGGAAAACGGCGACCTGCACGCGGCGCTGACCGCCCTGGACGAGGCGGTCGGCCTGTGGCACGGCGAGGGCCTGGACGGGCTGGCCGTGCCGTTCGCCGATCTGTACCGGGCGCGGCTGGGCGAGCTGAAGGCCACCGCCCTGGAACGCCGGGCCGCGCTGGGCCTGATACTGGGCCGCCAGGTCGACGCGACCGACGGCCTGGCCGACCTGGTCGCTCGTTTCCCGCTGCGTGAGGGCGCGCGAGGGCTGCTCATGTCCGCGCTCTACCGGACCGGCCGCCGCGACGACGCGCTGCGGCTGTTCGACGAGACGCGCGCGGTCCTGGACACCGAGCTGGGCATCGACCCGGGCCCGGCGCTACAGCGGCTGCGCGGCAAGATCCTGGACGGCGCGCCGCTGTCGACCGAGGACATCGGGGCCACCACCTGGATGCCGCGTCGGGCCCCTGCGACCGTCGACTACCTGGCCGCGCTGAACCGGGGCCGACCGGCCGTGCCACCAGCCTTCGTCGGCCGCCGGCCCGAGCTGGCGCGGCTGGCCGGGTTGCTGGCCGACCTCGACGCCGGGCGGGGCGCGTGCGTGTGGGTCGAGGGCGAGGCCGGCATCGGCAAGTCCGCCCTGCTGGCCAAGGCCTTCGCCGCCGACACCGTCGTCTGGGCGCGGGGCGACGCACTGGCTGACGAACAGGCGGTCGGTCGCCTGCTCGCCGCGACCGAGCAGGCGTGCCGGCGCGGCCCTGTTGTGCTGATCGTCGAGGATCTCCACCTGGGCCGGGACACCGACCTGCTGGCCTGGACACGGCTGTCGCGGCTGACCAGCCACCTCCCGTTGCTGCTCGTCGCGACCTGCCGCACCGCCGGCCCCGAACTCGCCCGCCTGCACAACGCCGTCCGCATGATCGACGGGCACCTGCTGCTGCTCGACCCCCTGACCTGCGATGAGGTCGCCGAACTGGCCGCCGGCCGGTTCCGCGACTCGACGTTGCTGGCCACCGCGGCCGGCAACCCGCGCGACATCAACGACATACTCGACGCGGTCGGCGTCGAACCCGACATGGCGGCGGTGGCGTCCGGGATTGCCGTACGACGGCTCGATTCGCTGGCCGCGAGCACGCGGAACGCCCTGCGCTGGGCCGCGCTGCTGGGCGCCGACTTCTCGGCCGGCGAGCTGACCACGGTGATGCGGGTACCGCCGGCGGCGCTGGCCGGTGCCATCAAGGAGGCCACCACCGCCGGCGTGCTGGTCGAAATACGAGACAGCCTCATTTTTCGTGACGAGGCCGTGCGACAGCAGCTACTGGACAGCGAGCCAGCGGCGCGCCACCGCCAGGCCGCCGAGGCGCTGGCCGAGGCCGGCGCGCCGGTCGAGCGCGTCGCCACGCAGCTGGCCCAGGCGGTGCCGCCGGTCGACCAGTGGGCGTATCGCTGGCTGCTGGCCAACGCCGAGGCCGTCGGTTTCACGGTGCCGCACGTCGCGACCGAGCTACTCACACGCGCGGTCGCCGACCACTCGCTGCCGCAGGACGAGCGTGAGCAGCTTGCGGTGCAGCGCATCCGGCTGCTGTGCGACCTCGGACAGGACCCGCGCGCAGACGTCGCGGAGCTGCTGGCCAGCACCGTGAACGTGGAGATCGCCGGTGAGATGCACTGCGTGCTCGCTCTGCTCGACCACCACTTCGGTGCCGTGGCGGCGGCGCGGGCGCGGCTCGAAGCGGCCGCGCGCGACCGGATTCTGCCGGCGCACTGGCGCGCCCGCTACCGGACGTCGCTGGTGCAGTTCGACCGTGACACGGCCACCGATATCGCCGCCGTGAAGCGGAGTGCGACCGCTGCGCTGGCGTACGCCGTCGCCGTGGCCGACCCCTTCGCCATCTCGGAAGCCCTCGGCGAACTGTGGTACGTCGACACAGTCCGTCGCGACCACGCCGCCGCGCTACGCCACGTGGACCGTGCGCTCGCGGTCACCGCCGGCCTGTCCGATTACCGCATGGACCTGTTGGAGAAGCGCGCCGTCACGCTCGACAACCTCGACCGGCTGACCGAGGCGTCGGCGGCGCTGGCACAGATGCGCACTGTGGCGCAGCGGAAGTCCCACCTCATCGCACGCCAGCACGTCGCCACCGCCGTGCACCACTACTGGCTCGGGCGCTGGGACGAGGCGGTGACCGAGCTCGGCGTCGCCGAGAGCGCCCTGTTCTCCGGCACGGACCCGCGTTGGCCCACGGTGTTGCGGCACCACGGCCTCGCCGCGCTCATCGCCGCGCGGCGCGGTGACACCACCGGGGCGCGGGAACGGCTGCGCGTTCTCGACGCGTACCCGATCAGCGACCGCAAGGACGAAGAAGGCAGCGACTATCTGCTGGCCGCGCGGGCGCTCGTCGACGGCCAGCAGCACCTCGATCCGCTGGCCGACCTGGGTTACGGCTGGGCGATGCCGCGCCACCAGTGGCTGCCGCTGGCGGTCCGCCTCGGGGTCGAGGCGGGCGACGCGCAGCGTGTTGACGCGGCCGTCGATGCCGCGCGCGTCGAGGCCGGCCGGGAACGGGAGCCGGGGCGGGCGCACTGGGCACTGCGCTGGTGCCAGGCGCTGGTCGACCGCGATCCGGACGAGCTGCTGGTCGTGTCCCGACGGTTCACCGATGTCGGACGGCTGGTGGAGGGCGCGGACGCGCTGGTCGACGCCGCGACGGCACTGGCCGAGCGGGGTCGCGCCGCCACGGCCAACCTGAAGTTGCGCAAGGCCCTCACGATCTACGCCGAACTCGGCGCCGCCGCCGACATCTCACGAGCCGTGGAGGCCATGCGCCGGCACGGCGTCCGCGCGCAGGACGACGAGGCACGGCAGCCGATCGTCGCCGGCTGGCACGCGCTGTCGGACATCGAGCGGCGGATCACCACGCTGGTCGCCACCGGCAAGGCCAACCCGGAGATCGCCAGCGAGCTGGCGCTGCCGCGCCGCGACGTGCAATGGCATATATCCCACATCATGCAGAAGCTGGACGTCCGCTCCCGCTCCGAGCTCACCAGTCGGACCGCCGGCATCGCGAACTAGTCAGCTGAACCGTCACGCCGCCGGACTGGGGAAGGGGCACCGTGGCCGAGGATTTGCGGATCGAAGTGCTCGGCCCGCTGCGCGCGTGGCGCGGCGGTGAGGAGGTCAAGCTCGGCCCGGCGCGCCAGCGCGCGCTGTTCACGGCGCTGGTGTTCCGCAACGGCGACCGGATGTCCCGTGAGGAGCTGATCGAGGCCGTCTGGGGCGACGAGGCCCCGGCGACCGCCGGTGGCAGCGTCTTCACG
Source organism: Kutzneria chonburiensis (assembly GCF_028622115.1). Taxonomy (NCBI): domain Bacteria; kingdom Bacillati; phylum Actinomycetota; class Actinomycetes; order Pseudonocardiales; family Pseudonocardiaceae; genus Kutzneria; species Kutzneria chonburiensis. The sequence continues at coordinate 9,167,962 of NZ_CP097263.1, forward strand.
TACATCTCGGGCCTGCGCCGCGTGCTGGAACCGGCGCGCTCCAACCGTTCCGTGAGCGCCACGCTGCCCTCCGACGGCACTTCGTACCGCCTCGTTCTCGGCGCCGACGCCGTGGACGCGACGGCGTTCGAGTCGCTGTCGCACCGCGCGGCGACCGCCCTCGGCGGCGGCGATCCCGAGACGGCCGTGAACCTCGTGAACGAGGCGCTGGCCATGTGGCGCGGCGAGCCGCTCAGCGGGCTGCCGGGCCCGTTCGCGGTGTCGTGCCGGCGAGGGCTGTTGGCTACCCGCTCCACGTTGCTGGAGACCAGGTCGGCGGCGCTGCTGGAGATGGGCCGCCACGCCGAGCTCGTGCCGGAGCTGACTGCGCTGGTCGGCCAGGACCCGCTGCACGAAGGGCTGCGCGGGCTGCTCATGATCGCGCTGTACCGCTGCGGCCGGCAGGCCGACGCGCTCGACCAGTACCAGCAGGCCCGGCAGCTGCTGGCCGACGACTTCCGTGCGCAGCCCGGGACCGAATTGTCGCGCATATATCAGGAGATCCTGGCCAACGCGCCGGCGCTGGACGGTCCGACCGAGCCTGAGCCGCCGGCCCCGCGGCCGGTGCGGCCGCGGGCGCGGGCCCGCGTGCTCGTCGGCCGGGAGACCGAGGCCGTGCAGCTCTCCGCGGCGGTGTCCGAGCTGGTCGCCGGGCAGGGCCGCGCGGTGTGGATCGACGGCGAGCCCGGCATCGGCAAGTCCGAGCTGATCGCCGCCGGCCTGCACGACCTCGACACCGCGCCGGTCGAGGTCTGCTGGGCCTGCGGTGACGAGTTGGCGCAGCGTTTTCCGTTGCGCGCCATGCTCGAATGCCTGTCCGTCGACGTCGACTCGGCCGACCCGCGTCGAGCGCACGCGGCCGAGCTGATCGCCAAGGCCTCGACCAGCCCGACCCTGCTCGGCGGGGCCAGCAGCGGCCTTGTCGCCGTGGACATCCTCGTCGACCTGGTGCACGAGCTGTGCGCCGAGCGGCCGGTCGCGATCGTCATCGATGACATGCAGTGGGTCGACGAGCCGAGCATGCTGGTCTGGAACCGCCTGGCCCGCGCCACCGCACGGCAGCCGCTGCTGCTCGTCAGCACCTGCCGGCCCGCGCCGAAGACGGTGGCGCTGGAGAGCATGCGCGACACCGTGAGCCGCTACGGCGGCACCATGATGCGACTGCCGCCGCTGTCCGACCACGCCGTCAACCGGCTGATGGCCGGCATCGTCGGCGCGGCCCCCGGGCCCGGCCTGCGGCGTATGGCCAACCGCGCCGCCGGCAACCCGCTCTACGTGCAGGAGCTGGTCGACGCCCTGGTCCGTGACAACGCCGTGCACGTCTCCGCCGGTACCGCCGACGCCGGCACCTCGACCGACGCCGTCACGCCGGTCTCGCTCGTGTCGGCGCTGGAACACCGCCTCGGGGTGCTGTCACCGGCCGCCGTGGACCTGTTGCAGCACGCTGCGTTGCTGGGGATCGACTTCGGCATCGACGACCTGGCCACTGTGCTGATGCGGCCGGTGGGCGAGCTCACCGCGGCGGTCGACGAGTCGATCGCCGCCGGCGTGCTGTTCCGTGGCGGGCGGCGGATCGCGTTCCGGCACCCGCTGATCCACCAGGTGCTGTACGAGCGCATCGCGCACTCCGTGCGCGCCGCGATGCACCGGCAGGCGGCCGAGCAGCTGGACCGCGCCGGGGCGTCGGTCGACACCGTGGCCCGGCAGCTCGCCGCCGCGCCGCTGGCCGTGGACGGCTGGACGGTCGGCTGGGTCTTCGCGTACGGGCGTCAGGTCGCCGCGCAGGCGCCGGAGATCGGCGTCGATCTGCTGCGACGGGTCGTCGCGGGGGCCGTGCCGTCCGATCCGCGGCTGCAAGGCGTCACCGTGGACCTGGCCCGTGTGTCGTACTGGCTGGGGGAGTCGCCGGAAGACGAGGCGCGCGCGGTGTTGACCGCCACGCGCGATCCGGAGCTGGCGGGGGAGATGTACTGGATCCTCGGCTGCGCGCTGTATCGCCGTGGGCTGGCCAAGGAGGGCGTGGACGTCCTGCGGTCGGCCGTGGAGGGCACGGACGCGTCCGACGTGTGGCGGGCGCGCTGTCAGGCGCTGCTGGCCGGACGGCTGGGGATGGGGCTCGGTGAGCTCGACGCCGGCCAGGCCGTCGCGTGGGAGGCCGTGCGCCGGGCCGAGGTCGTCGGTGACCCGTTCGCCCGGGCGTACGCGCTGGAGATGCTGTGGCTGTTCCGGAGCATCGAGCGCGACCACGCCGAGGCGCTGCGTCTGGTCGACGAGGCGCGGCGGGTGATCGAGGAAGCCGAGCCCGACACGGAGCTCGCGCACCTCGAGCTCAGCCTGCTCGACAACCGCGTGTTCAGCCTACAGAACCTCGACCGGCTGGCCGAGGCCGACGACACGTTACGGGCGGCCGAGGAGCTCATGCGCCGCGACCGGCTGCCCACGGGGCTCCCCGTGGCGACTGCGGTCAACCACTTCTGGACCGGTCGCTGGGGCGAGGCCATGCGCACGCTCGCCGCCGTCGTGGACGCCCGCGGTCTGGACATGGCGTTCCACGGGCTGCGGGAGAGCGGCCCCATGGTGTTGCTGCTGCACGGTGTCGCCGCGTTGATCGCCGTGCTGCGTGACGAGGGCGACGTGGTCACCGCACACCTCGCCGCGGCCGACGAGCTGCCGCTGCTGACCTCCGCGGACCGGGAGAACTGCGACTTCCTCATCATGGCCGAGGCGCTCGCCGCCGAACGCGACGGTGAGCACGACGCCGCGCTCATCGCCCTCACGCACGTGCTCGACGAGCGGTACGCGCCGATGATGCTGCGGCACCAGTGGTTGCCCGACGCCGTGCGCATCGCCTTGCAGGCCGGCAAGCAGCACATCGCCCGTCGGGCACTGGAGGTCTGCGAGATGGAGGCGCGGCGGGAGACCGTGCCCGCGCGTGCCACGGTGGCCGCCTCACGCTGCCGTGCGCTCATCGACCGCGACCCCACCGCCGCGTTGGCTGCCGCCGAGCACTACGAGGGCGTGGGGCGCACCGTCGAGGCCGCCCTGGCTCTGGAGGACGCCGCCGTGCTGTTGGCCGAGGCCGGACTGCGTGAGGACGCCCTGGACACCCATGGCCGCGCCGTCCGGCAGTTCACCGCGCTCGGCGCGTCGTGGGGCGTACGGCGCGCGACCGCCCGTCTGATCGCCGCCGGTGTGTCCCCTTAGCGGATGTAGAGGGCGGCGATGGAGGTGCCGTCCGACCGCATGCGCGCGGCGAGCGCGCGGGCCCGCGCCGTCACGTCCGGCGTGAGGGCGTGGTCGATCGCGTCGGTCAGCGACTCGGGGTCGGCTACGCCGATCCCGAGTCGCTGCACGCGCTGCGCGAAGTAGAACTGGTCGTCGGTACGGGGAACCACCACCTGCGGCACGCCCGCGCGCGCCGCCGTGGTCGTGGTGCCGGGCTCGCCGTGGTGCACCACCACCGCCATGCGGGAGAACAGCGCCTGGCGGTTGCCGTTGTCGACCGTGTTCGCCCCGTCGACCGGCGGCGTGATCACCCTGCGGTTCTTCGGCGGTGTCGCGCCGTTGAGTCCGATGTAGACCGGCGGCTCGCCCGCCGCTAGGAATTCCCTTGTCTCGGGCGGAAGTGGCCGTCGGTCCGGCAGCACCCAGGCACCCGTCTGCCGGACGTCCAAGCCCGCTCCCGGCCAGGGCGCCAGCACCGGATCCGCCGCCAGCAGCGGACGGTCGGTCAGCACGTGGCGTGTGATGTCGTCCACCGGCCGCAGGCCCAGCTCGGCCCGGAGCTCGTTCAACGCCTTGCGCCACACCGTGTTCCGTTGCTCGGCCGCCCGCTGCCACCACGCTTGGTTCTCGCCCGGCTCTTGCCGGCCCTGCGGCGCGTGATGCCGTGACGGCAGGCTGATCGGGCTCCTCGCCACGTGCAGATACCTCGCCCCGTGGCTCTCCGCCACCGTGCGCGCCGCCACCTGCCCTTGGTTAGCCGCCACGATCGCGTCGCAGCCCTTCGCCGCTTCCTCCAGCGCCGTGAACTGCTCTGCCAGCAGCGTTGGGACCAGGTCTTCCATCGGCCAGCAGGCTCCGTCGCGCGGCTCTCGGCTGATCGCGGTGAACCCCAGTCCGTGCTCCGCCGCCAGGCCGTGGAAGTCCGGCGGGGCGCACACCCTCACCTGCCGGCCCATGCCCCTCAGCCGCACCCCGAGCGCCAGCAGCGGCTGCACCTCGCCACGACCTCCAATCGTGGACAGCAACACTCGCATCCCGGCACTCCCCGGCGGTCCGTCGGTCGAGGGCTCGCCTTCCCCGCGCACCCTCCCACCCTTGTGCGGCCCAGATGCACTTCGCGACCGCCGTTCGCCGCACACCAGGGGTTTCCCTCACGGACCGGACGCCCAGCCCTGCCGCTGCCCCAGCTCAGACGGCCGGCGCCACGTTGTGGTTGATCCGGAACATGTTCGTCGGGTCGTAGCTCTTCTTCACGGCCGCGAGGCGCGCGTAGCGCTCGGGGCCGTAGACCGCGGCGGCGTCGCCGGCCTCCTCGGGGGCGAGGTTGTTCACCAGCCGACGGTCGCCCTGCCAAGGGGCCATGCCGTCGAGCAGCGCGGCGATGGACTTCCGGAGCCGGGCCTGCTCGGGCCGCGGACCGACCTCGACGCCCAACAGGCTGTACGGCAGGCCCCGGGTCGCGACGGCGTTGGGCACGGCGGGTTCGCGGTCCCACGCCCCGCCGAGGGCGCGCAGCTCGGCGATCCACATGGTGGTGTCGGATTCGGGGCCGACGAGCTGGATCAGCTTGTCCTGCGCGCTTTCCGGGAACTCCCGCAGCATGATTCCCCGTTCGTAATAGGGCAGCGGCTCGGTCGGCTCGTCGTGGATCGACGCGACCTCGGTGTACGGCATGTCCCGCACGGTGTCCATGATTGTCGGCGCTATCGCCCGCAGTGGCGCGATCATCCGCTCGCCGTCGGCGGCGGTGCCGTTGTAGGCGAACCGCAACGTCACGGAGAAGATGCCGCGCAACGGTTCCGGGAGTTCGGGAAGCGGCGGCAGGCGCAGGGCGGCGAACGACGAGATCATGGTCTCCGGGATGTCCGGGAGCCAGGCGGTCCACGCCCGCAGCACGTCGGCCATCCGTTCGCCGGGAAAATAGAGTCCGCCGCCGTAGATGCGTGACACCGGGAACACGCTGAATTCCAGCGCGGTCACCACGCCGAAATTGCCTTTGCCGCCGCGGAGTGCCCAGAACAGCTCGGGTTCGGACCCGGCGTCGACATGCCGAAGTCGGCCGTCCGCGGTCACCACGTCGAGCGAGCGCACGTGGTCGGCGGCATAACCGTGGGATCGGCCGAGGGTCGGGCTGAGGCCGCCGCCGAGGGTGTAGCCGGAGACGCCGACCGTGGGGTTCGAGCCGTTCAGCGGGGCCAGGCCGTCCTTGGCCGCGGCAGCGATGACCTCGGACCACAGCGCGCCGGCGCCGACCCGGGCCGTCCGTCGCTCCACGTCGATGATCACGTCGTTCAGCCGGTGCGTGGCGATCACGACGGCGTCGCGGGCCGGATCGACCATCTGGTGGCCCGTGGTCTTCACCAGGACCGGGCGGCCGCGCGCCGCCGCGAAGGCGACCGCCGCCTGGACGTCCGCCGCGTTCTCCGCCACCACGATCAACGCCGGCGCCAGCTCGTGGTTCAGGTTGAAGACGGTGCGTTCCTCGTCGTATCCGGCCGTGCCGGGCAGGAGCACAGAACCGGCCACCGCGAGGGATTCGACGTCATCGGACAGCAACGGCGGCAGTGAAGAATTATGAATGGTCATGGCGACACGATATGTGCCGATTCTTTGAATCGGCTTTTGGTGTAGTCATGCCTGCCTGAACGCCTGTCGGCCGGGTTTGGCACGTCGCAAAAAGTGGGGTCGATGGCGGGATTTGAGGTTGACGTTCCCGGATTTCGTGCTAACCGTGATGGTCCGTGCAGCGGCAGCTGCCCAATTGGACGCCCTGTGTTGTCCGGCGTTTCTGACCGGCCTACCGTAACTGTTGGAGCGTGATACGGCGCCCCTCGAGGGTGGTTCCGATCCCCCAAATCGGAACCACCCTCGCCATTTATGCCCCCAGCTCCGGTGTGCCGAATCTGGCCACGTAGTGCCAGACCCGTTTGAGGGCCTGCTCGTCGTGGAGGCCGGTGCGCGACGCATCGCCGATGATGCGGGGATCGAGGCGGCCATCGCGAGCCAGCGACACGCCGAGACGTACGAACTCGGGCCCGCGGTACTCAGGGTGCCGGCGCAGCTCGGCCGTGGGCAGGCTGAACCCGTCATGCCATTCGATGGGGCAACCCAGCCGTCGGGCCGCGGATTCGGTCGAGGTGCCCTCGTAGCACGGATCGAGGACCAGCGCTTCGACATCACGGCGGAGGTCGACCACACCGTGCACGTGGGCTTCGATGTAGTCGTCGAGCGGATCCTTGTCATCCGCCTCGGCCAGTGCGATCAGCGTCGACAGCGTCGATGCCACGCCGAAGTGTCGTGGCTCGAACACGCTGTCCGGGTAGCAGAACGTGGTGCCGGCCAGCGTGTGATCGGCCAGGCGGAGGTGGGCCGACCCGAAGCGCGATGAGCCGCCGACCCGGCGGCGACGAAAGTTGAGCGATCCGTACTTCGGCCGGTCCGTCGCCGGTCCGTCGTCGTACGTCCCGGCGAAGATCCGGCTCTCCCACCGCCGGCGGTCGCCGCCGGGATGCGCGGTCAGGCCCCCGTTGCTGGTCCCGGTCTCGAACTGCGACCGGTAGACGCCGTCACGGGCCATCAGCTCCAGGATCGGCAGGCCGGCCACGAGCCGATCGGGGTGAAAGTGCAGCGTCACCCGCAACGACGGATCCGCCGGCTCGCCCGTCGCGAGTGATGTGACGTGGGCGATGGCCCGGTCCGCTGTGCTCAGTCGTCCTCATCCTTGTCGGGCGAGTCGCCGAGCCTGGTGAACACGGCGAGGTAGTCGTCGCGGCAGTCAACGTTGTAGACGTCGACGCGGTAGAGCCCGCCGCCGGCCGGCACGGGAAACGGCCCAAACGCGGCGGCGTCGCCGTTGGCCACGACGATGCTGCCGGTCGGCAGGTCCAGTGTCCGCGTGCCGGTCGGCTCACCTGTCCCGGTGCCGTCGGTGGTGCAGGTGACGGTGACCTCGGCGTACTGAGCTGAACCGCGTAGGCACAGCTCGAGGCCATTGCCGGTGACCAGCGCCCCGGGCTCACCCTGCAGTGCCGAGTTGTCGAAGACGTCGACCTGGTCGCCGTACAGGCTGACAAGTCCCCGGGCGGCCGTTGTTCGCACGGTGGCGAACGGAGCGGATGCCATGCCGCCACCCTAGCGGCCCGCTGTGACAGCGGCTATCCGATATAGACCTTTACAGGCGGCGCGGCCGCGCCTAGAGTCGGTAATCGGAGTTCAGGGATAGACCATTACGGACCTTGGGAGACAACGATGGCTCAGCTGGTGCTGGCCGGGATCGGCGACTACGCGGCGAACGCCCGCCTGGACAAGGATCCCGACCTCGCGGTCGGCCCGGACGAGGTGCTGGTCCGGATGGAGGCGGCGCCGATCAACCCGGTGGACACGCTGTTCGCCAACGGCTGGTACCCGATCCAGCCGACGCTGCCGCAGCGGCTCGGCTCGGAGGGAGTCGGGCGGGTGACGGCGGCGGGCGCGGCAGTGCAGCGAGAACTGGTCGGCCGCCGAGTGGTGCTGCGCTCACCATATGGCGGCACGTGGGGCCACGAGATCGTGGTGCGCGCGGCGGACGTGGTCGTCGCGCCGGAAGGCGTCGACGCCAAGCAGCTGGCGATGTTGGTGATCAACCCGGCGACGGCGTACCTGATGCTGAAGCGTCACGCGGACCTTAAGCCGGGCGACTGGGTCGGGCAGAACCTGGGCAACTCGGCAGTGGCGGCGAGCGTGGTGGCACTGAACAAGGCGGCCGGCGTGAAGACGCTGAGCGTGGTCCGCAGCGCGGCGGCCGCGGCGGCGGCACGTGAGCTGGGTGCCGATGCCGTGCTGATCGAGGGCGACGACCTCACGGCGCAGATCGCGGAAGTGTTGGGAGACAAGCGGTTGCGGCTGGTGCTGGACGGTGCCGCGACGGAGACCGTCGGTGTGCTGGCCGGGGCGCTGGAGAACGGCGGCGCGGTGCTCAGCTACTCGTCGGTAACCGGGACGGCGCCGGTGCTTCCCTTGGGCGACGTGGTGTTCCGGAACGTCTCGCACCACGGCGTGTGGGTCGGGGCGTGGCTGCTCAGCGCGTCCGCGGAGGAGGTCGAACAGGTGCTCGGCGAGCTGGCCGAACTGGTGCGCAGCGGCGCGATCGCGGTGCCGGTCGACTCCACGTTCCCACTCGACCAGTTCGCGGATGCCTTCGCCCGCAACGCTTCGCCGGAGCGTGTCGGCAAGGTGCTCTTCACCTTCGACTAATTTTTTTCGACGGAGTGAGACGACCGGTCATTTTCAAGCGCCGGGTGGCCCGAATGGGGTCGCCCGGCGCAGGCCGGGCCGCCGGGAAACCCACCGGCCTGCCGAGAGTGGCGTCCGGAACCCCGCCGCCGGGGTCGGAACTCCGGCCCCGGAAGTCGGAGTCCGGAATCCCGCCGGCCCGGAAGTCGGCGGCCGGAACTCCGGTCCCGAGGGTCGGCGTCCGGAACTCTGGCCCGGGGTCGGCGTCCGGAACTCGGCTCCCGGGGTCGGCGCACGGAACTCCAGCCCCGGGTGCTCGGAGTCCGGAACCCCGCCGCCGGGGTCGGAACTCCGGCCCCGGAAGTCGGAGCCCGGAACCCGCGGGGGCCCCGGAAGTCAGCGCCCGGAACCCCGCCGGCCCGTCGAAACGCGGTTGCCCGGCTGTCACCCCTCGGATAGTCATGCCTGGTGATACGTGGCAAGAAGATCGGGCTGCGGGCCCGGCAGGAGAGCGATGTCCCCGTGCTCCACTCCGAGCTGTACGACGACGTGGCCACCCGGTCGCGCGCCGACACCCGTCCGTGGCGGCCGATCCCGCCGGGTTCGGACCAGTCGCCGTTCGTCGTGACCGGGCCGTCGGACGAGGCGGCGTGCTTCTCCGTGGTCGAGCTGGAGTCGCAGGAGCTGGCCGGCGAGGCCCTGCTCTGGGGCATCGACACCCACAACCGCATGGCGCACATCGGGATGGCGCTGCGGCCGGCGTTCCGCGGCCGCGGGCTCAGTGTCGACGTCCTGCGCGTGCTGTGCGAGTACGGATTCGCCGTGCGCGGACTTCAGCGCCTCCAGCTCGAGACTCTCACGGACAACGCCGCGATGCTCGCGGCGGCAGCCGGCGCCGGGTTCACGCGCGAGGGAACGCTGCGGCGCTCGGCCTGGGTGTACGGCGAATACGCGGACGAAGCCATCCTCGGCCTGCTCACGGACGAGTGGACACCACGGGCCTGAGTCAGGGCTTCGGTGCACCCTTTCGGGCACGGTAGGCGGCCACATTGCTGCGGTTGCCGCACACCTCGTAGGAGTGCCACCGCTGGGTGCGGCTGCGGGTCGTGTCGTAGAACGCGTGCGCGCATTCCTCGTTGGCGCAGACGCGGATCCGGCCCCACGTGTTGCTGGCGACCAACTCGCGCACCGCCAGCACGATCCCGCCGATGATCGAGCTGCCCGACTCCTGCTCGAGCGTCACCGTGTCCGGGCCGGCGAACACCTGTCGAAACCGCACCGAGGCCACCTGCTCGGTGAACCGCGTCCACGCCGCGTCGGTGTCCTCGGCGATCACCGTGTCGAGCAGGTCCGCTCGAAGCTCACGGATCCGGGCCAGCGTGCGCGCCGACGCCGCCTCGTAGCGGACGTCGCCGAACCGCTCGATCACCGGCCGCGCCGACTCGAGGTCGGCCAGCGTGTCCGGCAGCACCGGCGTGGCATGGGGCCGCGAGTTGAGCAGCTCCACGACCGCGGCCGCCGACTCCGGGATATGGTCGCCCATCGAACCGACACTAGTCGACATGGCCTAAAGTGTAAAGCCCATTACGGCGAAAACGGCCACCTCGGCTAAGCTGCCGGTGACGCCATCAGCTGGGGGAGGGCATGGTCAATGTCGAGCGCCGGGCGGTGGTGCTGCGTGCGCGAGTGGCCACCTCCCTGCTGTTTCTGTTGTTCGGCACGGCACTGGGCACGTGGACCAGCCGCATCCCGGCCGTCAAAGCCGGTCTGGGGCTGAGCGACGGCAGCCTGAGCATCGCGCTGCTGGCCTTCGCGGTCGGCGCGATCCTGGGCATGGTGGTGCTGGGCCGGCTCGTGGATCGGTTCGGCAGCACCAGGGTCATGGTGCCGACGGCGGTCCTGGAAGGACTGCTGCTGATCCCACCGGCGTTCGTGCCGAGCCTGCCGACACTCGTGGTGGCGTTGCTGTTGTTCGGCGCGGTCCACGGCACGCTGAACATTGCCATGAACGCCAACGCGATCGAGGTGCAGCGCACGTCGGGCCGGCCGATCATGTCGTCGTTCCACGCCGTGTACAGCATCGGCGGTTTTCTCGGGGCCGGCATCGGCGGCTTGTTCGCGCAGGCCGACCTGAGCGCCGGCACGACGTTCCTCGCGACCGCCGCGCTGGTGATGGCGTTGGCGGTGTGGGCGACGTTGTGGGCGCTGCCGGCGAGTGCGCGGATTCCGGCAGAGCGGCCGCAAATCCAGCCCCGCCAGGGTTTCCGGCAGCGCCACGACCTGCTGCTGCTCGGCGTGCTGGCGATGTTCGCGCTGGTGGGTGAGGGCACCGCCGCCGACTGGAGCGCCGTGTACCTGCGGGACAACCTGCACACCACAGCCGGTTTCGCGGCGTCGGCGTTCGCGGCGTTCTCGATCACGATGACGGCCGGGCGGCTGGTCGGCGATCGTCTGGTCGCCGCGTTGGGGCCGGTGCTGCTGGTGCGGATCAGCGGCATCGTGGCCTCGGTCGGCCTGACCGCGGCGCTGCTGGTCAACCAGCCGATCGCGGCCGTCATCGGCTTCGGCTGCCTCGGCGCGGGCATGTCGTGCATCGCGCCGCAGGTGTATTCGGCCGCCGGCAACCGTGATCCCGCCCGCGCCGGCCAGGCCCTGTCCCAGGTGGTCAGCATGGGCTACGCGGGTTTCCTGATCGGGCCGATCCTCATCGGCGGCGCCAGCACGATCGTCGGCCTGCCACAGGCTTTGGGCATTCCGTCATTGCTCGTGCTGCTCGTCGCGGCGGGCGCGTTCGCACTCCGCCCGGCCACCCGCTAGATGTGGGCCGCAACGTCGCGACCAAGGCACGGCCGTTTCGGAAGTCCACAATGGACGGCGTGGAAATAAAAACACCCAGGCCGACGCGAAGGTCGATCTGGGTGTGGGAAGTGCGGCGCCAGGGACTCGAACCCCGAACCCGCTGATTAAGAGTCACGATCTCGGCCTGCCGCAGGGTGATGCGTGATGTCGCCTCGTACCGAAACGGCACGTCCGATCTACTTCGGTCGGAGTCGTGCTGTCGCCCACTGCCGCGCTGTGTCGCCCGGGGTCATGACGCTCGGGCTCCCCTCGGGCTCGCATCTGGCCTTTGCCGGGGACCGTGGGTCAGGGCGTTTCGCCCTCCGAATCGACGGTCAGGCTTCCCGAGCGATGGGGCGGTTGACGCGTTCCGTTGCCTTGCTGCGTCGCTCTGGACCGAGGTCGACGCGATGAACGTGCCGGACCGGACTCAACGGCTCAGCCGCTGTCAGATCGTTGTGATTGTGTTCGCTATTGTCCTGGGCTTGGCGCTCGCTTGTTACGGCGCTGCCGGGTCGTACGAGACGATTCGTGAGCAGGCTGACCAAAGAGGGCTACCGCTCCCGTTCCTGGTGCCTGTGGGCATCGACGGCGGTCTGATCGGTGCCGTCGTGCTCGACCTACTGCTCGCCTGGACTGCGCAGCCGTTGGGTTGGCTGCGCCAGCTGTCTCGCGTGCTGACGGTGGGCACGGTTGTGGCCAACGCGGTCGCCGGGTGGCCGGATTTGGTCGCGGTTGGTCTGCACGCGGCGGCGCCGGTGATGTTGCTGGCGATGGTGGAGGCCGGCCGGGCGGCATTGCTTCGGCGGCTGGGTGTCGCCAGGTCCAATTCCTTGGATCCGATTCCGACTTTTCGTTGGCTGTTGTCGCCGTCGCGGACCTGGCTCTTGTGGCGGCGCATGACTCTCTGGCAGGTCACCAGCTATCACGCCGCGCTCGACGCCGAGCTGACACTCCGGCGTGCCGTCGCCCAGTTGCGAGTGCGGTACGGGCGTCCTTGGGCGCGGTGCGTTCCTGCTGATCTTGTCTGGATGCTGCGGAGCGGCGTCTTCCTCGACGAGGCATATGCCACGGTAGCTGCGCTGACGTCGGGTCCAGATACCGCTCCGTTGGTCGGTGAGGTGGCCGGTCCGGTCGGGGATGTCGAATTCCAGCAAGACACGCCGGCACGCGTCGATCAGGATCAGCTCGACGAGGTCGTACAACTCAACCAGCGCCACTGGGCTCATCATGGCCGGCCTGTCTCCGCCGAGACGGTCCGAAAGCACCTCGGCATCGGCGCGGAGAAGGCAGCCGATCGCGACGCTCTTCGGAACCTGTAGCGTCGGTCGACACGCCGGGAGGTTCCGAACCTGGGCCTGGCGTGTCATCTCATAGGTTGAGATCATAGCGGCGCGCTGCGCCGTCGTTTTGAGATATGGCCTGGTGGCGCAGGCCAGCGCCGACCGCCCGCGGCCGGCGAGGATCGCAACATCCCTGCGCGAGCAGGGAATCGTGGTGACGTGCGTCCAGCGCCGACCGCCCGCGGCCGGCGAGGATCGCAACCCCCGGCTTCCGGGTGGTACACGCGTTCGTTGAGCCAGCGCCGACCGCCCGTGGCCGGCGAGGATCGCAACCGAGGAGGACAGGAGTGCCCTACTCCCGTAGACGGCAGCACCGGCCCTCCGAGGCCGGTGAGGATCGCAACACGTTCGTCGCGCAGGAAACTGTGGTTTTTCGCGGCAGCACCGGCCGACCGCAGCCGGTGAGGATCGCAGAGACCCGCTGTAGGTCGTCATCAGCGAATCCAGCAGCACGGGCCCGCCGGCACCGGTGAGGATCGCAAAGCCGGCCCGAACGTCGTTTGGTGCTCGGATCGCGGTCAGCGCCGACCGCTCACGGCCGGCGAGGATCGAAACCCGGACATCGCCGCGCGGAATGAATTCGAGCGCAGGCAGCGCCGACTGCTCGCGTGGCCGCGTTCCTCGCCGATGATGCGGTGACGCGACGCGGACTGTTCGCGGCCGGTGTACAGCGCCGACCGAGTTCGCCTTGGCGTACTCAGCCGGCTTACCTGCGATGGCGTTGCCCTGTCCGCGCCGGTTGAGTTGTGGATTGGGTGGTGTCTCCCTGGCGAAGTTGACGCCAGGGAGACCTCTACGCGTATCAGCCGATTCGTTTGTACAGAGCGGAAATCTGGATCGGGGTTAGGGCGTAGTCCCAGACCTGGGTGGTGCTGAGGCTGCCGGGGAAGTAGTTGGCGGCGATGCCACTGGTCTGTCCCCGACCGATGGCCAGTGCTCCCGTGGTGCCGACGGGGTTGGTGTTGGTGGGCTGGCTGGTTTGCTGTTGTCCATTGACGTACAACGACATTGCGTGAGTTGACGCGTTGTACACGCCGACGAGGTGGGCCCAGGAACCGGTGGTCGGTGCTGTGTTGGAGGTAGCACGGACCAACGACCCATCGGTGGTCGGCATCGTGAGCGACCACCGGTTGGAACTCGTGTCGTACTGGAGTTCGAAGCCGGACTGCTGGGTGCCGTCCTGGCTGACGATGTCGGCGGCGTGGCTGGTGGCCGAGAGTTTTGCCCAGGCGGAGACGGTGAAGCTGCCGGTGGTGGTGAGGACCTGGCCGGCGGTGGCGGCGGCGCTGGTAGTGCCGTCGAGGTTGAGTACTTCGCTGAAGGTGTTGTCGGCTGCCCAGGCGGCAGCGCCGGTGAGGGTGGCGGGGTTGGTGCCGGCCTTCTTGTTGTTGATCAGGCTGAGGTTGGTGGCGGTGTTGGCGCTGTCAGCGCCGATGGTGGGGTCG